>NZ_JAGIPX010000100.1 GCF_017814945.1 Paraburkholderia sp. LEh10
GCGGGCAAACTCGACTTCTCCGCATTCAACTCGCATGCCCGCTGACGGCCGTTACCCACTGCATTTTCAAAAGAGCCTGAAAAAGGAACTCGGGACGACCCGAATTCACCGTGAAGCCATCGATACTAGCCAGCCACGAGGCTTTGCGCCTCCTGTAATAACAGCTCGCGCATCCAGATGCTTGCAGGGTCACCGTTATGCAGCGCGGGCCATTGGATCGTTTCAGTGAACGAGGAAAGGGGCAGTGGTACCTGGACGATCCGCAGCGGAACCACTTCGGCGAAATGCCTTGCCAGCCTCATAGGGATCGTTGCTATACGGTTCGTACGCGATAGCATAGATGGAACCAGATCAAAGGTCGGCACGACAACCTCTTCGCGCCTCTTTAGACCGAGATCGAGTAAGAAAAACTCCTCGATCGAGGGCCTGCGCGCCCGTCCGAACCTCACTGTCACATGTCCCATCGACATGTACTTCTCCAACGGGAGCCGCCGCGACAACTGTTTGTTTGTTGGACATCCGACACATACGAGCTTCTCCTCGAAGAGCGCCGCTTTGGGGTGAGAATCTGCCAGCAACAGCTCCGGCAAAATCAGAAAATCAGCGTCACCTCGACGAAGCAACTCGCCGGGTTCGTCGTCAGGAAAAAGCAATTCAAAACTCACTGAGGGAGCTTCGCGTGCGACACGTTTTACGACATTCTGGAAATAAACAAGTGTCATGAAATCAGAAAGGCAGACCCTAAAGCGGCGATTCGATTTGGCCGGTTGGAAGACGTCGCGCGAAATGATCGAAAGCTGGATGTGCGACAGAGCTTCCCGAACCGGGCCTGCGAGTTCCATTGCCCGAGCTGTCGGGACAAACTCGCGACCCCTCATCACGAACAGGTCATCACCAAAATAGTCTCGTAACCGGCCGACTGCTGCACTCATGGCAGGTTGACTCAAATTGATGTTCCGCGCCGCGACCGTCAGATTGCGTTGCGTCATCAGCGCATCCAGCGCAACAAGAAGATTGAGATCGAGGCCTTTGAAGCGCATGTTCAGGTATTCGCTGTGTGGATGCAACGTATCGAAACAATCGATTGTACAAATTAATTGTCGTCGCGCAAAGTTACGCCTACCAATACTAAAGGCGCAAGAGGTCGCACGAATATTTTATTCGAATTACTGACCGACCGTTTTCGCAAAGTCCCAAATTGTGAGTTATAGACAGATTTTCACCCCTTCAAAAGGGGCGTTTTCTGCACACCACCATGAATAGTCGATGGCTTATGAGATGAAGGATGACACACCGCAACGAGACGAGACGAGTGCGAACCGGTTCGTTTGCCTGTCCGATGTGCCGGACAACTTTGACCGCCAACACCAATCCCGTCAGGTTTACCTTACCTTCGATGACGGTCCAGATCTGGTATGGACGCCCAAGATACTTGACGTATTGGCGCAGCACCAAGTGCCGGCAACGTTCTGCGTCCTTGGCGCTTACGCGGCAAGTCATCCGCAGTTAATAGAACGGATCATCGCTGAAGGTCACGAGATCGCTAATCACACGATGACGCATCGGGATCTTTCAAAATGCGAACAGGAACAGACACGGCGTGAGATATTGGAAGCGAACGCGATATTCAAGCGGACATGCCCTGCCGCAACAGTGCGGTATATGCGCGCGCCATACGGAATATGGACGAAAGAAGTAATTGCCGAATCGACAAAGGCAGGATTGACGGCACTTCACTGGTCGATAGACCCGCGAGATTGGTCTCGCCCCGGTGTCGACGCGATTATGCACGCTGTGCTGGCGTCCGCGCAGCCAGGCTCTATTGTTCTTTTACACGATGGGAGCCCTCCTGGAGAGTGGGATCCGAATGCTTGCACCACATCGCGCGATCAGACCGTCACGGCGCTGTCGCGCCTGATTCCAGCATTGAAGGAACGCAGGTTTGTAATCAGTTCACTGCCCTGATGTGGACAAATTGAACCGATAAGCACTCCTGCAAACATCTGCCTTAAGGCTTGTTTACCTCATTAAAGAGGTTACTCAAACCATGAGCAGCAGCTTGTAAACGGCTTTGAAACGGATTAGTAATATCACCGGCGTCAGGAAATCCTGACGCGATAAAGAGGAAGCACTGACAGAGCTTTCTACATCGGCCGATGGATATATTATTTGCCAGCTCGCTATCATGGGCGTGCACTAGTTGAGGATCCGAGCGACGAGAGAGCGCAAGATTCCGCAGTCTCGCCAAGCTATAGCGAGACATCCACGGATGCAGGCGGAATAGAGACACCCTTGCCTACTACCGACAGGAACTTCGCGAGCAAATCTTTAGCATTTTCCACATGTTCCTTCTCTGGATCACGGCAGGCCTGTAGTCAGATCATTTCTTAACGCCACTTAGCAAACTGACCTCGATGAACATCCCTGCCACAATCAACATGACCTCCGTTCTGTTGTACGCATTGCTTTCGACCATTTATAAAAGCGCGCAGGTTCTGCACGCCATGCCGTCTAGCGGGCCGCCTGCGAGAAGCAAATCGACCAACTCCAACTCCCTGCCCGACGTCGACGTTATTGTGCCGTGCTTCAACGAAAACCCGGACACACTGCGGGCGTGCCTCGCTTCAATCGCGACTCAGGAGTATGCCGGCCCCTTTAAAGTCCACGTCGTCGATGACGGTTCAGCCAATCGTGACGCGTTGAGAATGGTGTACCACGAGTACGAGCACGATCCGAGATTCAATTTTGTTCTCCTGCCCCGGAACGTAGGAAAACGCAAGGCACAAATCGCTGCGATCCGTTCCTCGTCTGCGGAACTGATACTTAACGTCGACTCAGATACGACCCTGGCGCCCGATGTCGTGAAGAAACTCGTCCTAACAATGAGTGACCCGGCGATCGGGGCCGCCATGGGTCAATTGACAGCAAGCAATCGCCGCGACACATGGTTGACCCGTCTGATCGATATGGAATACTGGCTCGCCTGCAACGAAGAGCGTGCCGCTCAAGCCCGTTTCGGTGCCGTTATGTGCTGCTGCGGTCCATGCGCCATCTATCGACGATCCGCGCTTCTTTTGCTGCTGAACCAGTACGAGACTCAGACGTTCCGCGGAAAACGCAGTGACTTTGGCGAAGATCGCCATTTGACAATTCTTATGCTGGCAGCTGGTTACCGAACGGAGTATGTTTCAGACGCGATCGCAGCTACCGTTGTACCAGACAAGCTGTGGCCATATCTGCGTCAACAACTACGTTGGGCACGCAGCACTTATCGCGACACGCTGCTTGCGCTGCGCCTCCTGCCTCGTCTCGATCGTTACCTTACGCTGGACGTGATCGGGCAAAACGTAGGGTCGCTTTTACTTGCCGTGTCAATGCTCGCCGGGCTCCTGCAGATCGTTCTGACAGCCTCGGCACCGTGGCAGGCATGCTTTCTGATCGCCTCAATGACTATGATCCGCTGTTCCGTGGCCGCTGTTCGGTCTCGAGAACTTCGATTTCTCGGATTTTCCGCGCACACATTTATCAACCTTTTGTTATTGCTTCCTGTAAAGGCCTACGCATTGTGTACGTTGAGTAACAGCAACTGGCTTTCCCGAGGCTCGGCCGCCGACTGTTTCGAACACGTCGATCCGCCTGGACACGCTGCGACAACAGACGCTGCTGCATCGACGGGTACGGATGCGCAGCGTGACCGGCAGTGCAGGACACCGTCATTCGGAACGTCCGACAATGTAGTCCGTAGTGAGTGATGCGTAAGATCTCGCGCGCAAAACGGGATCTTCTTTTAACGAAGCCACATCTCTACCTCTCGTTCAATGGCTGCTGCAGCGATAACGTTTACTAGCGTCAGGAAGTTATATAACGGCAAACAGGTCGTTAACGGACTTTCATTTCGCGTCGAGCACGGCGAATGCTTTGGCCTACTGGGACCTAACGGCGCAGGCAAGAGCACGACCGCGCGCATGGTCCTCGGTATGGCCTCGCCTGACGCAGGTACAATCACTGTTCTTGGAGAGCCCGTGCCCGTACGCGCGCGCCTGGCACGGCGGCGTATCGGCGTAGTTCCGCAATTTGACAACCTTGAACCCGGGTTCACGGTGCGCGAGAACCTGCAGATATTCGGGCGCTACTTTGGCATGAGCGCCGACGAGGTCGAAGCGGTGATTCCGTCGCTGCTTGAATTCGCGCACCTGGAGAGCAAGGCTCACGCGCGCGTCGCAGAACTATCCGGCGGCATGAAGCGTCGGTTAACCATCGCCCGGGCGCTTATCAACGACCCACAACTGCTGATAATGGACGAGCCTGCGACTGGTCTTGATCCACATGCGCGCCGCCTCGTCTGGGACCGCTTGCGCTCTCTACTTGCGCGCGGCAAGACAATCCTTCTAACTACTCACTTCATGGAAGAGGCTGAGCGATTGTGCGATCGACTCTGCGTGATTGACAAAGGACGCAGCATTGCGGAAGGTGCCCCTGATGCGCTAATCCATGAACAAATTGGAAGCCACGTGCTGGAGATATACGGCGGCGATTCGCACGAACTGCGTGCATTGCTTGAGCCCTACGCGCAGCGCATGGAGGTGAGCGGCGAGACGCTGTTTTGCTATGCATCCGACTTGGAACAGGTGCGCATGCAGTTGTGCAAGCGAACGGGTCTGCGCGTTCTGCAACGCCCCGCAAACCTGGAAGACGTGTTTCTCCGGTTGACTGGACGGGATATGAAGGACTAAATGATGCGCGAAGTTTTCGTGATGGCTATGCCCACCAACACTTGGAACTGGCGCATGGTATGGCGCCGCAATTATCTAGCGTGGCGAAAAACTGCACTCGTTTCGCTTATCGGTAACCTTGCGGACCCGATGATGTATCTGTTCGGATTAGGTTTCGGCGTGGGAATAATGATAGGCCGCATCGAAGGCACTTCCTACGTAGCCTTTTTGGCGGCTGGAATGGTTGCGACAAGCGCAATGACTTCGGCGACGTTCGAGACGATTTATGCGACTTTCGCTCGCATGCACATCCAGCGCATGTGGGAAGCAGTCCTCTGTACCCAACTCACGATCGGCGACGTCGTTCTCGGTGAATTGGCGTGGGCAGCAACGAAAGCCCTTTTGGCCGGGACGGCTGTTACGGTGGTTGCCACGACGCTCGGCTATGCGGCGTTTCCGAGCATTCTTTACGTCATTCCCGTCGTTATCTTAACTGGCCTCGCCTTCGCGAGTATTGCGATGGTACTCATCGCGATCGCGCCGAGTTATGATTACTTTATCTTCTATCAAACACTTGTTCTGACGCCCATGCTTTTTTTGAGCGGTGTCGTCTTTCCGGTCGCCCATCTTCCAGGTGCATTTCGCCAGCTTGCGCGATTCTTGCCGCTCACACATTCCGTTGAACTCATCCGCCCAGCGATGCTTGCACGCCCAGCCGCCGGAATCGGTCTGCATGTGATTGCGCTCTGCGTCTACACAGTCTTGCCATTCTTTCTGTCGGCAGCACTGTTTCGCCGACGTCTTTTATCTTGACGCAGATGATTGGAAACCGAGCAGGATCCTCGTAATGACTTAGTCAGGAATCAGATTTCGAATCATCGCTTTCGATTCCGTTAAAGATACGCTATGACCCAATCCATGCCGACAATTGAGCCATTTGTAATCCTCGGGATGCCCAGGACGGGCACCCATTATCTTGAAGAATTGCTAAACGAGCATCCCAACGTATCAAGCAATGGCGAGTTGCTCAATCCTTACGACGCGATCTGGGACAATCGCAAGCGCCTGCTACTTAGCGATCGCGAACTGCTCGAAGTGGCCTACCTGCACTACCCCTCCAGAACCGGAAAGAACGCGATCACACACGTCGGTTGCAAGATCAACCAACCTCAGTTTCAGGAGCGCCCGAGGTTCTTTGACGAGTTGGCTAGATGGCCACGCCTCAAGGTGATACTTGTAATCCGCAGAAATACGTTGGAATCGCTGCGATCGTTGGTGCAGGCAAGGCAAAGTGGTCAATGGTTAAAGTTTGGCGCAGGCAACGACTCCGGTCCGCCTCCTCAGGTAACCTTAAAAATTGAAGACTGCGAGGACTATCTCGAAGCTGCTGACGATTTCCACCGACTGGTGATGGGCTCATTCGCGCCAACGAACATTCTTACCGTCGAGTATGAAAGTCTGTTGGGCAATCCCGCATCATGCCTGCATGCCGTTTGGGCTTTCCTCGAAATTCCAGTGCGTCCATGCTCTGGCAGCACGGTCCTTCAACGTCAGGAAGTGCGGCCACTGGAACAAACGGTACTCAATTTTGAGGAGTTGAAGCGTCACTTCGCAGGCGGGCAGTACGAGAGCCTCTTCGAAGGTGGGAAGATCGATGTTTAAACACCCCTTACGAATAACTCGATCGTATAACCCACCTGTTGACAGATCATTTTAAGTGTCGTCGTGTCTCTAAGCGAGATCTGTTTAGCTAACAAATGATCGGTTTGATTAATCCTTGCGTTCCCTTATAGCCATAGAAAACTGATGCGCACCATCGGTATGTCTGGCCGCTCGCGCAGCAAGCGATGAACGCGTCAAAACGAGGTAACTGTGCATGTCCTCAAAAGTGCAGTGGAGATTGTGCTGGGAAAATGAGCTTGAACTCACCGATCACATCGAGTTGGCCCGATTCTTCCGAACGACGTATGGGCCGACCGGGGCTTTCAACGCAAAACCGTTCGAGGGTGGCCGAAGTTGGGCCGGTGCGCGGCCCGAACTCCGCGCCATCGCCTACGATTCGAGGGGTGTTGCAGCTCACATGGGATCGCTTCGTCGTTTCATCAAGGTAGGCTCGGTCGATGTACTTGTAGCCGAATTGGGACTGTATGGGGTGCGTCCGGATCTCGAAGGGTTCGGAATCGGTCATTCGATCCGCGCGATATATCCAGTGCTGCAAGAACTCCGCGTCCCATTTGCGTTTGGCACAGTCCGGCATGCCTTAAAGAATCACTTTGCCAGATTGTTTCGGAATGGAATGGGGACAATCTTGGATGGGGTGCGCGTGCGATCAACGCTCCCAAACGTTCATCTTGACTTACCTCCTACGCGCATTGAAGACGTGCTGGCTGTGATTTTGCCGATCGGTAGCCCGCTGAACGAGTGGCCGGTCGGCGCCGCCATCGAGCGCAACGGACCCGAGCTGTGAGGCACGCCGGTTCTGTCCGGAAAGCGACGCGTCCCGCATAGCGCGTCGTACAACGACGTTGTAGTGGACTACTAGTAAGGTAGACCAAATTGAGAAATGTAACGACTTTTGAATTACTGCGTCGAGAATTGGACGCGGACGACCCGTGGCAACTGGACAGTAATCCCTTCGAACTCCAACGCCATGAGCAAATGCTCCGGATGTCACTCGTCGACGGATCTGTCTCCAACGCGTTAGAAGTCGGATGCGCGGGAGGAGCGTTTACGGAAAGATTGGCACCTCATTGCCAACGGCTCACCATTATCGACGTTATGCCACAAGCGCTCTCGAAAACACGCGAACGTCTGAAGGAGCCACCGAACACGGTCTGGATTGTTTCAGACGTACAGCATTTTTTTACCCTCGACAAGTTCGATCTGATCGTAGTGGCGGAAGTTCTTTATTACCTCGGCAACATCGAGGAGGTGCGCGCCGCTATTCGCAATCTGGTACGGATGCTTGTACCTGGTGGCCGATTGATATTCGGGTCGGCGCGTGACGCCAGTTGTCGGCGGTGGGGACACCTTGCCGGTGCAGAAACGGTCTTGGAAATTCTGAAAGAAGAACTGACCGAAGTTGAGCGCGTGGAGTGCGTCGGTGAGTCGCCCAATGAAGACTGTCTGCTCGCGCGCTTCCGGAACCCGGCTTTCCTTTCGCCTCAACCCAATTACCCTCTTTGAGTAGGGGATACTATGCGCATTTGTGGCCTCAAGCTGACACACGACGGAGCAATCGCCGTTGTCGAGGATGGAAAACTCGTTTTTTGCATCGAACAGGAGAAGCGGGAAAACAACCCGCGATACCAAAAAATCGAGAACCTGGATGCAGTTGCAGCCGCATTGAGCGAAGGTGGCTTGCGTGTCGAAGATATAGACCAGTTTGTTGTCGACGGCTGGGACGGCGAAGTGGAGTCACAGTTTCGGATGGTCAGTGGCTCCACGCCGGTCAGCCTAAATGGCGCCCCCTATATCGAACGCAAAGTGGACCATCTTCTTGCCTCGGTCGACGGCACCGGACTGCTGGTCGGCGGAGCGTCACGTACATATAAAAGCTATCCTCATGTGTCAGGCCATGTTGCCTCCGCGTACTGCACCAGCCCGTTCGCGCGGAGCGAGCAGCCCGCGTTCTGCCTGGTCTGGGATGGTGGAATGGTGCCGAGGCTGTACCACGTACAACGCCACGGAGCGCGCTTCGTTGACTGCCTGTTTCCGGTCATCGGCCAAATATACGCTGCGGCAGGTCATCATTTTGGGCCCTATAAGAAGGCGGACGGCGCGGAGTGGGATCTTGGCGTGGCCGGCAAGCTTATGGCATATATCGCGCTCGGATCCCTCGATGAAGACATCGTCACTGAGTTTCATCGGCTTTACCAGGAACGCTTTGCCGGCGATACGGAAATTGCGCGAAATTACCGCCAGAATGTCCATATTCCGGAAACATCGCTCGCAGCTGTACGCGACTTCTTCGAAGCAAGCCTGCCACAACTAAAGACCAAGCCTCACGAAGACGTACTCGTCTCCTTTCATGTATTCCTTGAGCGACTTCTCGTTCATGAAATGGAAATGGCGCTCCAGCGACATTCGATTCCGGGGCCGCGAAATTTGTGTATCTCTGGCGGATGCGCACTCAACATCAAATGGAATAGCGCATTACGTGCGAGTGGCTTGTTCGACGCAATCTGGGTCCCGCCCTTTCCGAATGATAGTGGATCGGCGATTGGCGCCGCTTGTTGCGCGATGGCCGCGGACAAAGGCTTCGTACCTTTGGAATGGTCGGTCTATAGCGGACCAGCCGTGAAAACTGGCGACGTGCCGGCCGGATGGACGGCGTCTCCTTGCTCCATTGCGGAACTCGCCCGGATACTCGCGGATAATGAACCCGTCGTTTTTCTTGCCGGCCGCGCCGAGCTGGGGCCTCGGGCATTGGGTGCCAGAAGCATCCTGGCCGCTGCTACTTCGCCCGCTATGAAGGCTATCCTCAACGATATCAAGTATCGAGAGCATTTCCGCCCCGTGGCACCAATATGCCTCGAAGACAGTGCTCCTGCCGTATTTTGCCCCGGCACTCCAGACCCCTACATGCTGTTCGATCATCAGACGCGCGCGGAATGGCAGGACAAGGTTCCTGCCGTTGTGCACCTCGACGGGTCGGCTCGATTGCAGACGATCGCAAGAACTTCCGAGCATCCGGTAGCCCAACTGCTGATCGAATACGAAAAACTCACAGGTCTTCCATTGCTCTGCAACACCAGCGCCAATCATCACGGGCGAGGCTTCTTCCCGGACGCTGCTTCAGCCTGTAAATGGGGACGCGTCGAACATGTATGGTGCGACGGTCTTCTATTGAGCAAGGCACACGGGAACAGCCTGCCATCGTCAACCGACGAACCCGCATGCTGTGCACCAGTATGAGTGGGAAACGACTGCACCGCTCGGAATATTCCGATTCGTCGCGCGTGGGCCTTGAATGATAGGCGGCAATCTGCCGCGTCGACGGCAGATCCGTGGATGTCCATTTCCTGATCGTCCACGTTCAACTGACGTCACACTGCTGCAATGCTTGAGCGCGCGTACCCGAATTCCAGCAACCATCCCAACCCGCTTACGTAGGCGTGTATGACGAACGAGGCATCGACTTCACATCTTTACGCACACGACTTTCGCATTGATCCTGAGTCTAGACGACGGTTGCTACGACAAACGCCCGCCATTCTGTGGTTCACCGGTCTGTCCGGGTCTGGAAAATCGGCTATCGCTGACAGGGTTGAGGCGCGTCTTCATGCGTCCGGCCGCCTCACCTACACTCTCGATGGCGACTCCGTCAGGCTCGGTCTTTGCAAGGACCTCGGCTTTAGCGATGAGGATCGACACGAGAACGTACGGCGCGTGTCGGAAGTTGCAAAATTGATGGCTGACGCCGGCATCGTGGTACTGGTGTGCCTCATCTCCCCCTTCCGCTCGGACCGAGAACTCGCCAAATCCAACGCAGGGAAGCATAACTTCGCTGAAATTCATGTCCACGCATCTTTGGCCGTAGCCGAGGCTCGCGATCCCAAAGGCCTTTATCGGCTCGCGAGACGTGGCGCAATCCAGCATTTCACCGGCGTCGACTCGCCATATGAACAGCCGACGGCACCAGACGTCTTCATCGACACTTGTTTGCTGTCGATTAATGAGGGTGTCGAAATTGTGTTGAACTGGCTTGACAGGCACTGACCATGCGCGAAGGATGTTTGCAACCTGTTATAAGATCCGCGCGCCCGAAGTTCCGCTGCGGAAGCGAGCCAAATATCGCTTCAAATCATTCATACCTTACATTGGCCTCCTTGCAGGAAGACCGGCGCAGCGGGGACGGGTAAGTTCTGCATCCGCAATTTTGATAACACGCCGCTCACGCGAACTAAGGTGGAAGGTGGATAGGTGTTCGATGACGTCAACCGCAGTTGGTCGCAGCCGTTTGCATCGGCAGCCTAGTAGCGCATTTCGGCGCCGTATAGCGCTTCACGTTTGCGCGCGCATCGCACTGGTTACAATCCTGCTTTCACAGTTTTGTTTGCTGTCGGGTTGCGTGGTGGGCCCCGATTACCGCACGCCCCCCCCGCCCGCCACAGAGACGTACACGCCCACGCCGCTGCCCGACCAAACGGCGTCGTCGCCGGGCGCATCGGGCGTCCCCCAACAGTTCGTGGCCCGCCAGGACATTCCCGCGCAGTGGTGGACGCTCTTTCATTGCGAGCCGCTCGACGCGCTGATTCGCGAAGCGCTCGCCAACAGTCCCAACGTCGCTGCGGCGCAAGCGGCGCTCAGGCAAGCCGGCGAGAACCTTCGCGCGCAGATGGGCATCACGCTGTATCCGTCCGTCGATGCAAAGGCTAACGCGACACGCGAGAAATTCAATGGCGTCACGTTCGGCCAGCCCGGTCTACATAGAATATTGAATTTGTACAACGCGTCGGTAAACGTGTCGTATAACCTCGATGTGTTCGGCGGCGCGAGGCGCGAACTCGAATCGCTACGCTCGCAGGTCGATTACGAGGGCTTCCAGTTGCAAGCTGCCTATCTCGCGTTGTCGGCAAACATCGTGACGGCGGCTGCCAAGGAAGCGTCGCTGCGCGAGCAGATCGAAGCGACCGAACGCATCGCCACCGACGAGGACGCGCAGCTCGGCGTGTTGCGCAAGCAGTTCGAGCTTGGCGGCGTGAACCGCACCGCGGTGCTCTCGCAGGAAACGCTCGTCGCGCAGACGCGCGCGACGTTGCCGCCGTTGCGTCAGTCGCTCGATCAGACGCGTCATCAGTTGGCCGTTCTCGCGGGCAAGCCGCCAAGCGACACGGGTGTGCCCGAGTTCAAGCTGTCGATGTTCACGCTGCCGCAGAGCTTGCCCGTCAGCGTGCCGTCGTCGCTCGTGCGGCAGCGGCCCGACATCCTCGCCGCCGACGCCACGCTGCATCAGGCGAGCGCGCAGGTCGGCGTCGCGACGGCGAACATGTATCCGCAGCTCACGCTGTCGGCGGGCTACGGCCCGCAGGCACTCACGCCCGCAGGTCTGCTCAAGTACGCCGACATGATCTGGAGCATCGGCGCGGGCGTCACGCAGCCGATCTTTCGCGGCGGCCAGCTGAGCGCGCAAAAGCGCGCAGCCGATGCCGCCTTCGATCAGGCCAACGCACAATACCGGCAGACGGTGCTGCTCGCGTTCCAGAACGTCGCCGATACGCTGCGCGCGCTCGAACACGATGCCACCGGCCTGCGCGCGCAGACGGAAGCATGGCGCGCAGCGCGCGATTCGCTGGATCTGACGCGCGGCCAGTTTCGCATTGGCGGCGTCAGCTATCTGGCGTTGCTCGATGCGCAGCGCCAGTACCAGCAGACCGTCGTGAATCTCGCACAGGCGCAGGCCGCGCGCTATGCGGACACGGCGGCGCTGTTCCAGGCGCTCGGCGGCGGCTGGTGGAACGACACGGCGACGAGCCAGGCAGCCCAAGACACGTCGGCACCGGCCCCGGCGTCTGCCAGGCCGCAATGAATCCTTTCTCAACAGCTGCGCGTCGCATGCGGTCAGAGGGCTGCGTCGAAGGACGAGTTTGTCTCTTATCAGTTTGCCGTGCAAGGACAAGACGACGATGACAACGAAGAGACCCATGACCAAGCGGATGATCATCATGCTGATCTGCGTGGGCGTATTGCTCGGCGCGCTGGTCGGCTTCAATCTGTTCAGGGCGCACATGCTCAAGAAGTTTATGGCGAGCAATGCCGTGCCGCCCGCAACCGTCACGGCCGCTGTCGCGGGCTATCAGACGTGGCAGCCGCAGCTTGCCGCCGTGGGCAGCCTGCGCGCGGTGCGCGGCGTCGACGTGACGACGGAAGTGGCCGGCCTCGTGCGCGAAATCGCGTTCAGCTCGGGCCAGGAAGTGAAGGCAGGCCAGGTGCTCGTGCGCCTGAACGACGATTCGGATCGCGCGCAGCTTGCGTCGCTGCAAGCCGCTGCAGAACTCGCGCAAACCGTCTACAAGCGCGACAAGGCGCAATTCGACATTCAGGCGATTGCAAAGGCCCAGCTCGACGCCGATGCCGCCGACCTGAAGAGCAAGAAGGCCCAGGTCGATCAGCAGGCCGCGCTCGTCGAAAAGAAAACGATACGCGCGCCCTTCGCGGGACGCGTCGGCATCACGACGGTCAACCCGGGCCAGTACATCAATCCGGGCGATGCGATCGTCACGCTGCAAGCCATCGATCCGATCTACGCCGACTTCTATCTGCCGCAACAGCAGCTCGGGCAATTGCAGGTCGGCCAGGCGATCGTCGTCGATACGAATGCGTTCAGCAACCGCACGTTCGACGGCAAGATCCGCTCGATCAATCCGCGCGTGGACAGCACAACGCGCAACGTGCAGATCGAAGCGACCGTCGACAACCGCGAGCGCAAGCTGCTGCCCGGCATGTACGCGAACGTGAAGATCGACGCGGGCACCGTGCAGCGCTATCTGACCTTGCCACAAACGGCCATCACCTATAACCCGTACGGCGCGACCGTGTTCGTCGTGAAGCCCGGCGCGCAAAAGAATGCGCAAGGCAAGGTCATGCCCGTCGCGCAGCAGGTGTTCGTCACGCCGGGGCCGACGCGCGGCGATCAGGTCGCGATTCTCAAGGGCATCGGCGAAGGCGCGCAAGTCGTGACGAGCGGCCAGTTGAAACTGAAGAACGGCACGCCGCTCGTGATCGACAACCGCGTGCTGCCCGCGGACAACCCGAATCCGACGCCTCAGGAACAGTAAGAGGCCGCGCGATGAAATTCACCGACATCTTCATTAAACGCCCGGTGCTCGCATCGGTGGTGAGTCTGCTGATACTCGTGCTCGGCTTGCGTTCGCTATCCGTGCTGAAGGTCGGCGAATATCCGCAGACCGAAAACGGCGTCGTCACCATCACGACCTCGTACTACGGCGCGAGCGCCGACACGATGGCCGGCTTCATCACGCAGCCGCTCGAAGCCGCGATCGCGCAAGCCCAAGGCATCGACTACATGTCGTCGAAGAGCAGCACGGGCGTCTCGACGATCACCGCGACGCTGCGCCTGAACTACGACTCGAATCGCGCGCTGACGGAGATCAACACGCAGATCGCGTCGGTGCGCAACCAGTTGCCGCCGCAGGCGCAGCAGCCGGTGCTGACCGTGCAGGTCGGCCAGACCACCGACGCGATGTACATGGGCTTCTACAGCGACGTGCTGCCGAGCAACAACGTCACCGACTATCTGCTGCGCGTCGTGAAGCCGAAGCTCGATTCGATCCAGGGCGTGCAGATGGCGGAGATTCTCGGCGGCCGTCAGTTCGCGCTGCGCGCCTGGCTCGATTCGAACCGGCTCGCCGCGCACAACGTCACGGCCGCCGACGTCTCCACTGCCCTCGGCAACAACAACTATCTCGCTACGCTCGGCACGACCAAAGGCCAGATGATCAGCGTCGATCTGAACGCGGGCACCGACCTGCATTCCGTCGACGACTTCAAGAAGCTCGTCGTCAAGCAGAAGAACGGCGCGATCGTGCGCCTCGAAGATGTCGCGAACGTCGTGCTCGGCGCGGACAACTACGATTTCAACGTCGCGTTCAGCGGCAAGCGTTCGGTATTCATCGGCATCAAGGTGGCGCCCGATGCGAACGTGCTCGACGTCGCGAAGCGCGTGAAAGCGATCTTCCCGGACCTGCAGAAGCAGTTCCCGACAGGCATGACGGGCGACATCGTCTACGACGCGACCGACTTCATCAACACGGCCATCGATGAAGTGGTGAAGACGCTCGTCGAAGCGCTGCTGATCGTGACGGTCGTGATCTTCCTGTTCCTCGGCAGTTTCCGCGCGGTGATCGTGCCCGTGATCGCGATGCCGCTCTCGCTGATCGGCACGTTCTTCGTGATGCAGCTGCTCGGCTATTCGATCAATCTGCTGACACTGCTTGCGCTCGTGCTCGCGATCGGGCTCGTCGTCGACGATGCGATCATCGTGGTCGAGAACGTCGACCGGCATATGAAGGAGGAAGGCAAGCAGCCTTTCGAAGCGGCGCTGATCGCCGCGCGCGAACTCGGCGGCCCGATTCTCGCGATGACGGTCGTGCTCGTTGCCGTGTACCTGCCGATCGGCTTCCAGGGCGGACTGACGGGCGCGCTCTTTACCGAATTCGCGTTCACGCTGGCGGGCGCCGTGACCGTATCGGGTGTGATCGCGCTATCGCTATCGCCGATGATGTGCTCGCGCTTTTTCCGCACGGACCAGGAGTCGGGCCGTTTCGCGCGCTTCGTCGACCGGCAGTTCGAGCGCGTGCATCGCGGCTATGGGCGTCTGTTGCATGCGATGCTCGACACGTGGCCTGTGTTCATCGTGATGGGCGCGCTGTTGTTGTGCGGCACCGTGTATCTCTTCACGACGTCGAAATCGGAGCTTGCGCCACAGGAGGATCAGGGCATCGTGCTGTCGCAGATCCAGGGGCCGCCGAACGCGACGATCCAGCAGATGCAGACTTACGCGGACCAGGTATTCGACATCTCGAAGCAGTTGCCGGAGTACTCGCAGATGTTCCAGCTGACGGGCGCGCCAACGCTGAACCAGGGCTATGGCGGCGTGCTCTTCAAGACGTGGGACAAACGCAAGAGAGGCGCGACACAATTGCAGAAGGAGCTTCAGCAGAAGTGGGACGGCATTGCGGGCGCACGCGTCGCCGCGTTCCAGTTTCCGCCGCTGCCGGGCGCGCAGGGCTTGCCCGTGCAGTTCGTCATTAGCACGACGGAGCCGTTCGAGAACCTCAATGAAGTATCGCAGGCCGTGCTGAACAAGGCACGCGAAAGCGGCATGTTCCTTTTCGTCGACAGCAACCTGAAAATCGACAAGCCCGAAAGCGTGCTGCTCGTGGACCACGACAAGGTCGCTTCGCTTGGGCTCTCGCAAAGCGATGTCGGGCACACGCTGGGCGCGGCGCTCGGCGGCAACTACGTCAACTACTTTTCGATCGCGGGCCGCTCGTACAAGGTGATTCCGCAGGTGCTGCAAACGGACCGGCTCAACCCGTCACAAGTGCTCGACTACTATTTGCGCACGCCCGATGGCAGCGTGATTCCCGCATCGACGGTCACGCATCTGAAACAGACCATCGTGCCCGAGTCGATCAATCACTTCCAGCAGCTCAATTCGGCGACGATTTCCGGCGTGCTCGCACCAGGCATCTCGCAGGGCGAAGTGCTCGATTTCCTGCGCAAGGCGACCACCGACGTCGCGCCGACGGGCTATACGGCCGACTACTCGGGCCTGTCGCGGCAGTTCGTGCAGGAGTCCGGCGGCTTCGTGATCACGCTGCTATTCGCGACGATCATCGTGTTTCTCGCGCTTGCTGCGCAGTTCGAGAGCTTCCGCGATCCTGTCGTGATCCTCGTGTCGGTGCCGATGGCGCTGTTCGGTGCGCTCATCTTCATCAACGTGGGACTCTCGACGCTCAACATCTACACGCAGGTGGGTCTCGTCACGCTGATGGGCCTCGTCAGCAAGCACGGCATTCTGATCGTGCAGTTCGCAAACGAGCTGCAACACGCGGGACGCGGCAAGCGCGAGGCGCTCGAAGAAGCGGCCGGCGTGCGCCTGCGGCCTATCCTGATGACGACGGCGGCCATGGTGCTGGGCGTGCTGCCGCTCGTGGTCGCGTCGGGTGCGGGCGCGGCGGGCCGCAATGCGATGGGGCTCGTGATCTTCACGGGGCTGTCGATCGGCACGCTGTTCACACTCTTCGTCGTGCCCGCAATGTATATGTTGTTGGGTGCAGACCATCACCTGAAGTCGAATCAAACGGGTGCAGTTTGATCCGACGATCTGCACAGGTGGGAACGATTCACGCACAATCGCATGCTGGACATCGATCCTTACTGGTACGAGCCGCTCGATACAGATGTATTGCACGACCAGGCCTTCCGCACCTCCCGAGTCTTCAGCTCCGAACGGCGACGGCTGGCACATGATGTTCATCACACGAGAGCCCGTGGGCCCAGCGATCGGACGCGGCGTGCTTGGGCATGCGGTGTCGCGCGATCTCGAACACAGATCGCTGCGCACGCCGCTGTTCCGCTCGAAGGTATTCGGGCAACTGGAAGTACCGCAGGTCTTCGAGCCGATCATCCGCGAGGCAAATGGAAGCTGGTCGCGGAAGAAGACTTTCCAGTCGGCAATGCAGCGGATCGCTCTCTTCCTGCCACATCGGGGGGATCTCTGATCCGATGCTCGTCCATGTACTTGATGATGGCAGGGTTGCAGGTTGACGCGTCGCGTCGCGCTACGGGGTCGGTGGCCCCGACAGGTTGGGCGGGACAGCGACAAGACCGGGACACGCGATGAAACTCAAAGATCTTGCGCACAAGCTTGGAATGTCGCGAACCACGGTCAGCCGTGCGCTCAACGGCCACCCGGAAGTGAGTGAGCGCACCCGTGAGCGAGTCATTGCGGTTGCAGCGAGCGTCGGCTACCGCCCCAATACGATGGCGCGGCACCTGGCAACCGGGCGCGCCGATGCTATCGGCATCATCTGTCCGCCCACGGCGCATGATCTAGGAGATCCATACTTCCTCGAAGTCGTGTCCGGCATGACTAAGGCCATCGAATGCACCAACAAGGATCTAATCATTGCCTCGGCCTCTAACGTCGACGAACTCCGTACCTACGAGCGGATGGCTGAAGGACGCCGCGTCGACGGCATGATCGTCACGCGTACCAAACTGAATGATCGCCGGCTGCAGTATCTTGTGAAAAAGGGCATCCCGTTCGTTGCGTACGGCCGCAGCATCCTTCCAGGTCCGTACTCCTGGTTTGATTTCGACACCGAGGCCGGAGTACGCCAGGCAGTCGAGCGGCTTGTTAACCTTGGCCACCGCCGGATCGCGTTGCTCAACGGACCATTGGAGTTGCATTTTACAACACAGGCGCGTAAAGGCTACATTGGCGCGATGGCCGCCGCCGGTCTGCCCATAAACGCGCGCTACATGATCGAAGGTACGCTCAGCCGCGCCAGCAGCTACGAAGCAATGACGCGTATTCTTTCATGCAATCCGAGACCGTCTGCCGTGATCGTGGACAACCCTCCATGCGGCGCCGGTGCCGTGCGTGCGCTTGTTGACGCCGGGGTTATGCTCGGAAGCGAAATGTCGATCATCGTCAATGGTGGCCTCCCTCCAGACACGCTCAAGGGCTACAACTTCACAATCCTGCAATGGGCCGTTCCGCATGATGTCGGTGTGACGATCGTTGAGTTAATGCTTGCAGTGCTCAACGGCAAGCCACCCGAGAAGCTGCACGTTCTTTGGCAGCCTAGCCTCGAGATCGGCAATTCGGACGGGCCCTGCATCGACTAGATATCGGTATTCACAAGGTTAGGGACACACAGAAATTACCTTGATTCGTGTATTATCTAATGCTCGAAGTGATTCCGTAGCATTTGCCCGAGAATGGGTCCGCTACTGCAACAATCTTCCTTACCTCGCTCAACGTCACGAACGATATTCCTGCATCGCCGGACACCTTCGGCACGGCGATGGCCCACGGACCGGAACGAGAAAAACAATTCAATTTGCTGTGCGGCAAGAGTTGTTCGCCGTCGCGTTGCACGGCTTCCTGAGTGACGGCCTCGCAAGCTCCAGCGATCGTCCTCGCGGACAATTGCCGTGCCGGCAGCCGGTGTCTGCTCCCGCAGTACGGTGGAGAAATGGAAAGGGCTAGTGACCGACCTCGATAAGCAGTACCCGGAAGTGGCGATCGGTCTCGGCGGCAGCTCGAAATGTACCCGGGCCGAGGCCATCAACGTCACCGGCTACAGAAAATTCAAGGCTCTGGATGAAAACCGTCTGCCCATTGAGGAAAGCCGAGGAGTCTCCCCACTTCAGGCGCGAAGTGAACGCTTTCAAAATGGCTCTTTCCACACTGGTTCCGGTGAATGACAACGTGTTCGGGCGGCGTTTTGATGGCAGGCAGAAGCTTCTTCGACAATCCGATTATCCGCTCCACGCTCAGAACGCTGGTTGATAAAGCACTGGTCATAATCGATAGCGATGTGGTAACCCTTACCCCCCACGGAGTTACGCTGGTCGAAGCCGTGATTAACACCCAATTCGTGACACCCGAAGTCTGAAGGGCGCACTGGGATCGCCACTGTGATACCGGACACTGCTACACCAAGGTTGATGAATCGGTCCTGCGCCGGAACTTACGCGGCGATCGGTATTTCCAGGCACCGTGCGGATACTCGCTGCAATTCGTCAAACGCGTTGGCCGGGTTTTGCGCAAGCACGCAGAATTCAACGTCTCGCGCTGTGTGATCTAACCCGGCAAGCTATGTCCACTGTATTCGGAATGCCCCCTCTTCGGTAAAGATACTTTTATCGGTACCGGGTGGTCCCGGCAATCGGACGCGCAATTATCCGGGACATCGGCCACCACATCGAAGCGCCTGTAGCCGCAAAGCCGCGAACAGGCCGTCCGCAGCGGGCGAGCTCCGCCTTCCAATACCACAGTGTATTGATCTGTGTCAGTCCTTCTTGGCGTGCGCCTAGTAACATTTCGATTGTACCGGTCGCGCTGCGGCACTATCGATCACGCCGACAAGGACTGCATTCACCGTTTGGTTCAGGCAGTCTGTACCTGACCATTCCCATGGAGCATGTCATGCCAAACTCACTTTCTGTATGGCACACCGAGCACGTTAGTTTTGCCCGGCTACTCGATGTTCTCGAAGAACAGATAGCTGTGCTCCATCGGGGCGAGAGTCCAAATTACGGACTTATGAACGACATCCTTTACTACATGCGGAATTTTTCGGATCGTGTTCATCATCCGCGCGAGGATGTCGCGTACGCTCGGCTTGTCAAACGCAATCCCGGGATTCAAGTCGTCGTGAACCGAGTTCTGCAGGAGCATCGCGTGATTGCCGCGGCCGGCGATGAACTCCTGCATCGCATCAATGAAGCCGCTGGAGATGTCATCGTCTCCCGCACGGCTCTGGAGGCGGCCACGGCCACGTACCTCGTGTACTATCGTCACCACCTTTCTACTGAGGAGCGAGATTTGATGCCTCGCGCCGCGCAGGTGTTGACGGAAGAGGACTGGGCAGCGGTCGATGCCGTCGTTTCTGCTAGCCCCGATCCGTGTTTCGGAGAAAAGGTGCTTGAGCGTTTCGAGGCGCTTCGCAAACAGATCGCAGTAGATGCGCGGATGCAATGCACATGAGCCGGCCGCCGGTCGCTCCTTGCGCAACTAGTACTGCAGGCAACCGGTCAATGGCTCTCCTTTCGCACATTCTGCCGTCGTGGGACGGTCACGCATACGTGATGGCCGATCGATGATCGGCGGGAGCACATCCATTCTGACATGAAGGCCGTCGCGAAGGCTTGACGAATGATTCGCCTGCCGAAGATCGAGAGTCGAGACGAGACCTCGTCGCCCGACATCACTTGCCGCACACGATATTGTTACGTGCGGCGGGCTGGAAACGTTGCAATGCTGACTTGGGTCGCGAACCCAGCGAGCCGGGCACGGACCAGTAACCTCTAATGCTCGGGTGTAGTCGTGCAGAAGTCAAATGCACCGGCAGCCAACTCCGTCGGAATCAGGCAAAGAGGATTGCCTCCATTGACACACAGGCCCCGGCAGCCTGAAAACCAACTGGCTCTTTCGCGATAAGAAAATCGAGATGAGAAAGCTCCGTGACTCTGGCGATATCATTGTCTTGCACTGCCCCCTTGCGGACCTAAGAACGATGCGCTCACACTTATGCATCAGTTCCATGCCGATATTATGTCGGCGTGGTAACCCAGCGGTGCACGCTTGAATGATCGACCTCGAAACTCTGCAGCGCTCACGATAGATACTGCGCTGCCGGCTCACGGTGTTGCACGAAATGCGAGACGGTATATCTCTGTCGCAGTTCCACGGAATAACCCCTCGCGTTCCTGCACGCTCGCCTGCGCAGTCAAGAGCTTGAAAGCATTCCAGCCATTGTTGTAAGGATACGAGCCTTTGTCGACTGGGAAATTGCTTTCGAACATACAACGGTCTGCGCCGAAGGCCTCGATACACTTGTACATCCACGGTTTCCATGTCTCGGCGAGTTGAGCAGATGAAGGCGGCCGCTCGCCTCTCTCAAGGTGAAACGTGTTGATGCGCATGCCCAGGCCGCCAACCCTTCACATACACATTGGGCAACCGCGCCAGTTCGCGCATGAATCGTCGCGCTCGCACGGCGTCTCGCAATCGCGCTGTGGCGCTATCTCGAACATGGTGAGATTCCTGCTGGTGCAATACTCAAATCGCGAGGTATCAACATGGCAAGCATCTGACTACAGTTCAAGCACGACGGCATCTAAAGGGCAACACGCCCGGAACGGCCATAGGCTACCCATGCAGGTAGCCGTTGCCAGAGATGGGGCGCGTCGGTAACAGGGTGGCTCCAGCGCTTTGCGCATGCGGCATAAGGTGACCGGCCTGCACGGGCCGGCACGGATAGAAGGTCGACCAGGCCATGGCCGGTCCCATCACCCACCCTGACCTCAATGACATTGGCATGCCGATCTGCGAAAAGCTGTACCCCATCAGCCGTGCTTTACGGGTTGACTGCATCACTAGCGAGTTGCCCACCGCCGACCGACATCGTGGTCGTGATAGGCGACCCGCCGTATCCGCACGAGAATCCCCGTTATTGAGCGAACGTCGCTGATGGCTGACGATTCTCCCATTGCGATGACGGGAGG
>NZ_JAGIPX010000101.1 GCF_017814945.1 Paraburkholderia sp. LEh10
TGTCCGGCGCTCAAACTACCCGGAACACGACATTTCTATTTAGCGGAAACCCGACATTTCTATTTGGGACCTACACAAGAAATGTTGATAACTTTAGTTATGTCAACTGTCGCCATTGGCGATACCCATGAGCGATCCCTGCAGGCAATAAAAAAGGGCCTCACGGCCCTTTTTCTACTTCGATCCGGCTTTGCGCCATTCCGGCAACTCGGGAAGATGGCGATTACCGGGATTGCGGGCGGCGGCTCGCAGCTTCGCCTTGCCGTCCTTTGTCAATGCGGGAATGGACGCGAGCGACAGCCGCACGCCTTTGCGCGTGCCCGCAGCAGCATCCGGCTGCGGCTTCGATTTCAGGGCATGGCTCATATCAACTCCTTTTCGTGCAGATAGTCTAGCAGCTTTGCCAGCCGGGACTGCCCGCGCGAAGGTCAAACTCCATCAGCCGCTGACTCCCGTTTGCGCTCCACCAGGCCGCGTCGAGGGCAACGACGTCCCTTACCGTCCGGCTCGTCACGAGGTGCGGCGCGCCAGCCGTCTCACCGTCAAGGAGTTCCGCGTCAAAACCGACCTTCGGCCAGTAACGGTAACCGATCATCTGCGCATTCTAGCCGCGACCACCTCCAGCGACCAGCGAGATCGAAGCGAAGCCCAGATTGTGGGCAGTCATGGCGCACAGCGCGAACGAAATGGTGCCCAGAAAATGCGGTGCGTCATCGGCGAGGTAATGATGATCGACATGCAGCCCCTGCCGGAAATCCGCTTCGCCACCCGGCGCCAGATTGTCTTCATCGGGTTGAGGCTCCTCCAGACTCTCGACAAAAAGTCCCTGTTCGGCTTCGTCGATCCGGATCAGACCAATGCGATTCTTGTGACCTTGATGAATCACCTTCCGGTTCACTGACGTGAAGTAGATGCCGGGCGGCGACATGTCGGGACCGAAGTCCAGCTGGTTCTGCGCATGAACCCGACCTCCGTCGAAAATCATCAGGAGCCGGGCAAACTCCTCGCTCTGCAGGACCCGGCCTTCGACGAACTGGATAGGCTCACCGGTAGCAAAGTCGTCACCGTCCAGCCGGAAGGTTCCGGACAGCCAGCGACGGGCGGTTTCCGTCTGCAGCAGCGCGCGGTAGGCTACCGCGAGGTATTTGCGAAGAATGGCGTTAGAGGTGTGTGCATCTTGTACAAAAAAGGAGCAGCGCGACCCGCCGGGCCGCGCACGTGCATTCCAGGTTCGTTGATGTGGCAGTCAAGGGTCCCCGTTCTGGCTCCCGCTTTCCGATTGTGCTCGCATGGCAGTTATGAGAAATCCCCCTGCTGCCTGACGTCGTGTGGCAGCGGCAACGAGCCGCTGGGCGCCAGTGGCTCAGCGTCGCCCGTCCATCGCAGCCATGCTCCCCCGCACGATGCCAGGCACGCGGTGCGACTTCCGTCTTGCCGTACCAGTCAGGCTTGGCGCCGCAGACTGAAAAGCCGCAGCAGCTCGTCGCGCAACCCGGAGATATCGAGCACATGCTGCGCGCGGGTCACCGCCACATAGAGCAGGCGAAGCTCATCCTCGTCAGGCAACGGGCTGCCATCGGCACCCCGCAGGCGGAAATCGTTCGCCACCTTGACCCGCTTCCATTCGAGGCCCTTGGCGCGGTGGACCGTCGAGATCACATACTCGGCGGTGCATTCCACCGCCGAGCGCTGCGCCAGGGCCCGCAGATAGCCGGTACCCAGCTCATCGACGATCCGCACAACCGGCAGCAGGTCCTGACCAAAAGCACTGCGCGCAAACGCCTGTGCGTCGCTCCACTTCTCGAACAGCGAAAACGCCGCCGGGCGGAACGCGCGCTGGCCGGCCAGCAGCCGGTCCGCGCCGTCAGCGTACGCGAGAATCTCGGCCGGAGTCATCCGGATCGCCGGTCGATGTCCCGCCTCGAGTCCCGAGGCGAACTGCCAGATCGCCGTGACGTTCTTCCGGCAGAGGATCGCGTCGACCGGCGGCGCCAGCGCGGGATCTTCCACCATGATCGAGCCGATGGCGCCCTGTCCCCGGATGGGCGTGCGTTCGCCGAGCAGCGTGAGCAGACGGCTGGCGAGCGCCGCGAACGTAGCGCCAAAGCGGAACGACTCCGTAAGCGCGCATTCGGGCGCGTCGATCTGCGCCATCACATTGATCGCGCCTCGCCACTCGTAGATTTGCTGGTAAGGATCGCCCACATAGACGATCTGCGCGTGGCGCTGCCGGCCCAGGACCGACAGCATGACTCCATCGCTGTCCTGCGCCTCGTCGAAGAGAATGAAGTCGGCTTCGATGCGTGGCTCCGAGAGCGCCCAGAGCTTCAGGAGCACGTCGGGCGAAATGGCGCTCCCCCCGCGGGTTGCCGCGCCCTCTTCCCACAGACGCGCGACGTAAGGCAGCAGGTAGACGCGCAGTTGCGCGGCTACCGCTTCGTCGATCTTTTCATCGACGACAATATGTGGCGTTGCCGGCTGGATGTCAGCGGACCGGCAGAACCTGTCCCGCCCATCGGCAATCATCCGTCCGATCTCGAACGGGGCGATCTCGACCACCTTGCCCGTGACTGTCCGCACTTCGAGCGGACCAAGCCCGTAGCGTGCAGCCAGTTCGTGCGGTGGCTCGCCCGGAAGGCTCATCCGGTTTCGCACCGACGGGCTGACGGAGGCCCACGCCAGCGAATGCATCGTGCGCGAGCCGACGTGAGGCGGGAAGCGCCGGGCTGCACTTGCCGCGATTTCCCGGTTGAACGCGAGGTACATGCCACGCCGCTGACCGAAATGCTCGGCCACGAGCTGGAGCGTGGAGGTCTTGCCCGCGCCGGCAAATGCCTTGATCTTGAGGTCGCCGGCGTGACGCGCTGCCTCGATCACGGCCTGCTGCTCTCGCGTTGGAATAAAGCGCCTCTTCACGCGCTACCAGACCTCATGTGCAGTCGCTCCTGGCGATGTGGAAGCGCTGATTTTCGCATGGCTCACAGCCGATCGTGCGGCCCGGCGCCGGAGGCGTCATCAGAACCTGTCCGCGTGTGACTACCGGAGACAGCCCGTCTGGCGTTGCGAAAGCTGACAGCCCCCGTCACGTCTCAACAAGCTCAAGCCCGTTTTCGGCGCACCATTGCCTCAGCGCGCTTTCGACAGCATCGGCTTCAAACGAATACCAACCCTCGAGAACGCCTTCTCGCTCCAGCAAATCCTTGAAACGCGCATAAGCCCCTTGCCGTCGGAAAAATCCTTCGACCTGGTCGTAACACGCAGGCAACTCCTGTGCGGCAAAGCGCAAGGCGAGACGTCTTCCGAGATCGAGCTCGTTTTTGTGCGGTATCGCAAGATAGCGATCTGACGTTTCAAGGTCGTCAGGAATTTCCTCGTCGAATGCGTCGCTGGAATCAGAAGTCCAATAGATCTTGCCTGTATCGAGCGAGACATACGCGCTATGCTCCGTTGGAGCCGCGTAGCTGACGAAGTCGAAAGCCAAAGAAAGATCATCGTGCCTGACTGTGACCATGGCTCTACTCACATGGGTTGTAACGTTCGAGTGGCCAGTCGGCGTGGCGGCGTGGGGCCGGGGTTTGCCGCCGACAACGCGACTCAAACCTCATCGCTCGGATCAGCGATATCGAGCCGGAATTGCCATCCTTCCATGCTCATCAGCATTCGCCCAAGCTCGTCCCACGAGACCTCCTTGCCGTCGACCACCACGAGTGGCACGCGCCCCACCTGAGACTCATCCCATTCGATGCGCCCTCGCACCGTGCTGTCAATGATCCGGCGCTCATGAAAATCAATGTGCCTGACCGACAGCGCGCGACGTATCTTCTCGACGAGGCGCCCGAGCAGCACGAACACATCGTCGTCGGCTACGCCGGTCAGCTGGAACCGGTAGCCGGCGCGAAATTCTCCGCGAAGCTCAAAGGCGTCCAGTGCAATGCGGTCACCCAGGAGCCGGAGCTGGAAATGGAAATGATGCGGCTCTCCCTGGCAGTCGGTCATCCAGACGGGGTCAAGCCGGACGTTCTCGAAATCAGTGAATCCGCTGGACTCAGCGATTCTGGCATTGAAGCACAGCGTACAGAGCAACTCATGGCCGCCATCGCCGGAGCCGAAGTGTATGGTGTCCCAGGGCGGCGTCTGGTTGCCGCATTGTTCGCATCGCTCGTGCGCCATGTCGTGCCTGCTGTAACGGTTCTTCCTTCGATCGCCGGGAGGATGGATTGCATTTGCCGTTGCCGTCTTTGGCACTGTTGGTCACACGGTGGCGGCGACAGGCGACCCGACGAAGCCGCAATGATGTGCGCAGGAACTGGTGGAACGGATGACGCTATTGTGACAGAGACGGCGAGCACCTGCCCGCCCTCGGGGACGAGCAGCGCCGGACTGGGCGTCGAGCGCCGTCCGCAGCGTGACCGGAAAGCGCCATCCATGATCGACGCGTTCGATGAGGTCATTCCCGCACGACATCCGCACAGGAAAGCGAAACATATGGGCTGACCCCGCCGCGTCCAAGCCTGCCGCTGGCGCAGCGTGAATTACATAACTTGCTGCGCCTGGCCCAACATTGACGCATGGCCTCCATGCAGCCGCGCTACAAGCATCATATGCCCGGAATTATGAAGGCAACACCGTGAGAACACAGCGCACAGATCATAGCAATCGAGATGCGGTCGCATTTCTATCTCATCGATGAATTGACGACTGCTCCACTCCGATTTTTCGTGCGCTTTACCTTGATCGCCATTGGGAATGGCTCAAGGTCGCAGATAGGACTCAGGGTGCTGACCGATCAAGGTTACTTCAGCGGCCCGGACATCCGCAGTTGCGATCTGCCCGGCATCACGCGTAGGTGCCGAAACCGCTCACCGCAGCGTGAAGGATGAAGGGGGCTCTTTACCAAGCGAGACTTCGTCTACATGGCGAAGGCCGATGAATATCGATGCCCTGTCAGCCCGCGCAATCGGAGAACCACCTGTGCCGCGCGCGGCTACATACGTCACGGTGTGATTCAATATGAAAAGCGCCAGTCATTATGCAGTCGATGTCGCAGAAATCGCGGGCCACAGGGTTTCGGGTTTCGGGTTTCGGGTTTCGGCCGGTAGGTATAGCGTATGCTGAGGGTTCCTTCAAGGACCGGCAGGGATCCAGTCAATGTGACCGGACAAGGGGCGACACGCCTTCGGGCCGGCTTCATTTGTTATTAGGAATCCATAGCATGCCATTCTCCCGCCGGCGTTTCATGATACTTGCCGCATCCGTCGCATCGACGACGGTTCTCTCCACTGAGTCGCGAGCCGACGCCCCTGTGCTTGCCGAGAACGATCCGACTGCACAGTCACTTGGCTACAAGACGGACGCTGCGAAAGTGGACAAGACAAAGTTCCCCCGCTATCAGACTGGGCAAACTTGCGCAAATTGCCAGCTTTATCAGGGCAAACCCGGCTCGGCGATGGGTCCTTGTCCAATCTACGGCGGCAAGCTGGTCGATGCCAAGGGGTGGTGTAACTCTTACGCGAAAAAGGCCTGAACCGGGCGCGCTGATACTCAGCCGCATGTAGTCGCATGTATCCGGGCCAGCCCTGGTGGCGGGGAGTTTCCACCCCGTGAGTACCTTCAGTCCCCCATGCCCCTGGGGCATGCCGTAAATGTTTCCAGTGAGCAAGGAGCCTAAAAATGGAGTTCAACGGGAGGAACAGCGCGAATAATATGCGCCCGGTAGCCACTCCCAACCGGATAAGGCTGGGCCCGTTCACTTGCCAGGTATGAAAGACCTTGAAAAAGACATCACGCCCCTAGTTTCCGGCCTGGCTGTGCTTGCGACCGCTTGCCGTCCATTGATCTCAGTCAATTCGCTTTCCGGACTGACTACCACAATTGAGCGTGTCTCTTTGAGGAGCCGACTCCATGAAAACGAAAATCGCTTTACTTGCCACGTTCGCAGCGCTGGTGACCGCTGCGAACGTGCAGGCGGATGACGCGCATCACCCTGCGTCCGCCGCGCAAGCCAGTGCGCCCGCACCGAAGGCCGCTGCCAGAAAACCGGCGCAGACCGGCCAGACGTCGGAGCGATACGAGAACGCCCGCCGTCAGATGCAGAAGATGCTGGCTCAAATGGACCAGATCCGCCAGACGAACGATCCTGCCGAACGCCAGCGGCTGTTGGACGAGCACATGCGCACCATGCAGGAGGCCATGCAGTCCATGCACGGGACGGGCGGTCCGATGATGATGGACATGATGGGACAGCAAGGCATGGGCGGAGTCAACAGCAACGTTCAGAGCGGCCAGCGAGGATCCGGTGTGAACGAGCGCATGGACATGATGGAAAGACGCATGGACATGATGCAGATGATGATGGAGCAAATGCTCCAGCAGCAGAAGCCCCCTGCTCCCGCCAAATAAGCCCGGCCCCGCCGGGCAAGCTGCTCAGCATCAGCAAGTCCTGACCGTGCCATCGATCAGTTGCTGTATGAGCACAGGGACCGCGTTCAGTTCGTGTGCGACGCGTTCCCGTATCAGACGACGCTGGGATTCCGTCAGTCCCTCCGGTGCACAGACATCGACTGTCGACAGCTGAGGCTCGTCGATACTCCGGCCGATCGCCGACAGAAGTCCGACCGTTACATGCGACACGCCCCCGGTGCTTTCGAAAATCCGCTGCGCCAGCCGGTGCGCGAGCACGTATGCAGGTGGTTGCCATGATTCGCGCCGGTGGTTTCGATCGGGGCCGACGCCAGCCTCGGTCGTCGCAGCACGGTGGCCGTTGTCCTCACCATGGCGCGCAGTCTGGCAGCAGCCTGGTTCGACCGGTATTCCTGCACGAACGAAAGCCCGACGCTGAGGACCACCATGACGGTAATCACGATGGCCGCACGCACATCGCCGAGGAACGCAGACACCAGGGCAAGACTGAGCAGCATCAGATTGAGGGGGCTACGAACTTGCTTGCCCAGATGATGCACGACGCCATCCCCAGCGTGCTGTGCGACGGTGTTGCGGCCGTGAGTGACGAGGCGCTGCGCCGCCTCCGCCTCGGAGAGCCCGCCAGGACCGGTTTTGAGGCGCTCGTACACGTGCTCTGTTTCGAGCCCGGAAATCTCCCGGATGCGCAAGGCGGCCTGAGCACTGTCCCGATCAAATTCAGGCTTCGCACGACTAAGCTGCGCCGAGCCACCGCTTGCGTTCATCAATCCCGCGAAGTCGAAGTTCATGCCCACCCTTTCACATGGTTCATGCAAACCCGGGTTGACGATGATCGCGCACCCGCACGCCGCATTGGGAAAACAGGCGGGCGATACCCCGTGGCCGGTCCGCCCCGTTTTCCGGACCTCGCGCGCATGTCATTACAGCGGGCCAGTAGATCCGGCCACGCCGTCCTTTATCCCATCAAGGTTCTCAGGCCCGCCAGCGCCGCTGCCGGGTCGGCAATCCCGCGGTAGATCGCGTGAATCTCCATCGCTGCTCGGGTGGAAGCAATCGGACTGAGATGGGCAGCATCCTGGCGCAGTGACGGGCCTCACGGCGTTCATGAGCCCTTCCGTTCCGGTACACACCCCGCCCCGGCCTGCAGATTCGACGCAGGTTCCATTTCGAAGCACACGCGCCTCGGGTCTCCAACGGAGACACCCGCACCATATGGCTATCGCGGCCGATACTCGAATTGCACCGGGACCTTGCCGGGCCGATCAGGTCGCCGGGCATCGATCCGGACCCGATACGGCCCTGCGCCGCCAAGGTTGAAATACGCACCGTAAGTGATCGTGCCATCAATAGTCATCGGTTCCAGCTTCCTGCGTGTTTCGCCCAGACCAATCTCACCTACTGCCGCCGTCACCTGGGCATCAGTAATACGCTTCTGTGTGGCGTGATCAAAAAGTGCGACCGTAAGGTGGTAACTGTTCCGGCTTCCGGGTACGCCTCCATGCATCGCAGCTTCCGCGTGAGACGTAAGATGTGCACCCGCAGCGGCAGACGGCACGAATCCGTGGTACACGTCGGTGTCATCGATCAGCAGATGCTGGTTGACGCCACCTTGCGCGCTTGCAACGGTCGCGACGACTGCGAACAGCAGGATGGCGAGGAGAACCAGGGCGATCAGTGCTCTCACTGAGTCCCCTCACCTTCGACAGTCAGCGCCCTGCGCTCGCCGGAATGGTCTCGTCCCGCATCGGGGGCGGCATCGCCACCATGCAGCACAGTCGCAACCGTCGCAGATGCTGCTGCGTCGCCAAGCTGGCTTGCGATGGCCTGCAGGTCCTCGCCCGACATCGTTTCCTTTGCCAGCAGGTCCCGAGCAGAACTCGCGAGCAATCCCCTGTTTGCCTGAAGGATCGAAAAGGCGCAACCGGATGCGGATTCAATCAGCTCACGCACCGCCGCATCGATCGCTGCAGCCGTCTGTTCGCCGTACTGGCGCGGTCGCCATTCGGACCCGGTGGGCAGACCGAGAGCCGAGGTGGTCTCAGGTTCATACGCGACCTGCCCCAGCTTAGGGTCCATCCCAAACCGCACCACCATGCTGCGGGCGATCGCACTCGCCTTTGCGAGATCGTCGGCCGCCCCTGTCGACACTTCCTGGAATATCAGTCGCTCCGCGGCCCGGCCGCCCAGCAACACCGCCATGCGATTCATCAGCTCGGCCCGGTCCATCAGGAAACGGTCCTCGGTCGGGCGTTGAATCGTATAGCCGAGGGCTGCAATGCCATGCGGGATGATCGAGATCTTCTGAACCCTGTCGACGCCCGGTAGTACCATCGCGACGAGCGCATGACCCATCTCGTGGTGCGCCACCACTTCCCGCTCGTGAGCGTTGAGGAGACGGTTACGCTTCTCGAGACCGGCGACGATCCGCTCGATGGCCTGCGTGAAGTCATCGAGCGAGACACTCTCCGCATGTCGGCGCGTCGCGAGTATCGCCGCCTCGTTGACGAGATTGGCCAGGTCGGCGCCCGAAAATCCCGGAGTGAGCGCGGCAATGTCATCGACTGGCACGCCGGGCGCGAGCGCAATCTTCTTCAGGTGCACTTCGAGGATCTGCGCGCGTCCCTTCTTGTCCGGCCGGTCGACGAGAACCTGCCGGTCGAAGCGGCCTGCCCGCAGCAGTGCCGGGTCGAGGATTTCGGGCCGGTTGGTGGCGGCGAGAAGGACAACGCCAATGGACGTGTCAAATCCGTCGAGTTCGGCCAGGAGCTGGTTCAGGGTCTGCTCCTTCTCATCATGACCGCCTCCCCCGGGAAACGCGCTGCCGCGTGCACGGCCAAGCGAGTCCAGCTCGTCGATGAACACGATGGCGGGCGCGTGCTTGCGCGCCTGCTCGAACAGATCGCGCACACGTGCCGCGCCGACACCGACAAACATCTCGACGAACTCAGAGCCTGATATCGAGAAGAAAGCGACGCCCGCCTCACCCGCGACGGCGCGTGCCAGAAGCGTCTTGCCCGTGCCGGGCGGCCCGACCAGCAGCACGCCTTTCGGCACGCGCGCGCCGAGACGGCCGTAGCTGCGCGGATCGCGGAGGAACGAAACGACCTCTTTCAACTCGTCCTTCGCTTCGTCCACTCCGGCGACGTCGGCGAACGTGACGTTGATGTCCTTTTCGACGTAGACCCTCGCCTTGCTCTTCCCGATCGACATCATGCCGTCCATTCCTGGCCCCATCGACATCGGCCGGATCAGGAACATCCAGACGAGCGCGAAGCCGACGATCGGCATCAGCCAGCCCATGACCGTCGGCCAGGGACCCGGTTCGGGCTCGCCCGAAAAAGTGACATTCTCTTTTGTCAACGATTGCGCAAGCGCCGGGTCGACACGCAGCGTCGAAAAATGCTGCGGCGAGTCTTTCGGCGCATTCTTCAGGGTTCCCGTGATCCGGCTCGGACCGACCACGAGATCGGTCACCTTGCCCTGACTGGCGAGCTGCTGGAATTCGCTGTATGGGATTGTCCTGATGTGATCCGGCTGGGACACGAGGCTCTGGATCAGCAGCACCCCGACCATCGCCGCGAGGACGTAGAGGAAATTGATCTTGTGTTCCCGATTGAAATCCATGATCTGCCCCGGTCAGCTTAAGCTGGCAGAGTCGTGCGTCGAACCGCCATGATGTGCGCCGGGCCTCGGAATGAAAGCCGGAACCTCATGCATGTAGCGCTGGTACGCCTGCCCGAATTCAGCGAGCGAATCACGTTCCTCCGAGCGCGCAAGGCGTGTGTACATGTAAACCAGCACCGGGAACATGGCGAGCGTGAGCAAGGTCGGCCATTGCAGCAGAAAGCCGAACATGATCAGCACGAAGCCAACGTACTGTGGATGGCGAATATAAGCATAGACGCCCGTCGTGGCGAGTGTGTGACGGCGCCGCGCCCGATAGAGGACTTGCCATCCAGATGCAATGATCCAGAATCCGCCGCCAATGAACACAAAGCTCAACAGATGGAATGGGCCTAAATGCGGATTAAACTTCCAGCCGAACATCATCTCCAGGAGGTGCCCCGCATCGTGCGAAAACCAGTTCACCTGCGGATAATGCGACTGCAGCCAGCCCGAAAGCAGATAGATCGTCAGCGGAAATCCATACATTTCGGAAAAGAGCGCCACGATAAAGGCCGAGAACGCACCGAGGGAGCGCCAGTCCCGCTTCGTCTTCGGTTTGTAGAATGTGAAGGCGAAGAAGATGAAAAAGGCCGAGTTGACGGCCGCGAGCAGCCACAGGCCGTAAGCAGGGGAGTTATCGTGCATGACTGGCTCCTCGAGAGTGCCGGTCAATGATGGTGGGAATGCGACGATTGATTCTGATTGGTCTTGTCTTCGTCTTCGGGACGGGAAGCATCGCCCCCGTGATCCCCGTGATGCATGAACAGGTGCATCAGCGGACAGGCAAGCAGGAGCAGAAAGGGCAGCCAGCCAAGCAGATGAGCCCGGTGTTCTGTCACGAGATAAAAACCACCAATCGCGATAAACGCCACCAGCACAATATTTCCACCTGAAAACCCGAAACGACGGTTGCCATGTTGCATTCTGTCCTCCGATCCTTCCCGGGCAACGGTTGCATACGGTGCATGCTCCAGTGCAGGGTACCGTGCCGCAGTCGGCAAGGCTTGATACAGGTCAAGTCAGTTCGAAAGCTGCCGTCCGCAATGTCCGCAATACGCCCATCAAACGTCGGTCAACCGGCTCAATTCACGTTCACGACACCATCGAAAACCCTGTTGTTGGGCGCCCCCGTCGAAGGCTCTCAGGCCCGATACGATCGATGGGCAGTGACCGGGATGACGATGTCAGCTGTAGTCGCCGCTGCCGTGCTTCAGAGCATCCGACAGCACGCACTGGAGGCTGAACAGTCAGTCCACTGCACGGGCCGGGCGAAAGTAGCCGCCCCCAGCGATGCAGAGAGATGATGAATGTTGATGTGCGTTGTACCGGTGGATAGGCATCTCCCCTGCTGCATCGGGATACACGGTTACCACAGCAACAGCGCCATGCGGCCGTTTGAGTGTCTCGCGATAACAGGATGGATGGCCCCCCGCCTTCCGCAACGACTGGTTTGGGGAAGCTTCAGGATGCCCGGATTTCCCGCTGTTGTCCTGATTGATCTGCATCAACGAACAGGCCCCGTACATCGATACGATTCTTCAATGAACCCGTCAATTCGTGTACCGGAGTCGGTCCAATCAACCATATTCTTCGCGATACTCAGTATCGCTTTATGACCAATCTATCCGACTGAGGCTTTTCGACGGCATTTTCACCTGCGCTACGGGGAGCAACATCATGCAATGGTTATCGCAAAGCTGGTTCTGGATCGTTATCGCACTGGGCATCTTCTTCCTGATGATGCGCCGTGGGACATTGGGCGGCGGGATGGGCGGCCACATGCAGCATCGGCACGAGCACGAGCCCAGTCGGACCGAACCTTCGCGAGATCCCGTCAACGGACGCGTGGTCGACGGATTGCACGCGCTGACTTCAATATTCCACTGACAGACCTATTGCTTCGACTCCGAAGAGTCACGCGCGGAATTCAACAAGGATCCGCAGCGGTATGCAGTGCAACATACACATCATCATCACGGGTGCTGTTGATCCGGTGCGGCATGTGCACGTGACCAATGCATGAAGCGGACGCTTCCGGACGCGCCCATGACGCGCTTGAGCCAGCCGTATAAAAATTGACCCACAAGCGCGTCCGCACGAGCGTACAGCCCGTTCATCCCGGCTTCGGAGACACCGCGTACCTTCACAATCCATGCAACGAGGAGGACGAGGCACGATGAACAAGCGAAAAGCAGGAAATACCCGTTCCGCGACCCCGGCCTCTTTTGACACTGCCGGTCCAGACAACGAAGCAATACTTCTCTCGCGGGGTGAATACGAAGCGGAGCTGCGTCAGCTTCAGGTCGAACTGGTGAAGCTGCAGCGCCATTTCATCCGATGCAGGGACAAGATTCTCATCCTGCTCGAAGGTCGCGATGCAGCAGGCAAGGATGGCGCGATCAAGAGAATCGTCGAACATCTCAGCCCGCGGGAAACACGTGTCGTCGCACTTGGCCGGCCGTCAGACAGGGATCTCGGTGCGTGGTACTTCCAGCGTTTTGTGCCGTATCTTCCGGTCGCGGAAGAACTCGCGATCTTTAACCGAAGCTGGTACAACCGCGCTGGCGTCGAGCAGGTGATGGGGTTTTGCACGCCACAGCAGTACGAGGAGTTTCTGCAGTCGGTGCCGCGCTTCGAGGCCATGCTGGTCGACTCGGGCATCCGGCTTCTCAAGTACTACCTCGATATCAGCCGCAACGAGCAGGCGAAGCGACTCGACGCGCGCAAACGGGACCCTCTCAAGCAATGGAAGATGAGCCCCATCGACGAAGTGGCCGTCAAACACTGGAAAGACTACTCCGCCGCTCGCAACACGATGCTCCTGCGCACGCATACTGTGTTTGCGCCGTGGCGAATCGTGCATGCCAATGACAAGAGACTGACACGGCTCAATCTCATCCGCGACATCCTGTTGAGACTCGATTACTGCGACAAGGACGAGAAGCTGGCGAAGCCGGATACCACGGTCGTCTTCGAGTTTGAACCAGGCTGCATCGAGGACGGTCTGCTGGCGGCGTGACGAGTTGGCCCGATTGATGCAAATCAAGCCCTCACCTGCCTCCGCGAATAGGCTATAAATGGATTGACCAGCCGCCAGTCCGACACGCCGCTCCAGAGCCGCGTCTTTTACCGCAGAGAAGGACTTCTTCCATGCCTGACCACTCGAAACGCTCCCACGGAACGCGGGGTTTCGTGCAGATTATCCTGAGGACGCTGATCCTGACGGTGGCGCTCGGGCTCACCGGCTGTGGCTACAACACGATCCAGACCGAAGACGAACAGGTCAAGGCAAGCTGGTCGGAAGTCCTGAACCAGTATCAGCGCCGCGCCGATCTCGTCCCCAATCTCGTCAATACGGTAAAGGGATACGCAAACCAGGAGAAAGACGTTCTGATACGCGTCACGGAGGCCCGCGCACGGGTCGGCTCGATTCAGGCAACCCCTGAGATGCTGTCCGACCCGCAGGCGTTCGCGAAATTCGAGTCAGCGCAAGGCCAGCTCACTTCATCGCTCTCGCGCCTGCTGGTCGTGTCCGAGAACTATCCGCAACTGAAATCCGATGCGAACTTCCGGGATTTGCAGGCCCAGCTCGAAGGAACGGAAAACCGCATTGCAGTCGCGCGGAACCGCTACATCAAGTCGGTCCAGACATACAACTCGACGGTACGGTCGTTTCCCAGCAACCTGACGGCGAAGGCCTTCGGCTTCCAGGAAAAGCCTAACTTCACGGTTGCAAACGAGGCAGAAATCGCAAAGCCCCCACGTGTCGATTTTGGTACAGCGCCAGCGTCTGCGAGCGGAGCCAACAATTGAAGGTCATCCGCGCTTTCCTCACCCTCGTCATTGCGGCACTGGCGGTCGCAGCCCATCACGGATGGGCTGAAATACCGGTACCGCCCCTGACCGCGCGCGTCATCGACGAGACCGGGACGCTTACGGGCGAACAGCGCTCGTCGCTTGAGCAAACGCTAAAAGAATTCGAGACGAGCAAGGGAAGCCAGATCTCGGTGTTGATTGTCCCCACCACACAACCAGAAACCATCGAGCAGTATTCAATGCGCGTGGTTGAGCAGTGGAAACTCGGGCGCGCACGCGTCGATGACGGCGCATTGCTGATCATCGCAAAAAAAGACCGCGCCCTGCGCATCGAGGTCGGATACGGCCTCGAAGGCGTGCTCAACGACGCAACCAGCAACCGGATCATCGACGAGACGATCGTGCCGAGATTCAAGCGGAGGGATTTTTATGGCGGCGTTGCGGCTGGTGTCGACAGCATGATCCGCGTGATCAGTGGCGAACCTCTGCCGCCTCCGTCGAAGCGACACAGTGAGTCCGATCGACGTGGTGGCCTGCTTCCAGCCTTACTTGTGGCAACAATTGTCGCGGGTGGCGTGCTGCGCGCGATGATGGGCCGTTTACCCGGCGCCGTTGTGACAGGCGGCATCATCGGCGTGCTGGCGTGGCTTCTCTCGGGTGCGCTCTTTATGGCTATCATCGCGGGCGCAGTCGCGCTGATGTTCACGCTGGTCGGCAGCGGCATGGGTGCGTACGTCGGTGGGCGGTACATTGGAGGCGGCGGCCGGGGCGGCCGTTCGAACCGCGATATCTTCAGGGGCGGTGGTGGGGGATTTGGTGGCGGCGGCGCCTCGGGAAGGTGGTAACCGTGGACCTCAAACGCATCGTCCGGCATCTGTTGATGACCCACTGGCGGGTCAAATCGGCGTTTCCGCCGCGCTCACTATCGGCAATCGGGCAAGCCGTTCAGGAGAGCCACAAGGCCCATGTCGGTCAGGTCAGGTTCGTCGTGGAAGGTGCGCTGCACAGTGCGTCGCTCTTCGAGGGGCTGACGGCGCGCGAACGGGCGATCGACGTGTTTTCCCAGCTTCGTGTGTGGGACACGGAATACAACAATGGCGTTCTCATCTACGTCCTGCTTGCAGACCGGGACGTTGAAATCGTTGCTGACCGCGGTATCCATTCACGGGTCTCCAGCGACGAATGGGAAGCCGTCTGCCGAATGATGGAATCGGACTTTAAGCGCGGCAAATACGAATCTGGGTCTGTCCGAGGTGTCGCGCAGGTCACGGCACTGCTTGTAAAGCACTTTCCAGCCCATCGCCCGCCGTGTGAAGACCTCCCCGCCGCTCCGGTAGTGATGTAACGCTGGGATTGGAGGATTTCCTTCTGCCGGGCGCTTTCATAACCTTCGAAACTCTACGGCTGAATGCGCGGCAAGCCACTGTGGTCCTTCACCCAAGGGGGCTGCCTGCGCCGAACGGTCATTGACTTCGACAAGCAGAACCGGATGCTTCAGGTCGTTGACTCGACCTTCTACTTTTTTATCAAACACGTCGATTTAAAGGACGTCGCCGAGGCGATTCCAAATCCTCTTCAATGACGTGGACGGCTGACGCGACGCATCCGTCGGGCCGATCATAAGCACCAAATTGTCTTGCTTGCCGAATGGAGCGTCAGCGAGTGGATGAAGTGGCCTGAACAAGGCCACACGCGGCTATGCCGCCGGCTTGATCCACGCGGTCGTAAAGCCAAGCTCCCTCAACATTGTGAAGGTGTTGCAGACAGAAACACCATTGTCGCGGCACGGCGTCCGGCAACCGGCGATTTGCCCGTTTTTTGGCTGGTGCAGACACCTCGATTGACACGACGACGCGGTGACCAGGGTCGGCTACCGCGTACGCGATCAGGAATGGGCCCCTCCCGTAGACCGTATTAATTGTGTCATCCATTGAAAGGCCCGGGTCAAGAGATAAATACTTCTCTCTCAGGCTTTCCCCTGCTTCGCTGAAACATTTCAGCCACCCTACGTCTGCGCGCATGAGCATGCATCCGATTTTTCGCTCACCTGGTTGCAGAGCTGGGCTGCACCAGTCATCCATCGGGATCAAGACGAGGGCCGGTGTTCTGGCTTTCGCCCGTGACTCATAGAGAGCCCCAGAAAACCATCGGTGCCAGACCAGTGTCCATGGGAGCATTCAACAATGATCGGCTTGCTGCGTTAGCAGTGCCAGGCTCGTTTCGGCTCATGGTCTGGGCATCCCAGCGGGCGCTAATAGGGGGACGGCGGGAGCGCGTGGGCCAATCAACAGACTGGGTTTACGCCAACACATTTAGCGGGCTCACGGCCCCGCCGGTCCTAACCGAAGCATCTGGTGACCTCGAAGGGTTTGCCATCTCGCAACATGTAGAACGCGGCCCGCGCGAGCTTGTGCGCGAGCGCCTCCATGGCTACCACGGGCATGCGCCGGGCCTTCTTGCGCTCATAGAAGCGTCTCGCCTGCGGACAGCTGCGCATGGCAACAGCAGCAGCCTGGATGAAGACCCACGAGAGGTACTTGTTGCCGTTCTTGGCATTGCCTTCGCCTTTCTTCATGCCGTTCGAGACGCGCCTGCTTTCAACGCACCGACAGTAGGAACTGAACTGGCCGACAGTGCGGAAACGGGAAATGGTGCCCGTCTCCAGCATGATCGTGGTTGCGAGTGTCACTCCGATGCCGGGTGCAGTTTTGAGGATTGCGAACTCGGGACGCAGTTTTACTTCGCGATGAAGTATCTACTCGATTACCCTGATCCGTGCTTGCAGAGTGCGCACGACCGCGAGGTTTGCGGCCAGGGCAGTCTCGATATGCGGCGGCAAACCGAATGAGGTCACGGCGGCGCTATCGAGATGGCGCACCTGCTCTGCGTTGAGGCGCAAATTCAATTGCCGGGCCAGGATGTTCTCGATACTGAGAGTGTTCAGCGTGCTTTGCTGTACGAGTTGCATGCGCTTGCGGGCGAGATCACGCAGGCCTCTTTCCTGTGGCGGATAGATGTAACCTTCTGGCAGTAGCCCAAGGCGGAAGATATGTGCGAGAAACACAGCATCCCGTTCATCGCCGGCGTACTTCAGACCCTCGTACTGCTTGATGGCGGCGGTATTTGCCAGATGGACGGCAAAGTCCGCGGCCATCAAGCCATCGACAAGCCAGTACCAGTTATAGGTTGATTCCACCACGACCCCTTGCAGGTCCTCGTGAAATGGCGCGAGGACCGCGATGATTGATGACAGGTCGTTGGCCAGTCGCTTGCAGTAGAGCACCCGGTCCTGATCGTCGATCACGGCGAGTACGGCGTTATTCGAGTGCAGATCGATGCCGCTATACTTCATTTGAGCCTCCAGAAGGGTCGGTTGAGCCTGGCATCTCAACTGTAGACCCTGGCCGCCCCCTTCTTTGGGCGGCCAGGAGGCCTTTCAATGATTATCAACAGCTTCGGATGAATTGATCGGTCCGACTCCATCGATATCGGGACGTCCGCCTCGGCTAGACGGACTGAGCGGCCTCGCATGGCAAGCGCGAAGCGGCTAGGTCTCCGTACGGCCGAGAAGCGACATTCGCCAGCAACGAGATTTGGACATTCAGGCGTCGGATGCATTCAGGAAGCGGACATTCAATCTGAAAGGGTGAACGCTCCAGTTTCTTCGGGATATGACCGAGGGCGGGTGCGTGAGACGCAACGCAGTGCCACTGCCGTCAACAAACCCTGATGCGCTCAGTGGAATCGAGCTTCGTCCTTAGTTGTAGACAGGTATGACGACAGTAGTCATTGATCGACATCCTTTAAATATTTCCGGTATCAAAACGGACGACTCGCCCATGCTACGGTGAGGTAATCGTGTCCGGGTACATAATGCTTCAGCAGAAAGGGATGACGCCGTGTCAGCCCATCTGCGAAGAAGTACCAGTCGCCAATCGAGCTTTGATCCGCTTCATATGTCTGGTCGCGGGGAACGCGCCGCTGGATCTGGGGCCACAGGTCGGCATGTAAATCGCGCCATCGTGACGGTCTGCCGTTGTCGATTGCCGGGATAAAAGTCTTGATGCTGTAGCAGTCGTCTTGCACTTCGCCAACAAATACGCCTTCTTCGCACGCGAGGCCCAACTGCAACCATTTGTCCCGGTAGATCCACGGCTGCAACCAATAAATGTTCGCCATGGCGGTATAGATGCGTGTGCGAATCTCGTCCTCGCCAGTTCGGCCCGTCCGCTGAATGATCCGTTGCATTGCATGCTGGCTAACCTCGATCCGGTACATGAGACCGTCGTCCGGCCGAACAGCCGACGAACAGACAAAGAAGTAGAAATCCAGCCCACCGGTAGCGCCACGTTGCTCGAATAATCCGCAGTACATGGTCATTTCGCCAAGGCGTATCAACGGAAACGTGACCAGGTGCTTGTCGAGTTCTGGCTTCAGAATGCGCTCCATGTAACGAAATGCCTTTCTGCCGCTCATCCCAGGTTGCCATTGCTTCGATATGCGCTTTATCGCACCGTCGAATACCCTGAGAAACGTGAACTGAGACGTCGCCTCTGAGATCGATTTCGCTCGCCCCTTCGCTATACGGGGATCAACAAAGCGCGGATGGTCCATGATTCATCGAGCCTCTGCTGCTTACGGTCGGTGTGCCAGGTCGGCTATGACGGGGAAGTCGATTCGACAATTGGTGCGTCGGCGACGGGCCGTCGTGAAAAGCCGCGAATGCCGTTAGTGCGACCGGGCTGCTGCCGAAGAAACGGTAAAAATTCGGCACGACGCCCAGCTTGTGACAGACGACGTCAAGTACCGGCTTGCTTTCGACGGGAGCGTCGTCTCGCGTGGAGATGTGCAAGCGAAACATCGACTGTTCCATCACGAATCGACGCGTTTGTCAGGCGCGAGAATCCAGCGTATTGCATCAAAAGAAGAGTTCCGACCGACCACGCGCGCATAGTGAACTGCGCGTGGTCAGAACGGAGCAACCAGCCATCGAGACCAGGGAGCCGGACGCCTCAAATCGGCGCCCGATCCACCCAGACTAGGCGGCCTTACGGGCCCGGGTCTGAAGCGGCGGGAACGTCGCGTCGATGTCGGTCTTGAACGTGTTGTTGAAGAGGTTGGTGATGAAGCTGAACGCGGTCTCGGCGACGATGTCAACGATCTGCTCGTCGGTGTAACCCGCAGCTCGCACCGCTTCGACGTCCGCGTCTTGGATGTGACCGCGCGACGTGGCGATCTTGTAGGCGAACTGCAGCGCGGCGTCGGCCTTGGGATCGGTCGAATGACCGTCGCGGTTGAGTTCCATGTCTTCCGGCGTCAGCCCCTGCAGCTTGGCGCCGAGGTAGGTGTGCGCCGACAGGCAGTAGTTGCAGCCGTTCACTTCGGCGGTCATCACGTGGATGCGTTCCCGGGTCTTGTGACCGAGGCTCTTGCCGAGCGCGCCGTGCATGTCGGCGATCGCCTTCAGGGCGTCGGGGGATTGCGAGATCAGGGCGAAGAAGTTCGGGATCACACCGAGAACTTTTTCGTAGTTCGCGAGGATCGGTTGTGCTTTGGCGGGAGCGGCTTCTTTCGAGGGGATTGCGAGGCGGGCCATGAGATTTCTCCGTTAATCCGAGCCACCGTGGCTTCGGTAGGAGGGATAGTAGTGACTTCCGCCCGAAACAATAATTGGTTATTTTTGAGAATCGCACTTCCATTCAGTGAAAGTATCGAGGGATTGGAGAAAGAGGCGGATTCGGTAGAGCGAACGCCCGTCAGGCCTTGCCCAGCTCCGACATAGCCGACCGCAATCGGTCGGCTGCGAAGTCGAGGAAGACCCGCATCTTGAGCGGCAACAGCCGGCGCTCTCCATGGATGAGACTGACAGGAATCGACTCGACATCAAACTTCGGAAGGACGTGGACAAGCTCCCCTGTGCGGAGCGCGGCATCGCAGTGGTAGCGGTACACCCTCGTCAAACCGGTGCGACGGAGCGCCGCCTGTACCGCAGCCTCAGCGCTGGTCACGGACAGGCGCGGAATGATGTTGACGTTGAAATCACGTTTGGTCGCCGAATCACGAAACCACCATGTTGCGGTGGAAGGGCCAGCGAAGACAACGCACGGAAGCTTTTCCAGGTCACTAGGGTGTTTGGGTATGCCGTGCGCAGCTAGCAGGTCCGGCGAAGCGCACACCAGTGTATCCATAGCGCCGACACGGGTTGCAATCATATTGCTGTCCGGCAAGGTGCCAATGCGAACCGCCATATCAACGTGGTCGTCGTAGAGATGAAGATTCCGATCGGAGAGAACCAGCTGGACGTTGATCTCGGGGTAGGCAGCCAGGAAGTCGGTTACGATGGGCAAGATGTACATGTGCCCAAACAACACCGGTGCAGTGAGAACGAGTTCTCCACGTGGGGTGGTGTATTCGCCAGCCGCAGCTCGTTCGACTTCCTCGATGTCTTCCATGATGCGTTTGACCGACTCGACGTAAGCTTGGCCCGCATCGGTCAAGGTCAGCTTTCGCGTTGAACGATGCAGCAACTTCGTGCCAAGGTACTCTTCGAGTTCGGTGACCTTCCGGCTGACGGTCGGGAGCGGCATATTTAAGGCCTTCGCCGTCGCCGTGAGGCTTCCCTTTTCGATCGTGAGCAGCACGATCGACATTGCTTCCAGTCTATCCATCTAACTTTCCACCCAATGAAAGATGATCTGTAAATATGAACATATCACTCCTTCTGAGTGAAACATTGTAGGCCCACTCCTCACGGTCGAAACATGATCGGCTCGCAGGCGCCGGTGGCAGGGGCGTGCCGACCGCCAGGATGCCAGCGCATGGCGCGTGCAGTCCTTCAAGGCCAGAAGACGGTCGGATATAGGGAACAGCAAGACCGGCCCCACATCCCTTACCGAAACATCGAGTTCGCTGATATGCGGATAGACTAAGTAAGCGAATGGCCGTTGCACGTTTTCAAGCTGTCATCCCAAATGTGCGAAGGCGATTGGCGGGTATGGGTCGGACTGGGACATCGGGTCGATGCGGGCTGCCTCGCTATCGTGCCGCGAACGCCTGACTCATCTGGCGAGCCCGTTTGACCTCGTCGCTCTGCAGGTAGATGAAATGTGCTGCAGCACATTTCATCTATTACCGGCTGTAGATCTTTATGTAGAGTAGCAACGTCAAACGCTT
>NZ_JAGIPX010000102.1 GCF_017814945.1 Paraburkholderia sp. LEh10
AGTAAGTGCCGCCCCGCACAGGGGCGACGCCCGCGCCGCGAGGCGCTATCGCGGATGCCAGCGACAGCGGCAAAACAAACCGCTATCGCGGATGCCAGCGACAGCGGCAAAACAAACCGCTATCGCGGATGCCAGCGAAATGGCAAGGTGAACCGCATTGCAAACGCCAGCGACAGCCTCAAAAACAACCCGCGTCGCAGACATCAATCGCAAACATCAATCGCAGACATCATATTACGCATCATCCACCACAGACAGGCTCGCCCCGTCCGATACCGACGCCTCCAACGCATAAGGATCGACGCCATCGAGGCAGCCAAGGTTCACCCGCCACAGACTCGCGTCCTTACGCGTCTGATGAAAAGGATAGATCCCGCAGTGCTTGCAGAAATAGTGCTTCGCAACACGCGTGTTGAACTGATACAGCGTCAGGTCGTCCTTACCCGACGTGATGCGCAGCGCCTCTGCGGGAAAAAACGGCGACATCAGCGCGCCCTTGCGCCGGCACAGGCTGCAGTTGCACCGGGCGGCGGGCGTGACGGGCGTCTCGACTTCGAACGTAACCGCGCCGCAATGGCACGAGCCTCGATGGACCTGGGGTGTCATGACGTGCTCCTCTATGCAATGCCGCCTTTATACCCTGGCGGCTCCCCGGCTTTGTGTCCCAATGTATCCGGGGCGTACAGCGATACAAATGCAGGGCGCCCCGCATGTATTGGCTAGCCGCGAACATTATCCCCGGCATCGATCCTTTTCATCAGGCACCTTGACAGCGTTCAGATCGAAGTCGGCTTCCTGAAGCCCCGTCGGGCTGGTCGCAACCCAATGTAACTGCGTCGGCGAGCGCACCAGCCCGACGCTGCCCGTATAGGTCCATTTGATCGGCGACGCCTGCGTGCCCGCCAGTTCGATCGACGCGGGCGTGAGCTTCAGATGCAGCAGCCGGCTATCCTGCGATGGGGTGAACGCGCGCTCGCCGATCACGGCAATGCCCGCCTCGCGCACCGAAGCGGGCATGCAGTCTAGCGTCGCCGTCGTCTGTCCGTTGCCATCGATCAGCTGCGCAAAGCCCCGGCCCCTGTCGTCCGTCGCGACGACGATGAAGCGGTCGACGGACGGCGCCCAGGCGGCGGCATAGGTGTAGTACTGCAGACGCTGCGCGATCACGCGCGGCTCGCTGAGCGCGCCCGTCGACGGATCGAGCGTCGCGATCTTCAGCCGCGCGTACGTCTCGCCGCTCACGTACTGCTGCCAGACGAGCAGCGCGCGCGTCGGCGAGCCGGCGATCATCGGCCACCATTCGCGCACGCGCGGCGCGACATCGATGGCCTGCAGCAGCGCGCCATCGGCGTCGTAGGTCTTCACATAGACGCCGCCGCCCGTGCCGAGGTTATCGACACCGCCGCCGTTCACCCAGTCGTTCGAATAGAACACGACGAAGCGCGAGCCAACGGCGGCCACATGCCCCGAGTGCCCGCCCGACAGCACGTCGTTCGGATACGGCTTCACGCCCTTCAGACGGGACGTGTAGACGCCATAGCGCTGGCTCACTTCATTGGGCGTATTCCAGCCGTCCTCGAACGACACCATCACGCGGCCCGTATCGCTCTGCGCGACGGACACGGGCTCCTGCGCCTCTGGACGGCTGATGAACACGCGCGGCCGCCCGAGGCTCGCCTGCTGCGGCGTCCAGCGCGCCACATAGACGTCGTGCGTCCAGTTGCGGTCGCGGCCCGGGCCGCGAGGCGGCAGGCCCGAACTGCTGAAGAACACGGTCGTTACGCCCTGCTCATCCGTGATCGCGCCGATCCCGTGCATCCACGCGCGCAGGTCGCCCGTCGGCACGCGCGCGTTCTTCGCGGTCTTCGCCCCGCTCGCGAATGCGGTCGGGACGAGGCCGGATGCGACGGCCGCGCCGGCCGCGACGGCGAGTGCTGCGAGCAGGGTCCGCATGAGCGCCTTCACTCTACCGTGACGGATTTCGCGAGGTTGCGCGGCTTGTCCACATCCGTGCCGCGCATGCAGGCCGTGTGATACGCGAGCAACTGCAACGGCACCACATGCAGGATCGGCGACAGCGGCCCGTAGTGCTCCCGCAACTGGATCACGCGCAAGCCATCGGCACTCTCGATCCGCGTGCCCGCGTCGGCAAGCACATAGAGCTGGCCGCCGCGCGCGCGCACTTCCTGCATGTTCGACTTGAGCTTTTCGAGCAGCGCGTCGTTCGGCGCGATCGTGATGACAGGCATCTCGTTCGTGACGAGCGCAAGGGGCCCATGCTTCAGTTCGCCCGCGGGATACGCTTGCGCATGCACGTACGAGATTTCCTTGAGCTTGAGCGCGCCTTCGAGCGCAATCGGATAGTGCACGCCGCGCCCGAGAAAGAGCGCATGATTCTTGCGCGCGAGCGCCTGTGCCCACGCGACGATCTGCGGCTCCAGCGCGAGCACGCTGTTCAGCGCGGCAGGCAGATGATGCAGCTGGCGCAGTGCATGCGCTTCGTCGTCGGCGCTCACACGGCCGCGCTCCTTGGCGAGCGTGAGCGCCAGCAGATAGAGCGCGACCAGTTGCGTCGTGAACGCCTTCGTCGACGCGACGCCGATCTCAGGACCCGCGCCCGTCAGGTATTGCAATTCCGTGAGCCGCATCATCGAGCTATGCGGCACGTTGCAGATCGCGAGCGTATGGTGATGACCGATCTGTTGCGCGTGCCTGAGCGCCGCGAGCGTATCGGCCGTCTCGCCCGATTGCGACACGACGACCACCATCGCACACGGATTCACCACGCTCTCGCGATAGCGGTATTCGCTTGCGATCTCCACCTGGGTTGGAATTCCCGCGATCGATTCCAACCAGTACTTCGCCGTCAATGCCGAGTAATAGCTGGTGCCGCATGCGAGCAGCAGCAGCGAGTCGATATCGCCGAACGCGCGCTGGGCGTTCGCGCCGAACAACGCGGGCGAGATCGCGCGTACGCGCTCCGTCGCGTCGGCGACGACGTCAGGCTGCTCGAAGATTTCCTTTTGCATGTAATGACGATACGGGCCGAGTTCGGCCGCATGGTGGCTCGCGTGCTGCGTCTGCACTTCGCGGCGCACGGTCGCGCCGTCGCGGTCGACGATATGCACGCCGTCGCACGAGAGCACGGCGACGTCGCCTTCTTCGAGGAAGATGAAACGGCCGGCCGTCCCCGACAGCGCCATCGCGTCCGACGCCAGATAGTTGCCGCGCTCGCCAATGCCGATCACGAGCGGCGAACCGGCGCGCGCGCCGATCACGCGATCCGGCTCGCTCTTCGCAAACACGGCGATCGCATACGCACCGCGCAAGCGCCGCAATGCGCGCTGCACGGCTGTCAGCAGATCGCGCGACGCATCCTGCTCGCGCGTGTGGTGAATCAGATGCGCGATCACTTCCGTGTCGGTATCCGATTCGAACGCATAGCCGAGCGCGATCAATTCGTCGCGCAGCGGCTCATGGTTTTCGATGATGCCGTTGTGAACCAGCGCGATTTCGTCGCGCGAAAAAATCGGATGTGCGTTGTCGGTGACGGGCGCGCCGTGCGTCGCCCAGCGCGTGTGCGCAACGCCGATCGTGCCCGACAGCCGCGCCTGTTCGACCTGCTCCTCGAGGTTCGCGACGCGCTCGACGCTGCGCACGCGGCGCGGCGCACCGTGCTGCAGGACGGCCACGCCGCACGAGTCATAGCCGCGATATTCGAGCCGGCGCAAGCCTTCCGTGAGCACGCCGACCACGTCGCGTTGCGCCACTGCCCCTACGATTCCGCACATGATGGTCTCCTGGTGCGCGATGTTGTGTGTTTCGATTGGGGCCCGCTCACGCGGCCTTCCGCTCGAACTCGGGCATCGTGACGACATGCAAGATCATCCCGTCGTCGTCGTGATACGCGACGAGGCAGCGGCCCGCATCGCCTTGCGGAATTTCGTGCGTCGTGTGCGCGGGCGGCGCATCGCTCGTCTCCGGCATGCGGCGCACGCGGTTCGCGCTCATCGCATCGATCTGGCGGCCGAAGGTCCACAGAATCATCGACAGCGCGACGATGCCGATGCCCGCAATGCCCGGCATGAACGCCTCCAGCGACAGCTCTTCTTCACTCGCGTTCGCGAGACACCAGCGGATATAGATGGCGGCGAGCACCCAGGTGCCCAGCACGAGCGCGGGCCGCACGAAGCGATACCACGCGACGAAGCGCACGGCTTTTGCCTTGCTGCATTCGGTAGCGAACTGCGAGACGGACTGCTTCGAAACGTCGATGATCGGGTATTCCATGTTGTTGTCCCTGTCGAGAATGTTGACCGATGTCACTTCGAATGCTTCACGGCGACTGCGTTACTTCGTCTGCGGCGCTTCCAGCGTCGCGCCGAACTGCTGCGTGGTCCGTTGCTCAAGAAGCGTTGCCGATCCATCGGCGGACAGCGCGCCGCTCGAACGGATGCCGCGGTCCGGGCTGACCCAGCGCGCACGCGTTCTGCGGCGCTGGCTGATCACGCCAGGCAGCGCGATCACCGATGCGATCATGCTGATCGCCCAGAACGCAGCGGGATACCAGACGGTGTCGATGAAGTAGCGCATCAGGTTCTTGTCGTAGCGCCGGTCGATCATGCAGCCGATCAGAATCTGCGCGCAGCAGGTCGCGAACAGCAGCACCCCCGTGCCGCGCGGCACCAACCCGAAGCGCCAGCTTTCAGGCAGCGTGAACAGCGCGGTGACCGCCATCATTACGAGCGTGAACAGCATGCAGTACGCCCACACGATGCTGATCGCGTACTCGACGAAGATCGGCCACATCATCATGTTGCGGCGTGACAGCACGGCGCCCGCATACTTGAAGAGCACCTGGATGCCGCCCTTCGCCCAGCGCAGACGCTGCTTGTAGAGACCGCGCAGCGTCTCCGGCATCAGGATCCAACTGAGCGCGCGCGACTCGAAGTGCACGCCCCAGCCCTGCACCTGAAGCTTCCAGCTGATGTCGATGTCTTCCGTCAGCATGTCCGAGCTCCAGTAGCCGACTTCCTGCAGCGCGCGCTTGCTGAACATCGACACCACGCCCGACACCGTCAGCAAACGCCCATACATGTGCTGCGTGCGCTTGATGAGACCGACAATCGACGAGAACTCGCCGACCTGCATGCGCCCAAGCAGCGACGAGCGCGTGCGGATGCGCGGGTTGCCCGTCACCGCGCCGACGGACGCGTCGTCGAGGAAGTGGCGCAGCATCCAGCCGATCGCTTCCTTGTCGAGCAGCGAATCGCCGTCGATGCACATCAGGTACTCGGCGTCCGACAGCATTGCAGCCGTCGTGAGGCCGATCGCCTTGCCCTCGTTCTGGTGCTGATGCACGACGACCAGCTTCGGATAGACATGCACGAGCTGGTTGAGAATCGCGCCCGTTTCGTCACGGCTGCCGTCGTTGATCGCGATGATGTTGTAGTTCGGATAGTTCAGCTGATCGAGACACGCGATCACTTCGCGCACATTGTCCGCTTCGTTGTAGCAAGGCACCACGACGGACACCTTCGGATATGCGGCAAGCGGCGGCGCCGCCTTGTGCCCCGCGTCCCGGCGCTCGATCAGCAGGTAGTGAAGCATCCCGCCCACCATCCACAGATAGGCCATCAACAGCGGGTAATAAAAGACAAAGTTCGAGATGACGCTCATTACGTTCTTCATTCTGGTCCCCTGGTCGAGGTTGGCATCGCGCGGGCTGTTGTCCCTCGGATTGAAACCCGTCGCGCGATGCTCAGCCCAACATCCCCTGATTCGATCTCAACGTGCTTTGCACCGACATCACGTCGCGCAGCACCGTCGTGTCCGGCCGGTTCTTCAGGAAGTCGTCCGGCCCATAGCCCAGGTGCACGACGCCCGCGGCGTTGAGCCGTTTCATCTGCGCGCGCAGCACCGCCGCCTCGACGGGCTGCTGGGTCTGCGCATCGACGGCGGGCAACTCGAACACGGTTTTGGTGGCCGCGCCCGGCTGCCTCAACACGGCTTGCCGCAGACTGTCGAGCCATGCATCGCTGATGCGCCCGGTGTGCGCGCGCGGCGCCGCCGTCAGCGCGACGAAGTCGTAACCCGCCAGCGACGACGCGAGGCTCAGCGAGAAATTGCGTTCGGGGTTCGCATCGAACACGGCCTCGGCGGGCAACGCGCGCGCCGTCAGCACGTTGCCGCCGCCCTGATAGGCGCGCACGCGCTCGGCGAGTTGATTCGTGAACGTGGTCAGATACGCGGTCCGGTTTTTTGCCCAGCGCTGAAACAGGTCGTCGGACGCATGAATCTGCGCGAGATCCCCGGGCAGTCCCCACGAGCGGTACACGGCCAACGCCGACGCGCTCGTGTCCTCGTAGGCGTTTAACGTCGCGTCCGAACCGAACACGACGCCGTTGAAGCTCGAATAGCGCGTGAGGTCGTCGTAGATGTCCTGAATCGTTTGACGCGCAAGCGGATCGAACGGACTCAGGCGCGGCGTGCGCGCGCGTTGCGCATCGGCCGGGCTGTTCGCCGCCACTTCGACGAGACGCCCTGCCGCTGCATGTCCCGTCGGCAGATCGAACGCGAGCAGCGGCATGCGCGCATACACCTGCACGCCCGCGCGCGTGATCAGTTGCCACGCGACACGGTTGAACAGGTCGGCGCGCATCGGCATGTGGCGGTTCGGGAAGTACATCGCGCGCGCGACGCCCGTATCGTCGGGGTCCCAGTACGCCTTCAGATAGACCGACTTCGGTTCGAGATCCTTGATGCGGTCGAGCAGACGGCCGAGCTTCTCTTCGCTCCTGTTGGGATCGCTGTCGTACATCTCGTCGAGCGACACGTTGACCACGCGCTCGACGGGATTGTGCTCGCCGCGATAGTCGCGCGACGAACGCATCTGCGCGATCAGCGTGCCGACGTCCCAGTCATACGACACGAGCAGGCGGCGGATCTGCGTGAGCGGCACATCGGGCGTATTCGGGCCGTCGTCGAGCGTGAAATGCACGGACATGCCGAGCGCCTGCGACGCCTTGATGAGCGCTGCGTTGTACATCCCATACGGCCACACGGCGGAGCGCACCGTCACGCCCGTGCGGTCCTGGATCAGATCGACGCTCGTCTTCAGGTCGCCGCGCACGCGCGCCTGATACTCTTCGTCCGTCTCGTAGCGTTGCAGTTCCGGGTAATACAGATGCGCGCTCGCGGCGGGCAGTTCGTTGCCTTGCGGATTGGCGAGCGCGCCGTGATGCATGTCGTGCGTGTGCGAGGCCACTTCGACGAGGCCGGAGTTCGCCATCTCGCGCAGATCGTCCCAGCTCATGAAGTAGCCCGGCGGCATCACGGACTTGTGGCTGATGCGCACGGGGTCGCCCGCGGGCGTGTCGGTCCAGCGCGTGACGACGCCGATCAGCGCGGGATAACCGTACTGCTGCAGGAGCGGAAACGCGCGCGTGTACTGGCTCTTGTAGGCATCGTCGAACGTGAGCAGGACGGCGCGCGGCGGCAGGCGCGGCCCGCCGTTGCGCGACGCGACGATCTGGTCGACGCTGACGGGACGAAAGTCCTTCGCCTTCAGCCACGCGAAGATCGTGTTGAGCGTGGCCGTGCTGATCGCGCAGGTATCGGCGACCGTGCCGACATCCGCGTGCAGGTCGTCGCGGATATCGTGAATGGCGAGCACGCGGAACGTGAGGCCATCGTCGGCATCGGGCGGCGGCAGACGGTCGAGCGCGATGCGTGCGTGCGCGGCGGGCACGGCGGACATACCGGCCGCGGAAGCGGCTGCGAAAGCGAGAAAACGTCTGCGATTGAGCTTGTCCATGAGCGCCTACAGAGGAATGTTCAGGTTCAGGTAGATGAGCTTGCTGTTCTCGCGCGTGCGGTCCATGCGCTGGCTGGAGACGCCAAGCCCATAAGCGAGCGATGCGTGCGCGCTGAACTGCCACTGCTGTTCGACACGCACTTCCCACAGCAGGCTGTTGCCGATATCCGTTTGCCGGTAGCCGCCGAGCGTCGCGTACGCGCGGTTCGCGAGCGACTGGTCCGCGTTGCGCCACGATGTCCACTGGTACATCGCCGTCAGTTGCGCCGTCATGTCGCGATGGGGCGCGAAGTACGCGGTGTTGGCGAGCGTATTGCTGCTCGTGTTCAGCTCGACCCACGTCGCGACCAGATGGATCGGCGTGTTGATGAGGCGCTCGTACCACGTGCCCACCCAAGCCTGATTCAGGTTGGTGTCGCTATAGCGCGCCGCGCCGTAGGTCAGATCGAAGTAGCGATAGTCGTCGATGCTGTAGCGCACGCCGCCGGTCGCCGCACGCCCTGTGACGCCCGCCTGATACGCCTTCCACGGCAGCGTGTTGACGTTGCTGTCGACGCCCGCCGAAAAGCGCCAGTGATCGTCGGGGGCATAGCCGAGGCTGCCTGCGCCGCCTGTCTTCGCTTGCCCGCCCGTCGAGCGATCGACTTCCGCTGCTGCATCGATGCCGCGAAAGCGGAAGTCGCCGCCGATGCCGTTGCGAATGCGGCTCACGCTCTGGCCATCGCCCGTATCCGCGCGGCCGCTGAACTGATGCGCGAACACGCGCCAGTAGTTCGCGATCGGCATCGAATAGAGCTGCGTGTCGACGCCCCAGTCGTTGTCCGCGATGACCGAGTTGCCCTTCTGCCCGTTCGCCGCGATGATCAGCTGCGGGCTCTGATAGGCGACGAAATCGCGCTGGAAGGTCTTCACCGTGTTGTTGTCGGGAAAGCGGTCGCCGAAGGTCGCGTTCACTTCCGCCGCGCGGTCGTACTGATTCAGTTCGAGCGCGGTGCGTCCGAGTCCCGCGAGCGTTTCGATGTCGCCGGGGTGATCGACGAGCGTGCCTTCGTAGACCTTCTGCGCTTCATGCGGACGCTGCTGCACGAGCGATGCATCGGAGCGCGCGCTGATGAGCGCGGGATCGAACGGCGCTTCGTGACGCAGCTCGTCGAGCGCGGCGACGCCTTCGCGCGTGCGGTCGGTGTACAGCAGGTATTGCGCCTGCAGCTTCTTCACGCGGCCATAGTCTTCGTTGACATCCTCGGGATGCTCGGCCAGATCCGCGCGAAGCGGCGTGTTGGCCGAAATCTTCTTGAGCAGTTGCTGCGCGGTGTCGTAGCGGCCCGAATCGAGGTACGCGAAAAAGAGCCCTTCCTGCACGTCGATGCGTTTGAGCGCATGCGGCTCGACGGATGGCACAAGGGGCTCGACAGGCGTCTGCAGCGCGCGCTCGTAAGCAGGCGCGGCCTTGCGCGGCTGGTCGAGATACGTGTACGCGTCGCCCGCCGCGGCATAGGTGCGCGCGGGCATCGGCTGGTTCGAGCGCGACAGGTCTTCGTAGAGCGCCGTCGCTTCCTTCATGCGGCCGAGTCCCTGCAATGCCGCGACTCTTTCGACGAGCACCGAGCGGCGCACGTCCGCGTATTCATCCGACGAGGGCATGCGCGCGAGCACGTCGTCGATGTGCGCGAGCGCCGCCTTCGTCTGCGCGAGCCGGTCTGCTTCATCGGAAGCGAGCGATTGTTGCCGGCCCCAGTGCACTTCCGTTTCGACGACGAGCGCTTCGATCTGGAAGAGGTCATGATCGGAAAACGCATCGCGGCTCGCTCGCGCTTCCTGCAACGCGAGTTGCGCCGCGCCTGCGCCTGCCTCCGCGAAGATGCGTTTGCGCAGCTGCTCGCGCTCCGTGTCCGCCTTGCCTTGCGCGACCTGTCCTTCTGCGGCTTTCCCCGTGGTATCGGACGCAGTGGTCGGCTGCGCTGCGCAGTAGTCGCGCGCAAGCAGCACCAGCAGCAAGGCGGTCGCCTTGACTGCGGCGTGCTTGTGTCGGCTAGAGCGTTTGGTTTTCATGGTTCCTCGCTTGTCGGTGCCAAACCCCAGACAAAGCGAGTCCCTGCGCCATGCGAATGGCGCATGGAGAGCAACGACGGTCGCATAGCCCAGAGAACGGCGTGGAGTTCAGCGTCTTGTATCGGAGGCCGGTTCTTGCGTCGCGCACCGGACTTGCGATCTACGCGGCGACGCTTATAGCGAAGTCCATACCAGCACCCCGCGAATCGCTCTGTTTAAAGGCCCGCTTCGAGAGAAACGTCTGAAAGTACGACGCAAATTATCAAAAACGTTTCGCCGATGAACTCACCATGCAATGCCGATCAAATCCGGAACGATTCCCAAGCGGAGAAAAGACGCGTCGAAATCCGACGCAAAGCCATGCGCAGCAAAGACCATGCTTGTGCATCGCAACAGCCGCGTGCTTTGATTCAAGGTTGAAACGGCACGGACAGCGAGAGCCAAAGTCATCCACTGGAATAGCAGCGCGCGACGTCAATCGCGCATTCAGTCGCCGCTTCATTCGATGTGCGCCAGCGAACAGAGCAGGTAATCAGGCGTCGGCTATTGTCTCGCTGCACAAACGAGGACGAAAAGCGAAGATGAAGACAGGCGGAGCGAAACGCGCCCCGCGACAAGCGCATCGCACTGTGATCGACGATGCGCAAGAACAGATGATGACGGAGTGATCCGACGGGATGTTCAAACCGCTCAGCGTGTGGACGCCGCTTGGGCGCGCAACGCCGTCTCGTTTCACGCCGCGACGCACGGATGCAGTGAGATCATCCGCGTCATAGCGTCAGCTCGAACGAACGCACGAGCAGGCCAGGCAGCTTCATGCCGCCCGTTGCGCGCTCGCCCCAGGTCCAGTCGTTCAGGAGCAGTTCGGGCTGTTCGCCGATCCGTTCGAGTTCGCTGCCGAGGATTGCGTAAAGACTGTCGTCGAAGCGCATCGCGTCGACGGGCGCGACGATGCGGCCGCCTTCGACCCAGAACGTCGCGAAGCGCGTCATGCCCGTCATCCGGCAGTTCATCCGGTCCGAGAAGTTGACGTACCACAGGTTGCCGATATAGAGACCTGTGTCGAGCGAATGAAGCACATCGGCCTGCGCAAGATCGCCGCCTTGCATTGAAAGCGCGGAAGGCGCTTCACCGGCCGTCGCGCCGTTCGGCGTGAGCCCGTATTCGCGCGCCGTGCGTGCGTTCGTCAATTGATGAACGGCACGCCCGGCTTCGATCAGCGTGACGCTCTCGCGCCGATAGCCGTCTTCGTTGAAGCGCGGCGTGATGTCGAGCGTCAGGTCTTCCGTCAGCGTGACACGCGGATCGAGCGACACTTCTCCGATGTTCAGACGGTAGAACTCGTTACGCGCCGTCGCTTGCGTGCGCGCGGAGAAGGCGCTGAAAGACGCCGACTCCATCAGCCCCTGCAAGGCGGCCGGGGCGAAGTACGCGCGATAGCGGCCCGGCCTCAGAACACGCGGCGCGCGAGCGAGGACGGGCATGCGGGCCGCGCCCTCTTCGACCTTGTTTGCGAACACGGCGTCGCTCCACGTGTCGCCCGCGTAGTGGCTTTTGATTGCACGCCCGCTCGCGTCGTAAAGCGACCAGCTGAAATTGAAGTTCTCCACTTCATGCCAGCCGCGGCTGCCAAGCGACGATGCGAAGCCGCGCGCAATCGTGCCGCCCGCATGAAAGCCGACGAAGTCTAGACCGCGCGCGCATTGCGCGACGACATGCGGCAACGTGTCAGGCGACGGCAGCGTGCCCGCGCGTTGCGTCGATTCCGACCATGCCGCCGTGTCGAACAGCAAATGCGGATCATCGGGTGCGTCGCGCAGTCCGTCGCGCAGCGTCGCAATGGCATCGGTGATCGCGTCTGTGTCGGTCTTCAGATTGCCGCATAACGTAAGCGTCGAATACGCTTGCCGTTGTCCGTCGATCAGCCGCACCGTCAGGCTGCCCTGCGATACGCGGCCCGTCTGACGAACCTTGCCTTCGTTGAAGCGAATAAAGTCGGACTGCTCGGCGGCAAGCCATGTCAGCGCGATCTCGCTGGACGAGAGCCGCTGCTCGATCTCGCTCGCAAGCGACATGAAGTGCGCGCGGCTGATGAATGCACGAGTGTCGTCCATCACGCGCCTCCGAAGACATCGACATGGCTGAACACGCAAGCGGGCGATGCATGGCCGACCCGGATGATCTGCATCGGCTCCCCCTTGCCGCACATCGACGTGCCGTACACGCCACGCGTCGCCTCGTTGCCCACCGCGACGAGACTGCGCCAGAAGCTCGCCGAGATACCACGGTAGTTCGGTTGACGCACGACCCGAGTGAGCTTGCCGTTCTCGATCAGACGACCATACTCACAGCCGAACTGAAACTTGTTGCGCTGATCGTCGATCGACCACGACGTGTTGGTCTGCATCAGGATGCCGTTTTCGATGTTCGCGATCATGTCGTCGAGCGTACTGGCGCCCGGTTCGACGTTCAGATTGGCCATGCGGTCGATGGGCGGCCGGTTCCAGCTCGACGCGCGCGAATTGGCGACACCCGCAAGCCGCGCGCGCTGCTGGGACAGCGAGCCGCCGAGCGGCCGCACAAGAATGCCGTCGCGGATCAGGTACTCGCGTGTCGCGCGCGTGCCGTCGTCATCGAATGCGTAGCTCGCGGCCTCTTCGCGCTGGTGCGGATCGAATGTGACGTTCAGCAGCGCCGATCCATAGCGATATGAACCGAAGTACTCCGGCTTCACGAAGCTCCAGCCCGCGAAGTTGCGTTCGTCGCCGAGAATGCGGTCGAGTTCGAGTGGATGTCCGATCGATTCATGAATCTGCAGCATCATCTGATCGGGCATCAGCAGCAGATCGCGCGGACCAGACGGGCAATTGGGCGCGGCGAGCAGTTGCAACGCTTCATCCGCGACGCGCACGCTTGCGCCGTCCAGCCCGAAGTGCGTGAGCACGTCGGTCCCGCCTTGCGCAAGCGTGCCGAAATCGCCGCCGAGCGTGCGAACCTGCGTCACGCCCTCGTCATGTGCCGTCACTGCGATTTGCGGCAGCATGAAGCGAAAGCGCTGCTCGATGCGAACGCCGTCGCTCGTCAGATAAGTCTGCCCGGCATGCGTGATCTGCACGGCCGCCATGCGTTCGACGATGCGGCTGTCGAGGTTCGCCGCCGCGCATTCATGCTGCAAACGCTCGAGCCATTCGCGTCTGTCGGGCAGACGTTGCGCGAGTCCGGGTGATTCGTACGCACCGCTTTCCGCGGGCCGCGCAACCTGCCTGTGATCGATCAGCGACACGGATGCATTGGCCTGCGCACGTTGCGTCGCCATTTCGAGGGCGGCTTGCAGGCCGCTCTCCGACATGTCGGCCGTTGCCGCGTAGCCCGCGCCCGCTCCGCACCACGCTACCAGCATCGCGCCGCGATCTCTCGACATGCGCAGCGGCTGCGCGACGTCGTTGCGAACTGCGTGATCTTCCACGCATTCATCGACGATGCGAAGTGACCAGAACTGCGCATCGCTGCGCAATACGCGCGGCAAGCGGTCCAGCAATGGCTCGCTCATGGGCTGCTCCTGGATGTCGCGCGCGGATGCAAGCATGAATACGCGCCGGGAGGCGCGGCGCATCACGCGCACATGCGATATCGTAAGCGATGCGCGCATTCGCGGCGCGCATGCCGTCTCCGTGGCAAGAACACGTACCGTCCCGCGTCAATTTTCCGCGCTTCAATCAAGCGCCCATTCCCGCAGTGAACTTTCCGCAACAGCACATTCAACATCGTCGCTGTATGCGAGCGCGCGCGTGTTTCTTCCCGTTCGATGGCTGCATTTCATCAGCTTTGTTCGCACGGCGCTCGCGCAAAACGATGCATTTCCGAACGCGAACAGCAGGCCGCATCTCGCGGTGCAACGCACGGGCGCTCACACGACGCAGCGCTCCTGAACGGGTACGCTGGCGTAATCGAAGGTCGGACGCGCGTAGAAGAAGCCCTGAGCCAGCACCTTGGGCCATTGCGCAAGCCACTGCGCGAGCGCCCTGGTTTCGACGCCCTCCACGACGACGGCCACATCGAGACATTCGAGCATCGACAGCACGCACGCTACGACAGCGCAAGCGCGTGGACACCCCGGCACACGATTGAGCATCTCGCGCGCCACCTTGACAGTGTCCACATCGATCGTGCTCAGAAGCGCAAGCGACGAATAGCCGGTGCCGAAGTCGTCGATCGCGAGGCGCACGCCTGCCCCACGCAGCGGCCTCGTCAACAGTGGCGCAGCCAGCAGGCGGGCCGCGTCTTCCGTCTCGACGAGTTCGAGTTCGAGCAGCTCGGGCGCCACACCATGAAGCTGCGCGATCTGCATGACGGTCGCCGGAAAGTGCTCGTCAGCGACGACACGTGGCGGCACGTTGACGGCGACGGGGCACACCGGCTGACCTTGACGTTGCGCATTCGCGATCGTCCCGCAGGCACTGCCGATCACGTAATAGGTCAACTGCAGCGCGACGAGGGGATGATCGATCGCGACGAGAAATGCAGCGGGCAACAGCAATCCGTAGTCGGGATGCATCCAGCGGATCAACGCTTCGACGCGTGCGAGCCTGCCCGTCTTCACATCGTAGATGCCTTGAAACGCGAGTGGAAACTCGCCGGCAATCAACCCTTCGCTGACGCGCCGTTCGAGATCCGTCATCGGGCGCGGCGCGCGCGCAGTGTGCATCGTTTGCGGCGTCGTGGGAGAGTTCGTATCGTCCTTGCGATCGTCAGCGTTTGCGTGGCGAGCGTCCATTGTGTGTGGGAAGGCCGTGTGATGGGTGGGCGGGACCAGCTTTTCCACCCCATATGCACGTTTCATACCATCAGCGCGAAAATCGCGGCGCATGACGTCGGAACCCGCATCGCGCCTTAGCCTGTGGACAATGGGGCGTCAAAGTTCGTGTCGATAGGAAGCGTCATAACGTTTCGTGTGCGAAACATGTGGCGGCGCATTACCTCTCAGGTAATCGATGTGCAGCGCAGTCGCCGATATGCTGGCCTCATTCGTCAACGACCAGGTCCAGGAGAGAGAGACATGTCCACGTTTGCCGTTGCGCACCTGCACGAAGTGAAGATGGGAATGGAGATCGTCGAGTACCTCGAGCGTATCGATGCGACGCTTGCGCCTTACTGCGGACGTTTCGTGCTGCATGGCGGCCGGTATGAGCGGCTCGAAGGCGACTGGCATGGCGACCTGATCGCCATTGAATTTCCGAATCGCGATCTGGCGCGCGCGTGGTACAGGTCCGATGCATACCAGGCCATCCTGCCGCTGCGCACGCACAACTCGATCGGCGATGTGATCCTGATCGACGCGGTGCCGGCAGCGCATGTCGCGACGGATGTGTTGTGCGGATAAGGCAACGGGGCGCGCGTTCCGGCGTGGAACCGGGCCATGAAGCATGGCGTGCGAGCGCGGCCCCCAGATGCCAGCATCGCACTCAGCTACCGAAGTACACGGTGCAATAGCTGACGGGACCGACACACGACGACATGCCTGCGTTCGCGCCCGTCATCCGCGATCCTGATGCATGCGTGCCGGCCATGCCCGCACCTACGCCTTCGCTGTCTTCAGCGGCCTTTTGATGCGCGACCTGCTGCTGATAGATAGGCGCGACATCGGGATACGATGTGTCCGTCACGAACTGCGACCCGTTCTGCTCGGCCTGGATCAGTTCCTGACGCACTTCTGCACGCGTTTTCTCCTGCGCGAATGCGCTAGACGCGAATCCTGTCGAAACGAGTGCGGCGATCGAAACGGTCAACAGTGCAAGCTTTTTCATTTCCGGCTCCTTCAGATTGAGGTGATGTCGATGCGTCACACGATAGGTGGCGCGTCACTGTGATGAACAAAGCGATGCGACGATCTATTCCCGAAATTTTTTTTCGACTCTGCGTGCAGCAGCGAATTGCTCGCCCTCCATCGCTTGCTGCTATTGCCCCGCACGCCTTTGCGGGCGTGGACTTTTTCGATTCATTCCCGCGATGTGAGCAGTGAAGAAAATCACTCGCAGAAAAATATCGTCGCCTGACGGGAATAACCCGCTCCCGCTTCTGTTGACGCATCCATGCAGGTCTTCAATAGAAAAAGGAGCTCTCGTGATGAACTCGAAGTCCGGGCCGGGCTCGACGCACTGCGTGCCATGCAGATTTGCCGCGATAGGCGTCGCGGTATTGGGGCTTGCCGGTGCGTTCGCGTACACGGCTGGCTGGCTCACGCCTTCGCGCCTCTCGACGTACGGCATCATCAACCAGTTCGAGGCCAACGGCGGCCCGCACCCCGGTTATCGCCGCAATCACGCAAAAGGTCTGTGTGTCGAGGGCTATTTCGAAAGCAACGGCAATGCAGCGGCGATTTCACGCGCGGAGGTCTTCGCGCCAGGGCGCACGCCGATCATCGGCCGCTTTGCGATTCCTGGCAGCAATCCGTCCGTGCCCGATGCGAGCGTGCCCGTGCGCAGCATGGGGCTGCTGTTCAAGCAACGCGACGCAGAACAGTGGCGCACGGCAATGAACTCGACGCCGGTATTCGCCGTGCACACGCCCGCGCAGTTCTATCAGCAACTCGTCGCCGCGCAGCCCGATCCGAAAACAGGCAGGCCCGACCCTGCGAAACTGAAGGCGTTCTATGCTGCCAACCCGGAAACGAAGCCGTTTCAGGAATGGGTGAAGACACATCCCGCGTCGTCGAGCCTCGCCAATGCCGCGTATTACGGCATCAACGCGTTCCGCTTCATCGACGCAGGCGGACATGAGCATGCGGTGCGTTGGTCGGTCGAACCGCAGACGCCTTATGCGCCCGTCGATGCGCAGGAAAAGAACGATCCCGACTTTCTCTCGAAGCAACTCGACGAACAGCTGAAGCACGGCAATGTGCGCTGGCGTCTGATCGTGACCGTCGCGAGTCCCGGCGATCCGACGGATGACGCGACCCAACAGTGGCCTGCTGACAGGCAGCATATCGATGCGGGCACGATCGTCGTCGAACGCAGCTCGCCTCAAGCCGATGGCGTGTGCCGCGACGTGAACTTCGATCCGACCATATTGCCGGATGGCATCAAGCCATCGGATGATCCGCTGCTCGCTGCGCGTTCGGCTGCCTATGCCGTGTCATACCAGCGGCGCACGCGTGAAGAAGCACTGAATGCAGCACCCGCCACGCCGACCCCTTAACGGAACACGTCATGACGAACACCTCTCGCCATTTCTCTGCGTTCGCGCGTCTGCTGCACTGGACGATGGCCGCACTGATTCTCGCGATGCTGTTTATCGGCGTCGCGATGGTCGCCACCGTCTCGCACGCGCATGCCACACTCATCGCGCTGCATCGTCCCCTCGGCATTGCGTTGCTGGTTCTCGCGCTGATACGCGTCGGCGTGCGCATCAGGAACGGCGCTCCCGCCCTGCCGGCGGATATGCCTGCGTTGCAGCGGTTCGCAGCGAAGGCATCGCATCTCGTTCTTTACGCGCTCTTTATCGCCATGCCCCTGATCGGCTGGACGATGCTCTGTGCGGGCGGATATCCCGTCACGCTGTTCGGTGCATATCATTTGCCCGCGCTCGTGCCGCAGAACGTCGAACTATTTGCGCTGTTGCGCGCGCTGCACACATGGCTCGCGTTCGCGTTGCTCGCGATAGTGCTGGCCCATATCGCCGCCGCCCTCTTTCACGGGCTCATCCGTCGCGACGGCGTGTTCTCCAGCATGGCTCGCGCACAACGCTAGCCGTCGCCTGCGCCGCTACGCAAGGCTTCATCATTTACGCAGCGGCAAAGCTCGCCTTGAGCGCCTGATAAATGCTGCGATAACGCGCGAGCCTGTGGGCGAGGAGCGGCGCCTGCGCGCGGTTGGGCTCGCACGATTCGAGCGTCGGCGGAGCAAGGCATACATCCTTGACGGCTTCGCCCGTCACCGCGAGTCGCGCAAGACGGGCCGCTCCGAGCGCCGCGCCGACGTCGCTGCCTTCGTGCCGATGCATCGTGATGCCTGTCGCCGTCGCACACAGATTCGCCCAGAAGGGGCTGCGCGAACCACCGCCGATAAACGATGCGCTCGTCAATGTCGTACCCGCGCCTTGCAACGCTGCGTAGCCGTCGGCCATCGCGAACGCGACGCCTTCCATCACGCTGTACGCGAGATCGGCCGTCGTGTGCGCACCCGTCAGGCCCCAGAACACGCCGCGCGCATTCGCATCGTTGTGCGGCGTGCGCTCGCCGCTCAGATAGGGCAAGAAGATCGGCGCAGCGGCAGGATCGGCCGTGCTTGCAAGCTCGGGCAAACTGCCGACTTCGCGGCCCACGACTTTCGACAGCCATCCCAGACTGGATGCCGCCGAGAGAATCACACTCATCTGATGCCAACGATCCGGCAGGCAGTGACAGAACGCATGCACGCCTTGCGCGGGATTCGGCGCGAAGCGGTCGGTCCCCGCGAACAGCACACCGGAGGTGCCGAGCGAGAGGAACGCGCTGCCCGCTTCCGCAACGCCCATGCCGATTGCGCTGGCCGCGTTGTCCCCCGCGCCACCGCACAGCACGACGGGGCCGGCGATGCCCCAGTCACGCCGCAGTTCGTCACGCAACTGCGCGGCGGGCGCGCTCCCTTCAACGAGGCGAGGCATATGCGCGCGCGTCAGACCCGTTGCCGCGAGCATTCGCTCCGACCAGTCCCGCTGCGCGACATCGAGCCAGAGCGTGCCTGACGCATCGGACATGTCGGACACGAAATCGCCCGTCAGGCACCAGGCGAGATAGTCTTTGGGCAACAGTACTTTGGACGCAGCGCGAAACACATCGGGCTCGTGTTTCGCGAGCCAAAGAAGCTTGGGTGCCGTGAAACCGGGCATCGCGAGATTGCCGGTAATCTCCCGCGACTCCGGCACGAGGGCTTCCAACTCCGCGCACTCGGCAAATGCACGCGTGTCGTTCCAGAGTATCGCGGGCCTGAGCACGGTGCCGTGTTGATCCAGCAGGGTTGCACCGTGCATCTGCCCGGAGAGGCCGATTCCGCGCAGCGCCGCAAATGCGCCGGGGTTCGCGCTACGCACGGCCGCCACGCCGTCGAGCGTGGCCTGCCACCAGGCTTGCGGATTCTGCTCGGACCAGTGCGGACGCGGCTGGGCAACGTCCAGCCGGACGCCGCTTGTCGCAAGCGTCGCCGATGCATTGTCGGTCAGAATTACTTTTACCTCGGATGTGCCGAGGTCGATTCCAAGGAAAGTCACAGCGCGTCCTCGCTATCGGGCATCAGTGGGCACCGCATGCTGAACGTCGACGACACGCCAGCGCACGGCTACGTGTTCACCAGCAAACGACGAGCGGCATGCACGTGCGAGCATGACGGCGCACGGCATTCTCCTTGCTCGTCCGTTGACAACAGCCGGTGATTTGCTCGTTGAAGAGAAACGTTACCACGTCACCCGTCACGTACACGACATCGGGCGTTTCATCCCACATTTACGTGACTGATGACCTCTCCCCTTTTCGATGAATCTGACCCACTCAAATGCGCGGCGGACACTGGGATGCCAATACTCACCGTACACCTGGATTTCAATATGGCTTCCATCGAAACCTCGCACGCGCCGGGTCCGCTCGACATCGTCACACCGCTCGAAGACAGGACGTTACGCAAGATCGTGATTGCGTCGGTCGCCGGCAACGCGATGGAGTGGTACGACTTCTTCGTGTACGGCACGGCCGCGGCGCTCGTGTTCGGCCAGCTGTTCTTTCCCGCAGGCGCCGATCCCCTGATCGGCACGCTCGGCGCATTTGCCGCGTTTGCAATCGGTTTCGTCGCAAGGCCGTTGGGCGGCGTCGTGTTCGGCCATATCGGCGACCGCTATGGGCGCAAGGCGTCGCTCGTATGGACTCTGCTTATCATGGGATTCGCAACCTTCGCGATTGGCCTGCTGCCCATGTATGCGCAAACGGGCATCTGGGCGCCTTTTGCACTCGTCGGATTGCGTCTGTCGCAGGGCATCGCATCCGGCGGCGAATGGGGCGGCGGCGTCCTGATGATCAGTGAAAGCGCACCGCCCGAAAAGCGCGGCTATTACGCGGCGTGGAGTCAATTGGGTGTCGGCGGTGGATTCGTGTTGTCGTCCGGCGCGTTTCTCGCGGCGCAGTCACTGCCGCATGACGACTTTGTCAGTTGGGGCTGGCGGCTGCCGTTTCTTGCGAGCATCGTGATCTTCGCGATCGGTGTTTATATCCGGCGCAGCCTGCCCGAGAGCCGCGATTTCTCGCAGGCTGACAAACGAGGAGAGAAGACGCATCTGCCCATTGTCGAAGTCGTCAGGCGGCACCCTAAAGAGATCTTGATGGCGATGGGGGTGCGCGTGGCGGAGAACGGCGGCGCTTATATCTTTCTCGCGTTTTCGCTGGTGTATGGGAAGTTTGCAGGTATCGCGAGTTCCGTGATGTTGCCGGGCGTGATGCTTGCGATGGTCGTCGAAATGGGCGCCATGCTCGCCTGGGGACGTCTGTCCGATCGAATCGGGCGGAAGCCCGTGTACCTGATCGGCGCCGCCGGCTTGATCGTGATGGCCTTTCCATTCTTCTGGATGCTCGATACACATCAGGCGCCGTGGATCTATCTCGCACTCATTCTCGGCACTGCTGTCTGCCATGGCGCCATGATCGGCACGTTGCCCGCGCTCATCGGCGAACTGTTCAGCACTGAAGTGCGTTATTCCGTTATTCCGGCGTGGCGCTCGGGCACGAAGTAGCGTCCATTTTCGCGGGCGGCATGTCGCCGCTGATCGCGACTGCATTGCTTGCGAGTTACCACGCCTATTGGCCTGTCGCTGTCTTTCTGATGGTGCTCGGCGCAATCACCGTGCTGACACTGCAGTTCATGCACGAGACGCGCGAAGTGCGATAAGGCGGTTCAGGTTCAGTCGCAAATGGCGGAGCAATAAAACAGGCGCCGTAAACGCACCAACCCCGCTTTTGAGGGCGGGGTTGGTGCATGGGGTAAGGAGCCTGACGATTACCTACTTTCACACGGGCAATCCG
>NZ_JAGIPX010000103.1 GCF_017814945.1 Paraburkholderia sp. LEh10
GCCCGTCAGGCAGTCACCCTCAAAGAGGCCGCCTGAGTTGCAAAACCGTGTCCAGACAATCCGAGCCGGTACATTGCTCCTATGGGTCTTAATACTGGCGGGATGGACAACCGCGGTCTCGCTCGGTGCTCGCCAACTACCGGAGGCGATGTTGGCGCGAGTGCTGGCCGTGATGGGCATGATAAGCACTGGTTTCCTCCTGTTTCTGATCGGCACCTCCGACCCATTTGCTCGATTGCTACCCAATGTCCCGGTCGATGGCCGGGACCTCAATCCTGTGTTGCAGAACGTTGGTCTAATCGTCCATCCGCCCATACTGTACATGGGCTATGTTGGCTTCTCTGTCGCATTCGCCTTCGCCATCGCGGCCCTGCTGGACGGCAAGCTCGACGCCGCGTGGGCACGCTGGTCTCGCCCCTGGACAAACGTGGCCTGGGCGTTTCTCGGCGTGGGCATCGCCGTCGGATCATGGTGGGCTTACTCTGAGCTCGGGTGGGGCGGTTGGTGGTTCTGGGATCCCGTCGAAAACGCGTCGTTGATGCCCTGGCTAGTGGGCGCGGCTCTGATCCATTCCTTGGCAGCAACCGAGAAACGGGGCGTATTCAAGAACTGGACCGTGCTGCTGGCTATCGCCGCCTTCTCGCTCAGCTTGCTAGGCACCTTCCTGGTCCGGTCGGGCGTGTTGACCTCAGTCCACGCCTTCGCCACTGACCCGGCGCGAGGCGTATTCGTGCTCGCATTTCTGCTGGCGGTGGTGGGTGGGTCGCTTGCGTTATTTGCTCTCCGCGCGCCAGTGGTCAAGAGTCACGTCGGCTTCGGGATCTGGTCGCGTGAGACGCTGCTGCTGGTCAACAACCTGTTGCTGTCGGTGGCGGCGGCCGCGATCCTGCTTGGCACGCTCTACCCGATGGTTCTCGACGCGCTTACCGGCACGAAGCTGTCGGTCGGTCCACCTTACTTCAATGCCATGTTCGTGCCGCTGATGGCGTTGCTGATGGCGACGACCGCAGTCGGGATGCTCACCCGCTGGAAAGGGACGCCAGTGCGCTGGCTCGCACGAATGCTTATGCCTGTGCTGGCGGCCAGCCTGATACTCGCGTTGGTCGCCGCTACCTTGCAGTCCCGGTCGCGTTGGTCGGTGGCTGGAGGCGGCTTGCTGGCCGCGTGGATCGTATTCGCGGGCTTACGTGACGTGCTGGACAAAACACGTAGCAAGGGGTTGCTCAAGGGCCTGCCGACGCTCGGCCGCAGCTATTGGGGCATGCAACTGGCCCATCTGGGTTTCGCCGTATGCGCTTTGGGCGCCGTGCTGACAAGTGTCTGCAGCGTTGACCGGGATCTGCGCATGACGTCGGGCAAAGCCATCGAAGTGGGCGGCTACCACTTTGTATTCGAAGGCACGACGCAGATTAAGGGGCCGAATTATGTTGCCGATCGCGGGAGTGTACGGGTCCTTCGAGACGGGCGTGAGGTTGCCATTCTGCATCCGGAAAAACGGGTCTACCAAGTACAAAGGACTCCCATGACGGAGGCGGCAATCGAGGCAGGCCTCACCGGAGACCTGTTCGTAGCCTTGGGCGAACCGCTGGCCGACGGCGCCTGGGCGGTACGGGTGAAGATCAAACCTTTCGTTCGCTGGATCTGGCTGGGTGCGCTGCTGATGGCGTTGGGCGGGTGCATGGCGGCGGCAGACCGGCGCTATCGCGCCAGGTCGACCAGGTCAGCTCCGAATCCGCGCATTCGCGGAGCGCGAACATGAAACGGCTACCGTTGCTGTTGCCGTTGGGAGTGTTTCTCCTCATCGGGGGCCTTCTGTATCGCGGCCTGTTCCTCGATCCAACCAGCGTGCCGTCCGCGCTTATCGGAAAACCGTTCCCCGCTTTCGCGCTTTCGGCTCTCGACCAGCCGTCGCGCAGGTTGACACGCAAGGACATTACGGGAAGACCGGCGCTGGTGAACATCTGGGCGTCATGGTGCTCATCCTGCCGACAGGAGCACCCGGTGTTGATGAGACTGGCGGCTCGAGGCGTAGTCATCTACGGTGTCAATTACAAGGACGACCGCTCCGCGGCGCGGCGCTGGCTGGGTACGTCGGAGAATCCGTACTTGCTGGACATTGAGGATGCTGTTGGATCCTTAGGTGTGGACCTCGGCGTTTATGGTGCACCCGAGACGTTTGTCATCGACGCTCAAGGCGTCATCCGCGACAAGTACGTCGGGATCATCGACGAAGACGTTTGGCGGAAGAAACTCGCCCCGGTTTATACCAAGCTGTTGAAGGAGGCCGGGCCATGAAGCGACTTTTCGCCGTGATTGTCCTAGGGCTCTGCGTGCTCAGTGGCAGCTACGCCGCCATCGATCCCCGTGATTTTGCTGACGACAGCGAGCGTGAACGCTACCACGAACTGGCCGTTGAGCTGCGTTGCCCCAAGTGTCAGAACCAGAGCATCGCGGAATCGGATTCACCCATCGCCAACGATTTGCGCGGTGAGATTCATCGCATGCTACTCGAAGGCCGAAGCGACGAACAAATCATTGAATTCATGGTCGCACGCTACGGCGATTTCGTGCTGTACGGCCCGCCGCTTTCCAACCGCACGGCGCTACTGTGGCTTGGCCCTGCAGCACTGCTACTGGCTGGAGGCGCGACCGTCGCCGTTATCGCCGCAAACCGGCGTCGATCGCGCCCGGCAACAGTAAGTCCATTGTCGGACCGTGAGCAGCGTCGCTTAGCCGGTCTGCTTGGAGACGCGGACTCATCCATTGGACAAGATCCATGATCGCTTTCTGGCTCTACGCAGGACTGTTGTTTGCAGCAGCTCTAGCCTTCATCCTGGTGCCTCAGTTGCGCCACCCTCGCAGGCGCGTCGATGCCGATCGCACCCGTCTGAATGTCGGCCTCTACCACGACCGTCTGCACGAACTGCAAGAGCAGCACCGCGTTGGCGCGCTCGACGCCGCCCAGCTGGACCTCGGGCGCATGGAAGCTGCGCGTGAACTGCTGGACGACACGCGGCGTGCGGAGTATGCCGTTGATTTCCTCTTGGGCAGATCTATTCCGCTGGCAGCGGCGCTATCAACGCCGTTGTTGGCGCTGGCGCTGTATCTGCACTGGGGCTCGCTTGACCAACTTAAGCTCACGCGCCAACGCGCCGCTGCACCAAATGTCGAAAAAATAGCTATGCGCCAGGAAGCAGCGTCACTAGCTGCTACGTCGGACTCGGCCGATGGTTGGTCATCGTTGGGCCGCGCCTACATGGCACAAGGACGGATGTCCGACGCGGCCCGCGCGTTCGAGCGCGCAGCTGCTCTAGCAGGGCGGCCCCCGGAACTGCTGGGTCACTGGGCGGAGGCCGAATATTTCGCGGGTGGTCGCCAATGGACTCCCAAGTTGCAGGCACTCACCGACGAGGCTCTCGCCAGCGACCCGCGAGAGACAGTGAGCCTAAAGTTAGCAGGCATGGTTGCGTTTCAAGCCGGCCGATACAGTGACGCAGTTGGCTACTGGGAACGTCTCGCGGCCACACTGCCTGAGGGGGACTTAAGCCGTGCCACAATCGCCAAAGACATCGCTCGCGCCCGCGATTTGGCGAAGTAGTGACGATTATTAAACGGCTTGATGAGGTTGGTAGGGTTTGCAACAGTAACTGTTGAACGCGCATAAACCTGATCGCGACGTTTAAAAAAGATTGCTTCATGAGATATCACGGATATCTCATTCGACTTTTATCGATTGGCGAAACGGAACCACAGCTGGGTGTTGCGGTCGGCACGCTGCGACGCTGGCATCGGCAGGGATTGTTGTTGCCGTCCTGCCGAACCATGGGTGGGCACCGCCGATATCAGCATGACACGGTGCAGGCTGCGGGTGGTGCTGCGCCTGGCGGGACGGTTTGTTACGCGCGCGTTTCATCGCACGACCAGGCCGGGCAGCTAAAGACACAGGCCGCGCGGCTGCATAGCCATTGTGTCGGTGCCGGCTTCGCTGATATCGAAGTCATTTCGGACCTGGGCAGCGGTCTGAATTATCGCAAAAAAGGATTGCAGCGATTGCTGCATGAAATCCTTCGTGGACGCGTCGCGCGGCTTGTGCTGGTGACGAAAGACCGGCTGTTGCGCTTTGGCAGCGAACTGCTGTTCCGTATCTGCGAGTTTTTCCGCGTCGAAGTCGTGGTTCTGGATGCCACCCCGGATGCCAGTCGCGAGCAGCGACTCATCGAAGACCTTATTGAAATACTGACAGTCTTTTCGTCACGCGCTGGTGCGCCTGCAGGCGAAGCTCGCCAGAGTCGAGCCTCCGTACGCTGCATGAACGCTGCGCCAGGCGGCCACACGCGAATCTCCGCTTTTCCTTGCAGGTAGCGGTGGTGCGCGAGCAGAGGCTTGCCACCCGGGGCGGCTTGCCGCGCCGGAGTGCGACAGGCATCACTGGCTGCGGTGGCAACATCGTGCCCCTCAGCAGGGACCACCGTTATCCCTGCGACCCAAATCTGCATGTGCAGATTTGTGCACCATTAAGTTAGCGGATTGAGGCTGAGGTTGTTTCCGTGTTCGCGTCCCGAAGCAAAAGTCAGGCATTGCGCGGCACCGGCGCCTTCATGTTGAAAGCGACCAGGAGCCAGCATAGGACAAGAACCGAGCACGCATAGAATACCGCGCTCGCGCCGACGTGTTTGAGTAGCCACCCGCCTACCACGCCGCCGAGCGCAAGACCGATCGATTGGGTGGTGTTGTAGACGCCCGTTGCCGCCCCTTTGCGGTTGCCCGGCGCGAGCTTTGACACCAGCGAGGGCTGCACGGCTTCGAGAATATTGAAACCAAGGAAATACACAAACAGGAGGGTCGTCACCGCCGCTATGGTATGCGCGCGCAAGCCGAGCATAAACTGGCCAATGAGGACGAGTCCAATAGCCGAGACGACAACCGACTTCATCATGCGTCGCTTTTCGGCGGCAATGATAGCGGGCACCATCAGGACAAACGAAAGGCCCATCGCCGGCAGATAGCTCTGCCAGTGCGATGCGACAGGGAGGCCCGCGTCCGCGAGCAAGCGCGGGACGACCAGAAAGAGCGCGGTCTGAGTGGCATGCAGAACGAGTACGCCGAAGTTAAGGCGCAGCAGCTCTGTATTGCGCAGGACTTTGGCGAACGGCGCACGCACGTGCACAGGCGCGGGTGCATCTGGCACGATCCATAGCACAACGGCCACCGCAAGAATTGAGAATGTGCCGACGAGCGCGAAGAGGCCGCCCATACCTACCCAGTGGAACACGATGGGCGCGCCGACGATCGCCACGGCGAATGACATGCCGATTGACCCGCCCACCATAGCCATGGCCTTGGTGCGGTGCGCTTCGGAGGTGAGGTCGGCGATCAACGCGAGAACCGCGGAGGAAATCGCACCCATGCCCTGAATTATCCGGCCGGCGATGATCCACGTAATGTCGTGCGCGAAGCTTGCCACGAAGCTACCGATGGCAAAGATCACGAGGCCAGTGATGATCACGGGCTTTCGGCCCAACTTGTCAGAAAGCCAGCCATAGAAAATGTACAGAAGCGACTGTGTAACGCCGTAGGCACCCAGAGCGATGCCTACGAGCAGTGCGTTGTCGCCACCGGCGATGCTTTTCGCGTATACCGAAAACACGGGCATGATCATGAACAGGCCCAACATGCGCAGGGCGAAGATCGCGGCGAGCGAGAGAGTCGCGCGCAATTCCGGTGCGCTCATTCGTGCATTGGAAATCGATGATGTGGAGGAGGCGTGCATGTGGATCAATCAAAAAAGGCTGCGATGGCGTTGACTGAGGGGTGGCATCGACAGGTCGTCGGGAAACGGGCCGTCTTTCTGATGCGCTTAGCGCACGACGGTACTCGTAACCGAGCCCCGGGCCTACTGACTGTCGGATAACGCGGAACAAGATAAGAATATTCGGTTGCAGGGTCAAAATGGCAACTTTTGCACCAAAAGTCGCACTGGTGGATACTTCATCGCGCATGCTGGCGCGTAATACCTGTCTCGGGAGCTGGCATATGCAGCCCTTCCTAAGTCGTTCTGCATTCTCGTGGATCATCAAGGAAGATGTGGCCGAGATGGCTGTCACGATGTTTGTTCTCAAGTCGGTTTCTGAGCGGTCCATGCCTGTCGCGCCGCAACTCAACCTCGTTTTCTTTGACCGGGAGTTTCGCAAAGCTTGGCCACCCACGGTCGCTGTCGACCTTGTCCGGGGACGAAAAGCGTGGTTCGCTGGTATGCCAGCTTTGCTGGACTACGCGATACTGCTCACGAGTAAATCGCGCGATTACCTCAAGTGTCATCTTGTACCGGTGCATAGTGACACGCCATGCAGTATGGCGGCGAAGTTTGAAAGGTTTGGGGGCTACTCCGTTGTACTCTAAAACCTTCCGAACGGAAATGAAAACATACTTAGGTATTGAAACGATATTCTAAGGATTGCGCTACGTGAGCTTAACGACTGCGCTTTGGAGACCAAGATTCTTGTAGGGAGCTTGCGAAGCAACCTTTGTATATGACGCGAGACGATCGGGTTCTCCGGGTTCTTCGTGGTGCACTCAAGGCAACGATACAGTTTTCTTGCGCGAAATTTATGTGAAAGTTATTGCCGACTTCGGACGAGAGGAAGGGGATCCGCAGTTACTGCACCACTGCACTGAGATGGATTGCGTATCGTGCCTGTCCTGCGAATGCATTTGTATTTGCTTTAACCGCGAATCGAAAGTTTCGCCGAAACCGCTGGACGTCTGCCAACAGCCAGAGGTTGGATATTGCGGCATGAATCAGTGTAGTATTCGACCGCGACGCCTTTCTAAACCATGCTTTGTTCATGTGATGACGAGAATGACCGCATTTGCAAGAACCGCCCAGGCGGCGCGCGTGCGCCGAAGTAAAGAGGCGTTGTTACCTATCGCTCGTGCAGAAGCGGACCGTGTCAGTCTGCAGGTGCACGTCGCACTCGATGCTATGCGGCGAAAAAGCGGCAATCTCGACGCCGCGTGTACACTATGCCAGGTGATGATCGTGACTGGTCTGCTCGTCGAAGCGGGTTATGGCGATGCGACATTCAAACAAATGAAGGAAGCCGAAGGCACTTCAAGTTTTAGATACTGCGTCACTTTAACGATATCGTGCACTTTCATTCCTGCTTTCTCGAGAGCGTCGACCGTGCTTCTCCATATATTCTCACTCTGCATCTTCGATGCTTGTAGAGATCCGCTTCGAGGAAAGAAGATGCGCGTTACCTGACATCATCAGCCATCGAAGCTTGGGCCGGGTGGTAGGGCTGTTATCACTTGGTTTTATCTTCGATGAGGTGAGAGAATCGGCTTCCTAGGTCAGGAACGCCGATCAAGCCGTTGGTGTTGTAGTCATGCTACGGCGGTGCACGACGCATAAGGCGCGCTAGCTGATGATGGAGTTGACGGATGCGAAGAGTGGGTGTCGCGCGATTTCTTCGTGCGCACGCTGGAGGGCATCCGCTACGGCCTCGTTGCCATGCGTGAGGCCTTGCAGCAACACGAAATGAGTGCTCTTCAACCCGATGGACCCGAGCGCGTAACGTAGATACGGGGTGAGGAAATCGCCTTGCCACGCACGCTCGCCGCTATGAAAGCCTCCGGAACTGACGATCACAAAGGTAGGCCGGTCGCGCATCAGACCTACCTTGCCTTTGGGCGTTACGGCGAAGGTGCGATGAACCCGAAGCACATAGTCAATCCAGAGCTTCAGCGCTGCCGGAACCGTGAAATTATGCATCGGCGTATTGATGATGAGCGCGTCCGTCATTTCGATCTCACGAATGAGTTGCTCGGACACGTCGAACCGGCTTACATCAGGTTCCCGCGAAGTGATGGCTTTTGCATAGTCCTGCGTGACCGGCGGCAATGGCTGCGAGACAAGATCGCGTGTCACGAGCCTGCTATGCGCAGTCTTGCCCAGCGAGCGGATCATCTCAACGGCAAGACCATAGCCATGGCTCGTTTCCCCGTGCGGGCTCGCGTTCACGAAAAGAATCTTCATTGGCCGCAACCCGATCCGCCGTGCGCGAGTGATTCCGCGAAGTGCATACCTTTGGCGAGCAGGCCGTTGCGGAAGTAAAAGCGTTGTGCGAGCGGCATATGCAAGCCCGTGTCGAGCACGAAATGCGCGCAGCACGCTTGACGCGCAATCTCGCGGACCTTGTTGAGCAGTTCCGCTCCGATGCCGCTGCGTTGCAGTCGGGAGGTTACGACCAGATCGTCAAGATAGATGAAGCGCCCATACAGTGTATTCGTTTGCGCGCGGTAACCGGCGAGACCGAGGATTGTCCCTTCCACGTTGCAGGCGGCGAGCAGACGATAGTTCTCCTCGTGCTGACGGTGCAATTGTGCACAGAAGGCTTCAGGGTCCGTCAGATGTGGCCGCAATTCCTTCATGACGTCGAACGCGCGGATCCAATTATCGGGGGACTCTAGATGCTGGAACGTCAAGTTCGTGCCCATATCGTGTACTCCTCGTTGGATCGCGCAAATTCTATTCGTTTAATGAAAGGCACGGTAGGGACAAGAAATGATCGTTCGACCAGGTCATCTTCGATGGCTCGACCGATCCGACGACTTTGGTTGTTAGGGGGTAGACTTGAAAACATCGTCTACCGCTTTCGTCGTTGCCGCTCATCAGGGACTCTTCATACCTCGCCTCATGAACGCGCATCCGCAGCCGGGCTAGCTGGTACGGATAGGCTTTTGCGTCGCGCTTCGAATAGCAGAATCGAGGGTCGCGGTAGCTGAGATCCCAATCGGCGGCGGTCTCTTCAGCGGTAAGAGATGCGTCGGTCCCGGATGCGGGAAGTGTCATCATTGCGTCATCAATGCAGCAGTAGTTACGGTGCGGCCGATAGGTCGAAACCCGATTATCGGACCGTGAACGAGAAATTGGCCTGACGAAGGCTATCCGAATTTGGCTCCCAAATCAGGATGCCCGGATATTTGAAGCCTGCTTGCCTTTCGGACCTACACCGATCTCAAAAGAGACTTTTTGATTCTCCCGAAGAGACTTGTATCCGGTCGAACGAATCTCCGAGAAATGTGCGAAAACGTCTTCGCTCCCATCATCGGGTTTGATGAAGCCGAAACCCTTTGCATCATTGAACCACTTCACAGTACCTGTAGCCATTCGCTCTTCCTTTGAATTTGGTTATCGAGACAGTGCATTGGAATATAGGGGTGGTGAATGACTGATATGATTGTCCGCCACGACTATCACATGATAGAAGCCTATCGGCGCCTGTCACTCGAACAGCGAAAGCTTTGTACTCGCCGCTGTATGCAGCGGTCACCGTGACGATTCTATTGAGCGTCCGGGCAATACTCAAGGAACCTCTAGTATCCAAGTATAGACCCGCGTATAGCGCGTATAGAGTTGCAACTGCCCCAGATGCAGAACAGGTTCACGCACGAAGCCACCAAGGCATATCCGTCTTACGCGCCGCCTGCGACCATACTGAATCCGTCTCCTTCTCTTGAACGTCGTGTGCTCCTGGTGGGAAACGGGGCACAATGCGACTGTTCTCGACGAACCCGCGTTGCACGGCCGGCTGCAGCGCGAGCAGCGGATATACCGCCGCAGCACTTCCGGGCGGAACGCCCTGACGGCGCGGTTTCGCTAACTGCGCCCTGAAGGCAAAGCCTATGGAGCGCGGAGTGTTGAGCTTGCGCTCCTGATGAACCGCGGTAGTCCTGGTGGTCAGACGATGTGGATCGCTCTTACATCTGCGGTGTCACGCGGGGACCGCCTCGGAAGTATTATGGTATTGAATGTTTATACCAATGGAACGTTGACTAGTGCCCTGATGTTTCGTTCAATTGGAAGCTGGTAGCCTTGGGACTATTGAGCCCGTCATCCTAACCGGGATTCACGGATCTCATCATGGAGCTTCCTGTTCGTTACAAGTATACGAGGTCAATCTTAATGTCAGTCTCTGGTTGGTTCATTCTCACCTTGGCTCTTTCGATGGCCAATCTTCCTTTCGCAACAGGCAAATTCTTTGGCGTTATATCCCTTCGACATGGCAAGAGATCCTGGATTTACATAGTGGAGTTTGTTTTGGCGTACATGATTGTGGCCTCTGCGGCGTATGCATTAGAGGCGTGGGAGGGTAGGGTGTTCGACCAAGGCTGGCAATTCTACGTAATCACTGTATCGCTGCTGATCGTGTTTTCATTTCCGGGATTTGTCTGTCGTTTTCTGCTCCCCCGGACATTGCTTCGCCGATGATGTCATTGAGCGCCGGTCTTTGATTCGTAATATTCCAGCCGGACTTGTTGCCCGGCTGGTTGGAGACCTCAGCTTGTCTGAGCGCTTTTCGTGTCCAGGACCATGTGTATCGCGTCGCGCGTGCTTGCGAACTCCCTCTCGAAGTCAAGCGTTCGTCGAGCGGTGGACATTGCCAACAAGACTTCTGCGCCACCTTCTTTTGAACTCTTGATCCAAAACCAGAGACGCCGCTCGCGCACATAGAACATTGAGAAGATGCCGATCACGAGCAAAAGGCTACCGATATATACCAAGGTCTTGCCTGGTGCCCGAGTCAACTGGAATGCCGACGCCTGAACCTGCGTGAACGAGTCAAGTTGGAGGAAGATCGGCGCGCCGTAGTAGAAGCTGTCTGCCAGTGCATCGACCGAAGCCCGGATAAAGGACATATGTGACGAATCTTGTTTCATCTCAGGCTCGCCATGCTTAATGCGAGACAGCTGCCACAGATCCCACATAACACCGTTGAGCGTGCGTAGGAGGGCCATCGTCGCCTTCTCCTGTTGCACTGCGGGCATGGAGCGGTCGATCAAGCCGGCAATCGCCACGAAGCCGCCCGCTGATGCCGCGGCTGTCGTTGGGCCCTTATTTCCCTCGACGCCAGCGAAGTGGTCTAGCAGCTGAGAGACGTCGGATGCAGCAACTTTCTGAGCGTCAGTATCGGTACCCGAATACGAACGCCGTACGAATCGGGATACGGCCTGGCTCCGCATGCTCGGAGACTGCAAGGCGGCTCGAAGATTCATCCAGTCCCTTACTGAATTATGATCGTCTGCGGGGATCCGGAGAAAGCGGAATGAATCGTTGACCCCCATTCTTACGCCGGTCATAAACATCTGCTGGCCGGAGATATTTACTGGAAGCATAAAGGTTTGATATTCGTGGGCCTGCCCATTGATATCGCGAACCTTGTACTGCATCGAGGGCCCCAGATTTCGTAATCTCGTAGGTAGATTACTTTTCGCGCCTGATCCCAGTCGTGCGTCAATCTCGTTCTCGAGCGAATGTTCTTTGGGAGCGCCTCGCACACTATGGACCTCGTCCGCGTTATGAGTGTCTTCGACGTTGATCGAACGAAAATCGGTGAGCTCCACCGTCTCTCCACTTTCTCCGGCGGTCGGAAGGTGAATATGCGTAACACCCCCGATTACGCCCTGAAGCTGCTCCGTGAATTCTGCCCTGCCGGCCATCGGCCACACGGTCATCGCGACCTTCGAGCCTCCATCCTGGAAGCTCGACTGATAAATTGAAATACCGTCGTAGGTGAACGGCTTGTTTACTTGGACGCGCGCCTGAACGCGCTGGCCAGACTTATGGTCCGTCACTACGATATCACTGGCGAAAAGCTTGGGCATACCCGTTGAATAGTAATCAACCACGAACTTCTTCAACTGAATTGAAAACGGCAAGTCCTGTATTAATGAACCGTCCCGACGACTAAGTACGACCGAGCTAGTCTGCTGACTTTCGGGTACGAGAGCAAACCCGCGGAACGTCGGATTTGAAGGGGATAGTCGGTGACTTGGAGAAACTGCGTCTACGTCGGAATCCAACTCGGTCGCTGTCTTGCCGGAGACCCACATCTGCAGTTCGATAGGCAGATTGCTGTCCAGCAGGCCGCCCACGCAGATGACCACGATCGCCAAATGGGCCGAAATGTAGCCCAGCTTTGTAAGGGCACCACGTTTACCTGCGATCAGGATCTCTCCCGTACCGGTATCACGGGTGATTAGCTTATAGCCCAACTGGCGTCCGAGGCGCATCAAGAGTTCGGCCGTCTCGACGCCACTTAGGGCAGTTGCGCGGAACTCACTCTTATGGCGGAATGCGCGTAGGCTTCCTTCACGGACGCGGTCCTTCCAGCTGCGTGCGTCCCGGACCATTTTTGGGGCGTTCTCAATTACACATAGTGAGACCGAGGTCACAAGAAAGACCAGGATCAACATGAACCACCTGGAACCGTAGACGTTGTACAAATCGAGGCCGCTGAAAATGTCAGCCCAGAATGGACCGAACTGGTTCACGTAATTGACGTACGTATCCTCCTGTGTGAGGACAGTACCGATGATGCTTGCAATCGCCAGTATCACCAGCAAAGCGATGGCAAAGCGCATCGATCTAAGGAGATCGATGGCGTGCTTGAGTTCGTATGGATTTCCACGAACTCTGAAGCTAATCTGGCCTTTGGCCGTCGGACGCTCGCTCAAGGGCACTCCAGATAATGGTGATCAAGACGGTGTGAGGGATCTCAAGACGGTGTGAGGGATCGGTATTTGCGTCACACGGACTGTCTCAGTGCTTTGCAGCACAAGGAAAACCAATCCTCCATTCTGATTTCTACACGACTTTGTGGTGAGAACAAAGGCTAGCTGACTATACATGCGTATATGTAACGATCTCGCGGTTCCGCTCAGTTGGTCGGCGATGTTTTCCATCGGCAAAGCGGGCTGAAACACGTTCGCAATTCGCTCGCCTGCATCACCAACATCCCGCAACCATAAGGGCATGATTCATATACCTGTGGATCGTTGATTGATGAACCTCAAAAGTATCTAATTCTGTAGCCGACACAGGCTACGGACTGGGACGTCGCAAAGCGTACTAGATTCCGGTTATCTCGTTCACGTATAGGAGAATCTGCATGTTGAAGCGACTCTCAGTCATTGGTGCAGTATTGATCGCGTGCACATCGTTTAGCACCGGCGCTTGGGCTGATTCGGATGGGCAAGACCTTCCCACGGTAAAGCGGCAGCTACCGCAATACACTGCAGATGGTCAGCTACTACTTCCAAAGAACTTTCATCAATGGATCTACGTCGGGAGTCCGTTGACGCCGAACGCCCTTAACGGAGGGAAGGCGAACTTCCCGGAGTACCACAACGTCTACATTGAGCCGGGTTCGTACGCAATCTACAAGAAAACCGGCGAATTCCCCGAGGGCACCATCTTCGTCAAAGAGCTTCAGCTGACGACGCCGCAACAGTTCCCAGACGGCTCAAGGAATGAGCCGTCCGGTCGAGGTCTGTTCCCTGGAAAGTTCAACGGAGCCGATGTCACGGTGAAGGATTCGAAGCGGTTCGCTGCGACCGATGGTTGGGGATACTTCAACTTTAACCACTTTGAACCAAAGGCAAAGATGGCGAAAGTCAAGGCGAAAGAGGAGTGCGCATATTGCCATATCGCCAGCGCGAAGAAGGACGACGTGTGGACGCAGTTTTATCGACTGCTCGACGATGATGGGCACCTGAACCCCAACTACAAGCCTGAGGCTCAGTAAGATAGTGCGCCGCGGTTATAGCTGCTAGGAAGAGCTGTCGGGATATCCGCTGAGACTGCACAGCCATGCCATTCAACCAGTGTCATTCGGCTTGAATAACTCGGCGAAGCAGGTGCGTGTGCTTGTATCTCAGGCGGATGCAATGTCAGGTCGGGTCGTTAGCGTGCTGTAACTCGGCGGCGCATGAAATAAGCTGAAGCGGCGATAGTCTATTTTCGTTCTGCGAACTGGCAATGGTGCGCGGTTACTGTTACTCAACGTGAATCCGTGCCTTTCTTGCAGCGGCGAAGCCAGGCCGCGACGGTAAAACAGTGTGTCGCGGCCTGGCACACAGGTTTGGCGCAGTCGTGATATCGCTTTTTCGATAGCCGGAAGTTCGCAGGCGGAATGCTTCGTGATTGTTTGCTCGAAATGGGACGCCGGTATCCAGAAAGCTTGTTCTCGCGGCCATATCAGGAATCTTCCCGCGCATACAGAGGAAGATTCGGCGTCGACCAATGTCACGGAGCCATACAGAGCTCAGCGTGCTGGACATTTTCAAACCTGTCCTGAATTGTCACGGGGACCACCAAGTGAACCCAAAAGAAGACGAGGATCAAGCCATTGAACGCATCGTTCTCGATGGGCCGAAGGGCGCGATTGTTCTAGCAGGTACTGCGACAGCCATCGTGATCCTCATATGGATCGTGTTTTATTTACTCGTTTTCCTTCCGCGCGGCGTTATCCAATGAGTGATCAGATCAGGGAAAATCAGTCAGTCAGTATCGTCCATAAAATCGAACGAAGGTGGGCGGTCTTGATGTCGGCAATCATGCTCGTCCTGATGCTGACGGTCGTCTTCACGGGATTGCATTGGGCGATGATGCCGCCGTCCAGAGTAGAAACGATACGCATAGCATCCTTGGAAACAAATAGCGAGTTTTCGGAAAGCAACCTGGGAAGTGCGGCGTCAAAAGACGGATCTGTTATCGTCCGGGTACTGGCGCAGCAGTACTCGTTCACGCCTCAGTGCATCCTGCTTCCAGCGAACACGCCCGTTACTTTCAGAGCGACCAGCGCTGATGCAATCCACGGCATGCTGGTAACGGGAACAAACATCAATTCAATGATCGAACCGGGCTACATATCCACGTTTAAAACCGTGTTTCCGCAGCCAGCCGAGCATCTAATGCCTTGTCATGAATATTGCGGGACGGGTCATCAGGCGATGTGGGCGCGCGTCAAAGTTATAGAGCGCGCTGCGTTTTTCGAAATGCTTAAGCGAAAAGGTGCGAACGGGAGGGTGGACTGTGTTAATTAACAAGCGGCTTGTGCTTATGCATTTCTGGCTCGCTTTCGCGAGTTTCGCTGTTGCCCTGGCGTTGGGCGCCTGGCAGATGTATGTGAGAAGTCCGCTGCATCCGTGGATGAAAGATCCTGAGATATATTATCGATCCGTCTCGGCGCACGGCTCAACTATGGCGTACGTCTTCCCGACTCTCGTTGCAATGGCCCTCGGATATGCGGTCATTGAGCTCTCGCTTAAGCGCGCAATTGTGGGAGTGAAGTTGGCGTGGGCAGGCTTCGGCGCCGTTGCATTGGGCTTTATGCTGGCCGTTGTCGCAATAGGGAGAGGTACCGCGTCAGTTCTCTACACGTTTTACCCGCCGATGATCGGCAGCTCGATCTATTATATAGGGGTCGTTTTGATCGTGGTTGGGTCATGGGTTTGGGTTGCGCTGATGGGCGTAAACCTCGCCATATGGAAGCGCGATAATCCAGGGGTACCCGTTCCGCTTCCTATGTTTGCCTGTGTCGCGAGTGCATATCTGTGGGGATGGACGGCCGTTGGCGCGGCAATTGAAATCATTTTTCAGATTATTCCGGTATCGCTGGGATGGAAACACAATATTGATGCCGGTCTCGCACGTGTTTTCTATTCCTGGACGCTTCATGCAATTGTGTACTTCTGGCTGATGCCGGCCTACATTGCGTATTACACAATCGTTCCGCGCGCGATCGGCGGGAGGCTTTATAGCGATTTGATGGCGCGGCTATCCTTCGTAATGTTTCTGGTCGTATCAATGCCGATCGGCATACACCATCTGTTCGCCGACCCGCAGGTAGGTTCGGGGTTCAAATTCATGCATTCGGTGTTCACAGCTTTGGTCGCGATTCCTACTTTGCTGACGGTGTTCACAATCTGTGCGTCGGTCGAGATTGCCGGGCGGCTACGGGGCGGGAAGGGCATCATGGGTTGGTTAAAGGCTCTTCCATGGGGTAATCCCATGATGCTTGCCATCACTTTTTCGTTTGTGATGCTCGGTTTTGGAGGAGCAGGCGGACTCATCAACATGAGTTACCAGTTAGATTCGACTATACATAATACTCAATGGGTGACGGGACACTTTCACCTCATCTTCGCCGGAGCTGTCGTGATCATGTACTTCGTGATCGCTTACGACCTGTGGCCTCAGATTACGGGTCGTGCGATTACAGACACGCGACTGATCCGCATTCAGCTTTGGCTCTGGTTCATCGGAATCATGGTATTAACGATACCGTGGCATTTGGTAGGGGTCCTGGGAATGCCGCGGAGAATGGCATACTTCGACTACTCGAATGGCGACATTTCCTCCCAGGCGCTGCCTGTGATCGTGTCGGTGATTGGCGGAGTCGTCTGTCTGTTGGCCGGTCTTCTCTTTATCTTCATTCTGGTTCGTGCTCACCGCTCGACGGTTGATATTGTTGAGGATTACACCTTTAGTGTGCCTATTCATCGAACTGAGAATGTGCCATCTGCGCTGAATGGTTTTCGGCTTTGGCTCGTCTTGATGATCGGTCTTACATTGTTTAACTACGGATATCCGATTGCGTCGTTGATTGCCCGCCCAGACACCGCCGTGCCTGGAATCCCGATCGGTCTGGGGCATTGACATGGACGCGAAGCCAGTGTTTTCGCTGACAAACCGATGGTTGGTAGGCAGCGTCTGCGGAACCGTCGCCGTCGCGGTCATCGCAGCAGCGATAGGGTTCGTCCTCCTGCCGTCGGTGCAGGACGGGCATCAGTTTCGAGGCATATGGAACGCGATCTGTAGTGCGGCAGGAGTACCCCGCCATTGGGCGCAGAACGAATCGATCGTCTATCCTGCTGACGGCGCGGTAAGTGCGGTTACTATAACGCCGCAGACACTTGCTCGTGCCGACCCCGACGCGGCGCAGCGCGGCGGCGTGCTCGCAAATCGATGCGTCGGCTGTCACAATGCATCTCAAGTCGTCGCGCCGCTTCTTGCCGGGCAAGACGCTGCATTCGTCTATAAGCAGCTTTCCGATTTCCAAAATGGTGCGCGAACCAATGTAATAATGACCTCGATGGTCAAAGGACTATCCGAGAGAGACCTGCGTGACCTCGCGCAGTACTTTGCTTCATCGGGGCGGTTGACAAGTGGCGTTGCGACGGTCAGCGAGCCGCCCATTGTTGCGCAAGGAAACCCCACTAAGAACGTCGTCTCCTGCGCTGTGTGTCACGGAGGCGTTGATCACAAGGCCGGAGCACCATTTTTGCAGGGTCTGTCAGCATCCTATCTAGGTGCCCAACTAAATGCCTTCGCGGCGGGTCAACGACACAATGATGCTGGTGGGCAAATGCGAAACATCGCGCGGAATCTGACAGAAACAGAGATAAAGGACGCGGCGGCATACTACAGCGGGTCTAAGGATACGGGGACACGAATGGCTCAGCCCTGACGCCATCTGCACGGGTCTTGACTTCGTTCTTTCCGTTCGCGGGTAGGACGAAGCCAGTTCCCGTGAGTGCCGGAACAGCCAGTTCATAGTAGACTTGGAGATGTTTTTTGTAGTCTCGACCTGGTCTCGGATTCGTCCATGAATAACGCGCAGCTCCCTGAGCTTCCCGTCTTGGAACGCTTTCTTGCCGCTCTGGATATTGGCGTGGCGAATTTCACTCTCTGTGACGTTCGCGATGGCTGGAGCACGCGGTTCGAGGCCTGCCGAACGGCGAGTCTGCATTACTGTATGGACGGAAGCGGTGCTTTGATAACCCAACATGGCGAGAGAGTATCGCTCAGCGCGCATAGTTTCGTACTTCTGCCTCCTGGTATCGCTTATAAGATCGAGAGTGGCAAATCGTGCACAACGCACGAAACGAATCGCGCGCGTGTAACTGAGTGGCCTTGGCACGAGACGGTTCCCACTGTCCAGGTTGGTGGTGGGAACAAAGGTATTTCGACTGCATGTGGCGAACTGCGTCTCGACACGACTTCAGGCAGCGACCCGTTCAAGACGTTGCGAAATCCACTTGTAGCTCAGTTCGACGGTAAGTCGGGATTGAAAGATCAGTTTGTTCTGTTGCTCGCGGAATCCGCGCGTCCTGGGCTTGGCTCACGTACTCTGGTCGAAGCGCTGCTAAAGCAATGCTTGGTCCTTGTGCTTCGGCGACAGATAGACAGTGGCGGCGCGGACCTTCCGTGGGCAGCCGGCGTTGCTGACAGGCGCCTTGCCAGTGCGCTAGAAGCAATTCTCGAACGATCCGCATCTTCTTTGTCAGTCGAGCGTCTTGCCGACATCGCCGGAATGAGCCGCTCGGCCTTCGCCGCGCAATTCATGAAAGCGTTTGGTCAGTCGCCAATGGCCATGCTGAAGATCGTGCGCTTAAAGAAGGCCGCGGAATTGCTCGCTACCACCAACTATCCGGTAGCCGAAGTGGCGAAAATGGTAGGTTTTTCGAGTCGAAGTAACTTCTCATTGGCGTTTAATGCGTTGCATGGCTTGGACCCCAGCGCTTTCCGGCGTCGCCTCACATCTGTGCGTGGGCGCCTAACTCAGAAGACTCCGTAGCAGGCGGACACGGTCAGCCCCTTATCGTCGCGATGGCTAACTAAGCGGTGGAGGCAACGGAAGGCGAGAGCAATATAGGTTCCGGGGGTCATCCTAATGATTTAAAATCCGCCCCCCCACGCTATCGTTATCGCCACACGCTTTCCCGCGTGGCATCCACGTGGTGGGGATCGTTCCGACGCTGGCGTTGTCATTCGGGTTGCACTTCTTTTTTGGGCGCGGGGCGGGCGTTTGCCGGTCGGCTATGGGGCATTACAACTGGTGGGTGCGCTTTTGTCGATCATGGTGAGTCGTCCCTCTTTTCAACATCGATGGTTAACCGGTTCGACGGCTATACCGTGTCGAGAGACCAGTTCGGCGTGCAGCGGACTACGCTTGGCCCTAGATGCTATGTGGGAGGGCAGCGGCAGTAAGCCCGACCGGAGTAAAACGGAAGTTCCACACCCGTTTTCTCCGAAGGAGCACGCAAATGGATGCGCCTGACACAGCCCTCGGTGGGCAGAATACGACGGCAGGTGGCCGCCTGTACATGGCTTTTGAACTGGGCGAGAAGAGCTGGAAGCTCTCACTGGGTGATGGCCGGCGCCCGCCCGGCCGCTGTACGGTCGCCGCAGGCGATACCACGGCAGTCCTCACCGCGATCGCCAACGCCAGGGCGCGCTGCCATCTCGGCGCCGACGCACCCGTCTACAGCTGTTATGAAGCCGGCCGCGACGGCTTCTGGCTGCACCGCTGGCTGACCGAACAGGGCATCGTCAATCTCGTGGTGGATTCGGCCAGTATCGAGGTGAACCGCCGTGCACGCCGCGCCAAGACAGACCGGCTTGACAGCGACAAGCTGCTGTCGATGCTCATGCGCTATTACGCGGGCGAGTGGCGCGTGTGGGCAGTGGCACGCATTCCACGCCCGAGCAGGAGGACGACCGGCGCCTGCACCGCGAGCTCGAGCGCCTGCGGAAAGAGCATGCCGCGCACACAAACCGGATCCGTTCCCTGCTGGTACTGCACAACCTTCGGGTCAGGTATGTCGGCGGTCGTATCTGGACACACTGGTGGACCCGTCAGCGCGAGCTGCTCGCGCCAGGTCTGCGCGCCGAGCTTGAGCGCGAATATGAGCGGCTCGCGCTGGTCCGTCAGCAGATCCGCCTGCTCGAAGTGCAGCAGGACCGGCAGGTGCGTAGCGGCGCACATCCCGGCATGGCGCTGCTCGCACAGCTCGCGGGCATCGGTGCCGGCAGCGCGTGCACACTCGTCAGGGAACTGTTCGGCTGGCGACAGTTTCGCAACCGCCGCGAACTCGCCGGCTGCCTGGGCCTCACGCCCACCCCATACGCCAGCGGCACCAGCGAGGTTGAACTCGGTATCAGCAAGGCGGGCAACTGGCGATGCCGCTGGCTGATGGTGGAACTCGCCTGGAGCTGGCTGCGCCTGCAGCCCGGCAGCCAGCTCAGCCGCTGGTTCAACCAGCGCTTGCCGGCGCCGGCAAGCGGCTGCGGCGTATCGGTATCGTCCGCGCTCGCACGCCGTCTGGCGATCGCGCTGTGGCGCTATCTCGAACACGGCGAGATCCCTGCTGGGGCCATACTCAAGTCGCGTGACGTCAACAACGCAAGGGCCTGAATGAACATCAGATGTAGCGACATCATGTAAAGGTCAACGCGCCCGGAACACGGTCGGGCTGCCCACTACGGGTGGCCGTTTCCCTAGATGGGGTGCGTCGGTAACAGGGCAGCCCCAGCGCTTCGCGCATGCGGCGTGAGGTGACCGGCCTGCCAGGCCGGCACGGATAGAAGGTCGACCCGGCACTGACCGGTCAACAGACACCCTGACCTGAATGACATTGACACGCCAGGCTGCAGCAACGTGTACGTGAAGCGTCGGTCCCCGTGCTTTACAGTGCTTTACGGAGCGGTCTCTACGGCCAGCCTGCGCCTGGTCATGGATGGTGACCGCGCAGGCTGGCCGTAGAGACAGGACAAGGAGATTTACTTCGCATAACAGATTTGTTTTTGTCTTCAACATGGCTTGACTTTCGGCTCCCCATAGAAGACCGTGTTAGGAATTTTTTGTCGAACCTGGTACCCTGGAGGAATGACAAGAGAAAAACGCAAACCCTACCCGACAGACGTGTCCGACGAAGAGTGGAGCTTCGCGGCGCCGTATCTGACGCTGATGGATGAAGCAGCACCGCAGCGCAAGTACGAACTGC
>NZ_JAGIPX010000104.1 GCF_017814945.1 Paraburkholderia sp. LEh10
CAACCGTCACGACGGTCACGTCGATCGTGGGGCGCGGGGGTTCCGTGGGGGCTTTTTTGCAGGCGGTGAGGGAGGCCAGTGCGATCAGGACAAGAAGACGCAACGGCCGTTTCCGGGCCGGGGAACCCGCCGGAACCATTCGACGGCGGTTCATTGTTCCGTACGACAAAGACGCCATGAGCGCCTCCCCATTGAGGCAATTTCGTGCCGGCGACATCGGTGCGCATGCGCGAGACGACGTTGAACCTTTGCTGACGCACCGCACCAGAAGCTCAAACGTATGAGTCCGCGCATCGGGACGATCAGACGAATGCCGCGCCCCCGATCATGCAAACGCATGCCGCTTCACGGCACGCCGGGCTCCGCAGAACGAGTATCCGGCAGCCGTCGCCACAAAAACCATTGGACCTTGGTCCAATAGCGAACGCAGAAATCGTGCACTACGCTAATTCGAACGCTGGCTGCCTAACGCGGCGCATACGCTCTGGATAAAAACTGAATCGTCGAACGGTTTGCTGAAATACGCCTGCGCCCCCGCCGCCATGACTCTCGCGCGGATTTCATCGTCGTCGTATGCCGTAATGAAGATCGCGGGAAGCTTGCTTCCAAGCCTTCGCTGTACTTCGACGCCATCCGTTCCGGGCATCTGTATGTCCAGGATCACGCAGCCGGGATCGTAGTCAGGTGTGGCAGAGAGCGCATACAGGAACTCGTCGCCGCTCGGAAAGATGTCCGCTGCGATTCCAGCGGAGCGCAGCAGCCGCTGGATCGCCCGACAGACAGATGTGTCGTCGTCGACAACCGCAACAAATCGCGTGTCTGCGTCCATCGATGTCTTCCGGCGGGCTGTTCAAATACCTGTTCGAAGCAGGGCAGCGCACATGCCTGACGCCGCTGGATGCACGACGTTTCACGAACTAGCATATGAAATCGGATGCGCGCGGGGTATTGGACTTTGGTCCCATACACGCGCAGTCGTCGCTGACGGGAGCATGACAGGGACAAGAGGGCCATACGATGCCCAGGTACAAACCCGCGCTTCATCGCAGCCGGAAACCACCGCTTACGCCAGCGCGCCGCCGGCATCTCGTAATCGGCGTGATCGTGGCGCTGATCGCGCTGGGATGGGTACTCTTCACCATCATCGAGCCGGCGTTCCAGACGAAGATCGTCATTACGACGGGCGCGGACAATGGCATCTACAGAGGCTTTGCCGACCGCTATGCGCCCGTCCTGAAACGTGACGGTGTCACACTGGATATCCGCAGCTCGTCGGGGTCGGTCGAAAACTATATGCGGCTCAAAGATCCCGCGAGCGAATATCAGGTCGGCTTCATTCAATCTGGCACCACGGCGCCGCAGGAAACGGATCATCTGGAAACCATTGCGGCCGTCTCGTATGAACCGATCTGGGTGTTCTACCGAGGCACGGGCACCGTCAACCGTCTCGCGCAGTTGCGCGGGAAACGGATCGGCATCGGCGTGCCGGGCAGCGGACTGCGGCAGGTGTCGCTGACCTTGCTGGGCTACAGCGGCATCACGAGCGACAATACGCAACTGGTCGAAACGGATGCGCCAAAGGCTTATCGATGCCTCGAAGACGGTTGCCTCGATGCGGCATTCTTTATTGGCAGACCCGACGCGCCGATGCAGCAGACGCTGCTGAACAGCGACCTGAAGCTGATGAGTTTCGCTCAGGCGGATGCGCTCGTGCAGAAATTCCCGTCTCTTTCGAAAGTGATATTTCCGCGAGCTTCGACGAGCATCGTCAATGACAGTCCGCAAGCGGATGTCACCTTGCTTGCCGCCACTGCGCTGCTGGTCGCGAAAGACACGTTGCACCCGGCGCTTGTCTATCTGTTGCTCGATGCCGCGAGGACCGTCCACTCTGGCGAAGACTATTTCACGCCACTCGGCGCTTTTCCGAATCTGAACACTGATGAGTTCCCAGTCACCAATGAAAGCGAGCGCTATTTCAAGTCGGGGCGTCCGTTCTTGCAGCGCTATCTTCCATTCTGGCTGGCGAGCTTCATCGAAAGACGTCTGCTGATCCTGCTGCCTTTCATGGCAGTGCTCATAGGCGTGTTGCAGGCGTTACCGCGCATGCTCGACTCGCGCATCAACAAACGCTTTGTCGTCTGGTATCGCGAGCTCAAATCGCTCGAAGACGAAATCTGGAGAACCGCGCAGCCATCGCCGGATCAGGTCGCGCAATGGCGCAACGAAATCGAGGACATTGACGCGCAAGCCAGCCAGATAGGGGTGCCGACGCGTCATCTGCACAACGTCTATGCGCTCAAGCAAGCCATCAGCGTGGTGCGCGAGCGCATCTCGATGGCGGCGGCGAAGCTGAACAACTAGGCGATTGACGCGACCACGGGACCCGCGCGGGCCACGGCGAAGTACCCGTTGAACGAAATCCGCTCGCGCGGAAAGGTGCAAGGTGCGCCGATTCAAAACAAGCCATGCATCATCAGCAAACAATGACGCATGGCAACTCACCACGAAGCGTACGGCGCGCGACCACCTCGATCTATATCAGCCTCCCAGCTTTTCGATTGCGGCGGCTACGCCCCGGCCATACTCGGGGTCGGCAAGCGTGCAGTGCCTGATGTGCAGTTCCTGAATGGGACTGGAAACGCCTGCGATCGCACGGGCCGTATTGTCGAAGAGCACCTGCTTCTGCGCTGGCGACATCCTTCTGAACAGCTCGCCTGGTTGCGAGAAGTAATCGTCGTCCACGCGATGATTCCAGTGGTCCGCAGCGCCTTCGATGGACAACGGCGGTTCGCGATAGTCCGGCTGCTCGGCCCACTCGCCACGCGTGTTCGGCTCGTACGATGTCTTGCCGCCATGATTGCCGTCGACGCGAGCCGCGCCGTCGCGATGATAGCTGTTGTAATGGCGGGTCGCGCGCGGATAATTCACGGGGATCTGCGCGTAGTTGACACCCAGCCGGTAGCGTTGCGTGTCGCCATACGAGAACAGGCGGCCCTGCAGCATCTTGTCCGGCGAGAAGCTGATTCCCGGCACCACGCTTGCGGGCGCAAATGCGGCCTGTTCGACATCGGCGAAGTGATTTTCCGGGTTGCGGTTCAACTCCATCACGCCGACTTCGATCAGCGGGTAGTCCGACTTGGGCCAGACCTTCGTCAGGTCGAACGGATTGAACCTGCACGCCGATGCCTCTTTCTCCGGCATCACCTGAATGAACATCGTCCAGCGCGGGAAGTTGCCCGTCTCGATGCTTTCATAGAGATCGCGCTGATGTGACTCGCGGTCTCGTCCAATCAGGTTCGCGGCCTCGGCGTCCGTGATGTTCTCGATTCCCTGCTGGGTACGGAAATGAAACTTGACCCAGAATCGCTCATTCCCGGCATTGATAAGGCTGAACGTATGGCTGCCGAAGCCGTGCATATGACGCCACGTGCGCGGAATGCCACGATCGCTCATGATGATGGTGACCTGGTGGAAGGATTCGGGCAGTTGTGTCCAGTAGTCCCAGAGGTTTTCGGCGCTGCGCAAGCCTGTGCGCGGGTCGCGCTTGACGACGTGGTTCAGGTCGGGGAACTTCAACGGGTCGCGGATGAAGAACACGGGCGTGTTGTTCCCGACAAGGTCCCAGTTGCCTTCTTCGGTATAAAACTTGAGCGCGAAGCCACGAATGTCACGTTCCGCGTCGGCTGCGCCGCGTTCACCGGCTACACTCGAGAAGCGGGCGAACATCTCTGTCTTTTTACCGACTTCCGAGAACAGCTTGGCCCGCGTGTATTGCGTGATGTCGTGTGTCACCGTAAAGGTGCCGAATGCACCGGAGCCTTTTGCATGCATGCGCCGCTCCGGGATGACTTCGCGATCAAAGTGAGCCAGTTTTTCAAGGAACCATACATCTTGAAGAAGAGCCGGTCCATTCGGCCCGGCCGTCTGGATATTCTGATTATCGACAACGGGTGCCCCGAATAAAGTAGTGAGTGGCTTTTTCTGCATACGTGCTCCTGTTCCGACCGAAAGGAATTGCACCCATTAGCAAATCTGTTTTATTCGCATTGGGGTGAAGGAACGATAGCAAGTGCAGCGTGATTTTTGAATTTGTGCTTTCTTACCGATGCGATAGCGCGCGTCTAAATCACACTGTCATTGGCCGGTTATTGCGCCGATAGTTTTGCCAATGAGCCAGTGTCGCATCGCGCAGACGATCGGGATGAGGACGGCGCGCGGCTTCGCATTCAGTGCCCGTTGCAACACGACGCTGACGCGGCTCAGGCACGGGTCAGACGGCCCTGAAGTAGCTGCAACAGGCTCCGCAGGGAAAGGCACGGATTCCGGCGCCGTCGGACATGTCCGCGAAGACACGGCTGTCTTCCTGGACGCTGATAATTTGTATTGGCTTGTCGGCTGACATGTTTTTATGACGCGGCAGATCGTTTCCGGCACGCATGCGGCCGCGCATGAAAGCGAGTGGTGCGCGAACGGCGAACTAGAGATCTTCGGCTGACAGTGTGATTCGCTCGCCCGTTCGTGGCAAAGCTTTATCGGCGATGACCTTGCGCAGACGCTGCTTGCCAAGCTCGAATGCGAGTATCAACTGTTTGGGCGTTTCATCTGCCGCACCGAGTCCTTCGCAAACCACCTTTGCTGGCAGCGCGAACGCACAGTATCCCCATCCAAAAGCGTACGCCGAAAACCATACCGCCGGGTCGGCAGCGAGAATCGGTGTGGTGAGGCAGGTTTTGGTCTGATCTCTGGTTATGCTTCATGATGCACCGCAGCCTGATGCAGGGCGCGCTTTCGCAAGAGAGCGGCGGGCGCCGCCGGTCGTCAAAGCGGGCCAGCGAGGTCGGGATTCAACTCGATGTACAACACGACGAGCCAGCGGTTCGGACAGTCATCGGCGATCTTCAGCACGTCATCGCTGGCGTGCCGCGTGCTGACGTAGCCCTGGTCCAATGCGTCACGCCACGCGCGGCGCGCGTCCGCCCGTAGCCAGTAGCCGGTGAGCGCACCCGTCACGCAACTGAAGATCAACGTGTGCAGCACCGTCAGGCCTGGTTGACCTGTTGCCCGACATACGCAAAGACGGCGGTCAGCATTTGATTGGCCGACGGTGACGAGCACGAGCTTAAGCCACCCTCGCGCGCGCATCGCAGCCTTCAGGCGGGCATTGTCGTGCGGCTCGCCGTGCGGGCTGTGCCTTGAAGGTTCCCGCATGTCGCGATGCTTGATGCGGCGAAGCGAACGAAGCACGCGCCCGGCAACGCGATCTGATGCGTCCATGCGGCGAGCGTCCGCGCGACGACAGGCGCCTTGGTGAGAATCGCACTGTCGTAGACCTTGCCGGCGAAGCGCACGGCGTCGACGATGCGAAACCCCTGGCCGCGATAGAACGCAACCAGATGCGCAGCGGGATACGGCGTATCGAGCGCGAGCTCCGAATAGCCGCGCGTCGCGGCCCAGTGCTCGGCGAAAGCCAGAAGCGACTTGCCGATGCCGCGGTTCTGCCATGACGGATCGATGGCCAGCTGGCGGATCGTCGCGACGTCGCGCCGATGATAATGCTCGCAGGCCGAATCGCTGTCGCTTGCATAGAGCGTCATCGTGCCGATCATCTTGCCGCCGCTGACCACCACGAAGCAGTCGCCAGCCTGGGCACGCCGCTGCGTGACAGCGACGGCCTGATCCACGCACGTGCAGTTCAGGCCCGCCATGCCGAGACGCGCAAACGCACGATGCAGCATCGTCATCAGTTGCGCGTACGAATCGCGCGACGGGTCGAAACGCCGAAGCACCACGCTTCCGATGCCTCGCTTCAGGTGGGCGAGGGCCGTATGTTCCACGATGGTGACGTGCCGCTTCGACATGACATCTCTCCGTACTTCATGAGTTATCCAAAGTCTAGGGTCGGCGTTTGCACGCCACAAGAAAAAATGTCGTAAAGACTTGCGCGAAGCTGATCTTCTATTGTCCATATGGACGTTGCAACACGGGATTTACGCCATTTTTACTCGCGCCGTTCTATACCTTTATATGACGATCCGTGTGCTGCGCGGTGAGATTCGTATGGGTTAAAGTCGTCGACCTTCCGGCGATTTCGTCACGATCTTCGGCACGGGACTCGCTCTGCGCATTACGCGGGCGCATCCCATGTATCACTTCGATCGGGTAGCATCAGCATGGGTGCGCGGAAATCCATGGGCCGACTGCGCAAGCGCTGAACGAAGCACGGAAACAACGGAATCCGAAACGGACAGTCGAGGCACAGCATGAAGCACTCTCTGGCAGACCTGAAAGCGCTCTTTGGCCTGAAGCAACGCGCAGTTCATCGCGCTTCGCAGAGCGCTGCGGGCCGCGATGTGGTCATGCGCATCACACTCGATGCGCAGCATGCGATGCCATTGCGTCAGGCGCTGATCCGCGACTGCGCCGGACAGTCGTGGACGATACGCATGACGCCGCTGCACGGCACGGATCGCGTGCGGCTGATACTGTACCTGCCGCGCTCGGCGTTGAAGGAGGCGATGCAGCGCGTCACGCATCTGGCGCCGACTGCGGAAATCGCGCAGTTGCTGGAGGTTCCTGACGCGCCCACCGATACGTGGAGCAAGCTGATGCAGCATCCGGAGCCGCCGCACGGGGACGCACACGCGCGGCACCAGGACCGCGCGGCCAGCAAGGATGCCATTGCCCATCTGCTCACGGAGGACCACGTGCTGCTCGATCTGGCCGTTGCCAGCCGCGAAGCGCTTTTCACACATCTTGCGCAATTCATTGAGCAACGCTACGGGCTGGAGGCGGCCGCGGTGATGGCGGGGCTCGCCGCGCGCGAGGCGTTGGGTTCGACTGCGCTGGGCCAGGGTGTGGCCGTGCCGCATGGCCAGATCACAGGGTTGCAGGAAGCGCTGGCGCTCTATGTGCGCCCGGCCGCGCCGATTCCATTCGACGCGCCGGACGGCAGGCCCGTGACCGATCTCGTCGTGCTGTTCGTGCCGGAATGGGCGAACATGACGCATCTGCATCTGCTGGCCGAGGTGGCGGAGCGGTTTTGCGATCAGCGGTTTCGCGAGCAGCTTCACGCGTGCGCGGACCCGCGCGCCGTATGCCGGCTTTTCGCCGACTTCGAAGCGCAGGATGCAGCAGAACGTGATGCAAGACACACGACGCCGCGCGATATTCCATCGGCAGTCGTCAAGCCGTTGCGGCCGCACTCTTAAGTGCGTATGACAGGTGCAAGCAGGTACAAGCAGGTGCAAGCCCGATTTGCATTGACGCTCGAAGCATCCCCCGTTTTAGCGCAGCAGTAAGCCACGCAAGGCACTGCCGGGCGGGCGCCGCGCACGGCTTACAGCGAGCGCTGAATGGCCTTGCCGAGCAAGTCCAGGCCAAGGTCGATCTCATCCTCGCTCACGGTCAGCGGCGGCGCGATCCGGAAAACACCGCCCATGCCGGGCAACTGCACGATGTTCATGCTGAGCCCGAGGTTCATGCACTCGCGGGTGATCTTCGCACCCAGCCCATCCGCAGGCTCCTTCGTGCGGCGGTCCTTGACGATTTCCATGCCCAGCAGCAACCCTCGTCCACGAACGTCGCCGATGCAGTCAAAGCGCTCCATCAAATCGAGCAGGCCGCACCTGAGCCGCTCGCCCATTGCCCTCGCACGCGCAACCAGGCCGTCGCGCTGAATTACATCGAGCACCCGCAGACCGACTGCGGCGGGCAGCGGATCGGATACGTGAGTCGTGTAGAACAGGTAGCCCAGTTCATGGGCGCGCTCCTCGATCTGCGCGGACGTCACGACGGCTGCGAGCGGCAAGCCCGCGCCCAATGTCTTCGATAGCGTGAGAATGTCGGGCGTGACGCCGTCGCGCTGGCAGGCGAACATCGTGCCCGTGCGTCCCACTCCCGTTTGCGCTTCGTCGAGGATCAGCAGCATGTCGCGCGCTTCGCATTTGCGCTTGAGGGCCGCCATGTAGCCTTCGGGCAGTTCGATGATGCCGCCGGAACTGAGGATCGGCTCCGCGATGAAGGCCGCGAGGCTGCCGCTCGACTGGCGATCGATCAGATCGAACGCATAGTCCAGCTCCGCCAGCCAATCGTATTGGCCATTGCGCTCGAAGCGCGGACGGTACGCGAACGGCGCGGGTATCGCGAACGAACCGGCGGCCGCGGGACCGACGCCTTTGCGCCCGGCGCTGTAAGTCGCGGACGCCGCGGCTCCCGTCATGCCGTGCCAGGACTGCGCAAAGCCGACGATTTCATATTTTCCCGTGACCAGCTTCGCCATGCGGATCGCGGCCTCGTTCGATTCTGCGCCCGTGCTGAGCAATAGCGCGCGATCGAGTCCGTCAGGCGTGACCTCGGCGAGGCGGGTCGCGAGATCCACCACCGGCCGAGAGAGCATGCCGCTGAATAGATGGTCCAGCTTGGCGGCGTATTCGTTGATCACCGAGACGATTTCCGGGTGGCTATGCCCGAGCACCGCGCTCATCTGGCCCGACGTGAAATCGAGGATGGGACGGTCGTCCGCATCGTAGACGAAGCTGCCCTGGGCGCGCTCGATGATCATCGGTTCGAACGTGCCGCCATAGCGGATGAGGTGCTGTCTGGCGTTTTGCCAGAAGGTCGCGTCGTTGTTCCGGGACACCTTGCTTCTCCTCGTGACGGGCGGGAATGACTTGCAGTCTAGACGGCTCTCTGGTTTTATAGAAACGAATAGTCCTTATGCAAGGTAGAAGAGGGCCTTATATCTTGAGTCTCTCACTCGAAATCGATCTGTTGCGCTCGTTTGCCGTCATCGCCGAGGTGAGGGCGCTCAGCCGCGCGGCCAGCCGGATCGGCCGGACCCAGTCCGCGCTGAGCCAGCAGATGAAGCGGCTCGAAGAAATCGTCGATCAGCCGCTATTTCAGCGCACGGGCCGCGGCGTAGTGCTGACGAATCCGGGCGAACGCCTGTTGATCCACGCGCAACGCATTCTGCGGCTGCACGACGAAGCGATGGCCGAGCTTTGCGGCAAGGGGCTTTCGGGAAGCATCCGCTTCGGCTGTCCGGACGACTATGCTGCTGTCTTTCTGCCGTCGTTGCTGCGGCAGTTCTCCAGCCAGCATCCTCATGCCCTCGTGGAAGTGGTGTGCGGGCCGACGCCGCGGCTGCTGGAACGGCTGGCGAAGCGCGCGGTGGATCTCGCGATGATCTCGTTGCCCGAAGGCAGCCGTGATGAAGACATCATTCGCCGCGAGCAACTGGTGTGGATCGGCTATCCGGGGCTGGAGCCCGCGCATTTCGATCCGTTGCCTCTGGCGCTCTCCGACCCGGACACGCTCGATCACATCGCCGCCTGCGAAGCGCTGCAACGCGCCGGCAGGGACTACCGGATCGCGTATGCGAGCAGCAGCCTGTCCGGTCTCACCGCACTGGTTCGCTCGGGGCAGGCTTTTGCCGTCATGACGCAGACGGCTGTGCCGCCCGACCTGTGTGTACTCAGTGCCGATGCCGATCTTCCGCCGTTGCCTGCGGTCGGCGTTTCGCTGAAATTCGAACGGGAGCGTCCGTCGCTTTTGACGGCGGCATTCGCGGAGCACATCAGGGGCATGCTTCCTTTGCTTTGATCGGGCGCCCATGCCTGCCTGAAGTCGGGATCGACTGGGGCGGTAGCAGCGCGGCGCTGTCCCGAAAGGCCGTTGCCTGGGTTCCCGAATCGCTCGTTAGCGAGCTTCTCGCGGCAGGCTTACTGGTTGATCTGCTGCCTGGGTCGGGACCGTCATTCGGGCAATGGTGCTTCTAATGGTGCTTCTAACGGTGCTTCTAACGGTGCTTCTATTACCCGGCGAACCGGCATACGCCTGCGGCACTGCACCTTTTCGCGAACGCGGTGCGCGAGTGATCCCCAAAGTCAGGATGCGCGCGGTTTGCGCGCCCTGTTCAGCGCGCGGCACAGCGCAGTTCAATCGACGCTTCGCGCGGGGCTCGCCGGCCTATCAGTCTGGATGTCGACGAGGGGAGCGATCGTCACGGTGGCGGCCACGCGCTCAGACGCAGGCAGGAGTCCGGCAAACGCGGCGATGCCCGTGCCGCACACCGTCACAAGTACGAGGAAAACGATGGCAATGATCCCGGTCGATGTCGCTACCGTCGCGTGAAAGGCGTTCATGACTTATCTCCTGTCGATGCACGTTCAATTGCAACGACCGTGCCGACAGGAAAAATATTTCCCGACTGCCATGTACGCGCCGCTCTACAACCGGCTGCGTGATGTGACGCCGTGCGGGGAGCGCAGAAAGTGTCGGTGATGGCACGACACTTTGGCTGCCGCAACTGTTGGCAACCGACATCATGCTTTCGGCGCGCCGCTGCGAGAACGCTAGCGGTGGTCCTCGAAGGCGAACACGATCTCGTCGATCATCGCCCGGATGCGGGCCGTATGCCGGAGGTCCTGCGACCAGGCGCATCACGGACGGCAAGGGTGCCGACGTCATCGTCGATATCATCGCGGGCGATTATGGCGCGCGTGATTATGCTGCTGCCGCTATCAACGGACGTATCGTGCAAATCGGCGTGATCAAGGGACCCGCGAAGGAAGTCGATCTGTTTCCGATGCTGGTCAAACGGCTCACGCATACCGGTTCGACACTGCGTTCCCGCACGCATGAGGAGAAAGCGGCGATCATCGGTGAACTCGAACGGCATGTGTGGCCGCATATCCGGAGCGGCAGCGTCAAGCCGCTGCTGCATCAGAGCTTCGATCTAAAGGATGTGCGCGGCGCGCATGAGTTGATGGATTCGGGCAAGCATATCGGCAAGATCGTGTTGAAAGTGGTTCAGCGAAGCACATGAGAGCGCGTACTTGCTAAACTTGCTTCATGACCGCGTCGCTCGATGCGCGCACCTCGTCTGATAGCTTAGTCGTTTGCCTGTGCATGTCCTTTCGTCGGACATGACGCCCCAAAACCTGGTGGACCGCGCTTTACGTCATCTGCCTGACAGGACGAAGCCATGCTCACGATCGACGATATCCGCGCAGTGCCGCTGTTCTCGACGCTTCCCGACCACGAACTGGAAACGCTCGCGAACACATCCGCCGATCTGCATCTGTGCGCGGGCGAATATGCCGTCCATGAAGGCGGCGAGCGCGCGCTGTTCGCGGTGCTGTCGGGCAAGATGGAAGTGATCAAGACGTTCGACGGCATCGAGCGCACACTGGGCTGGCGTCTGCCCGGGACCATCTTCGGCGAGGTGCCGCTCGCGCTGAGTTCGCCGTTTCCGGGCGCGTATCGGGCAGCGGAGCCGTCGCGCGTCATGCGTATCGATGCGCAGCGTTACTACGCGCTCGCCGCCGCATCGCCGGAGGTGGCGGTGAAGATGGGCGCGCTCGCGCGCGAGCGCATCGGCGGCCTGCAAAGCCTCTCAGCCGAGCCGCCGAAGGCACGCGTGACGATCGTCGGCAACCGCTGGGACACCGCCTGCACATCGCTGCGCCAGTTTCTCGCGCGCAACCAGATCAGCCACGACTGGATGACACCCGATGCGCCCGAATTGCCGGCGCGCTGGCCGGGCACGTGTCCGCAAGAGGCGGATTGCCCTGCGTTGCGGCTCGTCGACGGCACGGTGCTGAACCGGCCCGCGACGCGCGAACTGGCCCGCCTGCTGGGTCTGCAGACGCAGCCTCGCCTTGCCGAATACGACACAGCGATCATCGGCGGCGGACCGGCCGGGCTCGCCGCCGCCGTCTATGGCGCATCCGAAGGCTTGCGCACGCTGGTGCTGGAGCGCGAGGCGCCAGGCGGCCAGGCGGGAACGTCGTCGCGCATCGAGAACTATCTCGGCTTTCCCAATGGCGTCTCGGGCGATGAACTCGCGAGCCGCGCGTTGCAGCAGGCGCGGCGGCTCGGCGCGGAAATTCTGGTGACGCGCTCGGTTGCCGGGATCGATGTCGAAGGACGTCGGATTCGTCTCGACGGAGGCGACGTCGTGCGCTCGCGCACGATCATTCTCGCGACGGGCGTCACGTGGCGGCGCCTCGCGATAGACGGCTTCGACCGCTTTATCGGCAAGGGCATTTACTATGGCGCGTCCCGCAGCGAAGCGAGCGCGACGCATGGACTCGATGTCCATCTGATCGGCGGCGGGAATTCGGCGGGACAGGCCGCGCTGTATTTTGCCAATCATGCGCGCAAGGTGACGCTCGTCGTGCGCGGCGATTCGCTCGAGAAAGGCATGTCCCGCTATCTCGTCGAGCAACTGGCCGCGAAGTCGAATGTGGCCGTGCAGTTGCGATCGGAAGTCGTCGGCGCGCATGGCGATACCTGTCTGACAGCAATCGACATTCGCGATGCGACGAGCGCGGAAGTGCGCCGGCACGACTGCGGCGGACTGTTCGTTTTCATCGGTGCGGACGCGCAGACGGATTGGCTGCCGGCGGAAATCGCGCGTGATGGCCGCGGCTACGTGCTCACTGGCGACGACGTCGTCAAGGCGGAACGCTGGTCGCATACGCGCGACCCCTATCTGCTCGAATCCAGCATGCCGGGCGTGTTCGCCTGTGGCGACGTGCGGCTGAGTCCCGTCAAGCGGGTGGCTTCGGCCGTCGGCGAGGGGAGCATGGCGATTGCGTTCGCACACAAGTATTTGCAGCTCGATGCGTGAAACGCGTGCTCTCGAACGACAAAGGCGCGTCAAGACGACCGCTTGAGTTCATCGATGCGAAGACGATAGCTGCGCAGCAAGCAGGCCTTGTCGCCACACGCGTCGCGGGAATTGCGAAGCCATGCGCGTTGATCCGCCCGTAATCGTGTCTTGTTCGCCGACGCATTCATTTTTCGGCTATAGACTTCTGTCAAAGCCTTATCGATGCGGGTAAGTTCCTCATCGCCACAAATGAGCTGCGCCTGAACGGAGATGAGCTTGCTGCAATCGAAACTCTGCATCAGTGCAGTCTTCGTATCGGATCGGGCTTCCAGCAGCCCTGGCTTGCAGAGCCCTTGCAGTGATCGACAGGCGACGTCGCGCCCGACCCATGCCATGTCTTGCGCACCGTATTGCTTGACGAAGCGATTGATGCCTGCATGGCTAATCCCTCTTTGCATTGCGTTTGCCGCAATGATTTCGTTGCAAAGCGAGTCCTCGGCGTAGGTTCGTCCATCGCGCCGGTAGCAGCTATGAAAGCCGAGCAGTCCACTACCAACGACACTTCGGCGCATCCCCGAAGCGAACAGAATGGAGGCGCAAGCGGAAGCGCATCTGGCACTGTCCGGGACGACTGTATGGACGCGTACCTGATCCATTGCATCGACGACTCTGAAAGCGGCCTCGACATTTCCTCCTGGGCTGCTTAAAACGAGGATAACGAGTCCTTCGTCATCGCGGTCAGCCAGTTTGGCGGTAGCCAGAAATTTCTCCGCGTCACCGTCCTGAACCTTCCCTTCCCCGATAACCATTTTCAGCTTAAGCTGAGGTTGGTCATAGATCCTGAAGTCCATTGCCGGGGCTATGCCGGGAAGCATAAGTACAGTGAAACAGAGCCAGCGAAGCAACCACTGGTTCAAGCCTGGCGTCGCCGCGTTGCTGGTTGCCGGGTACTGAATGGCGCGCATACACTTCTCCTCGGAATGGGATAAGCCGAACGCCTTGTCCATTTCAGTGGGAAGGACAGCCGCTGAGTTGACGCGCAAGGACCGCAGGTTCTCGCGTCGCAACGAGAGTTCGTGAACGTTTCATGAAACAGGGGATCGTGATGCGCACTTATCTCGCTGTCATTGTCTTGCCTTTTGTGATTGTCGGCTGCAACACACCGCCCATTCCCCCAGGCAAACCCGTGGATATTCCCACTGCATTGGAGCAGGTCATGGAAGGCCTGTGCAACTTCCGGAAGGAACAGGCGGCGCACGGACGGGACTGGGGCGTCGCCATCGAATCGATCACCGTGGAACTCGACCTGACCGTGGACGGCGCAAGAACGCCTGCCGTGGCGGTGGCCCCCGACATTCAGTTTATCCCGACGGTCAGTTACGGACAGATCATCACGGCCAATAGGGGAAGCCGGCTCGCGCTTACGCTGAAAAATACGGGCGGCAGCAATGTTCCCTCTGGCGAGTGCGATGTATCGAAGGCCGCGAAATAGGTATTGGCGGCGGTTTCGTTTGAAGATGGTGTGATCTGCGTGGAACCGGCAGCTTTGGGCTGCCGACGCACAACGCGTATAAAAACCGGCTTGAGCCGTTGGGCGCACAATGAGAACGATACTCACGAGGATTGCATTCGTCTCGGCAAGCGCGATGTCCATTGCGTGCTGCGGGTTAAGCGGCGCGCCCGCGATCGCTGCGCAAGCGAGTTGCAGCTATTCGGCGGAGTGGCTCGCGAGTGCGTGCCGGCGCATCGAGCGGGTCGCGAAAGAGGGCACGTGGGATCTTTATCTGCCGGGCTACGGCTGGCACATCAACGGCTATTCGGAGCAGGAACGCGAGTCGCTCAATGCGCGGTCGTGGGGCGGCGGCGCAGGCAAGCACTTCACCGACGAGAACGGCGACGACGACATCCTGTTCGCGTTCATCTTTCTCGATTCGCATGAGAAACCGGAGCCTATCGGTGGCTGGGCGAGACAGTGGTACACGAAGCCCGTGCTCGGTGGGCTGTCGCTGGGCGGCGGCTACTTTGCGGGCTTCACCGCGCGCGCGGATGTCGCGCACTACCTGCCCGTACCGCTCGTGTTGCCCGTCGGTTCGATCCGCTATCGCAAGGCGTCCGTGATGGGCGCGTTCGTTCCGCGCATTCCGGGCGTCAACAAGGGCGATGTCGCGTTCTTCTGGGGCCGATATGAGTTTTGATGTCGCTGTCACGGCAGCGTGATCGTTTCAATGACGCGCCAGGTCATACCGGCTGCAAAATCGTCCAATACTTTCGGCAAAACGTTCAATAGCATTCTCTCCAGGATGTGTTCTATCGGAGAGAGGAATTGTTATTGCAAACGGAAGCAGACTTTTTGAGCAATACACAGGCTTCGCACAAGCCGGAACGTTGCCTCATCGTCGTGGACGAAACATTGTCGCCCGGCAAGGCGTCGAATGCCGCAGCCGTCGTCGCATTCACGATGGGACAGCGGCACAGCCAACTGGTGGGCGCGCCGTTGCGGAAGAGCGATGGCACCGCCATGATGGCAGCCAACGTTACCGCTGAACTCAATGGGCAGGTGTGGTCGATTGGCATCAACCGCCCGGACAAGCGCAATGCGCTCAATGGCACGATGTTCGATGCGCTCGCGAACGCACTGCGGCTCGCACAGGGCGACGTGCGCGTTCATTGGGGTGGCTTTGATTTTGGTACGATTTCCCGGTCAGAAGCTCCCACGTCGGACGTGGGTTTTCCTTGTGGTCCCAATTAAAAATTGCGCAAATCAGATAGTTGCTGTCTACCCCCTCGATTCAAGTTTGCCGCAGGCGCGAGCGGGCGCACATTTACGCAGGATCGGCTTATACCATTCGGATCAAGTCCCTCGGCCAACAAGCAATCTGCGTCTACTCAAGTGCTGCCGGCGCGCAGGCCCGCGACCATTTCGCCCAGCCAGTTCGCAACCAGCGCCGTGTAGGCCCGCTGGCTCGCATCATCGGAGAGCCCATGATCTGCGCCTTCGATGACTCGATAAGTCAACGAATGGGCGCTCAGGAAGGCCTGCAGATAACTGGCGATGACCGTGTGCGGAACGATCTGGTCATGTTCCGATTCAACCAGCAGTACATCGCCACTGAAGCGTGCGGCCGCGCGCAGCGCGCGGTTTTCCGTCGCCGGCACGATGCGCTTGCGATACTCGACGAGATCATGCTCGACATGCAGCGCGCGTTTTGGCGTGGTCCAGCCTTCGTCGAGATACAGCGCGGGCACGCGTAGACCGAGCCATCGCACCGGGCGTAGCTCTGTCAGGATGGCTGCGAGATAGCCGCCATAACTGCTGCCGATCACGGCGATCGAATTGCGGTCGATCAGCGGATGTGCAGCCAGCGCATCGTACGCTGCCATCAGGTCAGCAAGATTCGTCTCGCGCGTTACCGTCTGCTGTTCGCTCTGCGTTCTCGCATGTCCAGTCAGGTCGAACGTCAGGCATACGCAGCCGATGGCTGCCGCCTGCCGCGCTCGCTCCAGATACTGTTCCTGGTTGCCGCCCCATCCGTGCACGAACAGTACTCCAGGCACGGTTGTTTTCGGCACGAGCATCGTGCCATCGAGATAGCCATGTTCGACCTTGATCTGCAGGTGGTAACGCTCAGCATTCGTCAACCGATGCTCCTTTGCGCCGTGTTTCTTCCAGCGCGTAGTACTTCGTGAGCGGGCCAGCCTGCGCATCGACGCCGCGATAGACCACGCACGCCCCGGCGGGCAATCGCACCTCTTCCCCGTAGATCTCGCGTGTCGATGCGCATACCAGATATGTGTCCGGCTCGGTCCTGAATGTGCGCAGCGCACCTATCTCGGCGCCCGTCGCGCCTCCGACGCGCCACGATTGCTCGAGCACCCCGCAATGCAGAACGCCCGCTTCGTCATGACCTCGTGCGACGTCGTAGTTGCGCCTCGATGCAAAGAATCCGGCATAGCCGGTCTGCACGGCAGTATCGAACGCGCGCGCCTTCGCGACGGCTTCGTGTATCTCTTGCGGGAGTCTGAGTCCCTCGAGGGCATTGAAGCCGCCCCGTACCACGACCAGATCCGTCCCGCCATAGACATGGTGTCCGTGATTGTTGACGGTCAGGTGCTGAATGCCGTAATAGCTCGCTACCATGTCATCGAATGTGATCTGGCCGACGCTAAATGTTTCAATCCCGTCCAGATGTCGCTCGATGACGATGCCTTCTGCCTGCAAGGCGTCGTCTCCAAGCGCATCGAGTTCCGCCTCCAGCTGGTCGCTGTCCGCAACCAGCGCCTGTCCAGCGCAGCCGATTCCATAGGGCCGCTTGATGCGTACACGACCGCCTTTCCATAGTGCCCGCGCGGCGTTGCGAGCGTCCTCGCGTGAAAACGCCGAGTAGCCCGGCAACACAAGTGACGCCGTATGCGCGCCGAACGCCTGTGACCAGCCAGGCGGTGCAACCCTTGCGCCGTCGGGTAGGCCGTGTGCGACCAGCTTTGTCGCGACGAAGGGAAACGGCACGACGCCACCATACAGATCGCGCACCGAGTGCACACCAAGCCTGCGCGCCTCCGCGAGGGTGAGCGTGTCGTCGGGAACCAGATAACGATGGGCACGATACGCGCGTGCTTCGTCGAATTCGCCAGCAAACTGCGTGCCCTTGAGCTCAGCGATCTGGCGCGCCAGTTCCCGAAGCGTGTGTGCTTCGTGACCGCCCTGGGCCATCTTGTATCTTTTGCAATGCACGAGGACGACCGGTAACGCGGGTGCCGCGGATACGGCATCATCCGCCGATGGTTCCATGCTGTCCTCCTGTGCGCCAAATTGCGCAATGGCGAAGAGGCATCGCTTGATACCTCGCAAATACTTTCATCAGGGCAAAAGCAATGCCAGCAGTCAGATGACCGTCATTGCGCAGACATGATTCGAAGCGCCGGTCGTCCATCGACGTCCTTCAGCGGGAAATATGAGTGGTGCGTAGTGGGGTCGACGGCGACCACATGGGCGTTGGGTCCAAGGTGGCCTTCGCCGGTTTTGGCGACGTTCGCCCCTTTGACACTGAACATTGAAACAACGCCAGCTTCGCCCGCCACATAGAGCGTGCCCGGTGCCGGATCGAATGCGAGCACGTCAGGGTCGCCGCCGATGCTGAACGACTGGACGACCCGCCGTGTTCCCATATCGAACACGAGCAGCCTGTCGTTGCCCTGACAGGCGATAAAGGCGAGCCCGTCCCGGGAATCGATCAGCAGCCCATGGTTGTGATCCGCTCCCTCAAGCTTGAGACGGGCGACGATCCTGTCTGACGTCGGGTCGATTTCAACGAGTTCGTTATGTGTCTGAACGTTGACGAAAATGTGATGCGATTGCGGGTCGTATTGCGTATTGCCCACCTCACCGCCGAGCGGAATTGTGGCGACGCGCTGGTTGTTCCGGACATCGATGACTGTCTCGGTGTTACCGGTCTCGTCCGATACGTAGAGTTTGTGCATCTCGGGCGCGTAGGCCATCCCGTCGGGATAATGGCCGCCTGGCATGCGCGCGACTATCTTGAGCGTCGCTTCGTCGATGGCGACGATTTCATCCGTTCCCGTTGCTGAAGCATACACGCGCGACAGCTCGGGAATGGCGAGCACGCCATGAACGGATGCAACATCCGCTATGCGTGCGATCACACGCGAGGCGCCCGCATCGAAGACGATCACTTCCCCGTCGCCAAGATGGGCAATGAATAGCAGATGGCGCGCGGGATCGTAGCTCTCATAGTCCAGCCGGGTGGTGCGGCCTGGCAACGGGATATCAGCGACGTGGGCCAGTGGCAGTTTTTGCGCTTCCTTCTCCCCGGCGGCAGATGGAATCATGTGTACGAGAACGCCTGCAACTGCAGATAAAAAGAGGAGGACGAGGTACCACAGAACCGCCGGGCGCAAGCGCCAGTGCTGCAGGATTTTCATGAAGCTTCTCCCACGACTCAAGTGCAACCGCTGCGTGCAAGGGGCAGCGGTGGCATCACTCGTAACACTCTGCCCGGAGTTATCGCGCCGTTGCGCTCTGCGCATCCAGGGCTGCCTTGACACCTTTGCGAGATGGGTCCGCGCTGCGCACGCTAATCCTTGGGCTGGTCGAAAAAGAAATGGTTATGGAGCGCGGTCACCTCCGGCCCGGCGTCGAGCGCTGCGCTCGTCGCCGGATTGACTTCGTCTTCGAACTGCACCGTGTCGCCCCATCATCATGACTTGCGAACCATGGGCCGGCTTGAACGCCGCATAGGACGTTAGTCCCATGAACGGTGGCATGGTCCATCCGTCTACCTGCACTTTCACATCGTTACGCGGCTTGGAGATCTTGAACACGTCCCCCTGTTTGGAGAAGGTGCCCTTCAGACCCGTGATCTGCTCGATGCGAGCGGTATCGGGCGCGGCTTGCTGTTGCGCCTGAACCTGACTCGCGGCTGCACAGACACCGACGGCGATGACCAACGCTTGCGAGAGGCGTCTTGGCGATAACATCAGAAAATCCTCCTTCGACAGTGGGGGTAGTGCGCGCCTGGGTGGTTGTTATCGATTCAGGCTGCGCGTTCTGTGGTGGTCGGATCTTTTTACGATGGCAGGGCTCAGCGATCCGGTTTGACGTGCCGGAAGATGAAGAGCAGCGACAGGTCGTAGGCGATCTTGAGGACGCCGCAGGCAACGAGCGGCGCACCGAGCCATCCCATCCCGATCAGGCCACCTGCCAGTGACGGCGCAAGCGACGCAGCAAGGCTTCGCGGCACGGACGTGAAGCTGGCGGCAGCGGGGCGCTCGGAAGGCGTGACCACGGCCATCACGTAGGCGGTGCGCGTAGGGACATCCATCTGCGACAGGGCGCTTCGGATGAGCAGTAACGTCAGCGTCACGGGCAGTGAAGCAGTAAAGGCCGCGGCGATCAGGCACAGGCTTGCGGGAATGTGTGTGAAGACCATCGTGTTCAGCAGGCCGATCTTCCCGGCCAGAGGCGGTGCCGCAAGCTGGGAGAGCGCGGTGAGCAGTCCGGCCCAGAAAAAGAACTGGCCCGCCGTGCCCACTGACAGGCCGAAGCGTTGCATGAGCCACAGCGACAGCAGTGAATTGACGAGCAGGCCACCGGCAAACGCGTCCACGCTGAACAGCAGCGCGAAACGCGTCACGATGCCCCGCGACTGGCCTAGCGGTGCGGTGCAGCGTTGCGTCTGTGTGCCGGCTTGCGGCAGCCGATGGTACAGGAACCAGATGACGATGCCCGTCGCCGCGTACAGCAGGAACATGGTGCGCATGGCCGGGAGTGAGGTTGACCCGGTTCGACGGACGGATTTGCAGCCAGCGATTTGATGCGATCTAACCTCCGTTGAGTGTTGAGTC
>NZ_JAGIPX010000105.1 GCF_017814945.1 Paraburkholderia sp. LEh10
TTCGGCCCTTCACCTCCTGGGCTATCAACGACCACATGGAAGGTACAACGGTCACTCGAGCAGCCGCCACGGCCCGATGCTGCCGAATTTCATTCCTTCAGCGCCTCATGTGCCGTGCTCTCGCGGCTACTCCTGCTGCAGCCGGGCACCGTGGTACTTGATCACCTCCATGACCGCCGCCGTCATCATCGAGGTTGAGACTCCGAACATCAGGATGCCGTTGGCGGCTTCGATCGGGCCAAGCATGCGCCAGTGCCTGGACATGACAATGTCGCCGTATCCCAGCGTGGCAAAGTTGACCCCAGAGTGATACAGAGCAGTGGTGAAATCGGAAAACTCGCCCAAGAACATGAACAGCGCCGCCCAGATCGCCATCTGGGCGAAATTGCAGAGCAAGGTCAACAGCATCACTGCTGACAACAGCAAGACATCCATCCACAGCGGTTCCTTACCCTTATAGGCGTGCCGGAAGCGCGCGTAGCCGCGCAGGCAGATGGCGACGACCACGCCCTGCAGCAGCAGGCACAGAAGCATGACCGGAGAGGCGACCAGCACATAGTGCACCATGATTGACTCCGCCTTCGGGGGGAACGCACTGGTACGTAAGGCTCTGTATTCGGGACGCGGAGATCGCAAGTTCAAAATTTGCTACCCCGACCAATCATAAGACACATTGCGTCAGCCGCACCCAGCCATGTTCCGCTCCAAATATTGGGCCTGCCGAACGGTCGCTTACTGAGCGAAGCAGTCGCCCGAATGTCTGAGTGCGGGCACAGACGAACGACGGCTGATGGCCGTTAATTGCCAATCGGTGTGCAATCAACGAAATCATTGCGCGAAGGCAACTCACGACCCCACTCCGGTCATACACGACTGCTCTATCATGATGGCCGCAAGGGCACAGCGGCCATAGTGCTGTGTCCCATCGAGGTGGACGTCGGCGTTGAGGCAGATATTCCAATGCCCATATTTTTTTGAGAAGGCCGACTTATTCACCTTCCGAGCCCTCGCCTGCCTTGCCTTTGAACAGACGAACGTGTAACTCTGGCTGGCCGGAGCCGCCATTCGAATCGCCCGGCGTTAGCTCTCAATTACACGGGTTGTGCGTCGCGCCGCGCCACTGCATGCCTCCTCGCGCGAGGTCTCCGGCGTACACGGGCATCGGCAATCGTCTGCCATGCTAAAGAGAACGCACGGGCGTCCTCGAACGTCCGATGACGGTGCGTTATTGCGTGTTGAGTGCCCACGATAAAACCGTTCAAAGAGAACCGCGCAAAGCAGGAAGAACACCGTATGAGCGCAAGCGAAATACAGCATGCCACCGAAGCTTATAACGCGATATCCCGCTAAGCCCTGATGGCTCATCGGTAGGATGACACAGGCGTTCGCCAGCCAAACGAGCGCCCCGTACGTCGCTCCTCTTCTCCACGCGCTGCCACGCGGACACGCTAACGAAAAAGCGTAGGCGATACCCATGCCAATCCCAACGGCAATATGGAAAGCCTGTTGGAAACCATATGTCTGATAAATGGAGCTTACGGTGACGTACCTGCGCGCCACCTGGAGTAACAAGGAAAGAAGCCCGCCTCGAGCAGTTACCAGATGAAAATAGTCCGCGGCTGACAGCAAGGCCGTGTTCGCGGCAATCGCGATGACTGACGCGGCGAACGCGCATCCCAGCCGGGCGAAGATGCGGGAATTCCCGGAGCGGCTGTCTGCAAAAGGTTGGCGCATCGGATTTCTCTCGGATCGGGTCGATTAGATGCGAACACGTAGTTGCGCCGTTTATTTCATCCTTGGGGACACCGTTGTGAAGTTTGACCGCGTGACGAAGGGCGCACGCGAGGCAGCGCCTCGTTCCCGTAGGAATTGCTCACCCCATTCGAATCGCCCACGGTACGCTGGTCTGTCGCAATGAGCCATCGTCCAAATGTGAGTCTCATCCAGGCCTACGGTTGAAGACCGGAATAAACATCATCGACCGCTGTTTGCGCAATGTCTGGATCGTGCATTGGGTCCATGAACTCCACAAGCGATAGTCATGACGTTCGAACCCAAATGCCGTGCGCCATCGTCGCTGTAAAGCCTGGCCCGGCTGGCGCCACCGCGCCCGATGGCAATAGTTAAATCGGCATAGCCGTTGCGCCAAATTCAACGGAACGCGAAACATGCCGGACAGTTCTGCATGGCGACGTTCGAGTTTCTGTGAAAGGCGTTGCGTCAACTTTTTCTAATTTGAATGACTGGCTGGTCACCTTTCCGATAGAAGGAAAATCAACATGTCTAAAGTTTGGCTAATTACCGGTAGCGGAAGTGGTCTGGGTCGAATCATTGCCGAAGCCGCTTTGGCTGCTGGCAACCAGGTCGTCGCGACCGCCCGCAACGTTCATCTGTTAAATGAACTGGTGGCCCGGTCTGGCGGGAACGTCCGGGCCATCGAACTCGACGTCACGGACGAGTCGCAAGGGCAGGAGGCGGTCGATGCAGCGGTTGATGCGTTTGGTCGACTTGATGTGCTCGTGAACAACGCCGGTTACGGGGACACCCGCCCATTTGAGCAGGTTCCATCGAACGAGTTTCGTCGACTGGTCGAGACTTGCTTTTTCGGTGTAGTGAATCTTACCCGCGCGGCGCTTCCGGTCATGCGGCAGCAGCGTGGCGGCCACATCATCCAGATCTCTTCGCTGGGTGGCCGTACCGCTTTTCCGGGCAACGCGGCCTATTTCGCGTCGAAGTGGGCCGTCGGTGGTTTCACCGAAGGTCTGGCGCAGGAAACTGCACCTTTCGGCGTCAAGGTTACGGCACTTGAGCCGGGCGGAATGCGTACCAATTGGGGAAAGCGTGCGCACGCGGACCGACCGGTACTGTTGCCCGATTACGAACCCTCAGTCGGTGCGAGCGTGAAGCAGATGGAAGGCTATTGGGGCAATGAGTCTGGGGATCCTGTCAGAGTCGCACAGGTTATTCTCAAGATTGCTGAAACGGAGACATTACCGCCCCACATTCTGCTCGGAAGCGACGCATTGCAGTTTGCACGTCGGGCTGAGGAAGCGAGAGCAGCCGATGCGGATCGTTGGCAAGCGGTCAGCGTGTCAACTGACGTCGGTGCAGTGGGACCCATCCCGACGTTTCCGACAAATTAGATCGGCGTATTGAATGGCGGACTATCCTACTTGTGCATTCAGGAAGCCGGACGAAAATCCACGTAGCTCGGGAACATTCCAGCGAGCGACATATTTGCGGTAATAACGCCAACTTGTCGCTTCCCTGCAATCCCGAGAAAAGGGTATATCGTGTTCAAGACATTCAAAATTCAAAATGCAGCTTCTCGAGTCATTTATCCTCGCAACGCCACCCGTCACCTAAACCTTCATACCCCTTTCTTCAGTGAAACTTTTTCTGCCTTCGTGAAGGTAGTGTCGGGGCCGCCGCCCGCGCATACAGGCTAACTACACCGCCGTGTGCATCATGCTTTATCGTCGGATCGGGGCACTTCATGCGCGAACGCATTGACCGGAAACGTTTGACGGCGCACTGGTGCTCTAGTCGGCGATCCCGAGCGATCGTCGCCACCCGCTTGGACCGGCTCAGGCACGGCACCTCAAAGCTGACGCTGCGGCAGGAGCATCTCAGGCATTGCCGACCGTCATCGACAGGCGATGGCGCGGCAGCCCAGCGGGCTTCGAACCCTTCATCTGCGCGGAATCTGTGTGAGAGACGGAATAACTCCGCATCTGATGGGTTCACTCCTATGGGAGACAGCTATTTGCCACAAAGGGAGAACCATCGTGCCTACCCCAAGTCCTCATACCGCGCGGACGATCCTGAGCGTCGTCATTGACCTCGCGATCTCGGCGCTTTGCGAGTCGCACGCCTCCGCTGCAGGTTTGCAGAGCGGTGCGTCCAACGAAGTGCCCTTCCTGGAGGAGAACGATGCCGCCATGACAAGAATGATGGACGGCATGTCCGCGAGACCGACAGGCGACGTCGATCGCGATTTTGTCGCAATGATGGTGCCTCACCATCAAGGTGCCATCGACATGGCACAGGCCGAGCTGCGTTACGGACACAGCGAACAGTTACGCCGCATCGCGCAAGAGATCGTCGTCGAGCAACAGCAGGAAATCGCCGCCATGCGCGTCGCACTCGGGCAGCCATTGCCACCACCGGCCCCTGCTCCAGACCAGCAAAGGCCAGCTTCTATCCCTGCCGCGCCCACCCACCCGACGTTCGACCACGGCATGCAAATGAACATGCCCACGCATATGCAGGAGGAGCAACAATGAAACGCCATTCGATAGTCACCATCGCGTTGTCCGCGGCCGCTGACGGCAGCGCAACTCGCCTGGGCCGGGCAGGCCCCTGGATCGCTGTCCGATCCTGACATTCCCGTAAGCCACCACGATCGCGTTTACGCTGCCGAGCAGTTTTCGAACACGGTGTCGGTGATCGACCCGGCCGATAACAGGCTGCTCGGCCTGATTCGCCTCGGCGATCCGTCGCCGGGTAATTTCAGTCCGTTGTACAAAGGCCAACTGCTCGTGCACGGCATGGGTTACTCGCCGGACCATCACACGATTGCAGTCGTCTCGATCGGATCGAACTCGGTTTCATTCATCGACACGCAGACTAACGCCGTCAAGCATGTCACCTACGTCGGCCGCTCGCCTCATGAGGCTTTCTTCACTCCCGATGGAAAGGAAGTCTGGGTGACGGTGCGTGGCGAAAACTACGTCGCGGTACTCGACGGCAAGACATACGAGGAGAAAACCCGCATTACCATCCCGGCTGGCCCCGGCATGCAGATCTTCTCACCGGACGGGAAGTATGGGTATGTCTGTTCGTCCTTCAACCCGGAGACGGCGGTGGTGTCCGTGGCCGACCACAAGATCGCCGGCACGGTCAAGCAGGCCAGCCCCTTCTGTCCTGACCTCGCGGCGACGCCCGACGGCAAGCAGGTCTGGTTCACGCTTAAGGACATCGGCAAGGTCCAGGTGTTCGATGCAAGACCGCCATTCGCACTGGTCAGGACACTCGACACGGGCCCGATCACGAATCACGTGAACATCGTGCATAACGCCAAGGGCACGTTCGCGTACGTCACCGTTGGAGGCCTGAACGTGGTCAAGGTGTTTCGAACCGACGACTTCTCGCAGGTCGCCACGATCCCTGTCGGCAACCTGCCACATGGGCTATGGCCGTCGGGGGACGGCAGCCGCATCTATGTCGGTCTCGAGAACGCCGATGCGATGACTGCGATCGACACACTGACCAACACGGTCATCGCGACTGTGCCCATTGGCCAGGCGCCGCAGGCTGTCACCTATGTGCCGAATGCGGTGCCGGAAGGTGATGGTACGCAGAACCTGCAGACACTTGGCCTGGCGGGTCAGAGCGTCCATATTGCACTGGTGCCGGTGGGATCGGGCAAGACGGCGGATGCCGCAAATGCACCTACGACGGTCGCGTTGTTCGACCAGGGGCTCGTGCAGGTTCTCCAGGCCCGCTGTCACCGGCCTGCAACCGAAGCAGCCCTACGTACTTGGTCTTGCCGATAATCCCGATGGCACGGGTGACGTGCAGGTGCTTGCGAATTTCATGTCCAATCCGGCCGGCTCGGCAATCGTCAATGCGCTCGGTCAGATTCGCCAACTGGTCACACCTGGCGTGAGCACCGCCGCAGACAAGCGCCGCTACCTCGTGGTCGCCCCCCAGGTATCGGGTAAGCCCGGGGCTCCCGTGCAGGTGCAATCGCTGTAATCGGATCTGCCGCCGCCAGATGTCATTCGCGGCGGCAGAAGTTGCGCGCGGCACGGCTACCTGATCCCGGCAGTCACAGGAACGATCCTGTAGCGGCGGCGAATTGAATGGCCGGATCCTGAGTGGAAACCGACGCCTCAATTTCTGATCGACGGTACGAGCAAACGGCAACTCGTGGCCGGTCAGCGACCATTCGCTGACCGGCCTAACAACCTAAACCTCTGTCTGTTCTGCCATTTCAAGTGCGTCATCTACCTCGATGCCGAGGTAGCGCACTGTACTTTCAAGTTTCGTGTGACCAAGCAATAACTGAACAGCCCTGAGGTTCTTCGTGCGACGATAGATGAGAGACGCCTTGGTCCGGCGCATCGTGTGGGTACCGTAGGCTGTGTCGTCAAGGCCGATCGACGCAATCCACCGATGAACCAGTCGGGCATACTGCCGCGTCGACAAGTGCGGAGAGTCGTGAATTCTGCTCGGAAATAGAAAGTCGGTTGCGTGCAGTCCCGCAAGCCTTATCCATGCCGCCACGCTCTCACGGGTCTGTTCGGTAATTTCAAACTGCACAGGCCGCTGTGTCTTTTGCTGCATGATCGTCGCACGGCTGGCGACGTGCTCGCCGTGACAAACGTCGCGTACGCGCAGTTTCGTTAGATCACATGCTCGAAGCTTGCTGTCGATGGCGAGATTGAACATTGCGAGATCCCGCGCCCGGGACGAAAGCTGCAGGCGTACGCGTATCGCCCAAATTTCCTTCAGCTTCAACGGCGGCTTCTGGCCGGTCAATCTTCCTTTGTTCCACGGTACCCGCGACGAACCCGTGCCGGTTGATGTGCTCATGACAATCTCCTTTCGGTTGAAGGGAGATTCAGTCTGAGTCCGGAGCAATGGGCGCTACCCGACCCACTTCGGCCCTTCGATCCGCCGTGACGTCAACGGCAGCTTCCAAGGTACAACGGTCATTCGTGCAGTCATGTCGGCCGGCAAGTACTCGGCCATAGTTGACGTTCAGGTGTCAACGGCAGTGAGGCAGCTTAAAGTCGGTTTCCTGACGTTCGCACATCGATGGCCACGAATGTCAGGTCTCGTTGTCAATGAACGCGTGCTCCGGACGCTATGCTCGATCGGGTGTGCCGCTCGTAAGATGCCGCAATTCGTCCAGCAGTTTTGCTGCGGGGGCGGGCAGAATTCCGTCGCGACGCCTGAATGCAGTGAGTGTCCGCGGGGCCTCTAGTCCGTCGATTTTCAGCCGATCAAGAATGCCGGCCGCCTTCTCCATGTCATACATTGGTTCCGACATCCAGGTGATGAACCCTGAACGTGCCACGAGGCTCTTGATGAGCGTCACGGAGCGCGTTTGCACCGCAATTTCGGGGAAGGGGACTCCTGCTGTCGCGAACGTCGATTTCATGTGTGCGTATGGACTGGTCCCCTCTGGTGTCAGGGTCCATTGCTGCGACAGCGTGTCTTCGAGACGAAGCTGGCGCTTGCGTCGCAGGGGATGGTTCGCGGAGGCGACGACGTGGCTGTAATCGGTCCAGCGGCAGTCGGCGATGGCTGAAATTTCGTCGGTTTGAACGTCTGATGTTGCGAGTGCGATGTCGATCTCGTGTGTTAAAAGGCCTTCCGCAAGCCTATCCCAAACGCCTTCGTGCGCCTCGACGCGAAGGTTTGGCCATTTCTTCAAAACATTACCCAACGCGACCGGCAGCACGAGAGTCGCAATGCTGGCTACCGCCCCCACTTTGATCACTCCTTTTTTGAGTCCGCGCATTGCATCGAGTTCTTCTTGTGCATTTTCGGCGTCTCGCTGAAGCGACATTGCATGCGGCAGCAGCGCCTCGCCTATCGCCGTCAGTTGCATACCCTTGGCATGACGTTCGAACAAGGGTGACCCAACAGTCGATTCAAGTCGTTTGATGGCGCGGCTCAGTGCCGGTTGCGTTAATCCGAGTGTGCTTGCTGCACGTCCCAGACTGCCGCAATCGACGATGGTTGTGAACATGTGCAGCTGTTGAAGGCTGAAGCTCATAACGGCGATGGGGGACACAAAAAAGGGGCTCTTGGTGCAAGCGTTGCACAGATTACTTCCATGCATGGCGTCGGTATTTTCCCTGAGTCGCTCCAGCGGGCGACAGGATGCGAGCAACCGTGAATGCGCGCCAGACAAGGGCGAGCCGGAGTCGAGGCACTGCTCGATCTCCAGCAACTCATGCCCAAATGTAATGAGTTTTGACTGATTTGGCAATTTTCAAACAACAGTCCAGCTCCCATACTCCGCTCCATCGCAATCACGGTCGGCTAACGAAGGTCGACGTATTTGGACATGTACATGGAGCACAGCACACAGGCCGTTGGCCGTCATGGCGCAGCGACGATCACGGTTCGACACGCCGTGATCGATTTGTTGAGGCGACTCGGCATCACGTCCGTTTTCGCCAATCCCGGGTCGACAGAGCTGCCGATGTTTCGCGACTTTCCAGAAGACTTCCGCTATGTCCTCGGCCTCCAGGAGTCTGTCGTCGTGGGCATGGCGGACGGCTACGCGCAAGCGACCGGCAATGCAGCGCTGGTCAATCTGCACTCAGCAGCAGGCGTCGGGAATGCCATGGGGAACATCTTTACCGCTTACAAGAACCGTACTCCACTGATCGTGACGGCTGGGCAGCAAGCTCGTTCGATTCTGCCGTTCGATCCGTTCCTCGCCGCCTCGCAGGCCACCGAGCTGCCTAGGCCGTACGTCAAATGGAGTATCGAGCCGGCACGCGCCGCCGACGTGCCGCTCGCAATCGCCCGCGCCTATCACATCGCCATGCAGGAGCCGAAGGGGCCCGTTTTCGTGTCGATTCCAGTTGATGATTGGGATCAGCCCGCGGAAATGGTCGAGTCGACGCAGGTGAGTACGCGCGCACGCCCGGAGCCTGCGCTGGTTTCGCTTGTCAGCGAGGCGCTCGCCGGGTGCCGTAATCCCGCGTTCGTCGTCGGTGCGGAGGTCGATCGCGCTGGTGCCTGGGACGAGGTGGTCCAGCTCGCCGAGCAGCAAAGCGCCAGCGTGTACGTCGCGCCGATGTCCTCGCGGTGCAGCTTTCCAGAAGATCACCCTCTGTTCGCCGGTTTTCTGCCGGCCATGCGTGAAAAGATCGTTAGCCTTCTCGAAGGGCACGACGTGATCCTTGTGCTTGGCGCGCCGGCCTTCTCGTATCACGTGGAAGGCAGAGGTCCCCATGTCCCCGCAGGGGCGACGCTGTTCCAGATCATCGACGATCCCGCGACGGCAGCGTGGACGCCCGTCGGAACATCGATCGTGGCCAACCTGAAACTTGGGCTGCGCGACCTGATCGCCGCGTCGCCACCGACCTCGCGTGAGTATCCGGCACCCCGTCGCGCCGCGGAGCGGGCACAGGCAACCGAGGTCATCTCGGCGGCTTTCGCGCTGCAAACGCTGGCCGAAGTGCGCAAGGCAAATGATGTGGTGGTCGAGGAGGCCCCGAGCGCGCGGCCGGTCATGCAGCGCTATCTGCCATTCACCCGTGCGCACACGTTCTTCACGATGGCCAGTGGGGGACTGGGTTATGGCATGCCGGCTGCCGTCGGCGTGGCGCTGGCGAAGCCGGAAAATCGGGTGATCGCGCTGATCGGCGACGGGTCGAGCATGTACTCGCCTCAGGCCATCTGGAGCGCCGTGCAGCTTGATTTGCCGATTACCTTCGTCGTCCTTAACAATGCCCGCTACGCCGCCTTGCAGGAGTTCGCGCCCGTCTTCGGCTTCGCCCCGACCGATCCTGTACAGGGCACCGATCTGTCCGGACTGGACTTCGTCGCGTTGGCCAAGGGGATGGGGTGCGAGGGCGTTCGGGTTTCACATGCGGGTCATCTGAAAGCCGCGCTGGAGCAAGCGTTGGCGTCGGGCGAGACGCGGCTGGTCGAGATCGTCATCAGCTAAGCGCTTGTGCATTTTTCTGTCCGTCAGGGCACCTTAACTGGAAGGTAAAGAGGCATGAACCAGGTATCCATGTTGATCAACGGCGAGCGTGTAGACGCGCGTGATGGGGCAACGTTCCAACGCCGAAACCCGCTCGACAACACCGTTGCAAGCACGGCGGCCGCCGCGTCAGTCGCCGACGCGAAGGCAGCCGTCGCTGCCGCCGCCAAAGCGTTTCCAAAATGGTCGTCGATGGGGCCGACCGAGCGCCGCGGGCTGTTATACAAGGCGGCAGATGCGCTGCAGGCGCGCGAAGCCGCGTTCGTCAAGGCTATGGCCTCGGAAACGGGCGCATCGCATCTCTGGGCCGCCTTTAACGTCAAGCTGGCAAGCGACGGCCTTCGCGAGGCGGCAGCGCTGACTACGCAGATCGGCGGCGAAGTGATTCCTTCCGATGTTCCCGGCAGCGTCGCACTTGGCGTGCGCCAGGCGGCAGGTGTTGTGCTCGGCATGGCTCCGTGGAACGCACCCGTGATTCTGGGCGTGCGGGCGATCGCTCTGCCACTGGCATGTGGCAACACGGTTGTACTCAAGGGTTCGGAAATTTGCCCGATGACCCACGGCCTGATCATTGAAGCGCTGCAGGATGCGGGCCTGCCCGCCGGTGTCGTGAACTTTGTGACGAACGCGCCTGAAGATGCGGGCGCCATCGTGGAGGCCATCATCGCAGAGTCCGCCGTGCGACGCGTGAACTTCACCGGATCGACCCAGGTGGGCAAGATCATCGCGATGCAGTGCGCGAAGTATCTCAAGCCGTCGGTGCTCGAATTGGGCGGCAAGGCGCCGCTGCTCGTGCTGCACGACGCTGACATCGATGCCGCCGTCCAGGGCGCGGCGTTCGGCGCGTTCGCCAACTCCGGACAGATCTGCATGTCGACGGAGCGCATTATCGTGGACAACGCGATCGCGGACCCATTCGTAGCGGCGCTCAAGGCCAAGGCGACGAGCCTGCCCCTCGGAGACCCTCGCGAGGGGCCGACCGTCCTGGGCTCAGTCGTCGACATGACGACGGTCACGCGCTGCAATCAACTGATTGACGACGCGCTCGCCAAGGGCGCCACGCTCGTGTGCGGCGGCAAGGCCGACAGCACGCTGGTGCCTGCCACCTTGCTCGACCACGTGACTCCGGAAATGGCCATTTATCACGAAGAATCGTTCGGCCCTGTTAAAGCGATTGTCCGCGTCGATGGCGACGATGAGGCCGTCGCGTGCGCGAACGATAACGAGTATGGACTGTCCGCCGCCGTCTTCAGTCGCGACGTGGCGCGCGCGATGAACGTCGCTGGGCGCATCGAGTCCGGCATCTGCCACGTCAACGGTCCGACAGTGCACGACGAGGCGCAGATGCCGTTCGGTGGCGTCAAGGCGAGTGGGTTCGGTCATTTCGGTGGTAAGGCGGGGATTTCCGAGTTCACCGATCTGCGCTGGGTGACCGTGCAGACAACGCCGCGGCATTACCCGTTCTGAGTCCGCACGGCGCTCGATCACTCTAGCGGAACAGCGGGAGGCGAGCGCCGACCGACGCTGTGGCAGCAAACTTAACGATATGGAACCTCGCGTCGGCTGGCCATCGCGCCAAACGGTTGCCATCAAGGAGACAAGCATGAACATCACCCACCGCATCTCGATGCGCTCTCTAGAACGGGGAGCGTTCCCCGTGTGTAGGTCTGCCCTCTCTTCCGCTTCGTGGGGTGCGCAATGAACGATCGAGCGCACCCGCTTCCCGCGGCGGTGGACATCGGCAACGTGCTGGACGATGGGCCGTTCTCGACGTTTCAGAAGATCGTCGTCTTCCTGGCCGCACTGTCCATCGTGATGGACGGGTTCGACGGCCAACTGATCGGTTTCGCCATTCCCAGTCTGATCAAGGAGTGGGGCATCACACGCAACGCTTTTGCGCCGGCGGTGGCGGCGGGGCTCGTTGGTATGGGCATCGGCAGTGCGTGCGCCGGGCTTTTTGCCGACCGGTTCGGACGACGCTGGGCGGTGATCGGCAGTGTCATGGTGTTCGGCGTCGCCACCAGCTCTGTGGCGCTGTCGCAGGACGTAATCTCCCTTGCCGCGCTGCGCTTCGTCGCCGGTCTGGGCATTGGCGGTGCGCTCCCGAGTTCTACCACGATGACGGCAGAATTCACGCCGGCGCGTCGCCGAACTGTCGCGGTTACTGCAACGATCCTGTGCGTGCCCTTGGGCGGCATGCTTGCCGGATTATTCGCGAACATTGTGATGCCGATGTACGGATGGCGCGGCCTGTTTCTTTTCGGTGGCGCATTGCCGGTGGTGATGTCTGCGCTTTTCTACTTCGCATTGCCAGAGTCGCCGCGCTATCTGGCGCGCCATCCAGCGCGGTGGCCCGAGCTTGGCGGGTTGCTCCGCCGCATGACGCGTGCCGTGAGCACAGACTCGACGTTCACCGATGCGATCGAGCAAAAAGCTGAGAAACGTGCCGGAATTAGCGCGCTTTTCGCCCCAGGTCAGAGGCGAGACACGCTGGCGATCTGGTTGGCATTCTTCATGAACCTGCTGGCCGTCTATAGTGCATTCAGTTGGCTGCCCACGATGCTCGCGGGCGAGGGGCTTGCCCCGGGGGTCGCAAGTTCGGGGCTGACCGCCTATAACCTGGGCGGTGTGTTCGGCGCCCTCGGGTGTGCCATCGCCATTGCCCGTTTCGGATCGCGCTGGCCATTGCTGATCTGCTGTCTGGCGGCTGCCGGCAGCGCGCTGGCCGTGCGAGCGCTTGGCTTCACGGGGCATACGTCGGTGCTGATTTTCGGCATCGGCCTGCACGGACTGTTCGTCAACGCGGTGCAGTCGACGATGTACGCGCTTTGTGCCTACGTCTACCCGACGCAGGTGCGTGCAACGGGCACGGCGACGGCCTTGGCTTTCGGCCGGCTTGGCGCGATCCTGAGTGCGTTTGCGGGTGCGTTTGTGATTACCGCGGGCGGCGCATCGCTCTATCTGGCGATGTTGACTACCGCGATGTTGCTTGTATTCGTTTGCTTGATGGTGGTTCGACGGCACATTCCACCGGTCAAGAGAGCCTGAAAGATACAAAAACCGAATGACGAAGAAAATGAAGGGCGTGTTCGACGTCGATGACTATCGGGCCAAGGCAAAAAAGCGCCTTCCGGCCATGGTGTTCGATTATCTGGAGGGGGCCGCCGACGACGAGTCGGGGCTGCACCAAAATCGGGCGGCGTTTGACCGCTGGGAGTTTTGCCCACGCAGACTGGTGGACGTCAGCGCGCGGGAACAACGGACGCGGCTGCTCGGCAAATCGCTGCCGACCCCCCTTGTAATTGCGCCGACCGGTCTTAATGGCGCGTTTTGGCCGAAGGGCGATGTGGCCTTGGCCAAGGCGGCTGCCGCGGCCGGAATACCCTTTGCGTTGTCGACCGCGTCGAACATGTCGATCGAGGAAGTGGCCCGGGAAGTACAGGGCGACCTGTGGTTTCAGCTCTACGTAGTCCACAAGAACCTTGCGAAAAGCTTTGTCGAGCGCGCATGGGCCGCCGAATATTCGACGTTGATCTTGACGACGGATGTCGCCGTCAACGGATTTCGCAAGCGGGATTTGCGCAACGGGTTTGCCATGCCGTTCAGGACGAGTGTTCGTGCCGCCTACGACGGCCTCACGCATCCGAAGTGGCTCTGGTCGTACCTCACGAACGGCATGCCGCAACTGCGCAATTTCGCGACCGACACCACCTCGGATACGGCGGCTCAGGCGGCGGTATTGCGCCGGGAGATGGACGCAGGATTCGACTGGGACGATCTGAAGCGTTTGCGCGATGCATGGCCGGGCAAGTTGCTGGTCAAGGGCATTCTCACCAGCGCCGACGCCGCACGCTGTATTGAGGCCGGGGCCGATGGCGTCATCCTGTCCAATCACGGTGCACGTCAGCACGCGGGGCTCCCCGTGCCCGCAAACGTCATTGCCGCTGTGCGAGACGCCGTACCTGCATCCGACCTGATTGTCGACAGCGGTGTGCGCACAGGCGCCGACGTGGTGAAGGCGATCGCCCTCGGCGCCAATGCGGTAATGTTGGGACGGGCGACGCTCTACGGTCTGGCCGCAAACGGCGAGGCCGGGGTTGCGGATGTGCTGGCGATGATCCGGCGCGACATCGATCGCACGCTGGCGCTGATCGGGTGTCCGGCAATTTCGGCGTTGACGCGTGACTTCGTGGCGGAGCGGCCCCTCATGGCGGCCGGCAGGTGATGGACTTGACGGAGACAATCCGGCGGAGGATTCTGTGATCCATCGCTTGCGATTCGCCACCTCAGCGGAGTCTCTCATGAAACAACCAGCCCCCGAATCCGCTGCCACTCCCGCCGATCGCCTGGAGGCCTGGGCGCATCAGGTTGAGGAAAGCTGCGTGCCGATGGTGTATTCGATGACGTCCGACGGGGCATTCGAGGGAGAGATGCTCGCTGTCGAAAATGGGGGGGTGCACGTCTCGAGGATTGCGGCTGTCGATCATGTCGCGAAGTATCGCCGCAGGGCGATGTCGTCGATCGAGGACGACTACCTGCTCGTCTCGATCCAGTCGCGTAACCGATCTGCCATCGAACAGGATGGCCGTGTCGCAGTCGTTTATCCCGGCGATATGGTGCTGTTCGATGCTTCGCGCGACTTCGAATGGCATTTCTCCGGGGAGCACTATACCGTTCGATTTCCTCGTCAGTTGCTGACGGGACTAGCGCCATTGAGCCGTCAACATACGGCGGTCCGTATCCCCGGTGAGGACGGCATTCGGCGCATTGCCACCGAGCATGTGGCAACGGTTCATCGTGAGCTGTTGCTCGAGCCGACGTGCGGTGAGGCCCGCGCCGGTTTGGCGGGGGTGACGGCACACCTTGTGGCCGTGGCCCTGGCGGACTTCTTCAACCGGATGCCGACCGCCGACACCAACCTGAAGACGATGCACATACTTCGGGCGCGTCGTTTCATCGATGAGCATTTGCGCAACCCGGAGCTGAATCCGGATCGAGTGGCAGCCGCACTCGGGTTGTCGAGTCGCTATCTGTATCGTTTGTTCTCCCACGAGCACGAGTCGATGAGCGAGCGGATCATCACCGGTCGCCTGGACGGTTGTGCCGCGTGGCTGCGTCAACCGGCCTACGCGCATTTGTCCATCACCGAAATCGCGATGACATGGGGATTCAATGACCCCTCGCACTTCAGTCGCGCGTTCCGGCGCCATGCTGGGGTGTCTGCCAGGGAATACCGGCGACTAAGTGGCGTAGGTGCGGGCGTTCATCGCCTTGGATGCGTGGCTAGCTGACGCTGGATCATTGTCCTTGTCTGACGTAAGTCTCGGCGCGCTTCCACACCCGAAAACGTCGCAACGATGTTCTTCTGGTAGATCTTGTCTTCCGTAATCTGCCAGCCGCCGGCGGTGTCGAAGCGTGAATGCAGTTTGGCCCAGATGCGGTCCCCCGACCAGGCATCGACCCTATCCTTCGGATCCCACTGGACATACATGCGCTGCACGCCCGGCGAGTGTGCGCTGCCGACGCCGGCGCTGCGTCGGCTGTGACGCTGGTATGGGGTTATAGGTTCAACTCCACGACTCCACGGGCAGTCGCAGTCAAGTTCGGGTTCAGCTTCAATCAAGCAACGCGAATATTGCGGCCCGACACTTCCGTGAAACGCGTTTGAAGTAGGCAAGAGTCGATTGGAGTAGAGACATGACACTTAAACACCCACGCTTTAAGGCCGCCGTTGTTCAGGCGGCGCCCACCTTCCTGGATCTTCAGGCGGGTATCGAAAAGTCGATCCGACTCATCGAGGAAGCAGCGAACAAAGGCGCAAGCCTCATCGCATTCCCTGAGGTCTGGTTGCCGGGTTACCCCTTCTACGTCTGGCTTGGTACTCCCGCGTGGTACATGCAAGAGGGGTATGTTCAGCGATATTTCGACAATTCGCTCAGCTTTGACAGTCCAGAGGCAGAACAGCTCCGGGAGGCCGCGCGTACGCACTCGATCACTGTCGTCATGGGTTTATCAGAGCGCGCGGGGCGATCCCTGTATATCTCCCAATGGATAATCGGTCCGGATGGCGAGACGCTTCTTCAGCGCCGCAAGCTAAAGCCTACTCATCTGGAGAGAACCGTTTTTGGAGACGGAGCCGGGGAGGGGCTAACCGTCGTTGATTCAGCCTTGGGTCGGATTGGTGCCTTGTGCTGCGCTGAGCATGTACAGCCACTAACCAAGGCCGCGATGTTTGCTCAAGATGAACAGATACATGTCGCGGCATGGCCCAGCTTTTCCCTTTACGATTTTGCGAGCGCCTTGAGTTACCAGGTCAACAACGCAGTGACACGGACCTACGCTGTAGAAGGCGGCTGCTTTGTCCTCGCACCCTCGACAGTTGTCAGTCAAGAAATGATTGACCTTCTTTGCGATACTCCCGAACGGCGAAATTTGCTGAAAGCGGGCGGGGGCCATAGCGTAGGTTATGGCCCCGACGGTGCAGAACTCTTCGAGAAGTTGCCGCCCGACGTTGAAGGCCTCCTCTTCGCCGAAATCGATTTGTCGCTACAGTCGCTCTCGAAAGCAGTGTTTGACCCGGCGGGGCACTATGCACGACCCGATGTCGTCCGACTTGTGCTTGACAGACGTCGCCGCCCACCAATGCACGAGTTACGTGACAGAAGCGATGGGGTGGAGATTGGTGACCTCTCGGCAGCAGGAGGGGCACGTAACATCGAATCGATTGGCGGTGAGGAAGTCCACTCGGTCGAGACACCCGCGAACGATCGCTAATCTCATGTAAAAGTGGCTGGTCCCTGTAAAGAGACCATAGATGCTGATCGATTGATACATAGGAATGCGAAATGAAACCAGAAAAAGACACTGGATACGAGTGGTCAATTGTGGTTCTCCTGGCTGTTTTATTCGGCGTCGTCGGGTTGGATAGGCTCGTTATCGTCTATCTCTTCCCGGTGCTGATGCCTGAGCTTGGACTGAATAATACTCAGGCGGGCGCCATTGCGTCAGTCCTCGCGTTGACGTGGGCGATATCGACGTGGGTGCTGGGGAGTCTTTCTGATCGATTCGGTCGAAAGAAGATTCTCATTGGATCTGCCGTCTTCTTCTCACTGATGACTTCCTTTACTGGCGTCGCAAAATCTTTCTACAGCATGTTGGCTGTACGCGGACTTCTTGGGATCGGAGAAGGTGGAGTCTTCAGTACCAGTGTTGCAAAGATCGATGAGATTTCCACGCCACGAAAGCGCGGACTGAATCTGGGTATTCACCAATCATTCTTCCCGCTACTTGGAATTGGCTTGGGTCCAATCATCGCTACGCAGCTGATTCTTCACATGAGGTGGGAGGCGGTCTTTTTCGTGTTGGGAATTCCGGGAATTATCCTGACGATGATTCTCGCGAAGATAATGCGCAACACCTCGCCTCGATCGGTACACGCTAGCCAGCCGAACGAGAAAGGCAGCGCAGTTGCTGTGCTGAAGTTCCGGAACGTATGGCTAACGACGCTGATTGGCTCGCTGTTCCAGACCGGACTGTTCGTTTTCTCCACGTTTGTCGCTCTCTACCTGACGAAGGTTGCCGCCCTTCCACTAAGCGTTGTCGGTTTGATCATCTCCGGCTGGGGATTCGGCGGCTTCCTAGGCATGATCATCGTGCCCGCAATATCAGATCGCGTCGGCCGCCGGATTGTGCTCGTTCTGTCGGCGGCGCTGTACGGTGTTTTGATGCTTGCCTTCGTCGTGGTTGAGGCGGCACCGATTGCGAAGTTCGCGAATCTCTTCGCAGCCGGCTTCTTCGGATTTGGCATCGCACCCCTGTTCCTGGCTGTGATCCCATGTGAGTCTGTTCCGCCGCGGTTGACCGGCTCGGCAGTTGGGGTTCCCACCGCAGTAAGCGAACTCGTCGGTGGGGTGCTGATGCCAGTTGTGGCAGGCGGTCTTGCTGACAAGTTTGGTTTGACCTATCCGATGCTCATCGTCGGCGTTGTCTCCATATTAAGCGCGCTTGTGGGACTATTCCTTAAAGAAACGTGTCCTCGTCGCCGCGGAGAGATTGAAGCTCGGCGAGTAGAGGTCGTCTAAGCCAATTTGACCGGAGTTGAGTTCTCGCTCAAGTCTGGTATCCACACCTCGAGATGTTTCTGTGGCGCTTCTTGTCAAGAGAAAATTCGATATGCAACATTAGCATTACTTATTGTAATAAACGTACTTTAAAGGTCGGGAGATTTTGATGAAGAGGTTGTATGTTGTCAGGCCCGCAATCGCTGTCTCCGCTGGGCTTATTTTTTCTGCCGGATCTCATGCGCAGAGTAGCGTTTCGCTGTATGGCATTGTCGACTCTGGTTTGATTTATTTGAACAAAACCAGCGGAAACAGTGGAAAGTTGGTCGGTTTTAATGATAGTGGAAACCTTCCGTCACTATTCGGAATGACTGGATCTGAAGACCTTGGCGAGGGGCTCTCGGCCGAGTTCAAGCTTGAAAGCGGTATCGACACTGCCAATGGCGGCTATAACAACTCGAACGGCAACCTTTTCGGCCGCAACGCATGGGTCGGAATGAAAGGCGGGTTTGGCGAAGTCCGCGCCGGCTTGCAGCAATCTCCGTATTTCATGTCGTTGATTGCACAGGACCCGCGACACCTGTCAAACTTTGGCAGTTCCATCCTGATTCTCGCCAATGCCGCTGGTGCAACCAGTATTTTCAACCCCAATGCCATATCGTATACAAGCCCGAAACTCGCGGGGTTTCAAGGTAGCGCGATGTACGCATTGGGAGGCGTGGCAGGAAATTTCCAGTCCGGCCGTCAATACTCCGCCAGTCTGAGCTACACCTGGAGCGGGCTCGCCATCAATGCAGCCTATTACAATGGCAACCCTGGTGGCAACGTGTCGACTACGCCGCCCACGACCGTGGGATTCGATGGCAAGTTGATTGGCGCAACGTACACGATCGGCTCATTGACCGTGAAGGGTTCGTATGAAAAGATCAAGGTTGGCGGCGGGGCTAACAACGACGTGTACGGTGGTGGCGCCGACTACATGCTCCGCCCGAACATCGACTTGAATACCGGCGTCTGGTATGTCGACAACCGCTCCGTTTCCGGCAGCCATTCGTTGTTAGGGGCGATCGGCGCGTACTACTTCGTCTCGAAGCGCACGTCGGTTTGCGCCCAGTTCGGCATGATCAATAACCACGGTGCGCAGGATCTGGGTCTTTCGATTAGCCAGGGACCAACCACCTTGCACGCCACCACAGGGACAACTACGGGCGCCTCAGTCGGGATCTCCCACACATTCTAGCCTGACTTTTTGACGAGGCGGCGCGAGTGAGGAAGAAGTCGTATGCCGAGTTGCGCGTCGGCGGACTTGCAGAACGTCAATCCGCCGAGAGGCTATATGTCTTAATAGCAGTCGGCGAGACGCACACAAGCAACGTGACGATGCCAACAGACAGTGCTTCCGACTCACAGCTCACGATTGCGCGGTGCCGCCAACGTCGGCATCCCGCCATACCGCCGACGCTCAGTGGAAACCCGTCGAACGTCTGCAATGGCCGACCCGCTGCCCCCGGAAAGCCGGCGTGAATGACCGAACCACTCAGTTAACCGCCCTTGAACCCCAGACAGCGCGACCGGCAGCT
>NZ_JAGIPX010000106.1 GCF_017814945.1 Paraburkholderia sp. LEh10
GTTTCTACGACCGGAGACCTTTGCTATCGGGGGCTGGATTCGACACTGCACATAAAAACTTTCGGCCGGTAATAGATCGAGGTGGTCGCGATTGACGCGTGGCGCAGATTATCGCGCACGGTTGTCAGGTCAGCGCCGCGGCGAAGAGCGTGTGTTGCGTGGGTGTGGCGCATCCAGTGAGGGCTGGCACGCCGCAGCTTTTCGGCGACGACAGGATGGTCGGCGCGAATCACATCGGTGGCCTGTCGGAAAAAGCGCCGCATCACGTGCCATAGGCGGGCGCCGGTGATGCCTGTGCCAGTCTCCCCTTCGAGGCTTGCGATCAGCGGCGTGTGGGGATTCCAGCGCGCCGGCGTGACGGGCAGACGCCGCTGCGCCAGATAACGGTCGAGCGCGGTGCGCGCCAGCGGCGGCAAGGCAACGTTGCCAGAGCGGCTACCCTTGCCGGTCACGTGCAGCCAGTGGCCCCGGCGTTCGTCGCTGCGAATGTCGCCGAGCGTGGCGTCGACGAGTTCGCCCGCGCGCAGTCCGGTTGCGTAGGCAAAATCGAGCAGAAAGCGCAGCCGTTGCGCCGCCGGCTCCGACCAGCCATACGGACCATTCGAGCCCGTCGGCAATCGTGCGCACCAGCAGCCATTCGCCTTCGGTGAAACCGCGCGACGTGTCGAGCGGCGTCACGCGCGTCCTCCCGCGCACCCTGATACCAGCAAAGGGGTTGGCGAGCACGTAGCGCTGCTCGATCAGCCAGCGGAACAGCGCGCCCACCACCGACAGCGCGTACGCGGCGGAACGCGCCGACAGGCCGCGCGGCGGCCAGTTCGGCCGGCGCGACCTGCCGGATCGAAAGTGTGTGCGCGTCGAGAGCGCGATCTGACTTCGTTGCATCGCGCATTCGCAAGGAATTCATCAAGGATAACTAATCCATCTCGATCAACGTAACGAACTCAGAAGTCCGCAAGACGATTCTGTCCGTTGATCTGCACGTAGCCCGGCCGCTCGCAAAAGACGATCACCAGGGGATCAGCTTCAAGCAACACTCACTGTTCAAGCAAGGCGCGGCGATAGAACGTCATCCGGCGCCCGAGCTTGGGACTGAATGCTTCGAACCGATGCGCGCCTCGCGGACGGGCAAGCGCGACCGGCTCTGCGATGTGCAGAGAATTTTCCATAAGATCAACGACTTACGGACGGGGATTCGAAGTGTAGGAGGCGAAGTGGCAAATTTAATACGGACATACGCGAATTGACGCTTTGATTGCGATCCAAAGGGATATAAAAGTGTCAACGCGCTCTCGCTTTGCCGCACCATTGCTGCATCCGGGTGTTGACAGAATTAATACGGTCTTCTATGGGGCGTTGAAAGTCAAGCATCGTCGCAGGACACGCGATAACGCCGCATATCAGCAGCGCGAGAAAACGGGCGCCGAAACGCGCCCAAACTCAGCCCATCATGACGTGCTCCTTCAATTCAACGCTACTTGCGAGAAAGCATAGCGAGTGCGGCACATCATTGCGGCTAATTGTTCTTAAACGTTCTGCATCGTCGCCGTTGCCTGACTCAGGTACGCGTGAATCTGGCTGACGACGGCAGCGCCGTCGCCTACCGCGGACGCCACGCGCTTGGTCGATTCGGCGCGCGCATCACCCACCGCGAACATGCCACACAAGCTCGTCTGCAAGGGAAACGCATGGATCATCCCGCCCTGCCCTCCGCTTCGCAGCATCGCGCCCGTCACCACGAACCCACGGCTATCGAGTTCGACGCCGCTCGACGCGAGCCAGTCGGTCTTCGGGTCTGCACCGATGAAGAGAAACAGGTGCCGCGTCGCGACGACTTCATCCGCGGCGTCTCCCTCGCGCCGCACGCGTACGTGCGTGAGACCCGCCTCGTCGCCGTCCAGCGCGTGCAACGTGCAGCGCGTGCACACGCTAACGTTGGGCAAGGAGCCGATACGGTCGACCAGATACTTCGACATGCTTGCATGCAGGTCGGCGCCGCGAATCAGAACACGGATACTGCGAGCGAAATTGGCAAGAAACACGGTCGCCTGTCCGGCCGAATTGCCGCCGCCGATCAGCACGATGTCCTGGCCTCGCGCGAGCTTTGCCTCGATGGGTGACGCCCAGTAGTAAATACCGCGTCCATCGAAGCGCTCGAACCCATTCACGTACGGCTTGCGGTAAGTCGCCCCGCTCGCCACCACCACGGTGCGGGCATTGATCTGCTGGCCGTCGAACAGCTTCAGCATGAACTGAGCGCCCTCACATTCCACGCCGATGACCTTGCCCGGAATCGCCAGATGCGCGCCAAACTTCAGCGCCTGCTGGAACGCCCGCGCGGCCAGCGCCTGGCCGGAAATGCCCGTCGGAAAGCCGAGATAGTTTTCGATTCGGGAACTCGCCCCCGCCTGCCCTCCCGGCGCGCGCTGGTCGAATACGGCAACGGAAAGACCCTCTGTTGCCGCATACACAGCCGCCGCCAGACCTGCTGGTCCCGCGCCAACGATGGCGACGTCGTAGACGTGAGTGCGCTCGAAGGTGGGGACGAGCCCGAGACAAGACGCGAGTTGGGCCTCATCCGGCGCACGCAGAACCGAACCGTTCGGACAGAAGACAACCGGAAAGTCGGCGGCACCCGTTGTGATATCCCCGAGCAGCGTGGCGGCCTCGGCATCGTGCCGCGCATCGATCACGGTAGCCGGATAGGCATTGCGGCGAAGGAAGCCTTGCAGTCTGACGAGTTGAGGATCGCCACCGTTGCCGACGATGATCGGACCGAGCCCCTGCTCGATAAGTCCAAGCCGTCTCAGAATCAGCGCGCGCATGATGTGTTCGCCTAACTGCGCATCCGCGACGATTAGCGCTCGCAGTTTCTCCGGTTCCAGCACCAGCGTCTGGCAATCGGTCAGGCATAGCCCGTCGATCAGCGCGGGTTTGCCAGACAGTTGCGCCATTTCCGCCATGAAGTGACCGTCGTCGTGCTCTGTGACGAGCGTCTTGCGGCCGAAGCTGTCGCGCGAAAAGATGCGCACGCGACCGCGCAAGAGCACGAACAGGCCAAGCGCGACACGGCCCGTCTTAAAGATGTAGTCGCCGTCGCTAAATGACATCGGCGTCGCGAACCGACGCAGGCTCTCGATATCCGCGGCAGACAGGCGCGGAAACATTTGATGCTGGCGGTACTCCAGTGACGAATACGGACTTTCAAGGTCCGATGGCGTACCAAGCTGAACGGGGAGTTCGGGAATATGCATCGATCAACCTTTTCGGAAATACGTCATACCGCGCTTTTGCCAACGGTTACTTTTGAGCGTAGCAACGCACGACGCAAGATACTATGTGCTGCCGTTAAATGTCCTGAAGCGCAGAGTAAACAGGCGGATCGCACACACGATCTGCGAAGGTCGAAGGATTGGCTTCTGCAAGAGCATCTTCCAGCCGCGCCGCACAGGCGCGATGCACTCCCGCGCTCATATACGCTCGCCGCAATCCTGAATTGTTCTGAAGCGTCGTTATCGGCGGCTGTCACATTGCCTCTGTTTGGACGATCCGAGGCCCCCGCATCGCGCGAAGTCGTGCAAGCTTACGCCGGTTCGCGATAGGGCAAAGCCCGTGCGCTGGCTCGAACTTGCCGCCAACACATCTGGCATGCCTGCCAGGTGGGGAAGAAAGGTGATGCGACGCCCCCATCTACGGATGCGCGCAGACGAGGATCGCGACGCTCAGTGTTACGGCCGACAGCAGGCCCGAGGCAACCAGCGTCGAGCCCGCTGACACGTCTTTTACGCCGTACGGCAAACCGAACAAAATGCCGAAAGAGCCACTCGGAATCGCCGCGAGCAATACTGCCTGCCCCGCCACGGTTGCTGGTAACGCGAGCAGGCTGACGAGTGCAAATGCAAGCAGCGGCTGGACGATATTGCTCAAAAGCACGCCAAACAAGGCCTGCGCGTCGAGCCTCAACGGCTGGGCTGCGAGGACGAGCCCCGTCGAAAACAACGCAAGCCCCGCTGTCGTTCTGCCGATGATGTTCAGCGACTACGTCAGCAGCGTCGGCAGGCTCCAGCCCGCGAGCGATACGGCAAAACCTGGCAGCGGTGCGAGCACGACCGGCTTCACGAACGTATTGCATAGGATTGCATAGCGCCGCCAAAACCAGACCATCGCGGCCACGCACCGCTTGCGCGCCAGCAACGCCGGTTGACGATTGCGCGCGCTCCAGCAACACGAGCGCCGCAGGCGACATCACGACAGCCGCGGTCGTCACCGCAATCGCCACGCTCAGGTCGCTATCGGGACCGTAGACCGCACGCAGCGGCGGCAAGCCGACCGATGCGAGATTCGGCATGCCGATCGTAACGGCCCGTACCGTGTGCGTGAGGTCAGTCCTGAATACGAACCGCGATACCGGCAGCGAGGCGAAATAGGGCAACAGCATCACCGCGATCAGCACGACGATCAACGCCAGATGATCTGCGAGGCTCGCGCGCTGCATCTTCGCGGTGTAGAGAAAAAGCGCAAACGGCAGCGCGTAGTCGACCACGTCCCGGTAGCGGCTGTGGAGTGCAGCGTATATCTATCGGTTGGAAATCAGTCTGCTGAGCGCTTGCCGCCCAATTAAGTCGGGGGACGGGATAAAGATTCTTGATTGAGTTGCAGGTAATCATTGCGATCCCTGCGCAAATCGTCGAGAAAGCGCGCTCGGGTTACACCTGTTGTGCCGCCGTCTGCGCGAGCGTCTCGACGCGCGTCATCGCGTCTTTTAGCGAGAGCGAGAGCGTCGTCCGCAGATGGTCGAGCAGCGTCCGCACTTTGGCTTCGAGGTAGCGCCGCGACGGATACACCGCATACACGATGAAGGGGCGCAGCCGGTATTGCTGCAGCACACGCACGAGCACGCCGGCAGCCAGGTCGTCCGCCACGGAGTACGTGGGGAGCGTGCCGATGCCCGCCCCGCCAGCAAGGGCGCGCGCATCACGTCGGGTACATTGATCTGGAGCGGCGATTTTCGGATCGTCAGCAGATGCGTTTCCTGTTCACTTTCCAGAAGCCACAAGCCACTCGTCGGGCGGCGCGACGGGCGATTCCAGTTCGAGGAGCGTGTGGGAAGCGAGATCGTCGCACGTGCGCGGCATGGCGTTGCTCTCCAGATAGCCCGGCGACGCGATCATCACCGAATACGCTGTGCTGAGCGGTTGCGCAACGTAGACCGAATCGGGAAGCTGCGTTGCGGAAATGAGCGAAAGGTCATAGCCGTCCTCCACGAGATTCGGCATGCTTTGCTCGACCTTCAGTTCGACGTGAACTTCCGAATGAGCCGCCTGATAGCTCACCAGTGCAGCCGCCACCAGGTTTTGCGCGAGACCGGGCGCGCAGTGCAGACGCACGCGGTCGGCCGCCAGGACGCTCGCGTTTCGTGCTTCATCGGTGGCGGCATCGAGATCCGCGAGGATCGCCTTCGCACGTTCATAGAAGCGCCCGCCGGACTCCGTCAGCGACAAATGGCGCGTCGTCCGATGCAACACCACTGTCTGCAACTGCTCTTCGAGCGTCGTCACGGCATGCGAGACTTGCGCGGCGGTAACATCGTTTTCCTTCGCTACAGCCGTGAAGGAACCCGTCTCGACTACCCGGACGAAAATGCGCATGCCATTGACGATATCTGCCATTTCGTGCCGTTCCCTGCCTGATTCGCCTTATTGCGCCGATTGCCTCGCTTTGCACGCAAAGCTTGCCCCCTGCCCTTCGGCACTTGCGCGTCGACCGCACCCGATCACTACCATCGCCGACGGGCAGTATGCCATTGCGTGACCGCATCGGCATCGCAGAGTCCAGAGTGGGTCCGCAAGGCGAATGCCGTCCCCGCCCGCCCCGCAGCAATTCGATATCGGCAGCAACATGCTTGCCCCACACACCTTATGCGGGTCGTGCCTTCATCGTGCCTTCGATTACTTACGAATCGCGAAACTGATCAACAGCCCCGGACTTTCGTCTTTCAGTGACAGCGTACCGCGATGCAAGGTCGCAACCGCCTTCACCAGTGACAGCCCTAATCCCACGCCTGGCGTGCCACGGCTGGCGTCTCCACGGTAAAACCTGTCCGTCACTTTCGACTTCTCCGCGTCGGAAATTCCAGGCCCATCGTCGGCCACGGCCACGTGAACCGCGTCTTCACGATCGGTTAACGTTATCTGTACACGTGTCCGCGCGAACTTCAATGCGTTGTCAATCACATTTCCGATGGCTTGTGCGATCAGCAACGGGTCAGCCATCACGGGCAAATTGCTCGGGCCGTTTATCGACAACACGATGCCCCGCAATTCGGCCAGAGGTTGGTAGAAGTCAACCACTTCGGAGACAATTTCCGCTACGTCGCTCGTCGTAAAACCGGACCGGCGCACGCCGGCATCGATTTCAGCGAGCCGCAAAAGCGCGTTGAATATCCTGATCACGCGATCGATATCAGAAAGCGCTCCCTCAAGCCTTTCCAAAGCGTCGACGTCCACCTTCTCTTTAAGGGAGTGAATCAGCGCCTCCATCCGCGAACGGAGTTCCGTCAGCGGAGTTCGCAGATCGTGTGCGATGGCATTTGATGTGTTGCGCACACTGTTGATCATCTCGACCAGTGCGTTCTGCGCTGCTTCCCGGCTTCTCACTTCTTCCTGCAGACGGGCATTCTGCGCTTGCAGAACTTTTTGCAGCCGCCGCAGCTTCAGATGAGTTTGAACACGGGCCAGTAACTCCTCCATTTGCAGAGGCTTCGTAATGTAATCGACGGCCCCGAGCCGAAACCCGCCTGTCTTGTCCTCTGTCCGCGACAACGACGTCATGAAAATCACCGGGATCTCGCGAGTCACGGGATTAGCTTTCAGACGACGGCATGTCTCGAACCCGTCCATCCCTGGCATCATCACGTCCAGCAATATGATGTCGGGCCGCACCAGCTCTGCCCGCCGCAACGCCTCTGCACCGTCGCGCGCGACGGATACCATCAGGTCTTTCCCTTCGAGAAAGTCCACCACCGGCCCGAGGTTCGATGCAGTATCGTCGACAACGAGGACGACTGGCTGGCCATTATTCAAATGTTCCGACATGCCGGCTAGCTTCCTTTCAAATGTTCCTCGATGAAGGACAACAGCATCTGTGATTCATAGTTCTCTGCGAGCCGACGCACCTTCGACACGAACAAGCAATAACGCGCATCAATTTCCTGGAGGGATTCCACGTGTCGAATGACATCGCTCATGGACCCGCGTAACGCCAGCCGATGCAGCGTCTCCATATTGTGCTGTGCCGGCACCAAAAGCGTCGTAGTCGTGTCTAACGCACCGGACGACGAGGGTCGCATGACTGACCCGCTTGCCGCGTCGCATGAACCCGCGATTGCGAAAGGCACCGCGAGATCGAACCAGAACCGACTGCCCTGTCCGTCATAACTCTCTACAAATATCTCACTGCCCATCAACCGCACCAACTGCTGGCTAATAGCCAGCCCCAGACCCGCGCCGGCGCTGCGTCGTTCGAGATCGCCGGCCTGTTCAAACGGCTGGAAGATCCTGCCCAGCTGGCAAGGGCGGATTCCTACTCCCGTGTCTCGAACCTCGAAGCGCAGCACGCCCGGACCAATCTGGCTGACCGCAAACCTGACTTCGCCCTCGTCGGTAAACTTCACGGCATTCGAGAGCAGGTTGAGCAGCACCTGACGCAGACGCTTGTCATCGACACGTATCGCCGTTGGCAGGCAGGGCGCGATCACGCAGGTTTGCGCCAGCCCTTTTTCCCTTGCCCGCACGCCGACAATCTCCGTGATCAGTTCGAGAAACGGCGCGAGCAGGATGTCCTCCGACTGCAATTCGATCCTGCCCGTACCCATCCGCGCAAAGTCGAGCAAATCGTTTATCAGTGTCAGGAGGTGATTGCCGCTTTGTTCGATAACTGCAATATTCGCTTTTTGCCGGACGTCGAGCGTGTCATCGCGGTGAAGGATTTGCGCATAGCCAAGAATCCCATTAAGCGGCGTTCTCAGTTCGTGGCTGATATTGGCAAGAAACTGATCCTTCGCCTTATTGGCGGATTCTGCATCGTCTTTCGCGATGCGTACTGCTTCCTCAAGCGCCCTTCTCTCGGATATATCCTGCAAGATTGCGATTGAATGAATGATCCGATCGCTCGAATCCCGTTGAACCGATACGCAAACGCTGATCCAGACCTGGGACCCGTCACTCCGCACAAGCGGCTTTTCTTCCGTGTAGTGCGAAATCTGTCCTTCTTTCAACAAATGAAAACGGGCAAGGCTCGCAGAAGCGTAGTCGGCGTCCGTGATATCTCTGAAGGCCATATTGAGCAGTTGCTCTCTCGTATAGCCTGCAATATCACAGTAGCGCTGATTGACGCGCAGGAAGCGCCCGTTGGAATCACAATGCGCGATACCGACAGCAGCGTTTTCGAAGGTTCCGCGAAACCGTTCTTCACTGGCCCGAAGCGCCTGTTCCGCTATCTTGAGCTCCGTAATGTCGACGAGCGTACCGCTCAGGCAGACAGGCACGCCGATCGGGTTCCTACGCATCGTACCGCGTGCAAGGACCCAGCGATGCGAACCATCCCGGTGCAGCAACCTGTGCTCGATCTCTAACACGCCCAATGCATCTGCGAAGCCGCGTTCAAACGCGCCTCTGACGTACATGCGGTCGTCAAGGTGAACCAGATCGATGAATGATTCAAAGCTCGACGAACCAGCACGCTCGGGATAGCCAAGCCATTGCCATACATTCCATAATCGCAGCGACTCGTACCTGTTTTCTGCTTTGGCAGCATCCAATTCCCATACACCGACATTCGATCCACACATCGCAATGCCCAGGCGCTCATTGGTTTCGCGCAAGATTTCCGCTTCCTCTGCGCGACGCCTCTCGCTTATATCGCGGATAACTAGCACCATGCCGACGACCTTACCGCCGTCGCCGACAATAGGCGAACCTTTATTTTCGACGGGCACTTCGCGACCGTCGCGGCCAACAAGCACGGTCCGACCCGGCATGCGGGACGGCAAGCCAGCAAGCCAGCCATCCGCTCCCACGTTCTCGACGGGCACGCGCGTATCCTCATCGATCAATTGCAGAACTTTCCCGAGCGGCTGACCGATGGCATCGCAGCGCGCCGATGCTGTCAGAGCCTCTGCTACGGGATTGATGAACGTAATGCGTGAATCGCAGTCCGTCGCGATCACCCCATCACCGATACTCGAAAGCGTCACGGCATAACGTTGCTCGCTTTCTCTCAAGCGCCGTTCGGCGGCGTGCTTATAAAGCGCCATCTCCACGACGGTGCGCAATTGCTGATCGTCAAAAGGCTTGAGCAGGTACCCGAAAGGCTCTGTGACGGTGGCACGCCGGACGGTCTCCTCGTCGGCATAGGCGGTGAGAAAAACAATTGGCAGATGATGTGCCTCGCGCAGATGCCGAGCCGCATCGATGCCGTCAAGCTCGCCCTCGAGTCTGATATCCATCAAGACGAGATCGGGTTGCGCATCCGTTGCGAGGACGATAGCCTCTTCGCCGCTTGCAGTACTACCTACGACCGTGTGACCGCATTGGACCATTTGTTGGGCGATGTCACGTGCGACCACCCGATCGTCTTCCACAATGAGAATGCGCGCTGGTGCCATGGCAAGGCCTGCGTGATACCTAGAGTTGAAAGTGAATGTTGAAGTTAGTGCCAGCACTCCTATCCAGCTGAATCGACGCATGCAACTGGTGCGCGAGGTCGGAGACGAGTTGCAGGCCCAGAGAGTCTGCGTGTTTGAACGAAAAATCGGTAGACAATCCTACACCATCGTCGGAAACGCTTAGCCTGCACGCTCGATCATCTCGGAGCGCCAGTTCGACTCGCAGTCGGCCGCGGCGTCCGTCCGGAAACGCATGTTTAAGAGCGTTCGAAACCAGCTCATTGATGATCAGCCCACAAGACACCGCCCGGTTCATGTCGAGTTGCACATCGTCGACGACGACGTCCAACGTAATGTTCAGCTTGCTCAATTCGTAAACGCGCGCGAGATGTCCACACAGATTTCGGACGTGGCCGGCCATGTCGATGCGAGCAAAGTTACCCGCCCGATAGAGATTTTCGTGGACCATCGCCATTGACCGCACACGGTTGCGGCTGTCCGTAAACAGTTCCGCCATCGACCTGTCGGCGACCCGTGCCGCCTGCAGACTCAGCAGGCTGCTAATCAGCTGAAGATTGTTTTTCACGCGATGATGCACCTCATGCAACAATGCGTCTTTTTCTTCGAGCAGTGCTTCGACTTCTTCGAGAGAGGCATTTTCGATCGATATGGCGGCTTGCGAAGCGAGCAGTTTCAGCACCGCCGTTCGTGAAGGCGTAAAGACCCCGGGCGCAAGCTCGTTCTCAAGATACAACGCACCTATCACACGCGTTTGCTTGACCAGCGGGAGACACAAGACTGACCGCGAATCTCTGCCAACGAAGTACTCATCCACTGAAAATGGATTGGCGGACGACGCATCGTCAATAAGTAGAAGCTCGCGAGTGCGAAAGCTGTGATGCAGCATCGACAGCGGCAACATTTGCGACGAAGCAACCCTCCGACCCACTTTCACCTGACTGCCTTCGCGGATTGCAGCGGCTTCGGCCTCGACGCAGACACGTTCGCCGTCCGGCAATATCAGCAATGCCCGCCGGGCACCCGCATGTTCGAGCACGATCGACATCAGCGTATGCATAAGTCGCTCGAGGACTCTCTCGCCCGAAATCGCTTGCGAAGCCTTGACGACCGTTTCCATCTGCAATCGATCTCCGACCGCTTCGTTTGGCATCACTGCCGCACTACCCGCCGCGAGCTCGGGATAGCAGGCGTCGAGTGATCTGATCTTCGCCGCGGCGCCCCAGTTCGTGTAGGCGAGGCGTGCGTTGCGCAAGTAAACGAACCCAATGGCGGCAAACCCGCGGTCCATGTAAAACCGCCCCGCGACTTCGTTCGCAAGACCTTCGATGTGCGGTAGCCGGTTCTCGCGCGCGTGCCGGATCGCACGTTCATATTCGCGCATGGCATCGAATTCGCGCCCTTGCGTGCGAGCGATTTCCGCATCGACCAACGCGACTCGAGAAGCAAAGTTGGCCGGGCAATGCTGGCTCCAGATCCGCAGTTTATCCACGTGTTCCGCCAGGAATGCCACATTGGCGGCTCGTTCGTCGCCGGTCACTTCGTCGTGCCGCAATCGCGTCAGTGCTGCAAAGAAATGATATTCCGCCAGCTCGAAATGGCCCGCAGATGTCCACAGCAAAGGTGACGCTTTTCCCGCAGCCGTCAGCGCGCCGGCTATGTCACCGGCCAGGTATTGGCCCTGGAGCTGACGGATCCAGTACCAGCATTCCGCTATAGCCAACGCGGGATTGCTCTCCAGATGCTGCTCGAAAGTGGCTCTGTCTGCATATTCCTCTCCAGACGATCCAAGCCAGGGTGCCAGCCCTCGCAGGCCTCGTATCACTTCGAGTTGCGCCGTGATGATGTCGACGATGAGCCCGAACCCCGCTTCGCGAACGATACGCAGACGCTCAACCGCTTCTTCTTCAGTCTGATCGAGCGGATGGCCGGATGCCAACAGGCTCGTGACGAGGCAGCAGCTGCTAAAACCGATGTATGTGAGGTCGCCTCTTTCCTTCGCTACCGCGAACGAGCGTCGCAACAGCGGGATACCGGCATGCATCGGTTGTGTCCACGGCATCACATGATAAGCAACGCACATGTACACGCGTGCCTTGAACCGCTCAAGTCCCTTGTCGTCTACCAGCGCCAGTCCGAGGCTGCCGAATTCGAATCCGGCCTGATAGTCGCCAAACAGCGGGCCTGCAACCATCCCCAGATACGCAAAACCCAGCGAAGAGGCATCCGAGTTTCCATGCGCGACACTCAAATTGGCGATTCTGCACAACACGAGGCATACCAGATTTTCGTCGCTGAAAAAAGCGGGCGGCAGGACAGCTATCAGTACATTAAGGGTCGCCTCTAACGCTTCATCGTCGAGAAACGGAAGATCGATCAGGGACTTGACAGGTCTTTGTCCAATCCGTTCAAGAAGCCGCTGATATTCCGCTTCCGCCTGCTCGCGCCCAGGATGCGCTACCCAGTCGATGCCTATGTGACGCAGGTACTCGAGGCAGATGTCCACCGCAACCTGCACCTCGTCCAGCGCAGTATGCAGGGTCACGCGGAGGAACGTGACGGAAGCGCGATCCGGCAGGCTATTCACGTGCACGGCGATGTCACGTAGCCGGTCATCAGCCGCCCTGGAGTTCCCAGTCAGGAATTCGCATTCAGCGCGAAGCAGTTCCAACGCGAACTTCTCGCCGTAGTGCGTATGCCATGCGTTGTCGCCGAGCAGACTACTGCCGACTGCCGCATACGCTAGGGCGGAACCATAAGCGGATGACGCCCTCGCGCAACGGCCGGCGCGGAGATCAAGTTTCGCCACACGCTCGCGCTCTCGTGCATCTTCGAGCACGGCGATTGCGCGGTTGTACTGGTTGACGAGTTCGAAGATATTTCCTTCGACATCGGGATCGTCGTCATCGCCATCCAGCCTTCGCCCGATATGCAGATGCAAGTGAGCACGTTCATCGTTAGTGACAAGCGCGTAGGCCGCTTCCTGAATCCTGTCGTGAGCGAACGCGTAGCCGTCCGTCCGACGATAGACAAGCCCCTGTTCGACGGCGTCTGCAAGGGCAGCATGGACAGCTTCCTGCGGCTGGTCACTCACGCGTGCAAGCACCGCTGCCGAGGCATTCGCCCCCAGGCAGGCGAATTTGGCGAGCGCCTTGCGCGTTGAATCGGAAAGACGTCCGATTTTGCCGACCATCAAGTCGACTACGCTGTCGGGAAAACCGCGTTTCTCAATCTGCTCGACATTCCAGACCCATTCGCGGCGCTGATGATCGAAGGCGATATAACACTCGTCGGCAAGAACGCGAAGGAACTGAACGACGAAAAACGGATTCCCACCCGTCTTCTCGAACACGAACTGAGCAAGCTGCCTGCTGTGCACTGTGTCGGCGTGCAATGCGTCGCGAACGAGACGGGCGACTTCTGTCAAAGACAGCGGTGCAAGCACGATTTCATGAACACCGACATGACTCGCGCGGATCTTCTCGATCACTTGCGTCATAGGGTGCGCTGGGCCGACTTCGTTGTCGCGAAAGGCGCCGATAAGCATCACGTACCGGATGTCGGACGTTTTCGCGAGGCTCTCCAGTACCGATATCGTGCCTGCATCCAGCCATTGCAGATCGTCCAGAAACAGCACGAGTGGTTGGCCGGGGCTGGCGAACGCCCCTACGAACCGGCTCAACACCCCGACAAACCTTGTCTGTGCTTCCTGAGGCGGCAGTTCAGGAACTGGGGGCTGCTGGCCGACGATGCGCGCGAGTTCCGGAATCAGATTCAGCACCAGTTGTCCGTGCACACCCAATGCCTCGCGTATCCGGATTCTCCATCCTTCCAGGTCGGCGGGGCTTGCGGACAATATCTGCCGAACGAGCGTCTCCAGACACTGTGCGATCGTTGTGTACGGAATGTCGCGCTTGTACTGGTCGAATTTTCCCGATGCAAAGCGACCGCCCGAGCGATGCATCGTCCAGTGCAATTCTTCGACTAGCGTAGATTTGCCGATTCCCGCGTACCCGGACACAAGGACAAATTCCGTAGAGCCGGTTTTGGCAACCCGTTCGAACGCGGAAATCAGCGTTTGAACTTCTCTTTCGCGTCCGTATAAGCGTTCAGGGATCAGCAAACGGTCAGGCGCATCTGCCGCGCCCAGCGGAAACGGTGCAATTCGCCCATCCTGCCGCCACCTGTCTGCACACAACCGCAGATCATGCTCCAAACCTCGCGCCGTCTGATATCGATCCTCGGTAGCTTTCGACAGCAGTCGATTGATAATAGCGGCTACCGGCTCGGGAACATCGAGATGGTATTCGTCGAGGGAAATCGGCTCTTTCGCGATATGGCAATGGAGCCATTCCCTCGCCGAACGTGCCAGATACGGGAATTCACCCGTCAGCATTCTGTAGAGCAGGATTCCAAGCGAGTACAGGTCCGAGCGGCAATCGGCTCGCCGGTTCACGAGTCCCGTTCTCTCTGGTGACATGTACGGCAATACATCCATCAACAACGCTGACGGAACGTTGTCGAGATCATCCGTCGAAGCAATCGAGGTCAATCCAAAACCTGTCATGGCGACCGCTTCCGTTTGCTCGTCAACCAGAACGTGTTCGGGCCGCACATCGTTGTGAACGAGGCCACGTGCGTGCAATGCATTGAGCGCCGCCGCGACGTTAGCTGCGATCGACAACACCTTGCCGAGCGGCAGCAAACGGGTCGCAATTGAAGACAGGACCACACCGCCCGGATCCTCAAGATACAGCGCCATTCTGCCGTCTTCTTTCGAAAGCGATTCAGGCCGGGCAAAGTGATGCCGGTCAAGCAGCGTTCTCAGTCCGTATGAATGTTCGAGCAACGCCTCGGCATCCGCCGCCGCCTGGTCCCCCGAGACCTTTGTTGTCAGCCGGATCCTCGCTCCTCCACGCGTCGTCACACGCGACAGGATGAAACAGCCGTCATCCCATAACGTTTGGGTTGTGAATTTTTCGAAGTTCATCATGACGGCTGCGGCTTCCCATTGTCGGGATTCAGATGTCGGCGGTAAGCATGTATCCAGCGTTTCGCACAGTTCGCAAAAGAGACCTGTCAAAACCGGCGTCTATTTTTTGCCGCAGTTTGCTGACGTGCACATCGATCACGTTCGTTTGCGGGTCGAAATTGTATTCCCAGATATTTTCTAGCAGCATGGTGCGCGTCAAGACCTGTTCGGCATGTCTCATCATGTACTCGAGCAGCTTGAACTCCCGTGATTTCAGGACGATCGGCTTGCCAGCACGCGATGCCTTCCTGGAAAGGAGATCGAGGCAAAGATCACCCACCTGCAATGTCGTTTCAAGCATGCTGTCCTGCGAGCGGCGTGTTAGCACCTCTAGCCTCGCCAACACCTCGCCAAAGGCAAAAGGCTTGACGACGTAGTCGTCACCGCCCGCTTTCAGCCCGCGAATTCGCTCATCCACTTCGTCAAGGGCGCTCAGGATCAGGATCGGAATCTTGTTACCGGTCGCTCTCAACGCTGAGACGATGCTCAGTCCATCGATTCCACCTGGCAGCATCCGGTCCAGGATGATCGCATCGTACGACGCGCCCATTGCCAGAAACATTCCATCGCGACCATCGTATGCGGAGTCAACCACGTGGCCGGTTTCCATGAGCCCCTTTTTCAGGAAACCCGCCACCTGCCGGTTATCTTCTACTAACAGGATTTTCATATTTGGTCAATCGCGGGTTATGTACGGTCTGCCGGACATGGGCTCGGCATGGCCTGCGTGTGCAGTGGTCGTTTAGTGGCCGTTTGTCTCGTCACCGACATTCAAGCCTCGATTATCGCCTGTAAATGAGGATTCGCTTTTCATGCTTCGTTAAATATATTTAATGTTCGACTTGACTTCCACCTGGACGTCGAGAGCATTGGTAAAGTGATTCCCGATGCCATTAGGCATTAACAAAATTTAATTCGCCTGTAACGGGCTGAATATCCTGAGGCGCGCATATTGTGGGTTCCGGCTCTCAAAAGAGCTTCACATCCGGGCTTCACGTCCGCACGCCTGTCAGGCACGAGCATAGACGCAACTTGCCGTCCAGTACCCCGACCAACGTCAGACGAAACCGCCATGGACTCAACAACAATCGTCGCTTGCAGCCCTCCCGTCATTCAGATCGGTCAATGTGAGATCGATACCGCAAGGCGGATTTTGCGCCGAGGTAATGAAGTGCTGGAGATCGGATCGCGCGCATTCGATATCCTGGTCACCATCGCTTCGGCCAGCGGCCGAACCGTCACAAAAGACGAAATGATGGCGTCGGTCTGGCCAACCACGGTCGTAGAGGAAAATAACATTTATGTGCACCTATCCGCACTGCGCAAGGTGTTGGGGGCGGACGCAAAGCTGATCGTCACGGTGCCCGGACGCGGCTACCGTCTGGTGCTTCAGCCAGATTCGCAACGCACGGGCCAACCCGGGGGCAATGCGAATGTAGAGAACGATGACGATGCTTCCGCTGCCGACGGAGCCGTTGAGCCCGTACATCGGCCATTGCCCGCGCGCATCCCGAAGCTGATTGGCCGGCAAGACGTTCTGGACGGCGTGCAACGGGCGCTACGAACACACCGGACCGTCACGTTGACGGGGACAGGAGGCATTGGCAAGACGCGCCTTGCCATCGAGGTCGCACACCGCATGCGAGCGGAGTTCCCCGATGGGGTTGTATTCGTGCCATTGGCCGCCGCGTGCGACGCACAGTCGGCACTCGACGCCTTCGCATATGCGACAGGGAGCAGGCTGTCCGCGACGAGTGCAGGACTGGAACAGATTGCCGTGGATTGGCGAGATCGCGAGGCGCTGGTTGTACTCGACAATTGCGAACAGGTGCTCGACACCGTCGCCGCCGTGGCGGAGGCGCTTGCGGATGCAAGCTCCCGTACCCGCGTGCTCGCCACAAGCCGCGAGGCATTGCGTGTACGTGACGAACTCGTCTATCAGGTCCCGCCGCTTACTGTACCGGCATCGACCGATTCGGCAAGCGATGTGCTGCGCACACCCGCCGTGAGGTTCTTCCTGGCACGTGCGCAAGCGGACGGTGCACATTTGTCGTTCGACGAAACGAGCGTCCGTCTGACAGGCGAAGTCTGCCGCAGGCTCGACGGCATTCCGCTGGCACTGGAGCTGGCGGCGTCGCGCGCCGCCGTGCTGGGAATCGGCCTGCTCGCGGCAAACCTGGACGATCGTTTCAGGATACTGACGGGAGGCTGGCGCACGGCGTTGCCGCGTCATCAAACGCTCAAGGCGACGCTCGACTGGAGTTATGGCTTGCTCAGCAAGGACGAACGGAAGCTATTGCGCTGGCTAGGCATGTTTGTCAACGGCTTCACGCTCGACATGGCATGCGCGATGGCGGAACATGCCGGACTGACCCGCATGGCGGCGCTTGATGCCGTAACTGGTCTCGTCTCGCGATCATTGCTGGTCTCGGATCCCGAGGGGCCTACTTATCGATACCGTTTATTAGAAACAACGCGCGCTTACGCGCTACAGCAACTCGACGACAACGGCGAACGTTTCCGCGCCGCCGGTGCGCACGCAACGCTTTTCCTCCAGCTTGCCGAGGCCGACCATACGCGGTGGATAGAACGGCCCATCGTGGAATGGCTCAGACACTTCACGCGCGAACTCGGCAACGTGCGCGCTGCGCTCGAGTGGACGCTTTGTGGTCGCGGGGACCCTTCCGTTGGCATCGCACTAGCCGCCGTAACGGTCCCTTACCTTTACGACCTTTCGCTGGTAGACGAAGGTTACAGATGGGCGCGTGCCGCGCTGCGCCTGATTCCACGGGACCGGCAAGATGCTTTCCACGTGAGCCACGAGGCGCGTTTGCGGCTGGTGTCGGGGTTGGCAGCGGCGCTAATCTATACGGAAGGACCATTGTCCGAGACGCGCGAAGCATGGATGTCCGTTTTGAATGAATCGGCAGAGGCCGGACGGTCTGATTATGTTTCACGCGCGCATTGGGGCCTATGGAACTGGAGCCAATACGCAGGGCATGCGCGGGACGCATTGACCTTTGCCCAGCGCTTTGGCGATCTTGCGCGCAGCACTGGCAACGAGACAGACGTTGTACTTGCGGCGCGCATCGAAGGGGTTGCACATCACTATGCAGGTGACCAGTCGCGCGCGCGTCAATTGCTGGAACGAATGATCGAAGCATACGACAAGCCTTTGGATCGGTGGCGTGCCATAGGCCTTCGTATCGAGCACGGCATCCTTGCACGTGCAACGCTTGCACGCGTGCTGTGGTTGCAAGGCCATCGCGAGGACGCATACGCTCTCGCGGCGCGCAGCTTCGATGCGGCCGTGCGGTACGACTATGAAATGGTCACGTGCTACGTACTCGTCGAAGCGTTCGTGCCGATCGCGCTTCTCAACGGCGATCCTGCGGCGGCGAAACGCGGCATCGACGTGCTGAACGACTTGTCCTCGCGTTTTGGCTTTACGATCTGGCGCGCTTGCTGCTCGTGCTACGACGCCTGGGTCGCGACCCTCGTTGAGCCCGGCCGCAATGCGACCGAGCGACTGGCGGCCGCGACTGAGGAACTATGCTCGACTGGCTTCCTCGGCCAACTTCCCGTCTTGCGCTGCCAACTAGGCAAAGCGCTGATGCGCGAAGGGCGCAACGACGAAGCGCTGAATGCAATCGATATCGCGTTGTTACATTGCGACCAGAACGGCAATTACTGGCACTACAACGAACTTTGTCGGGTCAAGGGTGCAGTACTGCGCAGGCTCGCGCGTCGCAACGAAGCACAAAGCTGGTTCGCCACTGCGCTCGACTTTGCGAAGCGCAACAGCGCCAGTCGCCACGTGGCGCCTGCCCCGGCGAATGCGGCGCCTGCACCTGCACCGCAGCCGGTCAAGTCTGGACAGTATTGCTGTTAATAGCGACCAGGGCTGGCTTGCGCCGCACCAGGAAACAGGCCAGTTGAGAGCGACCAAACATCATCGGGCAGGGTCACCGCGCCATCGAACGCATCGTCAAGCCGCTACCACCCGTCGTTACCACCCGTATTTGAGCTCCACGCCGGCGTAATCGGCGTTGTGCCCGCCCGCTTGACGTATCGTGTTGCCTACCTGGAAATGCACGGCTTCCAT
>NZ_JAGIPX010000107.1 GCF_017814945.1 Paraburkholderia sp. LEh10
AACCGGCTGATCACCGTGCATATTGGGTGGGGATTTTTACTTCGACACTTCTGGGGAAATTACGGTCGACGTTGACATCTCCTTTACGGTAGCGTCGCGATGCTGATTGTAGGCATCAGTGTCTCGCGGGGCCGGGATGCTCATAGGATCTCGAACCAGCGATGATCGCTGCCGTCGATCTGGATCAGTTCGCCCAGGCATGCACGACGGTTACGCGGCTGGTAGATCTTCGGCGGACGCTCCCTGCGCGGCACCCACAGTCCGGCTGCCCGCATCAGCGTGCGCACCGTCTCGACCGCCAGTCCGATGCCGTGACACTCGCGCAGCTTCTCGCAGGCCAGCGTCGGCCCAAAATCCGGGTAGCGCTCGCGGATCAGCGTCAGGGCGCGCAAGGCCAGCCCGTCGTCGAGCTTCCGGTTGCCCGGGCGGCCACGCCGCCCGGATGCCACGCCCGACGCGCCGTGCTCCCGGTAACGGTTCACCAGCCGCTCGACCTGACGTACCGTCAATCCCAGTCGTTCGGCGGCACGACCAGGCTTGAGGCCCGTCTCAACGATCGCCTGAATGACCTTCAGCCTGTCCAGTTCGCGCATGCTCAGACTCACCAGTGTCCTGTCCGGCTTCATGGCGGGCTCCCGCAACGTGGCAGCAGCCTGCCAGCTTGCCAGCGTTCAGAAACACGACATCTGTAAATAGCCAGAACCCGACATTAGGATATAGCCCGTACAGCCGATCCGTTGATAATTAAGATTATGTCAAAATAACGATGCGGAACGAGGGAGTAGGCGGCACATCACGCGACCGCCCTCCTGCCTGTCGACGCAGTAAATGCGGAACGGGATGGCGAGCAGTTCCTGAATGCGGCGACGCCAGGTGTCCGCGATTGCTTGTAAATCCGCTTTCTCTGTCGCGTACACATCGTCGTCGGACGCTTTACGTGCACGGCGAACAATTCCTGCAACGACCACCGGTTCCGGTAAGCCACAGCGTTCCCGCATTTCCGGTGACACGTGGCGCTTTACGCCAAGGTTTTTTACGGGCTGTGGCGAATCGAGACAACATTTTGCGCCCAAGCGTTTTCCCTTTTCTGGCACGTTCAGAGATGGCTGTCAGGCCATATCGCTAACTGCAGTTTAAAATGGAACCGCAATGCCACAAGACATCAGCTCACTCAACTCAATGCTTCGCACTGTCGTGGCGGCGAATCCTTGACAGACAAAACAGCTAGCGAACGCATTGCTCGCCTTGACCAGACGATCGACCAGTTAGAAGAGGCGATCATCAAGCTTAATGCGGAAACGAGGCTTCAGGCACTGGCGCTAACAGCCCTTGCCACGCGCCACGAACGCCCGCGTGTAGCTCGCGTAATCGTTCGATCCGAGTTCGAAAGCCTTCTCTAACGGACGCAGCTCGGCGCGCGCTGCGCCGGCAGCAGGATTTGCATACGGGGCGCAGGACCGGGCTTCCTGTGCTCTCCCGTTTGTTGGCAGAGGCGACGCCGGCACCGCGCCTAGATACAGGGATTTGAAATGAACGAAACAGAGCTCTTACTAGCGTCAGCCATAGCGACGATCTTCCACACGCATCCCGATCCGGGTCTTCTGGGGCGCATGTGGCAAGCGCATATCGATCAGCTCGAACTGATGCTACAGGGACCTGAGCACGCGAAGAACGCACGGCTGCGGATCGCTCTTGCGCAGGCGCAGGCGTGGCTTGCCGAGATACCGGCTTCTCCCGATCACTCGATGACTGCGGCGACGTCACCTGCCAGTGCGCACGCGTACAGCTGTGCGGTCTCGGCTGCGGGCTTCATATGCCCTCCCGATCAACTCGGATAAACGGAATGTTCATGGAATTCGTATTCACAGTACTCGTAGTCTGCGCCATAGGCGGCGCGTTGGTCGTTGACTGGTGGCGCGCGAAGGTGGAAAAACACGCAGACGACGTGAAGGCCGAGGCGGACGCGCGAACGGACCTCCTGATCGTCACGGCCGCTCTCCTACTGCGTACGCACCCGCAGCGCGATGAAGTGGTGGAAGCGATAAAGGAGTTGTCAGGCTCGCAGGAGAGCCGATGGGACGATCCGAAATACAGCGCCGCGCTGAACGAAACGCTGCGGCGCCTCGTCGAGGGAAGCGGAGCGGCACGGCCGCGCGATTTGAACTGAGCGGAAGGGCGCCGCATCATGCTTTGGCCCGTTCGGTTAAGTGGGCGGCGAGCTCGTGTTTAACCACATCGACAGACGACGCAGCAGCCGCAGCAGTGGACGTATGAACAGGCGCTGCACAACGCGCGCACGAACGTGTCCGAAATGATGGTTGGTGGTGCGCGACTTTCGTACTCAGAGGTGGCGCCGCAAATTCGGGCAGTGGGATAAGTGGAGCTGCTGGTCTCTGAGCCGGGCATAATGCCGGCAAAGGAAACCAGAAGATGACAAAAAGAACCCGGCGCACGCACTCAGCAGCGTTCAAGGCAAAGGTGGCATTGGCGGCGGTGCGGGGTGAACGCACGCTGGCCGAACTGGCTCAGCAGTTCGATGTTCACCCGAACCAGATCACAGAATGGAAGCGGCAGTTGCAGGAGCGCGCGGCAGACGTATTTGGTGCGGCAAGCCAGCCTGCGAGCGAACCACCCGTTGACCTGAAGGCGCTGCACGCGAAGATCGGCCAGTTGACCCTGGAGAACGATTTTTTATCCGGCGCGCTCGGCAAAGCCGGTTTGCTGAGCGGAAAGAGATGATTGAGCGCACCCACGCGTTACCCGTGGCGCGACAGGTAAGGCTGCTCGGCATCAGCCGCTCAAGCGCCTATTATGTGCCGCGTTCGGTAAGCACGGCCGAACTTGAGTTGATGCGCCGCATGGACGAATTGCATCTGGAGCACCCGTTTGCCGGAGGCCGCATGCTGGCGCGTCTGCTAAGGCGAGAGGGCTTCGCAGTCGGACGCAAGCACGTCGGGACGTTGATGAAGCGCATGGGTATCGAGGCGCTGTACCGCAAGCCGAACACGGGGGGCGAACAAGGTAAGCACAATTTCCTATCATAGGCGTCCAAGTTATTATGACTTGGTCAAGTCGCCGAAAATTGGGATATATGCTGCGCCAACTGGGCTCAGAGTTCATCCCAGATTTGCGGAAATGATTCAGCAGGTCAGGCCAGGGAGGCTAAGACTTGGGTTGCCACAAATACCCCGCTTTTTGCAGCCGGGCAAGCCAGGCTCCCCGCTTGCCATGACTCGACATCAATTGCGCCAGACGACGCCGGAATACGGCATCCCGCCTCGCGTTTTCATACGCTTCGGCGAGATCCTGCAACTTCTGGAATGCTTGATCGTAGGCGCTGCCCGTTGTGCGTCGCAGTTGTGCATCGATGCTTGACCACGCCGTGTCTTCCTGCTCGAGAAGTGATGTGAGGTACCGTGTGCGTTCCTTACGACGACGGACCTCGGCCGCCTGGCGTGCTTCCTGCTCCTTTTTTTCGCGGATGGCACGATGAGAGGCGACCCTTGATTCGATTTCGGATATTCGACGGCGCCTGGGCAAATTCAATTGATTTGCATTCCTACCCTTCTCCCATTTGAGAAAAGCGTTTCGAAGCGTTCGCTCCGCTTCACGGCTGCGTCCCTGTAGCAGCATGCGCAGTTTCGCCCGCATTTCCTCAACCGGCAACTCACGTAACCAGGGATCAAAGCGACTGCCTTCGCTCCCACTGGATTCTGGGGCCAATAATGACGGGCTGGCCTCGGCGGCAGCGGCGAGCCAATCCGCATCCAGCATCAGAAACTCGGCCAGTGCTACCTGTGCGGGCGTCAACGCCTGTAATCCCGCAGGCACCGGCGGTTCGATTTCGTCATCGTGTAGCTCATCATTCGCGAGGCGGGCAAGCCACCCAAGATAAAGCGGGCGAGCATCGCCGCCGAGCAGCTCGTCGCGTACTGGCAGCAGGCGCGTCATCCACCCCGCACCATCCATCTCCTCCGAGAAGCGGACGTGTTCGCCCGAGTCATCGTTGAACGACCAGTCGAGGAGGCACCAGTCATCGACGTCCATGGCCTCGAACGCTTTCTCGAAACGGGAGCGCCTCTTTCGTCCAGCCTTGACGAAATCGCGGATGGTCGCCGCGTCAAACGTCCCGCGCGGCAGGCGAAGAAGCAGGCGGCAGTTCCCCCAGTTGGAGGAGTAGACGTGGGCATCGAAATATTGCTGTACCCACTCGAGCGGGTCGCCCTTGAGGTTGCCCCAGTGATATTCGTTGACGAAGCTTGTGGCGGTGATCGTGGCCCGCGTGGAGAAACTGCGCAACTCTGCCTGCTGGGTCGCCGTAAGCAGCTGGTCGACGCATGCAAACTCGTAGTATTGGTATTCGCTCATGCCAGATTCCCGTAGCGAAGCGCATGGAAGAGAAGAAGGTGAATGTGCTGGTGCGCAACCCGCCGGAGCCATGAAACTCCGCGCCGACGCGAAAGCCGGATTGCTTCATGGCAAGCGCCGAAACGCGTGCGCGTTGCCATTCTGACGTCCTTTCGGCACGCGATGCGGCGCTTTCAGCCAGCCGCGTCCGCGCCGCCCAGCCGCATCCGGTAGTCCACCAGGAGCTGCTGCTGTGCCTCGAGCTGCGCGGCCAGCTGCGTGAGGTCCGCGCGGAGCGAGTCGCGAGCCTCGCGTACCTGGAGCAGCTCGGCTGCCCGCGCATCGGCTGCCGCCTGCGCTGCGTCGCGCTCGGCCTCGGCGCGCGCCCGATCGGTGAGCGCACGATTGAGGGCGGACTGCAGCGCCTCGCCATGTGCCTGCTGATCGCGTGCGAGCCGGGTCGTGGCCGTCGCTTCTGCGACGAGCCGCGCGTTGTCCCGGTTCAGCTGTGTGATCTCGTTCTGCCGGACGATGGCCGTCTGGTTCGCCTGGCGTAGCTCGGCCTGCACCTGCTGGACCTGCTGCTCATGTCGCTGCGCTTCCTGTTCGCGCTGCTCGCGCGCAGCCGCACGGAAGTGCTCAAGGGGGTAATCGTACTTTTCGTGCAAAATCTGGCGGTTTCGTTTGGAATCACCAGAAAAATCAATCGCTTATGGATTGCGCGATTTCAGGAGGCCGTGTCCTTCTGGTGCGAAATCTGGCGGCTTGGCCCGGGCGTACCCTCGATGCCCGGGCGCGCGCGGTACTCGGCAAGCAGCAACTGTTGGGCGTCGATCTGCGCCGCCAGATGAGCGCGCTCGGCCGTCAGCGACGCGAGCGTTTCGCGTGCGTGCGCGAGTTCCTCGACGTGGGTGTCCAGCGTCGTCCGCATCGCTTCCTGTCCGGCGTCGCTGCGCGCGACATCGGCTAACGCCTGGTTGAGCGTTGTCTGCAGACGCTCGCCGAGCGCCTGCTGTTCGTGCAGCTGCCTGGCTAGGGCGCCCGTTTCAGCGATGAGCCGAGCGTTGTCCTTGTTCAACTGCGTAATCTCGTTCTGCCTGACGATCGCCGACTGGTTCGCCTGGCGTAGCTCGGCCTGCAGCTGCTGGACCTGCTGCTCGTGTCGTCGAGCCTCCTGTTCGCGTTGCTCGCGGGAGGCCGTACGGAAGTGCTCAAGGGCGTCGCGTGCGTGCACAAGCTTTTCCTCAAGCGACTGGCGGAAGTTCTCCTGCTCGGCCAGTCGAGCCGTCTGGTCGCGCACCTGCTGCGTGAGACGCTCGACGTCCAGGTCGCGCCGATGCAGCGTCAGGCGCGCGTCGGCATGCGCGTCCTGCTCGCTGGAAAGAGCGGCGCCCGCGGCCGTGAACTGTGCCTGCAGCGCGGCGCGATCGGCCGCGAGCTTCGCCATCTCGGCCTGTGCCTGCTGACGCTGCGCCGCTGAGGCGGTGGCCTGCTCGTCGACGAGCGCCTGCGCTTCCTCGTGCAGGCGCGCCGCGAGCCGGGCCACCAGATCCTGGATCGCGTCCGAGAGCGACCCAGCGCGTGTGAGCGACGCGCCTTCCTCTTCCTCCAGTTCCTTCAGGTACCGGTGGATCGTGGTTTTCGAGCCCGTGTTGCCGAGCGCGATACGTATCGCGTCGATCGATGTGTGCTGCCCCTGCGCGAGCAATGCGTCGCGGGCGCGCTTTACGTCCATGCGCGTAAGACCGCTGCGGGCCATCTGCTTCCTCGCTCGAATATCGTACTGTAATACGTACCATGTATATACGTATCACAGCACGCGGTCAAGGGCGGCTTGATGTGGGCATTGCTGGCCTGCGATAAAGGCGGGTTATCAAATGTAAGAGCCGAAGAGTGACCTCCGGCGGCCAGAAACGGTACGGAATACAGATTCGCTGCCCGATTTCAGGCCAGCTGCAGCTGGAGATCTTCTCCGGGCGTGCGGACCTGATAGCCCATTGCCCGGTAGCCGCGCTGGCGTTTCTCCCACATGCGCTGCAGCACCGGGTGGCCGCCATCCACATAATCGATCACCCGTACGCCAGTCTTGCCCGCATGCTCGCGGTGCAGCCGGCCGGCGTACTGCTGCAGCGTGCCCCTCCACGCAACCGGCATGGCCAGTACCAGCGTGTCCAGTGCCGGGTGGTCGAAGCCTTCGCCTACGAGCCTGCCAGTCGCCAGCACCACGCGGGGCGTATCCCCGGCCAGCGCGTCAAGAGCCGCCAACTGGGTGGCGCGCGCTTTTCTGCCGAGCCGTCCGTGCAGCACGAACAGCGACTGCACCGTGTCTTGCAGCATCTGCTGCAGGCTTTCAAGATGGTCCGTCCGCTCGGTGAGTACCAGCACGTTCCGCCCCTGCCCGTACTGTTCACGTACAGCCGCCGCGATCATCTGCGTGCGCGGGGTGTCCTGCGCGAGCTGAGCGAACACCGCCTGGATTGGCGCGTCGGCCGCGACGTCCACTGCGGAGGTGAGCCTTTGCGGGAAGACCTCAAGCACCTGCGGCGCGCCAGCGGGCGACTTCGCCGCATGCCGGATTGGCCCGCACAGCATGAACATCACCGGTTGCTGGCTGTCGCGCCGCACCGGCGTCGCCGTCAGGCCGAGCACGTAGCGTGCATTGACGCCCTTGAGCACGGCCTCGAAGGAATCCGCGGAGACGTGATGACATTCATCGACGATGACATGGCCGTAACGCCGCAACAGCTCGCCGCGGGCACCATCGGGTGCCACGGATTGCAGCATCGCGACATCGATCCGGCCCGTCGCCTTCGACTTGCCGCCGCCGATCGTGCCGATCTCGCGCGCGTCGAGTGCGAGAAACGACTGCAGGCGCTCGCGCCACTGGTCAAGCAGCTCCCGGCGGTGCACAAGCACGAGCGTGTTGACGCCTCGCTGCGCGATCATCGCGGCCGCCGTCACGGTCTTGCCGAACGCCGTCGGCGCATGCAGGATGCCGGTGTCGTGTCGCAGCAGGTCGGTGACGGCCGCCTGCTGGTCATCGCGCAACGTGCCGGCAAACGGAACTGCAAGCGGCTCGCCGGTGCAGCGCTCGTCGCGCACGTCGCAGGCGATGTCGTTATCGCGCAGTAGCGTCATGACGTCGTCAAGGCATCCGCGCGGCAATGCAATGTGGCGCGGGCAGTTCTCGGCGCGCCCAATGATGCGTGGCTTGTCCCATACGCTGAAGCCGCGCGCCTGGGCCCGGTAGAACTCCGGATTCTGGAAGGCGGCCAGCCGGATAAGCCGGTTGAGCAGTGCCTGCGGAAGCTCCGCCTTTTCAAGATAGAGCTGGTTCGCGAGCGTCAGCGTGAGCGACACCGGCATCGTTCCGGCCAGCCGCTTCGGCTGCGCGGGCGCTGGCTTCCACGGTTCGGCCTGGTCCTCCTCGGCGATGAACGCGACGTCGAGCGGGTGCGCACCGCCCGTGGCGCGAAAGATCACCCCCTCGATGTCGCGGCTGTCCATGGTTTGCACGGACGCGAGATACGACCACTGATCAGCGTACGGCTGAAAGCCGTCATCGACAAACACGCTCCAGCCATGCTCGCGTGGCCGCTTCTGCAGCGGCAGGGCAATGAGGTTACCGAAGCCGCCTTTGGGCAGCACATCCTGGTTCGGGAAGAGCCGGTCGTAGGACGTCAGTTCGAGCTGACGGGTCCGGGTACAGGTGTGGCTGATGATGGCTGAGCCCATCCGTCGCGCGTCACGTGCAGCAACGGCCGACGAAAAGAAGATCCACGCGTGAGCGCCATTGCCTGAACGCGAGATTTCGAGCGATACCGGTACGCCCATCTCGAGGCAGGATTGCCGGAACGCCTGCGCATCTTCACGCCAGCCTTCCTCGTCGAAGTCGACAGCGAGCAGGTAGCAGGTGCCGTCCGGCATCAGCGGATAGAGGCCCACCGTGCGATCGCCGGCCAGGTGCGTATAGACGACCTGGTCGTCCAGCGTCAGCAGTACACGATGCCCGCAGTCAGCGCACCGGATGCGGGGCTTTTCGCAGATCCCGGCGCGCCATTCGTTGGCGCACGCCGGCGCGTAGCCGGATTTTCCGGAATTGCGGCTTTCCCAGCGTAGCGGATAGACATCCGTGCGGCCGCGAAACAGCCGCCGGAAGAGCTGTACCTTCTGCTCGGGCGAAAGTACGGGGGCGCCCGTGTTTCGCACTGCTGGCGATGGTTCGTTCCGGGCCACCCGCACGGGCTTTGCCTGCGTTTGCAGCGTTACCGGCAGCAAGGCGGTGAGCCGCGCGATTTCGGCCTGCAGGCGGGTGAGCTCCACGAGCAGCTCCTCGCGTGTGAAATTTTCCCAGTCTGCCTGTAGCACATTGCCTTCGTTCATTGCTTCACCGGCCGAAACCCTGGCTCCCATCGAGCACGCCGGCTGGCGCACACGTTCGTTGTTGCATATCATCGTCTCCGATACAGATCACCTGATTTTACCCACGAGCCATGTCTGCCATCGATCGCTACGTCGAAGCCGCGACGCGCGAAAACACCCGCCGCAGTTACCAGTCGGCACTCCGGCATTTCGAGATTGAATGGGGCGGCTTTCTGCCCGCGAGCGCTGACGTGATCGCGCGGTACCTTGCCGATCACGCAGAAACCCTGTCTATCAATACCCTACGCTCGCGGCTTGCAGCGCTTGCGCAATGGCACCAGACGCAGGGTTTTCCGGATCCGACGAAAGCCCCGCATGTGCGCAAGGTCCTCAGAGGCATCGTCGCGCTGCATCCCGCAACCGAGAAGCGGGCGAAGCCCATGCAGCTCGCGCAGCTCGAAAAGCTCACAGCGTGGCTCGATGAGCGGATCGCCAGGGAAGCCGACGAGCGCGACCGCAATGCGTGCATTCGCAACCGGGCCCTGGTGCTGCTGGGCTTCTGGCGCGGCTTTCGCTCCGACGAACTCAGCCGGCTGCGGATCGAGCACGTAGCCGTTGAAGCAGGCCGCGGCATGACACTGTACCTGCCGCGCACGAAAGGCGACCGCGCGCAACTGGGCACGACCTTCAAGGCCCCGGCACTTTCACGGCTGTGTCCGGTAACGGCTTACGAGGCGTGGATTGCGGCCTCCGGCCTGACGGAAGGCCCCGTGTTCCGGAGCATTGACCGCTGGGGAAACATCAGCGACGAGGGACTGCATGCGGGCAGCTTCGTGCCGCTGTTGCGTGCGCTTTTCCATGCGGCAGGCCTGGCCGCGCCGGACAGCTACAGCAGCCACTCACTACGGAGGGGCTTCGCAACGTGGGCCAACTCGAACGGCTGGGATCTGAAAATGCTGATGCAGTACGTTGGCTGGAAAGACGTGCGCTCTGCGATGCGCTACATCGACGCGGCCGATCCGTTCGCGCAGCATCGCATCGAATCGGCACTCGCAACGCCAGACGCGGCCATGCAGGAACTACCCGTCATCGCATTGCCTGCGCCATAACCGCTGGATCGAGGCACGCTCCACGCCCCCGTGACGGATACGTACCGGGGGAGATTCGCTGCAAGCTCAATCGCGATCCGGACCAGCCAGATCTTCATGGCGGAGCGCTTCGAGCGGGCGCAGCACATCACGGATCGATAAAAGTCCGGCGACATAGTGATCGATCTGGTCAAGCACGTCCTCGATATGCTCGACAATCGACACATCCCGGGTTGTTGACGCGAAGTTCGCGCCGTTGACGAGTGCATGCACGATGCCATGCAGGCGCAACAGGTCGTCCCGCAGGCCTTCCGGATCGTTAAGGCCTGTGCGCAGTTCGTCGAGCGTATCTACCGCATCGAGCACCCGCGTCGTGTCATAGCGCGCCTGCAGTCCCTCCAGTGCGACGGCATCAACTTCCCCGTACGGGGTGGTGGTCACCGCGGCTCTCGCACTCATCCAGCGTTACCTCATTTCGTCGTGAGGCCGGGCCGCCCGGCCAAACAGGGCATCGTTGATCCAGCTTTCGGGCGGACGTTCCAGATGCAGCCGGTAGCGCCCGAAGCGGCGAATGTTGTGCGTCGCATATGGGCTCACGAATTCAATGTCCTCGTTGCGGACCTTCTCGCCCTCGGCCACCATGTCGCGCAGGGCCCGCATCATGTCCACCGTGTTCTGCAGGATCACGGCCGATGCGATGAGGTCATTGTAGCGTAGCCGTTTTTGCTGCTCTTCCGGCTCATTCTCCGCGATCACGTCGCCGCCGAACGACAGCCATTTCGCGAAGCCGTTGTACGACTCTATCTTGTTGGTGCTTGCCGTCACGTCCTGGCGCAGTTCCCGGTTGCCGATCCATTCAAGCAGAAAGACCGTCCGCACGACGTTGCCGAGTTCGCGTGCAGCGAGATACAGGCGGTTCTTGCGGCTCTCGGACCCAAGGCGGCGCAGCAGCAACGGTGAAGATATCGTGCCCGCCTGAATTGACACCGCCACCTGCATGAGTTCCTGCCAGTGCCGCTCGATCAGCACCCAGTCGATGGTCGCCGTGAAAAGCCCGTCGATATGCCTGTACTTCGCGTCGCCGTGCGGGCGGTACAGCACGAGGTCTTTCCAGTTGCGGATTCTGGGCATCAGCTTGATGCCGAGCAGATGGGTGAACGCAAACACGGCGGCCGATTGTCCCTGCGTATCCGCATGCACGGTGTCGGCCTTGACGGACAGGCCGGCCTTGAGCAGCCCTTCGATTACATAGATCGCTTCCCAGACGCCCGGCGGGATGAAATGCCGGAATACCGCGATATAGTTGTCGGCGACGTGGCGGTAGGCGACCGCACCCATTTTCCGGTAGCGGAAGTGATAGCCGGCCAGCAGGTTGTTGTCGTAGAAGTCGTACTGCGTGCCGTCGGCCGCTACAGTCTTGCCGTCGCCCCAATGCTTTGGCAGATCGAGTCGCAGGTATAGCTCGATCAACTCGCGCTGCGCGGCCTCGAGCCTGTCCAGATTCATATGCCGACGGTTCACGAATGACAGCATGTGCGCCGTCACGTCGGTATCGAGATGGCGTGCCGCCTGGGTCGGGCCCAGGTTGCAGCCCATCGCGAAGATCGTTAGCAGATACCGCTCGGCCGCCTTGCGTATCTGCGGATCGATCCCGGACAATGGTCCGAAGTGGCGGGTAAAATGCGTCCAGTGCTCGATGTTCGCGAGAATGTCGAGCACATTGCGGGTCGGCAGACGCGCATTGATCCGCTCCTGAAGGGCGATCGCACTGGCTGGAACTTCCCTGGCGATGGTCTTTCGCAGGATTGGCTCGCCTTTCTGGTCGATCGTGACATGTTCGCGCTTGCGCGGATACTCGTCGTCAAGCTTGCGCGCGGCGTCGGTCAACCACTGACGCAGTTGGGCAACGAATTCGCTGCCCGTTTCCGGCAGGCCGACTTTCGCGCAGTATTCGGGCAACTGCTGCTCACACTGTCGCCACGGCAGCAGGTGGTCGCGATAGTCGGCATAGGAATCGGACCCGGACACGCACAGATCGCCGACGCGCAGTTCCTCCGCCATGTACGAGAACACGCACAGCTCGAGATAGCGCCGGTTGGTCGGTGCCCCTTCACCGTGGGAGCGCCGCACAAGCTTGCGCCAGCGCGCCGCTGCGAAACTCAGGTCTACATCGGCATCGATCCATTCGCGGTGTAACGTTTCGTTCTCCAGCACAACACCAAGCGCATCGAGGAGCGTGCGCACCTGGCTCGTGGAATCCCATTCGAGCGTGCGGGCGAGACGCATGAGGACCGAACGGTGCGCCCGGAAATGCTTCCAGAGCAGCGGCAGGTGATTGCGGCCGCTGAATGCGCGGATCTCGGCACAGCTCTCACGCAGCGGTTCGAGGTCGCCTTTTGGTGCAAGCCACTTTCGTATGGACTGCGCGATCGCCCTCTCGTCGGACTCGTCAGCAAGAATGTCGACGACGCCATCGAGCAGGACCACGAGATCCTCGACCTTGTCACGCTGCCTGCGCTGAACGATCTCCAGTTCGTCGCTCGCGCGCTTGTGGATCGCACCCATACGTCGCACGAACATGTCGGCGAGATCGTCGCGGGCACGCACGCGCATGCGATTAAGCAGCGCCACGATCAATGTGTAACGTTTCTCGGGAAGGGTGTCTTTCCGGAGGGCGGACGCGTCGAGTGCCATCGCCTGAGTGGCCAGTGAGCGCAGCTTTGATGCCGGGACGCCGGCGAGCGCAATCGTGAAGTCCCCGATCTCGTCGAGCCAGGTGATCTGGTCAATCAGCAGGTCCAGGTGCTGCCGCGATGGCCGCCTCGCGTGGCGCTTGATGCGGTTGTAGGCGGTCTGCCGGCTCGACAGGTCGCGGGCCAGCAGACGGTCCAGATTGTTCTTCTGTTCATCGGTCAGGCGTCGTGCGACCCGCCGGAAAAGCCGCGCCTGGGTCTTTGCATGGATCTGCTCGGTAATCCGGTCCAGCGTCGAGAAAGCCGGTAGTTCGATGTCCTGCGCGATCAGTTCATCGATCGTGGCATTGATAATGTCGACCGGCTGGTCCATGGACAGCGCAGCCGTATGTGCGGCGCGCGTCGCGATCGTGCCCGCGTCGGTGCCGTAGTACGGCTTGACACCGAGGTGCTCGCGAACTGCGGCGTAATGCCGGAACAGCGTGGGCGATGCCTGCGTGTCATAACCGAAGCGTACTGCGGGACCGATATTTGCCGCCGCGCGCACGTGTTCGATGACGGCCGCCGGGATGCTGTCGAGCGACGGGAAATGATGCATCTGCTGGAAGACTTTCAGGAGCACCAGCAGACCCAGCCGGGGGCGCTCGCCCCGGGACGACCGTCGCGCCCATTCCAGTTCATCGGGCAGGGGCGTGTAGCAGGCTTGCAGGTCCCGCGTGGCAAGGACCTTGGGAAAGCGCGGATAGGCAGTACGTTCGATGGTGGCCATGCGAGTCGTCCTGATCGCAGCGGGCCGCTCAGATTAGCCGAAGAAAATCCGGTCGTTACCAGGTCAGTTCGAAATGATTCCGCGCGTCTTTATAACCCCAAAGCTTATGATCGGAATTTACGCGTACCTTGCCGCTACCCCAACACGAGCCGCAAACATGCGGCCCACAAGATCTGGCCGTACCTGCTGCGCGACCGGAAAGTCGATCGCAGCAACCAGGTCTGGGCACTCGACACGACGTACGTGCCGATGGCGCGCGGCTTCGTCTATCTGACGGCAGTCGTCGACTGGGCAAGCCGCCGTGTGCTCGCGCACCGGGTAGCCATCACGCTCGAAGCCGAGCATGCCGTCGCCGTGCTGGAAGAGGCGTTCGCGAGGTATGGGCAGCCAGAAATCGTCAATACCGATCAGGGTAGCCAATTCACCAGCGACGTGTTCACTGAGACTGTGCTCGGCAAAGGCGTCCGGCTGTCGATGGATGGCAAGGGCAGTTGGCGCGACAATGTGTTCGTCGAGCGGCTATGGCGGAGTGTGAAATATGAAGAGGTATATTTAAAAGCGTATGAATCGGTGAGCCAGGCCCGCGAGTCGATCGCCGCTTACATGACGTGGTACAACCGGCAACGGCCTCATTCCAGTCTGACCGACCGCACGCCGGACGAGGCTTACTTCGCGATGCTGCCTGCGATCAATACGGCAGCTTAACGATCAGCGGCTTCCACTTTAAATCGCGAAACGACTGTCCGAACGTACGGGGCCACCTCTCTCGGACAATGCTACCCAGATTCCCGCTAACCGGTATTGGGCACTCTTGGCGTATCCGGGAAACATTCTGACGAAAGCCGTCGGCATCGATCCCCTAGAATTATCCCGTTCCAACCCCGTGGAACAACTGGTCTATGGTTATTTGTGCCGCGCCGGCCCATGCTGGCGCGGTCTTTTTCATGGCCTCGGAAGCGGTAAATTGGAACCAAACGGGGGTTCCATTTGGCGGAGCCGCACTAGATGTCTCGGTGCGGCCACTTTTTTGCTTACTCGGCCGGGCTCCCCTTTCGTAAATCGACTCGGCCGCCATACTCAAAAAAACCGTGCAGATTCATTGACTATGGATCTGAACCTGCGGCCATCGACGGAAACTGACCTTGCCCAAACCTATGGTTGGGCGGAGACCATAGCGCGACATAAAGCGTTCTGCTCTGATGGGGCGTCGATGCCCAAACGGTCTGGTTTGAGTCTAAACCTGACGAGCCGAGGTGAGTGTTCTCGGGAAATCCTTGCAATGACTACCGGATGCGGCGAGCCAGAGCGGTCCTGCTCTTCCGATCGCGCGTGACGCACAAAGGCAGTGTTTTTCATGCAACATGACGTATAGCGACAAGGTTTTGGGGCGCATCGAGCGCCCTTCTGTGTCAGCCTTTACGGTGGTCTAAGACGCCGAATCACTGGCTTTCACAGAAGGAAGTTCGAATGCGACGTATCAAGCTCAAACCTGCCGGCCGTCTGACACGGCTCGGCTTTAAACCGCTTTTGTCCGGTGACACTGCTTCGGCTTCAGGAAACGGTGATACCACCTATGGATGCTCGCGCTGTGGTTTTGCTCTTCTCGAAGGCAATCGCGAATCTGCACTCCGTCGGTACTACATCCGTTGCCCCATGTGTTATTCGATCAGCATCGGCGCATAGACAAACAAGGTTCATGAAGGAATACCTAGGTGATTGATAAAGTCCCTGACGAATTGCACGAACGCGTGCTGAGTCTTGAGATCGCATGTCAGAACCTCATTGGCCAACTAGCTGTGATGTCCGTCGCGATACATGCGCTCGTGCGCACGCACGCCGATCCGTCATCAGCCCTAGCGCTTTTTGAAAGCGAGTTCGAAGCCGTTCTTGAATCTGCACCGGCTTCATCACGCCTTGATCCTTGGGTGATATCTGCGCGCCGCGAAGCGAATTTGCTTAGACGCCATTTCGCGAACGGCGCACGCGCGCGCGAAATGCGCTGACGCGCTTGTCGCGGTGGCGTCGCCCAATGCGCCAGAACTCAGGCGCGGTCACGGATTCAGTCCCGTAAAAAACACGATGCGGTTCCATCAACAACTCATAGATGCCACCAGCGGACGCTGCGAACTACAGATCTACTACGAAGGATTTATTCGCGTAGTCGAGCCACACACGTACGGAATCGACTACCGTGGTCATCACGTGCTGCGTGCGTACCAGATCGCTGGCGGCAGCGCGTGGGGAAACCTGTTTAGCTGGAAAATGATACAAACCAATGAGATTAAGCATCTGTGTGAAACCGGAACTCGCTTTCACTTGGCCAGCCCGGGATACAGACGTGAAGCCCTTCCCATGAAGCGCATTTATGCGCGGTTCTGACTTACACCTGTCGGACGTCATCAAAGGAAGCCCTACGGACGAACAATCGATCAACGCACGCAGTCGAATTCCGAAACCGAACCGACCTTCGACAGCCTTTGACGATTCGACGTAAGGCGAGCCTCGATCGAGGTGAGATCGTTGGGCGTGATGCATGCCGCGAACCGTTACATCACGTCGCGCCAGTTCAAGAAGCTGCGGGTGGAATTCGCGCGATATCTGGTGAGGCCCGTCATCGCGGAGAGGAAAGCGCGCTGAGTTTGAAATCGTTTGCTCCGGCCAAGAACAATTGGTCAACTTAGTCTTGACACTGCGCTAAAATCTCTCCGGTGCAGTCTTCGTTGACTAGTGGCCACGAAGTCGATTGGCTTGAAGCAAAAAGAGGGGGCATTCAGGCCCCGCCGCATCAGAAAGCTCGGTGCAGCTTCCTTTTCATTTGCTCGCCGTTCTTCCCGAACGCACCGAGCCATCCAAATTTTATCTAAATCAACCGATGCTAGGTGGATAACACACCAAAATCTCACCGGAGAAAAGCGGCCAGTGGCGGGATCGATGTGGCTGGCAAATGCAAATAGCGCTGAGATACCGATCAAGCAAAGAGGGAGAGCCATGTCGATCATCACACCTCCAAGTTAAAGCATGGCGCAGTGTAACGTCTATCCAATTCGCATTATTTTAGTCGACGGATATCGCAAACATTCTGTCTTCCGCGGGCAAACCAATTGGCTGTATGATTCATCCGCTCCGGCACTCGGATCGGGCGGCCACTTGAACTTTACCGCCGCCTCACCTCCGTCGAGGTGCGTTTTCCTTCCAGCGCCGTATGCATTGTCGAGTTTCGAGATTTTGCTGGTCAGTAACATCAGCGATCGCTCAAACTCCATGCAAAGCGAGCATTCTGCTGAACTAGACGCGACAATCTCGACGTGGTTGCATGAGTACCGGTTTTGCAATCGATTTTGACCTATCTTTCGCCTGGATCATCGCCTATCTGGTTATGAATCTATACTCTGCCCGTTGGGTGAGAACACGACATGAGGCGCGATACTTTCATCTCGAGTTACAGTCCCATCGAGCACGCGAGCGTACCGAGGCAGGAAAGCTGCACCGCTGAAGGAGTGTTGTGGAGCCTCCTCATTGCTGCATCGCTGTTTGCCGCGGCAGCAATCACCTCAGTGCTATGACGTGTACTTACCGAAACAAATGAAGATAAAGGCGATACTAGCTGCGATCCTGGTCGGAATGACACCGATGCTGCATTCGACCGCAGGAGCACACACTACTCACTATCTTGAGCGGGTCAAATCCTTCGAGATGGACAAAGGAATCTACGACGTCGCAATGGTCGGCGACAGTCTGACCGAGGGCGGAAAATGGGCATTGCTATTTCCACGCGTCACGATAGCGCGGTATCTCCGGCGATACGATCGATGGTGTACTCCATCGCACGGAGACTATACGGAGCACAGGCGCCAAGCAGGTCTTTCTGATGATAGGCGTGAACGATGTATTGTCCGGGGGACTATCCGCAGCCGACATCATACCGTCTTATGAGCTCATGATTGACAGCTTGCGCGCGACGGGTGCGCAGGTTTTCGTCGAGTCAACGCTTTACACGGACTACCCCGGCAGAGAGAAAGTCAACGCTCAGATCGCAGTGCTAAACCACGTTATCGCAGATTATTGCCGCGCACAGAACGTTGTCTTCATTGACGTGAACAGCGTTCTTTCTGTCGGCGAACGCCTTAGAGGGTGTTAGGAACTTTGAGCTAGACCTGGTACCCTGGCGGAATGAAAAAACGCAGGCCCTACCCAACGGATGTATCGGATGAAGAGTGGTACTTCGCCGCTCCGTACCTGACCTTGATGAACAAGGACGCACCGCAGCGCCGCTACGAACTGCGCGAGATGTTCAACGCGCTGCGCTGGATCGTACGTGCGGGAGCCCCATGGCGTTTGTTGCCCAATGATTTTCCGCCGTGGGAACTGGTCTACCAGCAGACGCAACGCTGGATTCAGGCGGGCTGCTTCGAGGCCATGGTGAGCGATTTGCGTTCGATCATCCGGGTCGCCCAGGACCGCCGTGGTCAACCCAGCGCGGTCATCCTCGATGGCCGTACGCTGCAGTCGACGTGCGAAAGCGGTGCACGTGCAGGCTACGACGGGTACAAACGCAAGAAAGGCAGCAAGGTACATATGGCGGTGGACACGTTGGGACAACTTCTCGCGGTGCATGTGACGCCGGCCAACGAGCAGGAGCGCGCGCAGGTTGGAGAACTGGCGCGTCAGGTTCAGCAGGCAACAGGCCAGACGGTCAAGGTGGCGTTCGCGGATCAGGGATATACCGGCGAAGAGCCCGCGCAGGCGGCGCTTGACGAAGGGATTGAACTTCAGGTCATCAAGTTGCCAGAGGCGAAAAAGGGCTTCGTGCTGTTGCCGCGCCGCTGGGTGGTCGAGCGCAGCTTCGGCTGGCTCAACCGCTTCCGCCGACTGGCAAGAGACTACGAGCGATTGCCCGAAACTCTGGCCGGCTTGCACTTCGTCGTATTCTCCGTGCTTATGCTTGTTCACTTTGCAACCCTTAGCAGAAGTGCCTAACACCCTCTAAGCTCTTGTGTCCCGCCCACGCCTGGATCAGCGTGCCGTCTACGCTGAAGTGCTCGCCCGAGAGCAGATCCTTCTT
>NZ_JAGIPX010000108.1 GCF_017814945.1 Paraburkholderia sp. LEh10
TACTTTCTTTGCCGCGGCAAAGAAAGTAGGTGCCGCCCCGCACAGGGGCAACGCCTGCGCCGCGAGGCGCTATCGCGAATGCCCGCGAAGGGCAAGGCGAACCGCATCGCGAATGCCCGCGAAGGGCAAGGCGAACCGCATCGCGGATGTCCGCGAAGGGCAAAGCGAACCGCATTCGCGGATTGCCCGCGAAGGGCAAAGCGAACCGCATCGCGAATGCCCGCGCAGGGCAAAGCGAACCGCATTCGCGGATTGCCCGCGCAAGGCAAAGCGAACCGCACTCGCGGATGCCCGCGACCCAAAACCCAATTGCGTCGCATACAGACAAATCCCCGTCGCAAACCCGACCACCTTATGCATTCTGGTTAGCGATTCTAAAGTTACACCGCGCGTGCGGCCACAAGGAGATCGACTATGAAGCACCTGAAAAAACTGATGTTATGCGGGGCGCTGATCGCCACGATGAGCGCCATCGGAGTCGCCACCGCGGACACGAAACCGACCATCAAGATCGGTTACGTCGAAGGCTGGGACGACAGCGTCGCCACTTCAAACGTCGCCGCCCAGATCATCGAGAAGCGCCTCGGCTATCCGGTGCAGCTCGTGCCCGTCGCCGCGGGCATCATGTGGCAGGGCGTCGCGCGCGGTGACCTCGACGCGACGCTGTCCGCGTGGCTGCCCGTCACGCACGGCGCGTACTGGGATCAGTTCAAGGGGAAGGTGCAGGACTTGGGAGCCAACTATACAGATGCGAAGATTGGCCTGATCGTCCCTGCGGACGTGCCGGAAAAAAGCATCAGCGACCTGCAGGCACATAAGGCAGACTTCTCGGGCCGCATCGTCGGCATCGATGCCGGTGCGGGCGTGATGAAAAAAACGGCCGATGCAATCAAGGCCTATAACCTCGACTATCAACTGATGCCGAGCTCGGGCAGCGCAATGACCGCGGAACTCGCGCGCTCGATGAACGCCAGCAAGCCTGTGATCGTCACAGGTTGGGTGCCGCACTGGATGTTCGCAAAGTGGAAGCTGAAGTTCCTCGACGACCCGAAGAAGGTGTACGGCGATTCAGAGCATGTGGATAGCGTCGTCAACCCGGGACTCGACACGAAGGCTCCGCAAGTCGTCGCGTTCCTCAAGAAGTTTCAATGGAAGCCGGGCGAAATCGACAGCGTGATGCTGGCGACGGAGAATGGCGCCAAGCCCGCCGACGCAGCCGGATCGTGGATCGCCGCACACGGCGACCGCGTGAACAGCTGGGTGGGAGCACAGTAACCGTCTTTCTCTAACGCGTCGTCACGAGCGTTTATAGCGATGCGGATGATGCGCTGCGCGCATATCCGCATCGCGGATGTCACGGTCGTTTGTGTTCCAGCCAGCGCGCAGGCTCTTTAATAACAACCAAGGAGACTCTGGATGGATCAGGCAAGACTGCGCACGCGCAGTATCGAAGGCGCAGCGGAGAGCGCCGCACATGAGGGCCATTCGCTGCAACGGGGCCTCACGTGGAAGGACGCATTTTGGGTAACGAGCGGCGTGCCGGGCGGCGTGCTGTTCACGATCGGCGGCGTGTCGGCGACGATCGGTCAACCCGCATGGGCCGTCTGGGTCGCGGCAATCCTGATGGGCCTGATTCAAAGCGCAACTTACGCCGAAATTTCAGGGCTTTTTCCGCACAAGTCGGGCGGCGCGTCCGTGTACGGCGCGATGGCCTGGGTGCGCTACAGCAAGACCATTGCACCCGTATCGGTGTGGTGCAACTGGCTTGCGTGGTCGCCGATGCTCGCGTTGGGCACGGGCCTCGCCGCGAACTATGCGCTCTCGAGCCTCTACGCACCCGATGCCGCAGTCAACACATGGCGCCTGACGCTGCTCGACCTGAGCTTCATCAAGCAGGGTCTTTCTCTGCGGATCAACGCGACGTTCATTATCGCGGCCATCTTCCTGCTGATCACGTTCAAATTGCAACATAGCGGCGCTTCGAAAGCCGCGAAGACGCAGCGAATCCTCGGCATTGCGTCGCTCGCGCCGTTGCTGATCGTCGGCATCGTGCCGTTCGTGACGGGCGACGTGCCCGCCGCGCATCTATGGCCGCTGATGCCGCTTGGACACGACGCACAGGGCAATCTCACGGCATCGACGTTCGGCTCGTGGAACGGCGCGGGCGTCACGATGGCATTCGGCGCGATGTTCATGGCGGGCTGGGCCGCGTACGGCTTCGAGACGGCTGTCTGCTACACGCGCGAGTTCCGCAACCCGCGCACCGACACGGTAAAAGCGATTTTCTGGTCCGGCATCGCGTGTCTGCTCGTGATGACGCTGGTGCCGCTCGCTTTCCAGGGCGTGCTGGGCACAAAAGGCATGCTCGATCCGAAGATCGCCGACGGCACCGGCGTGGCCGCGGCAATGGCGCATATGGTCGGCGGCGGCGCGGTCATGTTCGACGTGGTCGTCATCATGCTGATGCTGACCATCCTGCTGATCGTGATGACGTCGATGATGGGCTCGTCGCGTACGCTCTATCAGGCCTCCGTCGACGGCTGGCTGCCGAAGTATCTGTCGCACGTCAACGAGCACGGCGCGCCGACGCGCGCGATGTGGACCGACCTCGGCTTCAATCTGATCCTGCTGCTGATGTCGGACTACATGACGGTGCTGTCGATCTCCAACGTCTGCTACATGATCTTCGTGTTCCTGAACCTTCAGTCCGGCTGGATTCACCGGCTCGATCGCGCAGATGCGGACCGTCCGTTCCGCTGTCCGGCGTGGCTGCTTGCAGCGGGCGCGCTGTGTGGTTATCTGGATCTCGCGTTCATCGGCGCTGGCGCGGATCTGCAAGGCGTGGGCACGATGCGCAATGGTCTGATCGCGATGCTGCTGATCGTGCCGGTGTTCATGTTCCGCCACTACTGGCAGGACCGTGGGCGCTTTCCGGCGCGCATGGCGCAGGACATGGAGTGGCAGGGCGGTGTGCGGCCTGCTGGTTTGAGGGGACTGCTGCCATACGGTGCGCTTCTGTTGGCCGTCTTCGTGGTCTGGTTCTCGAACTATCTGGCCAAACCGTTTTTCTGAGCAGCGGAAATTGGCCGCCGCGTCGCTGATGCCACGCGGCGGCTCGTGCTTTTAAAGCACGACGGTTCGGTCGCCGTTGATAAACACGCGCCGTTCGACGAACGCCTTCACGGCGCGTGCGAGCGTAATGCATTCGACGTCGCGGCCCACGGCAAGCATGCGTTCCGGTCCATACGAATGATCGACGCGCTGCACTTCCTGTTCGATGATCGGGCCTTCGTCGAGATCGTCGGTGACGAAGTGCGCCGTCGCGCCGATCAGCTTGACGCCGCGCGCATGCGCCTGGTGATACGGTCGCGCGCCCTTGAAGCCGGGCAGGAAAGAGTGGTGGATATTGATCGCACGGCCCGCGAGCTTGCGGCTTGTTTCATCGGAGAGAATCTGCATGTAGCGCGCCAGAACCATCAGTTCCGCGCCGCTCGATTCGAACAGGTCGAGAATCTGCGCTTCCTGCCGTGGCTTGGTTTCGGCCGTGATCGGGAAATGATGGAACGGCAGGCCGTGCTGCGCGGCGAGCGGTTCGAAGTCGGCATGGTTCGACGCAATGCCGACGATATCCATCTTCAGTTCGCCCATGCGCCAGCGGAACAGCAGGTCGGCGAGACAATGTTCGAGCTTCGACACCATGATCAGCACCTTGGGCCGCGCTTCGAGATCATGCACGGCCCACTTCATGTCGAAGTCGGCGGCAATGGGGCGAAACTCGCGGCGCAGCGTATCGATATGCAGTGCCGCCTCGGGTGCGCTCGCCACGCGATGAAACACGCAGCGCACGAAAAAGCGCGAGCTGATGTCGTCGTCGAACACGGTCAGCTCGTCGACATAGCAATGGTGCCGATCGAGAAAACCAACGACAGCGGCGACCTGGCCGGCAGCGCTCGGGCAGGAAAGAGTCAGCGCGAACTGATGGGAGCGATCGGTGGCGGGCATGCGAGTCCTCTGTATTTCGATGTGGGATTTCCGCGCGGCCGCGCGCGCACGCATCGCGGCGCGGCAAACGGGATGATCCAGTAAAACAGCCCAATATGCGCGCGCATAGAACCGATGCGCCGTGGTTGTGGTATCGGAACGCCAGGGGAGCCTGCGGTCTTTCGTCGAATCAGGACGCGCGGTTTTGCTAAAGCCCGCGTGTTTAGCCAATTCCCCATGTCGCTATCAGACCAAATCCCGTCGTGTCTGGTCGAGTCACCTTAAATATGCGCTTGTACTGTGCATTGATCGTCGTGCGGATTGCACGCGTCGCGAACACCACTTCGCATTCCTATACCTTTATTGCCAGGCAAGAGAGAACACCACAATGAAAAAACTGAATGCCGCAGCCCTGACCGGCGTCGCGCTTGCGCTCGCCGGTGTGTCGAACGTGAGTCATGCGCAAAGCAGCGTCACGCTATATGGTGTCATCGATGCGGGCATCACCTGGGTCAACAACACGGGTGGCGCGCATGTGTTCAAGTTTGACGATGGCATCTCGTACGGCAACCGCTTCGGCTTGAAAGGCACGGAGGATCTCGGCGGCGGTCTGCAGGCCGTCTTCGTGCTCGAAAGCGGCTTTCATCTCGGCAACGGTCAACTGGGCTTCGGCAGCACGCTTTTCGGGCGCCAGGCTTATGTGGGGCTGAAGAACGAATGGGGCACGCTGTCGTTCGGCAACCAGCTCGATATGACGGAAGAGATGGTGTACCTGTACAACATCTCGGCGTGGGGGAGCGGCTATGCGATCCATCAGGGCGACTTCGACCGCTTCAATGGCGACCGCCTGCCGAACTCGGTGAAGTTCCTGTCGAATGAGTTTGCGGGCTTCATGTTCGGGGGCATGTACTCGTTCGGCAATGTCGCGGGCAACTTCCATCAGGACAGCGCCTGGAGCGTCGGAGCGCACTACGCGAACGGGGCGTTCACCGCGGGCGCCGCCTATACGCAGCTGAACAATCCGCACGGCATCTATGCGTTCGATCCGTACGCGATGATCGGCGTGCACACGTTCCTCGGCCAGCCGACTGTCACCGTCGATCCCGCGACGGGCGCGCGAACCGATCTCTTTTCGAGCACGCCGTTTCCTGTCGACAGGCAGGGCGCATTCGGCATCGGATCGAGCTATGCGATCGGCGACGTGACGCTGATGGGCAACTTCTCATACACGACGATCAAGGGCCTTGGTGTCACGTCGCATATGAAGGTGGGAGAAGGCGGTGCGAGCTGGCAGGTGACGCCCGCGTTCAGCGTGATCGGCGGCTATCAGTACACGAACTTCGAAGGACACCACTGGAATCAGGGTTCGCTTGGTGCGCACTATCTGCTGTCGAAGCGCACCGACGTGTATATTTCCGGCGATTATCTGAAGGCATCGAGCGGCGTCGATGCAGTGATCGGCTATAGCTTTACGCCGTCGACCACGACGACGCAAGCCGATGTGCGGATCGGCATGCGGCATTCCTTCTAGATCGCGATGCGTGAGCGTGATCTTTCCCGATTGATCGGCGATGCTACGATGCCGTGATTCAGGAACAACTCGCAAAAGGGATAAACAGAGTTGAAGATCAACGCTGACCGTTTATTGAACGATCTCAGGCAGCTTCGCAGTTTCGGCGCGACGGGATCGGGAGTCGTGCGACTGGCGCTGTCGCCCGTCGACATGCAGTCGCGCCGTTGGCTCGCCGGGCGGATGACGGACGCGGGCCTGAGCGCCGCCATCGACGGCGTGGGGACGGTGTTCGGCCGCTCCCCGCAGAGCGGGCCGGCGCTTCTGATCGGTTCACACACCGACACGCAACCGACGGGCGGCTGGCTCGACGGCGCATTGGGCGTGATCTACGGGATCGAGATTGCTCGCGCGCTGGCCGAAAGTGACGAGACGAAACATCTCGCCGTGGATGTCGCATCGTGGATGGACGAGGAAGGCACCTTTTCGTCCTTCCTCGGCAGCCGCAGCTTTGTCGGGGAACCCGTCGACGACGCGATCGGCAGCGCGCGCGATCGCGAAGGTCTGCTGCTTCGCGACGCGCTGTCGCGCGCCGGACTCGAAGCAGTCCCGCGTGTGCGCGTCGATCAGACGCGCCATGGTGCGTACATGGAGCCGCATATCGAGCAGGGCGGCAGGCTCGAAGCCGCAGGCAAGTCGATTGGCGTCGTGACGACGATCGTCGGCATACGCGAAGTGAGGCTGCGCTTTACCGGGCAGCGCAATCACGCGGGCCCACGCCGATGTCGATTCGCCGCGACGCCGGAGCGGCGCTGGTCGCTTTCATCTCACGGATGGACGAAGCCTTCCGGCAGATCGCCGACGCCGATACGGTCTGGACAGTCGGCCGTATCGAACTCGACCCCGGGTCGTTCAGCGTCGTGCCTGGCCAGGCCGACATGTATCTGCAGTTCCGGGACGCGAACGCACGGCGTCTGAGCGCGATGGAAGCCGCGCTCGCGGCGCTCGCCCGCGAATTCAATGCGCAATACAAGGTGACAGTCGAAATCTTCGCGTGCGATCAGCCGGAAGAGCCCGTTGTCATGGACGGCGCGCTTCAGCAGCATCTGGCGAACGCTGCCGAGGCGCTCGCGCCGGGGCAATGGGAACGCATGCCGAGCGGCGCTTCTCACGACGCGCAGGTGATCGCGCATCATCTGCCTGCGTGCATGCTCTTCGTGCCGAGCATCGGCGGAGTCAGCCATGACTTCATCGAAAATACGGCCGACGAACATATCGTGCTGGGTTGTGAAGTCGCAGCGCGCGCGGCCGTCGCGATTCTGCAAGAGCTTCGGAAACAGCGAAGCTGAAAAGGGGCACAAGATTTCTCGCCGGTTTCTTCCGGCGAGAAGCGCGCGTTTGTCGGTTGTATCCATCCTCCAGCCTGGTAATAACCATTAAGGCATTCCGAGCACATCGGAATCCCTCACGGCATGATGCATTTCGGAACCTCCTGTAGGGCTGGTTGTCAATACAGGATGTTGCCCTTTTTAGGGGGTCGAAATGGCTGCCGCGCAACCCGGGGCGACGCCCCTATCGGATGAGGACTACCGGCGGCAATTGCGCCGTGCAGTCATTGCCAGCACGATCGGCACCACGATCGAATGGTACGACTTCTTCCTTTACAGCATTGTCACGGGTCTCGTTTTCGCGAAGCTGTATTTTCCGGAATCGGACCCGCTCGTCGGCACATTGCAGGCCTTTCTCATCTACGCCGTCGGCTTTATCGCGCGACCCGTCGGCGCGGCCATTTTCGGGCACTATGGCGATCGCATTGGACGCAAGGCCACGCTGATCGTCACGCTGCTGCTGATGGGACTTGCGACGTTTGCCGTTGCGTTCGTCCCGACGTACGCGACAATCGGCATCTGGGGCGCCGTCGTGCTTACTGTGCTGCGCTTCATTCAGGGTGTCGGCGTCGGCGGCGAATGGGGCGGTTCCGTATTGATGTCGATGGAATGGGCACGCACGAACTCGCATCGCGGGTTCGTCGCGTCATGGCCGCAATTCGGCGTGCCTGCGGGGCTCTTCATCGCCAATCTGGCGGTGCTGGCGCTGAGTCAGCTTTCCGGCAATGCTTTTCTCACGTGGGGCTGGCGAGTGCCGTTCTTCCTCAGCATCGTGCTGGTCGCAATTGGCCTTTATATTCGCTTGAATATCCTGGAGACGCCGCTCTTTGCAAAGCTCGTTGCCGAGCAAAAAATCGAAAAGACGCCGATGCTCGAAGTATTGCGCCGGCAGCCGAAGGACATTTTTCTCTCCGCCTTTGCGCGGATGGCCGAGCAGGCGCCTTTCTATATCTATACGGCCTTTGTCTTCACCTATGGCGTGAGGTCGCTCGGCGTGACCCGCGACCTGCTGCTCACGGCCGTGCTGGCTGCTTCCTTGCTGGAGTTCTTCACGATTCCGTTCTTCGGTCACGTGTCCGATCTGATCGGGCGCCGGCGGATGTATATGATCGGCGCGGCCGCTGCCGGCATATTCGGCTTTGTCTATTTCGGCATGGTCGATACCCGGAACACCGTCTGGATCTTCGCGGCCATCGTGCTTTCGCTGGTGCCGCATTCGATGATGTACGGTCCGCAGGCGGCCCTGATTGCCGAGTCGTTCACGGGACGGCTGCGTTATAGCGGCGCATCGCTCGGCTATCAGCTGGCGTCCGTGATTGCGGGGGGACCCGCGCCATTGATCGCGACCGCGCTTTTCGCCTACTACCACTCAGGCTATGCGATCGCGGGCTATATCTTCGTATGCGCGGTGCTCAGCGTGGCGGCTGCGTGGAAGATGGGCGACTACACGAACAAGGACATCTCACGCGAATACGACGAGGGTCACGCGATGAGCGATCACAGGCGCGCGAGACCGGCTCATTGATCGCTTCTTCGATCGATACGCGTGTCGTTGAAAGGGGACGCGCGCATGGGTGGCGAGGCCGCTTACGCGCGCGGCCTCGCCACATTTTCATTGGATTGGCCGCCCGTTGCCGAGCGCAACGGACTGCGGTCACGCCTGGGGCTCGCGCCGAATCTCGCGCGATAGGTTCGCGAGAAATGCGACGGCGATTCGAACCCGCACGCGACGCAAATCGCCGTAATCGACATATCGGTCTGCTGCAATAGCTCGCGCGCGCGATCGAGCCGTAATTGCAGATAGAAATGCGTCGGCGTGTCCTTGAGCGAAGAACAAAAGAGTCGCTCGAGTTGCCGGCGCGTGACGCCGATTTCCTGAGCGAGGTCGGCGGGGGCGAGCGGTTCCTCCATGTTCTGTTCCATTACGCTGATCACCTGTATCAGCTTCGGATTGTGCACGCCGTAACGCGCGGCAATCTCCATGCGCTGATGATCGGAGCGCTGCCGGATGCGGCTCAGCACGAACTGCCCGGAAATCGACGAAGCAAGCGCCGCGCCGTGGCTGCGCGCAATGAGGTCGAGCATCATGTCGATCGACGCCGTGCCGCCCGCGCACGTGATGCGCCGCGGGCCGATTTCGAACAGCTCCTCGCTCGCCTCGACGCCCGGATAGCGCTCGCGAAAGGCGGAAAGCGCTTCCCAATGCAAGGTCACGCGGTCGGCCGCGCGCAGCACGCCTGCTTCGGCGAGCACGAATGCGCCCGTGTCGATGCCGCCGAGCGTAGCGTGAGCGCGGTCAAGCCGCTTGAGCCAGTCGCCGAGCGCGCGGCTGTAGCACGCGAGCGGATCGAAGCCCGCCACCACGAACAACGTTTGCGTATGCGCAACGTCCCCGAATGCCGCTTCCGCGTTGATCGAAATGCCGTTGCTCGCCGCGACGGGCGCGCCGTCCACGCTCAGTATGTGCCAGCGATACAGATCCTCGCGAAAGCGATTCGCGACGCGCAAGGGCTCGATGGCCGACATCGAGCCGATAGCCGAAAAGCCGGGCAGCAGCAGGAACGAAATGTCTTCGGGCATCGTGCGATCTTTTCGATGTCAGGGCGACGGGATTCGTCGGATCGGGCGAGCGTAGCAAGTGTCATGCGATGCGGCAAGCAACGTAAAAATCGCTAACGGACATGGCGCAGCGCACAAACGCAGCGAGCCCTCGCGGCGCACGCAGCCGCGTGACGACGCATGCTGGTTTTCCCTCATGGTCGCGGGCGAGCAAGAACGCGTCGCTCGCGGTCGATTTTGCCGGAATATGGATTTGTACCTTTGATGCACACCACGTTTTCAGGTCGTCTCACTCGCTGCTCGAATTGTGGGCGCACAAGGACACGCTACGAACCGTGTCGAAGGGGATCGTCATGAAGTTGAGCATCAAAGCCGTTACCGCCTGCGCTGCCGGCCTTCTGGCTGCACTGTCGCTGCCCGCGCTCGCGCAGGACCCGCCGAGTTGCCGCGCGGTGCGCTTTTCCGACATCGGCTGGACGGACATCACGTCGACCACGGCGCTCGCGTCGACGGTCTTCGAAGGGCTGGGTTATCAGCCGGTGACGACGGTGTCGTCGGTGCCGATTTCCTTTGCGGGGCTCAAAAGCAAGCAGATCGACGTATCGCTCGGCTATTGGTGGCCCGTGCAGGAGAAGGCGATTACGCCGTTCATCGAGTCGAAGTCGATCAACGTGTTGCAGCCGCCCAATCTCGCGGAGGCGAAAGCGACATTCGCAGTGCCCACCTATGAATACGATGCGGGGCTGAAGACGTTTGCCGATATCGCGAAGCATCGCGCGGAACTTGACGGAAAGATCTACGGCATCGAGCCGGGCAGCAGTGCGAATGCCGCGATCCAGAAGATGATCGCGACCAACCAGTTCGGCCTCGGCGGCTTCAGGCTGATCGAATCGAGCGAGGCGGGCATGCTCGTCACGGTCGAGCGCGCGGTGCGGGAGAAGAAATGGGTCGTCTTTCTCGGCTGGCAGCCGCATCCGATGAACATTCAGCTCGATATGAAATACCTGAGCGGAAGCGAAGGCGTATTCGGTCCTAACGATGGCGAAGCGCGCGTCTATACGCTGACGTCGCCTGACTTTATGACGCGTTGCCCGAACGCCGGCAAGCTCGTCAGCAATCTGCGCTTTACGACGCAAATCGAAAACGTCGTGATGCAGTCGGTGATGAACAAGGAGAAGCCCGCCGAAGCCGCCAAAGCGTATTTGAAAAAGAACCCGCAAGTACTCGACCAATGGCTGGCCGGCGTAAAGACATATGACGGCAAGGAGGGATTGCCCGCCGTTAAATCCTGGCTGGGGCTTTGACCGCCGGATTCAGACGCCTCTTTCAGGACTTCAGGCAGCACCAGTACTTTGTATTGCGACTTTTCAGATCCACCCAGCTCACAGGAATGACAAGCATGAACCATGAAGTGATCGTGACCTGCGCCGTGACGGGCGCAGGCGACACCGTCGGCAAGCATCCCGCCATTCCCGTCACGCCGAAACAGATTGCCGATGCGGCGATCGAGGCCGCCAAAGCGGGCGCGACTGTCGCGCACTGTCATGTGCGAGATCCGAAAACGGGACGAGGCAGCCGCGACCCGAATCTGTATCGCGAGGTGGTCGATCGCATTCGTTCGGCGAATACGGACGTCATCATCAATCTGACGGCGGGCATGGGCGGCGATCTGGAGATCGGCCCTGGCGAAGATCCGATGCGTTTCGGCGCGGGCACCGATCTCGTCGGCGGCCTGACGCGGCTTGCGCATGTCGAAGAACTGTTGCCGGAAATCTGCACGCTCGATTGCGGCACGCTCAATTTCGGCGACGGCGACTATATCTATGTTTCGACGCCCGCCCAGTTGCGCGCAGGCGCAAAGCGCATTCAGGAACTCGGCGTCAAGCCGGAGCTGGAGATCTTCGATACGGGCCACCTGTGGTTCGCCAAGCAGTTGTTGAAAGAAGGGCTGCTCGATGCGCCGCCGTTATTCCAGTTATGCCTGGGCATTCCGTGGGGCGCGCCCGCCGATACGACGACGATGAAGGCGATGGTCGACAACTTGCCGGCGGGTGCGCAATGGGCGGGCTTCGGCATCGGCCGCATGCAGATGCCGATGGTTGCGCAGGCGATGTTGCTCGGCGGCCATGTGCGTGTCGGTCTTGAAGACAACATCTGGCTCGACAGGGGCGTGCCCGCGACCAACGCAACGCTGGTCACGCGCGCAGTCGAGATCATCGAGCGACTGGGCGGCCGCGCGCTGACGCCCGCCGAGGGCCGCAAGAAACTCGGCTTGCCCGCGCGCGGCGAACGGCTGCTGGAGAAGCGTGCCGTCGAACAGTTCGCATGACGCTTTTGATCAATCACAGAGGATTTTCGGCAATGGCAGTGATCACCGACATCAAGACATTCGCAGCAATCGGCGCGGGCGTAATCGGCAGCGGTTGGGTTGCGCGCGCGCTCGCGCAAGGCCTCGACGTGATCGCGTGGGACCCCGCGCCGGGCGCGGAAAAGCAGTTGCGCGACAACGTCGCGAACGCGTGGCCCGCGCTGGAGCGCGTCGGACTTGCGCAAGGCGCTTCGCAGGATCGCTTGCGCTTCGTGGAGACGATCGCAGCATGCGTTGCGGACGCGGACTTCATTCAGGAAAGCGCGCCCGAGCGGGAGGAACTCAAGCTCGCGCTGCACGAGCAGATCAGTCGCGCGGCGAAGCCCGACGCGATCATCGCTTCGTCGACGTCAGGTCTGTTGCCGACCGACTTCTATGCGCGCGCGTTGCATCCCGAGCGTTGCATCGTCGGGCATCCATTCAATCCCGTGTATCTGCTGCCGCTCGTCGAAGTGCTGGGCGGCGAGCGGACGGCGCCTGCCGCCGTCGATGCCGCGATGAGCATCTATCGCTCGCTCGGCATGCGGCCGCTGCATGTGCGCAAGGAAGTGCCCGGCTTCATCGCCGACCGGCTGCTCGAAGCGCTATGGCGCGAGGCGTTGCATCTCGTCGATGAAGGCGTTGCGACAACGGGTGAAATCGACGATGCGATCCGTTTCGGGGCGGGCATCCGCTGGTCGTTCATGGGGACGTTCCTCACGTACACGCTGGCGGGCGGCGATGCGGGCATGCGCCATTTCATGCAGCAGTTCGGGCCCGCGCTCGAGTTGCCATGGACGAAGCTCGTTGCGCCGAAGCTGACGGATCAGCTGATCGACCGCGTGGTGGATGGAACGGCCGAACAGGTTGGTCCGCGCTCGATCAAGCAGCTCGAACGCTATCGCGACGAGTGCATCACAAACGTGCTGGACGCGATTGCGCAGACGAAGGCGCGGCACGGCTTGCGCGCCGACGAATGACGTCGCGTAAGATGGCTGCATGCGCGGGACAGGCGAAGCAGGTTGTCGCGCGCGTGAACGACAATGAAAGCGCTGAACGACAACGAAAGCGCGCTTCATAACGCTATTTCATAGCGACATTTCATAGCGCCATTCATGGCGACATTCCAAGCGACGGAGACAATCGCCATGGCGCGACATGCAGCATTGCCGGCGTATCACGACGTAGTACGCGCCGAGTGGGTCGACTACAACGGCCATTTGCGCGATGCGTTCTATATGCTGATTTTCAGCTTCGCCACCGATGCGCTGATCGACCAGATCGGTCTCGACGACGCCGTGCGCAAGGCACGCGGCCGCTCGATCTACACGCTCGAAGCGCATATCAGCTATCTGCACGAAATCAAGGAAGGCGCACGCGTTCGGGTCGAGATGCGCGTGCTTGCGCACGACGCGAAGCGGATGCACCTGTACCTCGAAATGTTCGCGGACGATGGCGACGAGCCCGTGGCCGCGGGTGAACAAATGTTGTTGCACGTCGATACGCGCGGGCCACGATCCGCCGTGTTCGATAGCGATGTTCAAGCGCGCGTGCACGCGCTGGCTGGCGCGCAGGCGGCACTGCCCGCGCCTCTCTACGCCGGCCGGGTGATCGGACTGCCGTCGCAGATGCGCAAGTAGCGTGCTTCCATTCGCAGGCATCATCGGCCAACGCTCGAACGGAGTCACCCGCGATGCTCGAACCTGAAATCGTTGCATTCGTTGAACGCACGAAGGCGCTTTATCCCGCCGATCGCCCGGCAGCGCCGATCAGCGGGCAGCGTGCGATGTACGAGCGCCTGGCGGCAGCGTTCACGCCGCCGTTGCCCGACGGCGTGACGACTCACGACGCGCCGTTCATGTCACCGGATGGGCATGTGTTCGGATTGCGCCTGTACGCGAGCGCGGAGCGCGAGCAGTCGAAGGGCACGGTGCTGTATTTTCATGGCGGCGGTTTTGTCGTCGGCTCGCTGGAGAGCCACGCGCTGATCACGGCACGCATCGCGGCCGATACGGGCTTGTGCGTGGTGGCCGTCGACTATCGGCTCGCGCCTGAACATCCGGCGCCCGCCGCGCACGACGATTGCCTCGCCGTCACGCGCGCCGCGCTGAACGGACGCTTGCCGTTCGGCGCGCTGCCGGGTTCGCTGCAACTGGCGGGCGATAGCGCGGGTGGCACGCTCGCGGCGAGCGTCGCGATGCGTTTGCGCGATGAGGGGATCGCAGGCGTGCGGAGCGTCGCGCTGGTGTACCCGATGCTGGGCATCGAGCCTCAATTGCCCGCGCGCGACACGCAAGCCGATGCGCCGATGCTCACACTCGCCGATGTGCGCCGCTACGGCGCGCTCTATTGGGGCACGCGCGCAGCCGATCTGGCGGCCTCAGCGTGGACCGTTCCGCTCGAAGCATCGCGCTACGACGGGTTGCCGCCGACGCTTGCGATCGGCGTCGAGCACGATCCGTTGTGCGACGATGCGCGGGTCTTCGCGGAGCGCATCCGTGCTGCGGGCGGCGAGGCATATGCACCCGTGGGCGTCGGCCTCGTACACGGCTCGTGGCGTGCGCTGGCGACGAGTCCGGGCGTGCAATGGATGCATCGCGAGGTGTGCCGCTTCCTCGTCGAGCATTCGACGGATTAACTGGCGCAATCAGCACACGCATTCAGCACGGGCAATCGGCAGGCGCAATCAGCAGGCGCAATCAGCAGGCGCAATCTGCAGGCGCGATCGGCAGGCGCGATCGGCAGGCGCAATCTGCACGCGCAACAATGGCCCGCTGTATCCGATGACGTTCGCGATCTTGCCTCGGAGCCTGTCAGCGAGCCTTTGATGTCGATTGTTGCCTGAAACGTCGGTTATGCCGCGAGCGCGTGTTCGAGTACTTCGGCGGCGATCATCGCCTTCGCGTTGGCGGGCGCGGGGCGCTCGGCCGGCTTGAAGACCGCGTCGCCGCGTCGAATCTTGCGGCGCGACACGGCGCAAGTGCCCGAACTGTGCGCCGAGCGGCGGCGCCAGCGCTGTTCGCCATAGTGACAGCGACCGGGCTCGACCCAGCGGATCACCAGCGTCGTGTCAGAGTGCTCGAGAATCTCGATGCGTAACCCGTCGGCGCCCATCAACGGTAAACACTCCAAGGTCATCATGACGGCTCCGTAGTTGTGGTGCGCCGAATTTAGTCCCGCGCGCGCGTAAGAGCCATTGTGCTTGCGTAGAAACACTCTTCCCGTTTCCGCAATAATGGGAAACCCGGTACGTGCGCGAACGGTACGAAGCGGATTTGCGGGCTGTCAAGACGATTGCATGCAAACATGCAACGAACTGTTGTATGAGGGCGCGGAAAAGGGCCGGGTCAGTTAACCGTTGGCCCGGCGCTGGCGGCATCCATTAAGATGAGCGCCTGGCAGCGCCGGGGCGCGTGCGACAGGCACCCGGCGTGCTCGTTGTGCATACGGCCTATGGCTGCCTTCTTTACCCGGGCGCGTTATCGTTGAACGCGCGATGAGCCTGTATCACGAGGTCACATGAACCAACGTCCGCACGACATTCCACCCGAGGCCGACCTGCCGGATGGCCGCAAGATGCAGCGAATCGCGTCGTTCACGCTGTATGCGGTGATGGTGGCGCTGGCCGTGTGGGTGATCCGCGACTTTGTGCCTGCCATCGCGTGGGCATGCGTGATCGCGATTGCGTTGTGGCCGGCTTTTCACCGGGTCGAGGAATTCGGTCCGTGCAAGGGACGCACGACGCTGACGGCAACGATAGTGACGGTCGCGATCGGCTTGCTGTTCCTGCTGCCCGTCGGCATCGGCATTGCACAGGCCGCGGCTGAAGCGCACGACTTGATCGAATGGGCGCGCGCCGCGCAGGAGAATGGCATTCCCGTGCCCGACTTCGTGCAGCATCTGCCGTTCGGCGCGATGCAGATCGAGCACTGGTGGCAGGAGAATCTCGCGCAGCCGTTGCGTGATTCGCCTGCGATGAAGGGCTTGCACGGCGGAGCCGTCGTCACGTTCGGCCGGCATTTCGGCGCGCGCGCCGCGCACGCGCTGATGCTGTTCGGCTTCATGCTCGTCACGCTGTTCGTGATCTTTCAGGCGGGGCCGCGGCTGTCGGGCTCGCTGATGAAGGGCGTGCAGCGCGCGTTCGGCCATGACGGCCTGCATCTCGTCGAACGGATGGCGGCTGCCGTGCGTGGCACGGTGTCGGGGCTCGTGGTGGTGGGGATCGGCGAAGGCGCGCTGCTGCTCGTCGCGTACATGCTGACGGGTGTACCACATGCCGCGCTGCTCGGCTTCGTGACCGCGATTGCCGCGATGCTGCCGTTTTGCGCGCCGCTCGTGTTCTGCGGCGCGGCGCTGTGGCTCTTCATCATGCAAGGGACGCTGGTGCCGGCGATCGGTCTCGCGGTGTTCGGCTTTGTCGTCGTGTTCATTGCCGAGCACTTCGTTCGGCCCGTGCTGATCGGCAGTTCCGCGCGGCTGCCGTTCCTGCTCGTGCTGTTCGGCATTCTTGGCGGCGCGGAAACGTTCGGGCTGCTGGGGCTGTTCGTCGGCCCCGCGCTGATGACGGTGCTGATGGTGTTGTGGACCGAGTGGGTCGAGCGATAGGCCGTCGAGCCGCCCGGGCCGTTTCCGGGCGGCTTTCTTTCTTCTTTTGATTCGACGTCTTCCGCCTGCCTTATCTTCCCGTCACGTCCCGTCACGCCGGGCCCGAGCCGCGCAGACGCGGCGTCCGCACGCGTGAGATGGGCACGGACACTTTGGCGACGGCGAGCAGCGAACCGATCGCGACGGCATCGGCGGCGAGGCCGAGCGGTACATTCAGATAACCGCTTGTCGCCGTGTACAGCAGTGAATCGACGACGAGCGAGATCACCGTGCCTGCGATAAAACACAGCAGACCCTTGCGTCCGACGAGGCCGACCCACGGCAGGCGCTGCGCGAGCGCCCTGGCCCAGCCGAAGCGCACCATGTTCGCGACGAGCCACGCGATCGCGAGGAAATTCAGGGCGCGCAGCCACGACAGATTCTGCTTGAGGCTGCCGTCGAGCGGCTCCACTTCCACGAACAGCTTGAACCACGCGGCGCACGCGACGATCGCGCAAGCGAGCGCCGTCAACATCCAGCCGTGTCGATGCGCGCTTGCGCGCTGATAGACGGGCTGAGCCTGCGCGATCACGCCCAGCACGAACATCAATTGCCACGCGAACGGGTTGAAGTCCCATTGCGCGTCTTCGGCGACGGGCAGCTGCGGCAGCATTGACGGCGCAACCGCCCATAAAGCGAGACTGCCCGCGAGCAGCAGCCACGGCTTGTTGCGCGCGAGCGGCAGAATCGCGGGCACGGCGAACGCGAAGAACGCGTACATCGGCAGAACGGACGCCAGATACGGCTGACGACGGAACAGCAGGATGTCGCGCAGGACGACGGCGGGCGTGTCCATCATGTCGTCGAGATCGGTCGTCGCCATGTTGGGCGCGTCGATGCTGAACGCGCTCATCAACGCGCTGACCAGCAGCATCAGGATGGCGGTGATCAGAAATGCCCTATATAGCTCGAGCGCGCGCTTGAGGAACCGGGTGCGCGCGTCGGCTTCAGTGCGGTTTCGCGCTAGCGATGCATAGGCCATAGCGGTCGCGAAGCCGCCGAGGAAGACGAAGACTTCCGCCGCGTCGCACAGCGCGTACGCGTGCAGCGTCGCACGCGAGAGGATGCTGCCGCCGATGTGATCGACGACGATAAATATAAGAACCAGCCCTCGGAAGAAGTCCAGTTCGATCAGCCGGGATTTTGATGCCTGCATGCGTGATTTGTTGGTGAAGCGCTTCCTGGGAACAGTGCCGTGAGTGGCGCAGCGTGGGTTCAGGAGGCGTGGGGTGTTCTGTGCAACTTCAAGCATGTGTCGCGTATGGCGGCGCGTTTGCACAGGCTTTTCGAGGTTGCTCGGGTGAGATGTTCACGTGACCTGGTCAGCGGCGCGAACAGCAATCCAACCCGGAATGGACCGACATTATCGCTCAGAGTTCACCCTGGTTGCGGTTTTGTTGGAAAAGTGCGTTCGCGGGGCGGATGTTCGCGGCGAGCGGGCCGGTGGTGGTGCTGAAAAACGAGATGGGATTGGCGAAAACGGTTCGGGTATTGGCGGGTAAGTCGAGTGCGGGATTCGTATGCTTGGCGGCTCTTTGGGAGCGGTAGTCCGTCATCGAGTGCTTCGGAGGTACAGGAAGTGTTGGCCGATGGCGTGAATGCGCCTGAGGACTATTGAAGTACAGCACTTGGACGAGTCAGCTGTCTTTGCAGGTTGCTTCGCTTGAAGGCAGGGGATAGCCAGTCGCGTATGAAAATCACCATTATCGGCACGGGTTACGTAGGTCTCGTCACGGGCGCATGTCTTGCCGAAGTCGGCAACGACGTCTTCTGCCTCGACGTCGATCCGCGCAAGATCGAGATCCTCAATAACGGCGGCATGCCGATTCACGA
>NZ_JAGIPX010000109.1 GCF_017814945.1 Paraburkholderia sp. LEh10
CGGTCGCAAGGTCGACCCTGCACTACGAATCGAAGCTCGCTGTGCGAGATGCTCCCGTGCTTGCGGCCATGAGCATTGTGTCGGCGCAGTATCCGCGCTACGGGTACCGTCGAATTCAGATCTTTCTGGGGCGCCAGGGTCACAAGATGAGCGCGGACCGTGCATGGCGGCTGTGGCGCCTGGCTGGCCTGCAGGTGCCACGCAAGCGCCCACGCAGGCGTGTGTCGCTTCGGCGTCCCCGGCCGCAACCGGCGACGGCGGCGCGGCACGTCTGGGCGTACGACTTCGTATTCGACGCGTGTGCGAACGGCCAGCAACTGAAGTGCCTGACCGTGATAGATGAATACACGCGTGAATGCCTTGCGATCGACGTGGCCGGATCGATTCGCTCCGGGCGCGTCATCGAAGTCCTGTCCCAACTGGTCAGCCTTCCACGGCGCGCCTCGCTACCTGCGCTCTGACAACGGCCCTGAGTTCGTATCGCGGGCTATCCTGAAGTGGGCTGCACGCAACGGCATGGACATGGCGCTCAGCGATCCCGGCAAGCCTTGGCAGAACGGCGCGGACGAAAGCTTCAACGGCAAGTTCAGGGACGAATGTCTGAGCCTTGAATGGTTTCGGACTCGCACGGAAGCAAAGGTTGTTATCGAGCAGTGGCGGCGTCACTACAATGCTATTCGACCGCATTCGAGTCTGGCATACCTGACGCCCGATGAGTTCAAGCAGCGGTATTGTTCAACTGAAGTAACCGAGGCCGTTCTCCAAGATTGAAATGGCCCGAAGAAATCAGGCAGGTCAGGACTGTACGCTGACAACCTATGTGCAGGATGCAAACGGCGACTGGTCCGTGTTCGGTGCGATGTCCGCCGAACATGAGGCGGAATATGGCCTCTATCAGCGGGCCACGGAACTGAACAGCCGCTATAACAGGAACAGCCTCGGCAACATGGGAGGCATGGCGGTGCCGTCTCCGAGTGCGATCTTCGAGATGCTCCGCTTCGGGCGCTGCATCCATGACCAATTGGGCGACGGCGCACGCTTCAATCACTGGCGCAAGGCCAGCACGCCGGACGGTGACGGGTGGATCAACCTGTCGAAGGTGGGCGTGCGCGTCTACAGCGACGCCGATTTTCCTGAATGGGCTGGGTGGGGTTTCATCAGTGACGATCCGACGCCCGACAGCGTGTGCGATTCACCGACCGTGAAGAAGTGGCTGGACGTCAACCGTTCGGGTCAGGTGACTCACGCCGAGGCAGTGGGCGCGCTGGGCATCGAGGCGGTCCGCCAGCGCATGGCGCATGCGGTCTGCAAGTTTCCCACTGAGTGGAGCAAGGCCGGACTGGAGGCGCGCTACAACTGGCTGAAGAGTCCGCATGAAGCGCTCACCAATCCGCTGTCAGATCCCGACTTCAACAGGCTGATGGACCACGCGCGCGACCTGGCGTTCTGGGAAGACATTCACGACGCTGACTTGCCGCCAGCTAACGAGTGCTGGCATTTTCCGCCGACGACGTTCATCAGGCAGTTCAGGACCTGTGCATGGTTCAGTGCGAGCGAGTTCAAACAGTTCCTCCCGCGAGAGGTTTTGCGTGAAGGCCCTCATAACACTGTCTATTACGAGGATGTAGTCATGTCCAGGGCACGGCAGAATCTCATTGAGAACCATCGAGTTCCGCTAAACAAAACCATTCGAAAATACGGAATCAACTCACCACAGCGGATCGCTGTTTTCTTTGGCAATTCTCTCCAAGAGACAATGTGGTTGAGTTCCCTGCACGAGAACAACCCTGGCATGTGGTACTACCCTTGGGATGGCCGAGGATTCCTCCAGCTTACGCACCCCGAAAACTACTTGAGTTACTGGGATTTCAAAGGGCGCGGCAATCAAATTTCTCAGGAAACTCGCGGCAGGCTCTTGCATGCACATGCAATGGCCAACTCACATCGACAGCAAGCGCAACAATTCAACGCAGACAATGTGAACGGAGCCACCGCAAGCGTTATTCAGTGGCGCAATGACGTTGGGGACAATCAAGCTATCATTCGCGACTTGATATCTCCCGTTGACAGTGCTGGTTCTTATTGGGCGAAAATGGGGATGGCCAATTACGCCGATCGCGACGTAAGACTGGAGCGAAGAGAAGTTTCTGCAACACGTCCATCGTCGCCACATCATCCCGCAAATAATGCGAACTCAGTAACCAAAATCTACTATCACAGTGAGAATTTTCGTGACGCAGCTGCGGTTATTAACCTGCCAGTGGCCGTCGGACATCCGAATCATCCTTTTAATGGTTATGTGGCCCGTTGTGGCGGATTCGGGCAGGTACTTGCCATGGTGGGAGAGCATTGGTTTCCTGACGGACACGGCGCGTTCCTAGCTGAAGGTTGTCAACCAAGACGAGATTGAGAATGATAGTTAAGATCGCTTCCGCCGCCTATATTGCCGCTGCCTGCGTGCCTTGTAAAGCTGAAAGTCGGTACACACCCGCTTCTACAGTAACCATGCAAATTTCAGTCGTGTAACCTCAGATTTCACGATACGTTTCATGGATCAATAATCCAACCACGGGAGGAAAACGATTTTGAATCAGCCGGATATGCTGCGAAGATACGACGTTCCGGGTCGGAAAAATCGTTTGGATTTAACCTTACCTGTCGGGCAGGCTTCAATGACGTAAACGAAATTGCAGAACATTTCGCAGGGCGCTTGAATCCTCAGACAAAGAAATGGGTATCGGATTTTGAGGATGCGTCCGGTGACGAAGTTTCGCAGTTGAGACCGGTAACGAAGACATTTCCTCTTTCCTCGAAAAATGGCAACGGCTTTTACACAATCCAGGACGACCTGAATGGAGAGCCTTTTCGCCGTATGCGACATATTACATACTGTTTGTTTCATGAGGCCAAGGCGATCCGCGGAGACGGCGAAGTAAAGAGACTCACGGATGCCAAAGGTGACATGCTTCCTTACGCGCTGAGCATCCTTCGAAGCATTGAATTCATAGATTCTCCGGGCGTACGTGACGAAGGTGCGAAACGGTGATCGACGTCATCCGTCTCGGCGGCACGACCGACCACGGCGGCAAAGTCATCACCGCCTCCGACACCATGCGCTGTCGCGACGTACGCGTGGCCCGCAAGGGCGACGTGGTGACATGTCCGCAGCTGATCGTCGAGGGCGATGAAACGATGTGCGATGCGGGGATTCCCGTCGCGCGTCACGGGCACCACGCGACGTGGGCCTGCAGGTTGATTTCGAGCCTTATCTGACTGGAATGGTTTGTGCAGCCGGACAAGGCGAGCCTGCGACGGCTGGCACGCGAACGCTGCGCAAAATGAATCCCGCTCAGGGCTTGCCGCCGATCACGTCGGGCAAGCCCTGATCCGGATTGGCCTACTCCGCTATCTGCCGACTGATCTGCATTGTCAGGAAAGAGGTTTTGGAATGGCTTGGCACCGCCACCGCGCGTCTCGCCGGTCTTCCTCGTGCGAGCGTTCGGAGCCACGCAACATCGCCCACTTGAAACCGGTCAGCATGCGCACCCGTCGCTCACATGCGCGCCACCGCTCACATCCGTAGCAACGATCATTGAATCGCCACACGCATCGTCTACGATGAAGATACATCTCGCGTGCGAGTTATTGCGATGTCCACCCTCTCGCTTCACAGCCCGCTTCACAGCCCGCCTCACGGCCCGCTCCAGAGCCGCATCAATCCAACGATCAAGCGAGCAGCGGCACTCGCCGTTGCGCTTCTCTGCGCAGCCTGCAACTTCACCGTCACGCCGCCGCAACGACCCGCAGCCGTCGTGCCGCCGCCTGCCGCGATCAACAGCCTGACACTCGATCAATACCGCTCGGCCGTCGCGCAACGCATCGTCGAGCGCAACCCGTCGTATGTGCTGCGCGGCAATCCTCAGGCGATGCTGCGCTCGCTGGTGGTCGTCTCGTTCGTCGTGGATCGCGATGGGCAGATCGTCACGTCGTCGGTGTTTCGCACGAACGGCGACGACGAAGCCGAAAGCACCGCGCTCGCGACGCTGCGTCGCTCAGCGCCGTTGCCCCTGCCGCCGTCGAAGCTGCTGAACGCGAAGGGTCAGGTCGAGCTCTTCGAAGACTGGCTCTTTAACGACAACGGCAAATTCCAGTTGCGCACATTCGCATCGCCGCAGGCACAAACGATCGAGTGAAGTCGCACGTGCACAGCCGTTCCGTCGAGCGCGGCTTCTCGCCAACACGCATGTGGGCGTGAAGCCGCGCGCTACCATCCACACCGCCTTCACGCGGCACATACGCGATGCCGCAAACGCCCGCCTTGCTGCGCGTGGTCCGCCGTCGCTATAATTTTTTAAACACCTGCCGGAATCTCCGGCGACCGCTGCGCGCCGCAGGGACCATCCGCCCGCTTCGCCAAGCCCGACCGTCACGTTGCCCCGCCACCCGCGCGCGCGTGCGCATCGTTTGCATCGTCCGACTTCGCGTCGCCCGGCCCGGCTCGTCGCAGCGTGGCCAATCCGTCCGACGCCGTTGGCACACTGCATTCTGTCGGACCGTTGCACATGCAACGTCTCGCGTCGCGAGTCCGCCGCTTTGCTCCGCCGCTGGCATCACGGCTTGCACGACTGCGCGCGCACCCGCGTCGCTTCACGCTCGATAGACAAACGCGCACGCCCGCAGCTGCGCCACGACATTTGGAGACCCTGCATGTCCACATCGCCCCTCTCGAGCGCCCAGCCCGGCGCGGACCGCCGGAGCAGCGCTTCGCGCGTGATCTTCGCGAGCTTCATCGGCACGGCGATCGAGTTCTACGACTTCTACGTGTACGCCACGGCCGCCGCGCTCGTCATCGGCCCTGTGTTCTTCCCGCATGGCTCGGCGACGGCGCAATCGCTGTCGGCGTTCGTCACGTTCGGCATCGCATTCATCGCGCGGCCGATCGGCTCGTTCCTGTTCGGCCACTTCGGCGACCGGATCGGCCGTAAATCGACGCTCGTCGCGTCGCTTCTGGTGATGGGCCTGTCGACGACGCTGATCGGCTTCGTGCCGGGCTACGACTCCATCGGCAGTCTCGCGCCCGTCCTGTTGTGCATCCTGCGCTTCGGCCAGGGCATCGGCCTCGGCGGTGAATGGGGCGGCGCCGCACTGCTCGCGACGGAGAACGCGCCCGCCGGCAAGCGCGGCTGGTTCGGCATGTTCCCGCAACTCGGACCGTCGATCGGCTTTCTCGCATCGAATGGCCTCTTCTTCGGTCTCGCGCTGTCGTTGTCCGACGAGCAGTTCCGTAGCTGGGGCTGGCGCGTGCCGTTCATCGTCAGCGCGGTGCTGGTCGCGCTCGGCCTGTACGTGCGCCTGAAAATCGCCGAGACGCCGGCGTTCCAGGCCGCGATCGACCGTCATGAGCGCGTGCGCGTCCCTGTCGCGACGCTGCTCGGCAGTCATCTGTGGCCGGTGCTGCTCGGCGCGTTCGCGATGGTCGTCTGCTACACGCTGTTCTATATATCGACGGTGTTCTCGCTGTCGTACGGCGTCTCGACGCTGCATGTGTCGCGTCAAAGCTTCCTCGGCATGCTGTGCGTCGCCGTCGTCTTCATGGCGCTCGCGACGCCGCTGTCCGCGTGGGCCAGCGACCGCTTCGGACGCAAGCCGGTGCTGATCGCCGGCTGCGTCGCCGCGATCCTGTCGGGGTTCACGATGGCGCCGTTGCTCGGCAGCGGGTCGATACCGCTCGTTCAACTGTTCCTCATCATCGAGCTGTTCCTGATGGGCGTCACGTTCGCACCGATGGGCGCGCTGCTGCCGGAGCTGTTCCCGACCAACGTGCGTTATACAGGGGCGGGGGTCGCGTATAACCTGGGCGGAATTCTTGGCGCGTCGGTCGCGCCGTATATCGCGCAGATGCTCGCGGCAAAGGGCGGCCTGTCATGGGTGGGCCTCTACGTATCCGCCGCTGCCGTGCTGAGTCTGCTCGGCGTGCTGTGCATGCGCGAGACGCGCGACGCAAGGCTGATGTAACGCGCCGGGCAACGGCAAGACCGAATGCAAACGGCCCCGGCGCAAGCTCTTGCGCCGGGGCCGTTTTATTTCGTAGGGTTGTGTCCTGCTACGTCGAGTCGACGCCGAAGCAGCGCAGGTCAGACTAAGAGCTCCGCATGCAAACTTGAGTCCGGGCGAACGTGTACAGGGAAATTCCGCTGCTTGCGGCCACTTTTGACATGCCTATACTCGAAATACAAAAACCAGGTGGTCGAGGGAGGCGTCGATGGACTTTCATCTTGATAACGCGGAAGTCGTCGTGATCATCGCGCTGGCGCTGCTCGGCTCGCTGCTGCTTGCGCTTCGCTTCAAGCCGGCGACATGGAAAGGCATTGTCGTCGAAGCCGTTGCGGCGAATCTGGCGGCCATCGCCGCCGTCGTCGCCTTCGAACTGCTGACCGCCTGAGCCGCCGCCAGCAGCGTCTGTCATCCGATCAGCGGTAGTAGTAGCCGTGATGGTGGTAGCCGCCGTCCGGCACCACGATACAGCCACTGAGCGTCGCAGCCAGCACCGCACCCGTCATCAAAGCCAACATCAAACGTTTCACATCGTTCTCCCATCGAGTCAGTGTCGTTATTCGAGCGAACCCCGAATGACCTCGATTGAACACGAACCTGTCAGGGGCGACCGTTGCAATTTGTAAGCGTTCACTGGAGCGGTGTTACAGGTGGGAAAGCGTCTGGTGGCACGACAGATCACGCAAACACCCGACTCCGAATACACGGCGAACCAATCCAGCACGCATGAGGTCCGCCCGGAAAGCTTTCGCGGGCGCGGCTTCGCGGTGTCCGCAACGGCGGTGCGCGGCGAGCGCGGACCAAAAGCGATCGAGACCGCGCCGGACACCGAAAGAAAGCGACAGTTTTAACAGCCCTGTAACGGAAGCAGCGGAAGCGTTGGAAGCAGCGGAAGCGTTGGAAGCGGCGGGAGAACGGTGCGGGGACATGACAAATTTGGCCATCAGCCCCTGCGAAAGGCCGCCGAAAAATTCGATCAAAAAATAATAAAAATAATTGAACTTGTCCGCACCCGCTGTGTCTCTACAAATGTTGTACCAGTTTGTTCTGCAGGTTTCCTCTCGGTCCGCGCGCTTCAGGCGCGGGCTTTTCAGAGGCGTCTCGCGACGGCGTCCGAAATTGGGCGAATTGCGCGTGCGCCTCTTTTCTTTTTTGTAGATCCGCCCGCTCCGCCCAATAGCCCCAACGCCCCGTCAGGCGGCCGCCACCGACTGCCCTTGCCCGTTCTGCGTAAGCGGGTCCGCGTGGACATGATCGATCGCCGCAAGCGCTTCGGCGACAGGCGGCACCGAGCGGCCGTCACCAATCGAAACTGACCGGAACGGCACGTTATTCCCAAACGTTTCGCGCGACGTCGCGATGAAAATCATCACCGTGCGCTTCTGCAGCGCATGCGCCAGATGGACGAACCCCGTATCGACACCGATCACGAAGTCCGATGCCGCAATCACCTGCGCGATTTCGGTGACGCTCAGTTGCGGCAGCAACTCCGCGCCATCCACTTCGTTGACGATCGCGAGCCCTTCAGCACGCTCGGCTGCCGATCCCCACGGCACGGCCACGTAAAAACCACGCCGCACGAGTTCGCGCGCGATGGCGATCCAGTGCTCGGCCGGCCATTTTTTGTCGTCCTTCGATGCAGCATGGAACAGCATGGCCAGCGGCCGCCCGCCCGTATCGACGAGGGGCTTCGCAGGCGCGGGGATATGCAGGTTGTAGTCGGCGGGACCGTCGAGCGGATAGCCAAGCGCCGTGCTCACGGTCTCGCGCATGCCGCTCCAGGCGTTCCGGTCGCGCGGCGGCACGAACCGCCCGGTATAGGCAAAAGCCGCGCCGCGCTCGCCAAGGTCTTTGGAACGATAGCCGAGACGCCGCCGCGACCGCGATAGAAACGCGATGATCGCGCTCTTGTAGACGCCGTGAATATCGACAGCCACGTCATACCGATGCGCGCGCAACTCGCTGATCGACTGTGCGATGGCCTTGAAGTCCGCCCAGCGCCGCGCCTTTTTGAAACGGCGCAGCGGCGCGCACAGCACGCGGTCGATGCCGGGATTCCAGCGGGCGATCTCCGCAAAGGACTCGTCTACGGCCCAATCGACCTCGACGCCGGGAAACGCGCGCTTCAGATCCGAGACGATCGGTTGCGCCTGTATCACGTCGCCCATCGAGGTGACTTTTACGATGAGAATTCGCTTCATTGATTGCCCGTTTTAGCGGCTCGGTGGCAATCTTCAATTTTAGCCGAGTGTCACCGGAATTGCCCAATAAGTGTTCAAAACGGAGCTTGCCGGAACCGTTCTGCCGTTACCAGACGTTACCGGCCTTGACAGAAGCACCACCCGCTACCCGCAGGCTCACCACCTGTTTCGAGCCGGATTCGCAGCGCCAGCGAGCCGCGCGCCGCTATAATTTTCCATTTCCACCGCCCTACTCCACATGTCACGGACACCCATGTTGTCCTCGAACATCGGCCGGCGCGTGCGGCGCCTGTGGCGCCAGTACGGCATCTTCTGGCTGGGCGCGATCGCCGTGGGCCTCGTCGCGGTCTTTTATGCGCGGCTGATCGACTTCGGCTACAACACCTTTCTCGATTTGCAGAAAGAGCACCGATGGCTGACGCTGCTGCTGACGCCCGCCGTCGCGGCGGCGTCCGTCTGGCTCACGCGGCGGTTTTTCCGCGGCGCGGAAGGCAGCGGCATACCCCAGGTCATCGCCACGCTGCACTCGAACCCGACGGCAACGGGCGTGCGTCTGCTGACGTTCCCCATCCTGCTCGGCAAGATCCTCGTGTCCTTTCTCGCGATCCTGGGCGGTTTCACGATCGGACGCGAAGGGCCGACCGTGCAGGTCGGCGCCGCGCTGATGTTCAATCTGCGCCGCCTCTACCCGCGCTCGAATGCGCTGATCGAGCGGCAACTCGTGCTCGCGGGCGCAGCGGCGGGCCTGTCGGCCGCGTTCAACACGCCGCTGGCGGGCATCGTGTTCGCGATCGAAGAGCTCACGCGCAGCTTCGAGGCGCGCGCGAGCGGCGTGCTGATTACGGCGATCATCATCGCGGGCGTGATCGCGCTCGGGCTGAACGGTAACTACACGTACTTCGGCACGATCGACATCGGCGCGCACTTCCCGAATCTGCTCGCGGTGGCCGTCGTCGTCACGGGGATCGTGACGGGCTTGGCGGGCGGCGTATTCGGCTGGCTGCTGCTCAATACCGCGCGCTGGATTCCGGCGCCGCTGCGCCAATTGCAAAGCGAGCGTCCCGTGGCGTTCGCCGCGCTGTGCGGCGTCGCGATCGCGGTGATCGGCATCGTGTCGGGCGGCACGACGTTCGGCAGCGGCTATTCGGAAGCGCGCGGACTCCTGTACGGCACCGAGCATCTGTCGGTGTTCTATCCGTTGCTCAAGATGGCGTCGATGGTCGGGTCGTATCTGCCGGGCATTCCAGGCGGCATCTTCGCGCCGTCGCTGTCGATCGGCGCCGGGTTCGGCAATGTGCTGCATATGGTTTTCGCCGACATGCAATTGCCGATGCTGATTGCGCTCGCAATGGTCGGGTATCTTGCTGCCGTCACGCAGTCGCCGATCACATCGTTTGTCATCGTCATGGAGATGATCAACGGACACGCGCTCGTGATTTCGCTGATGGCGACGGCACTCGTGTCGAGCCGTGTTGCGCGGTTGTTCGCACCGCCGTTATACGAGGCGCTGTCGATGCGGTATATGGCGCCTGCGGTGCAGGACGCGCCGTTGGCGCAAGCTCGTCCGGCCGCTGCTTCGCCGCAGCAGGAATCCGTCGACGAACGCGGCGAAGCGAAGGAATGAAGGCTGGCCGTCTTGCCCGCCACGCGTCGCGCCGTTCCCGCAAAACATCGGGCGCGCCCCACGCGGGACGCGCCCGACCTCCCCACAATCGTCAGTACACGACGACGCCGACGGGATGGTAGTACACCGGGCGGGCCGGCACGACGTGGCGGCGTTGCCGGTTCAATGCGCGAGGTGAGCAAAGGGCTGACAGCGGACGCGTTACGCGTGCCCTGCAGTGCAACGGATTATTTCCGGGAAGATGAAGAGATGCAGCGCGGGCGGAAGGCGCCCGGGCGCAGGCAACCCGATGCGCGCCATCCGTTGACGACGGCGCGCATCACGCGGCGCAGGAAGCGCAGATCGATCAGACCTGCGGAATTTCGATCTTGACCTCGAGCACTTCGAGGTCGTCGTGGCGTTCGAGATTGACGCGGATATCGTCGTCCGAGATCTTCACGTACTTCGAGATCACGGCAACCAGTTCACGTTGCAACGCGGGCAGATAATCGGCAGGCGCTTTACCGCCGACGCGCTCATGCGCGATGATCAGCTGCAGGCGTTCCTTCGCTATCGACGCGGACTTCTTCTTCTCGCCCAGCAGAAACGAAAGAATCGACATCAGATGCGCCCCCCTTACTTGGTGCCGAAGAGGCGCTGCAGCAGGCCTGGCTTCTGGTAATCGGTGAAGCGAAGCGACTTCTGCTCGCCGAGGAAACGCGACACGACATCCTTGTACGCTTCGGCGACATCGGTGCCGTCGAGGTGCACAGCGGGCAAGCCCTGGTTCGACGCATGCAGCACGGCTTCCGATTCCGGAATCACGCCGATCAGCTCGATGCGCAGGATTTCCTGGATGTCGTTGAGCGACAGCATCTCGCCTTCGCTGACACGCTTCGGGTTGTAGCGCGTGATCAGCAGGTGTTCCTTGATGGGTTCCTTGCCTTCGATCGCACGCTTCGTCTTCGACGACAGGATGCCGAGAATGCGGTCCGAGTCACGCACCGACGACACTTCGGGGTTCGTCACGATCAGCGCTTCGTCGGCGAAATGCATCGCCAGCAGCGCGCCCGACTCGATGCCCGCGGGCGAATCACAGACGATGTATTCGAAGTCCATCGCGATCAGATCGTTGATGACCTTCTCGACGCCTTCCATCGTCAGCGCGTCCTTATCGCGCGTCTGCGATGCGGGCAGGATGTACAGGTTCTCGCACTTCTTGTCCTTGATGAGCGCCTGGTTCAGATTCGCTTCGCCCTGGATCACGTTGATCAGGTCGTACACCACGCGACGCTCGCAGCCCATGATGAGATCGAGATTGCGCAGGCCAACGTCGAAATCGATCACGGCCGTCTTATTGCCGCGCAGCCCGAGCGCCGATGCGAAACTCGCGCTCGTGGTCGTCTTGCCTACGCCACCTTTGCCCGAAGTCACCACAATGATTTTTGCCATTACCCTTTACCTTGTGTTCGTCAATTCGTCTGTTGAGCCCGGCGGTAGTTCCATCGTGCGACACGCGCACCGGATGCACGGCATACGCTTCAGGTGAGCCGCAGCGGTGCAATCATCAGCTTTTCTTCATCGAGCCAGATCTGCACCGGCTTGCCGTACACGTCGGCAGGCAGCGGGTTCTCGGTCGTGCGGTAGATGCCCGCGATCGAGATCAGCTCCGGTTCGAGGCATGTGCAGAAAATGCGCGCGTCGTGATTGCCGTGCACGCCCGCGAGCGCGCGGCCGCGCAACGGCGCGTAAATATGGATGTTGCCTTCCGCGATCACTTCGGCGCCGTTGCTCACCATGCCGAGCACGACGAGATCGCCCTTCGCGTAGATGCGCTGCCCCGAACGCAGCGGCTTGTCGACGACCATCGTCTGCGACGAGGTGCCGATGCGCACTGGTTCGGCCGCGGCCGACGGCTCCGGCTCGCGCGCCGCGCTGCCGTCAACGGGCGCCGCGCCTGTTGCAGCTGCCGTATCGGCGCCTGTTGCAGCGATGGTCTTGCCTGCCGCATCGCCCGCTTCGTCGCCATTGCCCTTGCTGGCGCGCGGGTCGCGCGCGTCGAGCAGCGGCAGGCCCGCTTCGTTCGCCCACGCCTGTTGCGTGCTGTCGGCCACGACGCCGATGGGACGCATGCGCACGCTGTCCAGCAGCTTCGCAATGTCCGCGAGCGGCACGCGCTCGCTTTGCGCGAGACGGCGCACGTCGATCGCGACGGTGTCATTCGCGAAGAATTCGGGCGTCGCCTCGAAGCGCCGGGTCAGTTCGGCACGCATCTCCTCGAGGTTGGTCGTCTTGACGACAAACAGCAGCGTGTCGACCGCGCCACTGCGCAGTTCAAAAAATGGCGATTTCCTGGGCGACATAGCGTTCGGCAAAAAATTTTGCGTATTTTACAGGCGTCCAGGCGAACGGTGAGCTTTTTTGCCAATAAGTCTTCACGCGACAGGAAAATGCCGCGTGCGTGCTACGTCCGCGCGCAACGGACGGGCGAAAAGCAGCAGGAATGAGCGAATCAGACGTGTTTGGCGCGGCGTGTCGCGAAGCCGGGAGACCACCGGCATCGGACAACTCGAGCGGCGAAGTGGAGCGTCCTCAATCCGCAAAATGAAGCGCCGCCGCTGCGCATGGCGATGCGCCGTTACGGACGGGCGGCGTCGTCGGCCGTTGCCGGCGCTTGCGGCACATGCCGCACGAGCAGGGTCTGGAACTGGTCCGGCGCACGCGGAATGTGCTCGTGCTCGCCCGTCGGCCCGAAGCCGAGGCGTTCGTAGAAGCGCATCGCGTTGCGGTTCTCGTCGGCGATCCATGCGTAGATCTCACTCGCGCCCGCCGCCGCGAGCCATTCGCTCGCCGTGTTGACGAGCAGCTCGCCGCCGCGCAGATGCCGCACGGCGGGCGCCACCCACAGCTCGCTCACGAACGCGCGATGCGACGGCGCATCTTCGAAGCACGCGCCGATCAGGCCGGCGGGATGCCCTTCCGTGTACAGGATGAACGACGTCGACGTGTCGGAAGCGGCGTGCCGGGCGGCCGTCTGTTCGAACGTGGACGCATCGGCCGACAGTGCCTCTTCCAGCGTCTCGCCGAATGCGTACGGCGCTTCGCGCAGCGATGCGGTGCGAAGCTCACGGAAGACTACGCCCTGATCGGCTGCGATGCGGCGAACGGTCAGTGAAGGATTCATGCGGTCGGAAATCCCTTATGTCATCCGGGTGAAACGCTAGGGCGTAGCTTTAACCGAACGGGCGCGCGAGTCAAATCTTTAATTCGGCGCAGTGCGGGCCAGCGCGCACGGGTTGACAGGCGCTGACAAAGCGCCGCAAGCATTCGCGCAAACGTTATACATCGCGCGCGACAGCGGCCATACGCCGTTGCCGGCCGCGCCGTTCGAGATGTCGTGTGACGCCGGTGCGACCATGCCGGCCCGCCGCGCGCATCATCGCGTGCGAGGGAACCCGACAGAACATGACGGCGCCTGCGTGCGCTTGCGTGCGCTTGCATGCGCCCGAACGCGCCCGAACGCGCCCGAACGCGCTTCAAGGCGCCTCGTACCGCCCCGTGCCGTCGGGCCAGGGCGTGAGCAGTTCGTAGCCGTCGTCGGTGACGGCGACCATATGCTCCCATTGTGCGGACAACGAGCGGTCCTTGGTGACGACCGTCCAGCCGTCGCGCATCACTGACGTGCCGGCGCGGCCCGCGTTGATCATCGGCTCGATCGTGAAGACCATGCCCGGCTTCAGGCGCACGCCCTGTCCCGGCTGGCCGTAGTGCAGCACCTGCGGATCTTCGTGATAGACCTTGCCGATACCATGCCCGCAGTAGTCGCGCACGATCGAAAAGCCGTCGCGCTGCGCGATCTTCTGGATCGCATGGCCGACGTCGCCGAGCGTCGCGCCCGGCTTCACCTGGCGGATGCCGGCGAGCATCGCCTCATAGGTCGTGTCGATCAGTTGCCGCGCGACCGTGCTCGGCTCGCCGACCGCGTACATGCGGCTCGTGTCGCCGAAGTAGCCGTCCTTGATGACGGCCACGTCGATGTTGATGATGTCGCCGTCCTTGAGGACTTCGCCGCGATCGGGAATGCCGTGGCACACGACGGAGTTGACGGACGTGCATACCGTCTTCGGAAAGCCCATGTAGCCGACATTCGCGGCAATGGCCTTCTGCGTGTTGACGATGTAGTCGTGGCAGATCGCGTCGAGCTCGTGCGTCGAGACGCCGGGCTTCACGTGTTCGCCGATCATCGCGAGCACGTCGGCGGCGAGCCGTCCTGAAATGCGCAAGCGCGCGACGTCTTCGGGGGTCTTGTAGGTGATGGCCATGTCGGAAAAACGTTGGCGGTGCGCATGGCGCGGCGCGCCGGCTGCGCGCTCGGGCGGCTGTGCAGACGCCGCGCGTCCTTCCTGCGTTTCTTGCGCAGGGGCGCGGCCCTGCATGGCAGCCATGCGTCCGGTTGTCGATCTGTCCATTGTACAGAGTCTTTCCGCGACGCCGGCCCGCGCCCGGCAGCGGATCGCCCGTTCGACGCCCCGCTCACGCCGGCGGCGAGCGCCGGATCGCGGCCGCGATGTCCCGGCTCAGCGATGCGAGCGCGCGGCTGTGCGCGGCGACGAGCGCCGCGTCGTCCGTGCCCTGCACCTGCTCGCGCACCGTCGAGCGGCCCGTCAGCAGCGCGGTGCGGCCCGTCACACGCACCGTCCACAATGCATCGATGGCGACGGCGTCGCCCGGCATCGAGTCGAACTGCAGGATATCGACGCGCACGCGGCACGCCTCCGTGCCCGCCACCGTCTGCGACGACACCGATACGCGCGGCGAGCCGAGCAGCCGCGACAGGTCGGCGGCGATCACATCGGCGACGCCGCTCCTGAGCGGCTCGCCCCAGCGCGCGAACTCGTTGAGCCTGACCTCGTTGCGCGACACGCGGGTCACGAATTGCGGCCGGTCGACGAGTTCGGGAATGGTCACGGGCCCGACCACCACCGACACGGGCAGCGGCGCGCCCGTGCTGTCGAGCGCCGCATCGGAGGTCAACGTGTAGAAGCTCGAGCGCGGCGAGCTGCACGCGGCCAGCAACGTCACGGCGACGACGCACAGGCACGCGCCGCGAGCAAGCATCGTTTGCTTCACTTTGTGTCCTCCTGTTTGCCGCGCAGCAGCGCCTCCGGATGGCGTTGCAGATAGTCGGAGAGCGCGCGGAACGACGCCGCCGTGCGCGCGAGCTCGCGGATCGCGTCGCTCGTGTCCTGCTGCAGCGTCGAGTCCGGCGCGAGCGCGCTATTCGCCGAATTGAGCGCCGTCTGCGCCGACGACAGCGCGCTTTTCGCCTGCGGCACGACCTGCGTATTGAGGCTTCGCATCAGCGTGCCGGCGTCCGCGAGCGTCTGCTGCGCGTTCTGGCCGATCTGCTCGAGCGGCAGCTTGTCGATTCGCGCGATGATCCGGTTCAGCGACTCCTGCAGCGATTGCAAGCCGCTCGGCTCCGTCGGCAACTCGGCGGGCGTGCGGTTCCAGTCGATGGTCGCCTTCGGCGCATTCGGGAAGAAGTCGAAGGATATATACAACTGACCCGTCAGCAAGCTGCCCGTTTTCAACTGGCCGCGGAAACCTCGTGACACGAGGAAATCCGCGACGCCCTTCGTATCTTTCACGGCCCGTCCTTGCGCGGGCTTGCCCCCCGCGTAGCGCGACGTGAAGCGCTCGGGATAGAACCTGATCTCGACGGGAATGCTGACCTGCTTCGTGACGGGATCAAAGCGCGTATAGATCGCCGACACTTCGCCGACCACGATGCCGCGAAAATCGACGGGCGCGCCCACCGTCAGGCCGCGCACCGATTCCTTGAAGTTCAGCACGTAGGTATCGACGATACGGTCCTGCACCTTCATCGCATCGGCGCGCGTCGCGTGCAGCGTGAACGACGTGCGGGCCTGCGCTTCGGGCTCCGTGAGCGACGACGCGGGCGTTTCGAACGCGAGCCCGCCGATCAGGATCGACACGAGCGACTGCGTGTTGATCTTCACGCCTTCCGTGCCGAGCGCGATGTCGATGCCGCCCGCTTCCCAGAAGCGCGAATCGCTGTTCACATAGCGATCGTACGGCGCGTTGATGAACACGCGCAGCGTGATGCCGCCGCCGTCCTTGTCGAGCTCGTACGACGTGACCTGGCCCACCTGCAGACGCCGGAAATAAACAGGCGAGCCGACATCGAGCGAAGCCAGGTTCGAGGCCTTCAGCACGAACTCGCGGCCGGGCACGTCGCTCGCGAACACGGGCGGCACTTCGAGCCCCGTGTAGTCACGCCGCTCCCGCTTCGCATGGCCGATGTCCATGCCGATGAACGCGCCTGACAGCAACGTGCTAATGCCCGACACGTTGCCGCCCGTTACGCGCGGCCGCTCGACCCAGAAACGGGTGTCGTCGACGAGCATGTCGGTGGCGTCGCGAGTGAGCTCGGCCGTGGCGATCACGCGCTTATAGTCTTTCGACAGCGCCACTTTCTTCACGACGCCGATATCGACGTCCTTGAACTTGATCTTCGTTTTGCCCGCTTCGAGGCCTTCGCCCGTCTTGAAGCTGATCGTGATGGTCGGGCCTTGCGACAGCACGGCCTGCACGGCGAGCCAGACGCCGATCAGCACCGCGACGACGGGAACGATCCAGATCCACTGGATGCGCCAGCGCTTGCGCGGCACGGCGACGGCATCGGGCAGCTCGGGGGGCCTGTTCATTCCGGTTGCCTCGTATCCCAGATGAGCCGCGGATCGAACGACATGGCGGCGAGCATCGTCAGCACGACGACGGCGCCGAACGCAATCGCCGCGGGCCCGGCGCGCACGGTGGCCAGCGCGTTGAACTGCACGAGCGACGTAAGCACGGCGATCACGTAGATGTCGAGCATCGACCAGCGCCCGACCAGCTCGACGATCCGGTAGATGCGCGCGCGCTGATCGGGCTGCCAGGTGGAGCGGAAATTCGCCATCGTCGCCAGAAAGCCGATCGCGAGAATCTTCAGCATCGGCACCGCGATGCTCGCGATGAACACCAGCACCGCGAGCGGCCACGAGCCCGACGTCCACAGATACACGACTCCGCTCATGATCGTGTCCTTCTGCGCGCCGAACAGCGAGCTCGTATCCATCACGGGCAGCACGTTCGCGGGGATGTAGAGGATGATCGCGGCAATCAGATAAGCCCACGTGCGCGCAAGACTGTTGGGCTTGCGCAGGTGCAGATGCGCGCCGCAGCGCGGGCAATGCGCGGAATGCGTGGGCGCATGCATGGCGGCGTGCACGTTCGCGTAGTCGCGCGCCTCCTGCGCCTGCTCGGGCGCGGCGCGCGTCAGCAGCCCGCAGTCGTGGCACACGCACAGGCCGCACGCCGCCGCTGTCGCCGCCGCAAACGGCGTGTCGCTGTCGAATGCCGGACCGGCATCGGGCACGCCTTCGAGACGCATCCACAGATCGCGCGTATCGAACGCGGATGCCGCTGCCGCGAGCATCAGCATCAGCGCGCCAAACGACCACAGCGCGGGCCCCGTCACCACCGACGCGATATGCGCGAGCTTCACGAGCGCGACGAGCAGGCCGAGGATCAGCACCTCCGTCATGCCCCACTCCTGCGCGACGCGCAGCGAGCGGAACACCGCGTCCGCGCGATACGGCGTGCGTCCGAGACGCAGCGGCAACAGCAGCCAGACGAGGCCGAGCGCCTGGCACGCGGGCATCAGTATCGTCGTGATGAAGATCAGCCCCGACAGCGGCCACATGCCGTCCCGATACAGCACGCGCACCGCGCCGAACATCGTCGTTTCGACGAGATCGCCGTTCACGGAAAGACCGACGATCGGGAATGTGTTCGAGATGACCCACAGCGAGCATGCGGCGAGTGCATAGGCGAGCGTGCGGTCGAGGCTGTCCGCGTGACGCCGGTAGAGCGTCGCGCGGCAGCGGCAGCAGCGCAGCACGCCTTCGGACGGCACGTCGCTCTCGCGCTGCAGCAGATCGCATTCGGGGCAGGCGATCACGGGCACGGCCCTCGCCACACGCCCCAGATAGTTCGAAGCCGTCTCGCTCATTTGACGTCCTGCGGCGGCGCATCCCCG
>NZ_JAGIPX010000010.1:127-198843 GCF_017814945.1 Paraburkholderia sp. LEh10
CGGATGCCAGCGACAGCGGCAAAGGCAACCCGCAATCGCGGATGCCAGCGACAGCGGCAAAGGCAACCCGCAATCGCGGATGCCAGCGACAGCGGCAAAGGCAACCCGCAATCGCTGGCAACGCCCGCGCCGCGAGGCGCATTGCGGATGCCAGCGACAGCGGCAAAGGCAACCCGCAATCGCGGATGCCAGCGCAAAGGCAAAACAAACCGCAATCGCGAAGGATGCCAGCGATAGCGGCAAAAACTCAAATCAAACCACGAATCGCAAAGGCTCGCCCGCGACAGCGCCAACAGCAAGCCTATTCCTTTTTCATCGTCGCGCCCGGCGCACACCACACATCGAGATCCTCCGCGGGCCTCTCAACCTGGCATCCCCAGTCCAGTTGCTGATCCTGATCGAACCTCTTTCCCAACTGCCACGCGATCTCGGCGCGCGCCGTCTGCACACCCATATAAAACGCATGTCCGCCATCGTGTTCGAGCTTCAGATGCGGATAGAGCGCAAACGGATCCTCTTCGACCACGTGCATTTCGCGGTTGTACACATGAATGCCGTCCGTCGTGACCTGCACGCGGAAGTTCGGATCGCGCACCTGTGCGGCGAACGCGGCAATTTCATCAGCGTCGTACGGAAACGGACGCTTCGCGTGCAACGCGCAAAGATCGGCGTCGATGCCCTTCGGCAACACCTGCGCTTCGTGCGCGGCCTCCATCACGCGCCGCGCGACGTCCGCCTCGCGCACCGCCCGCCGCGCGTGCAGGCTGACGGAGGTCGTCAGTACGGCGGATACCCGCAACTCGGCGGCAATGCCGAGCAGCACCGCATTGATCCCGCTCGTATCGGCTTCCGTCAATTCCGTGAGATTGCCAATGCCAAGCATGATCGCGATGTCGGGATAGCGCTCGCGCAGCGCGACATAACGCGCAATCGACGCCGCAAAGCCGAACGGAATCGGATCGAGGATGGGATCGGCGAGAAAGGGCTTGCCGCGCGCCACGAGCGTATCGATGGCCTGATGCAGGGAAGCCGTATCGCGCGGCTCGCGTGCGACGACGACAGGCGTCGCGCTCACTTCGTCTGCGATCCATAGCGTGTCGGCGTTCAGGCTCATCAGGTAGTCGGCGCCCGCGCGGCCTGCGCGCAGCAGTTCATCCGTAACCATCGAATCGACGCTCACACGGTAGCCTTGCGCCTTCAGCATGCGCACGGCGTCTTCGAGATGCGCAAACGGCGTATCGGGCAGACAGCCGATATCGATCACGTCCGCGCCTTGCTGCGCATACTGCTTTGCGCGGGCCGCGATGCCGTCGAGATCGAGCCTCGGCGCATCGACGATCTCCGCGAAGATTTGCGTCGTGTAGCGCGACAGATCGAACTTGCGGGCCGCGTGGCCGAAGTGCTGCGGCAAGTCTTTCGCCTCCTCCGGACCGCGCTCGACGGGTATGCCGAAGTGCTCGCTCAGCGCCGCGAGATCGCCGCGGCAGCGTCCGGGCACGATCATCCGGTCGGCGGCGAGCGGCAGCGCGACGCGCCGGCGGATCATGTCGGCCGTCATCAGCGCGGCGACCTGCAGGCCGATCTCGCGCACTTCCCACGTGAACGGCGCGTCGATCATGCCTGTCAGCACCTGCACGACGCTTTGCTCGGCCAGCCTGCCGGTCAGGAAGACGATGTGTTCCATGCGAGCCCGAGTTTCGATAGCCGATCGCTCAATGCCGCGCGCAGTTCGTCGAGCGAGCGCGCGACGCTCGTGTATTCGATGCGCGCGAGCCGTTCGACGTTCTCCAGTTCGATCGCGCGCGGGCGCACTTCGACCCATTCGTGCGGGCTCTGCGTGATGACGCTCGGCTCGGTGTCGCATGCGAAAACGATGCCGGGCACGCACTGCTTGCCCGCTTGCGCGTAAAGATTGGTCGGCAGCGTGTCGGAGATGCCGAACGCGCATTTGGCGACCGTGTTGCTGGTGGCGGGTGCGATCACGACGGTGTGATAGAAGCCCTCGTACAGCATGCCGACGGGCACGCTGCTCGCGCTGTTGTCGCGCATCACGCGAAAGTGCTCGCGCAACCGCGTGACGGGCCAGCCGTACAGCGGCAGCACTTCTTCGCCGGCCGCGGACAGAAACAGCTCGACGCCCGGCAGCGCGAGCGCGATGTCGATCGATTCTTCGAGCATATGGCCCGAACCTGTGATGCACCACGCGAAGCGCGCGTCGGGGCGAAATTCGCCGGGGCGGCGGGCGGGCGACGGTGCGCTCATGCGTGGATCATTTGGCGGGCGCGGCGTCGTCGGCGCAAGGCTGCGTGCCGTCGTGCGACAGCCGGATGTGCAGTCTGTGCATCTTCCGATATAGCGTGTTGCGGCTGATGCCCAGCGTCTTCGCCACGTTGCTCACGTTCCAGCGATGTTCGTCGAGCAACGCGAGCACCGTTTCGCGTTCCTTGATCTGGATCGCGTTGAGCGCCGACAGGTCGACGTCGTCGTCGAACGGCGGCGCCGGCACTCGCGCCGTTTGCGCGGCTATCTCCGACGAAGCGCGCGCGGGCGTGCCGTTGACGTCATCGACGATTTCCACGGGCAAATGCGCGCAGCGGATATCGGGCCCGTCGCACAACGCAATCGCCATTTGCAGCACGTGCCGCAACTGGCGGATGTTGCCCGGCCACGCGTAGTTGAGCAGCACATGGCGCGCTTCGGCGCTAAGTTCCGGCGGATCGTCGGACTCGCTTTCAAGCAGATGCTGGATCAACGGCAGCAGGTCGGCGCGCTCGCACAGCGGCGGCAGATTGATTTCGATGCCGTTGAGCCGGTAGTACAGGTCTTCGCGGAACAGCCCGCGCTGCACCAGATCGAGCAGATTGCGGTGGCTCGCGCTGATCAGCTGGAAATCCACCTTGATCGTGGTTTCCGCGCCTAGAGGCGTGACCTCCTGCTCCTCCAGCACGCGCAGCAGCCGCGCCTGCAAGGCCATCGGCATGTCGCCGATTTCGTCGAGGAACAGCGTGCCGCCACTGGCCTGCACGATCTTGCCGCGCCGTCCTTCGCGCTGCGCGCCCGTGAACGCGCCCGCGCGATAGCCGAACAGTTCGCTTTCGATCAGCGTCTCGGGCAGCGATGCGCAGTTCACCGCGACGAATGTGCCCGCCGCATTCGGACTGATGCTGTGCAGCGCGTTCGCGAACACCTCTTTGCCTGTGCCCGTCTGGCCCCGCAGGATGATCGGGATCTTGCGCTGGATCACGCGCGCGGCCAGCTGGCTTTGAGCGGCCATGCGCGGGTCGCCGAACTCCAGGTGTGACAGCTTGTCGAGTCCCGCTGCCGCGGGCTTCGCGTCGCGGGCCTCGCGCGGGCTCTTCGCACGCGCGCCGCGGTTGAGCGTCACGTCGCTCCACGGCCCGCGCGCGCTCGACGCCACCTGGTTCGTGCCCGGCATCGCCGTCGCGTCGCGCGGCGTCTGCGCGATCAGGAAGAAGCGGTTGTTGGCGTGCGCGCTGTACACGGTGATCGGGTGGAACGAGCCGCGAATGCTGCGCGCGATCATGTCTTCGAGCGTCGCGCTGAACGCCTCCTCGATCCGCTTGCCGCACAGCTGGTCGGGCGAGCGCAGATCGAGCTGGAACAGCGCGCTGCGATTGACGGCGAGCACGATGCCTTCGTCATCGACGGCGAGCTTGCCCGCGTGCAGCGTGCCGACGAATTCGGGCCGGCTATGAAAGTGGATCGTGTTCGCGCGGCGGTAGCGCGAATCGATCAGACGGTTTTCGATCATCTGCCGCGACATGCCGACCAGCACGAGGGAATGCTGCTGCAGCATCTTCGAGCGGCTCGTCACGTCGAGCACGCCGACGATCTCGCCGCGCTCGTCGAAGATGGGCGCAGCCGAGCAGGTAAGGGCCGTATAGCGCGGATAGAAATGCTCGTGCTGATAGACAGCGAGACATTCGCGTTCCGTCAGGCATGTGCCCATGCCGTTCGTGCCCGCCTCGCGTTCGCTCCACACGGCGCCGACGCGCAAGCCGTCGGCGGCCACCGTCTCGCCGAACGGCACCGACGAAACCTGATGGACGATCACGCCGTTCGCATCGACGAGGATCACGGCCAGATCCGGGTCGGCGAGCTGTTGATACAGCGTGGTCATTTCCAGCTTCGAGCAGGCGATCAGATCGCCGGCTGATTCACGGCGCAGGGTCAGCTCGTGCTGCGTGAGCACGGGCGGCATGACGAAGCGTCCAGGGTCCAGACCGAAATCGACAAGACAGCGTGTCCACGACTGCGCGACAGAGGGGCTCATCGTGCACGTGGCAGGCTGGTTGTTGACGATGTTCAGTACATCCCGGACGTGCGAATCTATGTCAACGAGCGATGACATGAGGGGCGTCTCCGTTGCGCCCGGCCCGGTGCCCATCGCTGTCGCTGGACGGCGGGCCTGCGCTGATCTATGTGTATTTCCCCGCTTGCTTCCCGACGTGCCGCGCGTCTTGCGCGCGCGTATGGCGTATGAATTGCTGGACTGTTATGTCGATTGAATCCGTTCCTGAGCATTCTGCAAACACTGTACAACTCGTATGGCGATACATCAATAAATAGTCGTACCAGTGATTCGCGGTGCGCCTGCTTTTTGCTTCGCATCGTCGAGGGGGTTTGCGGCGGCGACGGCCGAACCGCGACCGGACGATGCGCCGCGGCACGACGCGCGGCTTCATGACCGACGATGCGCCCGACGGCGCGGCCTATGCCGGAGCTTTCACATGGACCGTTTCAATCCAGCCAGCAGTCCCGTTCATTTCACTGTCGTGCTGCCGTCGAGCGCGCGTCCGCAGCCCGCACAGGTGCCGCGTGCCGCGCTCGATATCGTCTATATCGAGGGCTTCGTCGCGCAGACGATCATCGGCATCGATTCGAGCGAACTGCATAAGCCGCAGCCCGTGCAGCTGGATCTCGCGATCGGTGTGCCGTCGCTGCGTGCCTGCGAGACCGATCAGATCGGCGACACGATCAATTACGCCGCTGTGCGCGCCGAGCTGCACGCGCTTCTTGCAACGCACAAAGTGCAGCTGCTGGAGGCGCTGGCTGAGCGGATCGCGCAACTGCTGATCGCCCGGTTCGGCGCCCATTGGGTCCGCGTGAAGCTGTGCAAGCCGGCCAAATTCGACGATGTCGCCGCCGTCGGCGTGGTCATCGAAAGGAACAGCAGCGGGAACAGCAGCGAACGTTTCGGATGAGACGTATGCATCGTGTGTGCCCGATGCTTTCGGCACGCAGGCTCGCGCCGCTTACTTCGACGCGGAAGGCGAGGGCTTAGCGAGCCCGCACGCCTGATACGCCTCTTCCTGCAACGCGCGGTATTTCTTCGTCTGCGCGCGCGCCCGGTCGACGCGGAACTCGTTGCCGCCCTCGCCGCCGAGCGTCGCGTACTTCGAGAACGTCATCTGCTCGACGTAATCGTCGTACGGAAGCGCGGCCGCGATCTTGTCGATCGTGCATGAGCACTTGTAGACATTGGCGAAATCGTGGCCCTTTTCGTCCATGCAGCCGAGCACGTATTCGACGCGGCCTTGCGTCGGGTAGTCGTAGCCCTTCGCGGGCGCGTTGGCGCCACCGGCGTCTGCCGCCGACGCGCGAAGGGGAATCACTGCAACGCACGCGAACGCCGCGACAGCCATGCGCGCGCGATAACGTGAGGTCATGTCAAAGCCTTTAGCGTAGGGTTCTGCATTCGTCCATCAGGCGCGCGCGGCGCGAGGCGCGGCTGTACTCTGCCCGTCCCGCCGCGGCCCGCGCGCGACACTGCTGCACATGCATACCGCGCGCCTAGTTCGGCGCGAACGGATGCGCAACGCTCGACTTCTTCCCGACGACTTCAGCAGCGTTCGGCTCGCCTGCCACCGCACGCTGGAGCGCCTCGCGCGTCGCCTTGTAGTTGAACTCCTGGATCTTCTTGTCGTCGTCGGCTTCCCAGTGGATGAAGACGCCGACGCAGATGAACAGGTCGTCGGCTTCCTCCTTCGGGATCGTGCCGTCCTCGACGCAATCCGCGACGGCGAGCGCGACGGCGTGCTGCGCCGGGCCGAACATCTGCACGGCCTGCTTCGCGCCCTTGATCGTCACCTTGTTGAACATCACGGTATTGGGTTTCGTCATCAGATTCGGCGCGACGACGGCGAGTAGCGAAGTAAAGCCATCCTTGTTGTTGGTGAGCGCGTGGCAAAACGCCGATTCGGCGGCGGAGCCTCGCGGTCCGATCAGCAAGTCGATGTGGGCGACTTCATTGCCTTCGCCGATAAGCGACTCGCCTACCAGGACGCGGTTGATCTTGGCCATGCTGTTCCTCCAGTGATTTGGGTCTGTCGACGTGGGACGAACTCGCGACGCGTGGCCACCCGCCGCGCGTTGTATGAGGGGGACGCACCGCGTTCCCGTCTAACAGGAACCATGCCAATCGCGATGCCGATGCGTTCACGCGCGTTCGGCCGCGAAGCGCGGCGGATCGAGCAGGGCTGCGACGAACAGCGTCGCCACGGTCAGATCGGCGCTCGTGCCTGGGTTGACGCGCCGGGCCTTCAGTTCGGCGTCCCATGCATCGAGCCGCGCGGCGGATGCGGCATCGCCTTCACGGCGCCATTGCGCGTGACGCTCGCGTGCCTCGCCCGTGACACTTTGCGCCACGGCCGCGCCATGCTTGCGCAGTATGTGCGAGTCGGGCCACGTGCCGAGGAATGTCAGAAACACATCGAGCGTGAGCGCGGCCGGGCTCGCGCGCGGCGATATGGCGAGCGCGTCGAGGCCCGCGCCGAAGATGTCCGCAAAGCCGTTCGCATACTGGCGCGCGATGCTGTCGCGCCCCGCCGCGAGCGACATCGCCGCGCGCAGATCGACGGTGGGCGGCGCGTGCACGGATTGCTCGGGCGCGTCGCCGAGCCCGCCGGGGTTTGCGAGCGCGATCGCGCGATAGGCGGCGCGCGCGTCGTCCACCGTGAGCGCGGCCAGCACGCGCCCGACACACGCCTGCCAGCGCGCGGCGTCCGGCGGCGCTGCTTCGCATCCCGCTTCGCAGCCTGCTTCACATCCCGCTTCACATCCCGCCTCGCACCGGGCTTCACATCCTGCTTCACATGCCCCCTCGCAGCCCGCTTCGCACCTCGCCTCGCACGCGGCTTCGAGCGCGGCGGCAAGCGGCGCGACGAGCAGCACGATGCCGAGATTGGTGTTGCATCCCGCGACCTGCCGCGTGCGCGTCACGGCGCCGAGAATGCGCGCGCCGACGCTCGCGCCGCGCGTGAACAATGCGGGCGCGGCGGCCTCGGCGCTGTCGATGAATTGCGTCGCGTCCATCCCGTGCCCCGGGCTCGCGATGCTGACGTTGCCGGGCTTCGCCGTTTCGACATCGAGACGGCAGGCGCGCAGAAACGCGTCAGGCGCGCGCGCGAGGGGATCGTCAGCGGCCCGCATGGATCGGCACGACGGGCACCGTCGACGCGCGGCTCGCGGCGAGCTTGCGGTCGAGCAGATCGTCGGCGAGCGCCGCCGCGATATCGACGGATGTCACCGATTGCAGCCCCCGCCATGCCGCGACGCCGTTCACTTCGAGCACGAGCGGCACGCCGGCGTCATCGGGCATCGAAGGGTCGGGGATCAGGTCGACGCCCGCATAGTCGAGCCCGAGTGCCGCCGCCGCGCGCTCGGCGATGGCAGCGAGCGTCGGTTCGAGCGCGCAAGGCTCGCAGCGCGCGCCGCGTGCGACGTTGTGTATCCAGCCGCGCCCGCCGCTGCGCCGCATCGCGGCCACCGCACGGCCGCCGATCACCAGCACGCGCCAGTCGAAGCCCGCGCGCCGCGCGCGGGCCGTGCCGACGAAGCGCTGCAGATACGCGACCTGCTGATAGCTGCGCAGGGAGGGCAGCGGCGTCAGCGAACCGCACGCGCCGGCGCGTGTCGCTTGCGAGCCGAGCCGCCGCAGCCCTTTGCCCTGCGAGCCGAACAGCGGCTTCATCACGACCTGGCGGGCGGCCGCCGTTTCGCGCATCAGCACGCGTTGCGCGAACGCCGCCGATTCCGTCGCCCAGGCGGGCGGCGTCGGCACGCCCGCGCGGTGCAGCAAAAAGCTCGTCATCGATTTGTCGACGCTGCGCTCGATGGCGCGCGCATCGTTGTAGACGGGCACGCCGCACTCGCGCAGCGCGTGCAGGATGCCCAGGCGCAGCGTCACCTGTTCGAAGGTGCCGCCCGCGATGCCGCGTACGAAGACGGCGTCGGGCACCTCGCGCGCGAAGCCCGGAATCGCGACGCCATACGGCGACCATGACGTGTCGATGCGGCATGCGGCGAGATCGACGCAGCGCGCGTCCACGCCGCGCGCGCGGAACGCCTTCTTGAGCCGGCCCGTGTGCCAGCCGGTCTCGTCCGTCATGATCGCGACGCGCAGTCCAGACGCGACGGCGGCATCGCTCATGGCGCCCCCGTACTGGTGACGCCCGGCGTGCCCGGCGCGGCGGCCGGCTCGCTGGCCGCGTCGAACGCATCGCCTTGCCACAGCGCATGCAGCAGCGCGCCGTCGAGCCGCCCGCCGCGATACGTCGCGCCGCTTTCGAGACTGCTGGCCCACACCTCGGCGGGCGCGAACAGCGACGGATCGATCTGATAGAAGTCGTGGTTGAACGACGCGAAGATGTCGGCGAACGGCCGTCCGTAGTCGCGCGAGTTCGACGACGGCAATTCGGCCGCGAGCCGCCGCGCGGTGGCGTCGCGGGTCACGGTCAGATGCACGCGCCCGCCGTAGAGGATCGCGTCGTTGGTGCGGCCCATCGCGGCAAGCGCATCGGGCGCGGGCGGCGGCAGCGGCGCGGTGCCGCTCGCTTCGACGATCTCGCCGAGCGGCACGCCGAGCACATGTGTCTTGTGCAGCGCGACTTCGACCACGCGCGCGACGATCTGCACCGTGCCCGCGACAGACTGTGTCGGCGTGACGATCACGGTCAGCCGCTCGGGCGCGAGAGCGCAGTCGCCGGCGATTTTTTCGAGCACCGCTTGCGGCGGCGGCTGGCCGACTTCCATCACGAGCACGCCCGCGTCATGGACGTCGCGATAGCCGAGCTCGTCGAAAAGCGTCTCCTTGCCGGCTAGCGCGCGCGCCGGGCCCGAGCCGAGCGAAAAGAACTTGTTGCCGTGGTTCTGCTCGCGCGTCGCCGAAAGGCTCCAGCCCGCGTACTGGCTGCCGAGGCAGGCGAGCACGGGCGCGGACGTGTGGACTTCGATCGTCGCAGGCCAGAGCGGCTCGTGCTCGCTGCTCGCGCGCGTCTCGACGCGGCCGAGGCCGCCCATGCAGATGCGCGCGATCATCACGCCCGCTTCGACGCCGCCCGCTGCCGCGACGCCCGCATCGACGATCGTCGGCCCGAACGCGTGGCGCGACGACGCGATGCGCAGCCGCGCCGCGTCGATGAGCAATTGCGCGACGAGCGGCGCGGCGAGCGCGTTGACGCTGGGCGCGTCGCGGGCGATGGGCGGCGACGCGCTGCCGCCGGATTCAGCCGTGTGTGTCGACGAGTTCATGGCAGGGCTCGGTACGGGTGTCGATGGTTGGCGAAAGACGTTGCAGCAGGCGTTGCGTGTGGCGTTGCAGTTCGCGTGACAGCGCGGCCGTCGAGTCGCCCGTCACGAGCACTGTGCAGACGGGCTGGCCCGCTTCGATCCGCGTGCCCCGGTTCGGAATGTCGTGGCAGACGGGGTCGACGAAGAGGGTGTCGCTCAAGCGGCGCGTGACGCTCAGCGTGTGGGCTGCGAAGACGACCTGTTGTGCGACGCGGCATTGCGGCGCGCCGTTGCGCCCGCCGGGCAGGCGCTCGTGCAGGCAGGCGTCGATATGCGCGGCGACGAGGCCGCGCGGCCATGCATCGCGCGATGCGCGCTCGTACAGCGCCATCGTCGACGACGGGCGCGCGTTGATTTCGAGCACGCTGATCGCGTCGCCGTCCAGCAGAAAATCGAGGCTGTTGAGTCCGCGCAGGCTGGCGCGCGCGGCAATCGAGCGGACGGCGTAATCGATCTGCCCGGCGATCCGGGCGGGCAGATCGACGGGCCCGAGCGACCCCGCGTGCACATACGGCAACGCGCCGCTCGCGATGCAGCGGTGCTCCGCAAAGCCGACGATCGATACTTCGCGCCGCGCAGCGAGAAAGAGCGCCGACATCGGCAGTCCCTTTTGCACACGCTGAAAATAGCCGGACGAATGTTCGTCTGCATTGCCGAGCGGAACAACATGTGTGCCGCCGCAGCCATCAGCGTGCTTGCGCAGCCATCCTCCGGGGTGTGCGGGCCGCTCGAAGGCGACCTCGGGATGCGCGATGCCAAGCTCGTCGAGCAACGCGAAGAAGCGCGCCGGATCGCGCACCGTGGCCGTCGCGTGCGCATCGCTGCCGATCAGCCGCGGCAGGCGTGACATGCGGTGCAGCGCGGCCAGATGGGGCTCCGTGCCGCTGCCCGCAATCAAGCCCAACAGGCGCGGCAGCCGTGTGACCCGCTCGAGCGCGGCGTGCAATTTGTCGGGATCGATCGACAGACGGGCGCCGCCGATATCGATCCACAGCTTCGCGTAACGGCGTGTGTCGCGGTCGCCGAACACGTCGAGCGCCGCCACCTGATAGCCCGCCTGCGCGGCGGACTGCGCCAGCATGCGCGCGGACAGGCCCGCGACCGCGACGAACGGCGTGCATGCGGCAACACGCGCACGCGCTGCGGCAAGGCGGCCCGTCATCACGGACGATGCGTGCATCGTATCGCCTCCTGCGCTAGCTGCGCTCGGCGACGACCGCGCGCGCTTCGTCGAATGCTTCCGCGAAGCCCAGATAGGCGGCCTTGCCCGCCGTTCGCATGCGCGTGAACAGACGATGTTCGACCTGGTACTTCACGTTGCCGATCGCCAGTGCGCCGATGCCGATCGCGTCGGGCCGCGCCGCGCCCGCGAGCGGCTTGCCGTCGTCCATCACGTTGACGCCCGCGATGCCCTCGGGCGGCACGGCGTTGACGTCGGCGGCGATCACCAGCCGCTGTGCCTGTGCGAGATCGGCGGCGCTCACGATCTGCACTCCCGCTGCCGCCGTCGCGAAGACGATATCCGCGTGTGCGAGCGCGGCGTGCAGCGACTCGCGCGTGCCCGTGCCCAGGCCCGACGTCTTGACGCCGAACCGCTCGTCGATGTCCTGGCTCGCGCGCTGGGCGCGCGCCGCGTCGGAATGGCTCGCGATCACGACCTGTGCGCCGAGCGTCGCGGAGATCGCCGCGGTGACACGGCCCACCGCGCCCGTGCCGCCGAGGACCAGCACCTGCTTGCCCTTGAACTCGTCGCCGTACTGCGCTTTCAGATGTGCCTCGACGAGCGCGACGAGCGCCGCTGACGTCGTGTACGCGCCGCTCGGGTCGGCGAACACGGAGACTTCGAACGGCGGCACCATCGCTTCGCGCGCGCGTTCGAGCATGTCGGCGGCGAGCATCACGTCGCGCCCGCCGATGAAGATGCCCGTGCGCGACACGCCTTTCGGGCCGCGCGAAAAGATGGCGTCCTGGGTCAGCTGCACGACGTTGCGCACGTCGACGTCGCAGTACGGCACGAGAATCTGATAACCGGCATCGGCCGCCATGTTGACGTCGAACGGACTCATCTGCGGCGTCGGCGTGAACATGTGCAGGATGTAAGGCCTTTCAGTGGTTTGGGACATGGCGTCGGCTCATTCGTAGTCGGTAGCGGGGCGTGCGCGACGGGCTGGCGCGCACTCATTCGATCCAGCGGCGGGCGCGGGCCGTCCGGCTCATCATGCGTCGATGCCGAAGTGCGGCTGCTGCACGGCATAGAAGCGCGCGCCGTGATTGCGGCCGCGCGTGACGGAGCACACGATGCCGGGAAATGCGCGCGTCGCCGCGCGCGCTGCCGCAAGCGCTTCATCGGCGTGGCGCGAGCTTTGCACGATCGCAAAGCCTGTCGGTCCCCACGAGCTCTGGCCGACGCCCGCGTGCTGTTTCGCGGCGATGGCCTGCATCGCCGCCGCGACGGCAGGGCTCGAATAGACACCGCCCTGCACGGGCGCGAAATATCCGCCGATCGACTGCTGGATCGCGGTGACACCCGCGGCGAACGCGTCGAAGTCGGATTGCGCGATGCCGGGCAGCACGCGCATCAGCAACTGATGACAGACGCGCGCGGCCAGCGCCTCGGGGAAGGGCGGCAGTGCGGCGAGGCCGCGCCGCTCTTCGTCGCCATGCAGACCTGCGCGCGTGGTGTCGTCGATCAGCACGATGCGCCAGTCGTCGGGAAACGGCTGGCGTGAGACGAGCGGCGGCAACGCGGCCGCGTGCGCCTCGCGCGATCCCGCGCGTGCCGGTGAAGACGTCGTCGCGCGGCCGGGACCGCCGTCGACGATCAGTCCGCCGTGATCGAAACCCAGCACGCCGATGCCGGAGCGCGCGCCTCGCCCGAGCCGTTGCGCGAGTTCCGCCGTCGTCGCGCAAATGCCGGCGAGGCGCGCGTATGCGGTGCCCACGGCCAGCGCGAGCTGCGTGCCGGAGCCGATGCCGCAGTGCGGGCGCGCGGCCTGGTCGAGTTCGATCGAAGCGGGCGGGCCGCCGTATGCGTCGTGCAGCAGTGCGAGGTAGCGGGCGATGCGCTCGTGCTGCGCGTCGGTGAGCGCGCCTTCGACACGCATGTCGTCGGCGTGCCGCGCGGTGACGCGCGTGCCACATCCTTCGATGACAAGGCCGACGCTGCCGAACGCGCGTCCGAGCGAGCCGCCGGGATCGAGAAAGCCCATATGCAGCCGGCCGGGTGCTTCCACGGTGATCGCCGAGATGGCAGGCAGGGCCGACGAGCGTTCGGATGGCATCCGCATGCGAAAGCTTCCTTTTCGAATGTGCATGGGTACGGCCTGATGTACCGCCGCAGCGGTGCGCGGCATCCAGGTCTCAGGCAAGAGCCGTACCATTGGCGCTGCGGCGCGGGCGGGCGTGCGTGCGCGCGCTCGCGGGCGCTGGCGCACGTGCGCGGCGGAACGTGGCATGGACGCGGGCGCAACGCGGCATGAGCGCGGCATGTACGCGGCATGAGCGCGGCATGAGCGCGGCATGAACGCGGCATGAACGCGGCATGGCGCGCGCTCGCCGCGACATCGCGTGTCAGATGCGGCACAGCGATGGGCGGCGGCGTGACGGCGTGTCACGCGCCGCCGCCGAGGCAGCCGACGGCCTCAAGCCGCATCGACGCCGCATCGAACCCGAATCAAAGCCTCGAAAGCCGCCGATGCGCCGTCAAGCCTTCGGCGCGTCGTACTTGATATAGCGGAAGCGCTGATCGTCCGACGGTGTGCCTTCGAGCGGCCCGCCTTCCTTGCCCGGCTGCCACTGGATCACTTCCTCGATCTTGCGGGCGAGCGCGAAGTCCTTGTCGGTGATCCCCTTCGCGGAATGCGTCTTCAGCTTGACGACGACAAATGCATACGACACGGTCAGATCCGGGTGATGCCACGCCGCCTCGGCGAGATGGCCGACCGTGTTGACGACCATCAGTGTGCCCTTCCAGCTTTCCGTGCGGTATTTGCGCCGCAGCCAGCCGTCCTCCATATACCAGTGCTGCAACGGACCTTCGAGTTTCTTCTGGACTTCCTCGTCGGAATACACCTGTTCGCTTTGCGCCATGGCGGACCTCCGCTCGTCTCGTGAGATGGGTGTCGCATAGGGAAGCTTAGTCCCCGTATCCGGTTTGCAAAGCAGGATCGCGAAATGGCTGACAGGCGGCCATCAGGCACGGATGCGACCCCGCTGATGTATTGCGTATCTGACACAGAATGTCCCGCCGTCCGTGGCGAAGCGCCACACGTTGACGCCGGCAGGCCGCATGGCGCCGCGCCGCATCGACCGGCATGGAATATGCAAACCGCCGTCATACGCATGAGCCGGGCAATGGACCCGGCGCAGCTCAGGCGTTACCTGCATCCAGAGGCGCGGCTGGAGCACACGGTAGCGTGTCATCGGTAACTGGACGGATTCAACCCAGTATCACCCATCTGGAGGAGACATGAACGTACGCACCCTGGTTCTCGGACTGGCGGTGTTGGTTGCGACGGCGCTGAACTCGTTCCTGGCTTATGCCGATCCGCAACTGGACTCGCTGATCAAGAACCCATCGAACTGGGCGGCGCAGGCAGGTGACTATTCGAATCACCGCTACAGCCCGCTCAAGCAGATCAACGAAGGCAATGTCGGCAAGCTGCAAGTCGCATGGACGATGTCGACGGGCGTGCTGCGCGGTCACGAAGGCTCGCCCCTCGTGATCGGCGACACGATGTATATCCACTCGCCGTTCCCCAACAAGGTCATCGCGGTCAACCTGAAGGACCAGACCTTCCTGTGGCAGTACGAGCCGAAGCAGGACGCTGCCGTGATTTCCGTGATGTGCTGCGACACCGTCAACCGCGGGCTCGCGTATGGCGACGGCAAGATCTTCCTGCAACAGGCCGACACAACGCTCGTCGCGCTGAACGCGAAGACAGGCGAAGTCGTGTGGAAGGCGCAGAACGGCAATCCGAAGGCGGGTGAAACCAACACCAATGCGCCGCACGTATTCGGCGACAAGGTGCTGACGGGCATCTCCGGTGGAGAGTTCGGCGTGCGCGGCCGCCTGATCGCCTATGACATCAAGACGGGCAAGGAAGTGTGGAAGGCCTACAGCACAGGGCCCGACAACGAGATGCTGCTCGACCCGCAGCAGACGATGACCTGGGCCGACGGCAAGTTGCAGCCCGTCGGCGCGGACTCGTCGATCAAGAGCTGGAAGGGCGATCAGTGGAAGCTCGGCGGCGGCACCACATGGGGCTGGTACGCGTGGGACCCGAAGCTCAACCTTGTCTACTACGGCACGGGCAATCCGGGCACGTGGAATCCGACGCAGCGCCCCGGCGACAACAGATGGTCGATGTCGATCTTCGCACGCGATCTGAATACGGGGAAGGCGAAGTGGGTCTATCAGATGACGCCGCACGACGAATGGGATTATGACGGCGTCAACGAAATGATCCTCTCCGACATTCCGATGAACGGCAAGAAGGTGCCCGCCATCGTGCACTTCGACCGCAACGGCTTCGGCTATACGCTGAATCGCGAAACGGGCGAACTGCTGGTCGCGAGCAAGTACGACCCGGCCGTGAACTGGGCTGATCGCGTCGATCTGCAAAGCGGCCTGCCGATCCGCAACGCTGCCTACTCGACGCAAAAGGCGGGTCCCGATCACAACGTCAAGGGCATTTGCCCGGCGGCGCTCGGATCGAAGGACGAGCAGCCGGCCGCGTTCGATCCGTCGTCGAACCTGTTCCTCGTGCCGACCAACCACGTCTGCATGGACTACGAGCCGTTCGACGTCGATTACGTGTCGGGTCAGCCGTATGTAGGCGCGACGCTGTCGATGTATCCCGGTCCTAACGAAAACGGCGCGATGGGCAACTTCATCGCGTGGGATGCGGCGAAGGGCAAGATCGTCTGGTCGAAGCCCGAGCGCTTCTCCGTGTGGTCGGGCGCGCTCGCCACGGCAGGCGGCATCGTCTTCTACGGCACGCTGGAAGGCTACATCAAGGCAGTGCGCATCAAGGACGGCAAGGAGCTGTGGAAGTTCAAGACGCCGTCGGGGATTATCGGCAACGTCTTCACGTATGAGTATCAGGGCAAGCAGTACGTCGGCGTGTATTCGGGCATCGGCGGCTGGGCGGGCATCGGCATGGCGGCCGGCCTCGAAAAGTCGACGGAAGGCCTGGGCGCCGTCGGCGGCTACCGCGCGCTGGCGAAGTACACGGCGCTTGGCGGCACGCTGTTCATCTTCGCCATTCCGGGCGGAACGAACGGCTGAACGCGAACGCCGTCCGGCAGTTTCGCAGCAGTAACGCGGCCGAAGGCGCCTGCACGCGGTCTTCGGCTGTGACAAAACATCGAACGGGCGCCGGCGGCGCGCCGCATGCGCGCCGCACGGCCGCCTGGTTGCAGTCGAAGAGCAGCTTCAATCGGGATCACGCCCCCATGTAGCGTGATCGCAAAAAGGGAGACGAACGCATGAAAGGCCGCGTTGTGCTGTCGCTTGCAGGTGCGTCACTGGTGTTGTGCGCTTTACCTGTTGTCATGACCGAAAGCTGGGGGCAGTCGTCGGACGCGCCCCAGGTCCAGAAGGTCGCCTACAAGGTCGTCGACGGCAACAAGGTCGACAACGATACGCTGCTGGGATGGAAGACCTGGCGCGCGCTCGCCTGTGAACGCTGCCACGGCGCAAAGCAGGAAGGCCTTGTCGGTCCGTCGCTGATCGAAGCCTTCAAGACGCTGGACAAGAACGAGTTTCATCGCACCGTGTTCGGCGGGCGGGTCGACAAGGGCATGCCCGACTTCAGTACGAGCCAGATGATGCAGAAGAACTGGGAAAACCTCTACGCGTACCTGAAGGGCCGCTCCGACGGCAAGATTGAGCCAGGCGACCTGAAGGCGATCGATGCAAAGTGAGCACAGTGACCTCGTGCGATGCTGCGTGACGCGCCGTCGTGAGATGGATCGCGCCGCGCTTCGCATGACGCAAACCCAGGAGACCGTCATGTCCGATCGCAGAAATTCCGCCGTCCGAGTTGCCTGTGCCACGCTGGCGCTCTGCTGCGCCTGGGCGCTCACGCCTTGTGCTCGCGCGCAGGGCACAAACGCGCCGGATCTGCCGAACAACGACGGCGCGGACAAGGTGCTGCGCGTATGCGCGGACCCGAACAACATGCCGTTGTCGAACGACAAAGGCGAGGGCTATGAGAACAAGATCGCGGCCGCGATGGCCAAAGACTTCGGCTACCAGCTCGAATACACGTATTTTCCGCAGCGCATGGGTTTCGTGCGCCATACGCTGCGCGACAAGGTGCCCAACACCGAGCAGTTCAAATGCGACCTCATCATCGGAGTGCCGCACGGCTACGACATGACATCGACGACGCGGCCCTGGCTGCATTCGACGTACGCGATGGTGTTCGTCAAGCGCCCCGAGTTCGCGAATATCAACACGCCGTCCGATCTGCTGAAGCTGCCGCCCGACCAGCTCAAGAAGCTCAGGCTCGGCATTTTTTCGCAGACGCCCGCTGTCGACTGGCTGCTGACCAACAATCTGATCGACCAGGCGGTGTCGTATCAGGCGCAAAGCGGCGACCCGAATGCGTTCCCCGGCGAGATGATCCAGCATGACCTCGCGAAGGGCAATGTCGATGCCGTGTTCATCTGGGGGCCGATTGCGGGCTACTTCGCGAAGCGCGAAGGCGATCGCGTGAAGCTCGTGCCATTTCCGCCGCAGCAGGGCATCCGTTTCGACTATGAAATCTCGATGGGCGTGCGCTATGGCGAGAAGGCGTGGCGGGACAAGATCGACCAGTGGATCGGCTCGCATCAGGACACGATCAATCAGATTCTGATCAGCTACGAGGTGCCGCTGCTGCCGCTGGCGAGCGCGCCCGTCGCATCGGAAGCGCCGAAATGATCCGCGCTCGCGGAGCAGGTGCGCGCGTGCGCGCGCTTGCGCTTTCGTGTGCGTTTTGCCGTGCGCTTTCCGCGCGCGGCGTGACGGCGCGCGCGGCGCTCGCTTCTTCGTTGATGATGTCGCTGATGATGCCGCAGTGGGCGTTGCACCCCGCGATGGCGGCCGACACCACCCAGGCCGACACGACCCCGATCGCGCCCGCCGAAAAGCTGCTGTTTCTTACGCCTCATCTGCATGGTGTCGCACCGCAGACGGAGCTCGATTACTCGCTCGTCGTATCCGCGCCGCCCGACAAGCGGACGGACCGGATCCGGGTGCTCGTCGCGAGCGCGGATAACGTGGACAGCGACGCGACCGTGAGCGACGCGAGCGGGAAGGTGCAATTGCCTGCGAATCTGCCGTGCAATCCTGTGATCCTGTATTTTCTCGAACGCGACATCGCGGAGATGGAGCAGTTGACGGGCGGCCAGCGGCGCTATTTCCAGCAGCGCGTGCGGCTCGCGCTGGCGGCGGGGCCGCCCATCACCGAGGCGACGGTCCAGTTGGACGGCAAGCCCGTGAAGGCGCACAAGATCGTGATTCAGCCGTATCTGAACGATCCGAACGCACAGCGCTTCCCGAAGTTCACGAGCAAGCGTTATACGTTCGTGCTCGCCGATGGCGTGCCCGGCGGCGTGTCGCTGCTGCGCACCGATGTGCCCGGCGCCAACGACGATTTCGCGCATCCGCTGAAAACGGAATCGCTGAGCTACGAAGGCGCGTTGCGCAAGCTGCAGCCGCCCGCGCACGGCGCGTCGTCGCCATCGACGAAGCCTGCCAACGGGCCACGGGCGAGTCGCTGAAGCAGTCGGGTTATTGCGCGTATCGGCGCGCGGCGGCGCGTGCTGCCCGCCGCTGCGCGATGGGAACCGCTTCATGAATCTGATCCGCTCGCTGACGCTGCGGCAACTGCAGATCTTCGTGATCGCGAGCCGTTTGCCGAGCTTCGCGCGCGCGGCGGAGGAACTGCATCTGACGCAGCCTGCCGTGTCGATGCAGATCCGCCAGCTGGAAGAAGCCATCGGCATGCCGCTCTTCGAGCGGGTCGCGCGGCGGCTGACGTTGACGGAAGCGGGTGAGCGCCTGTCGCATCACGCGAGCCGCATTCTCGGCGAGATCAAGGACGCCGAGGACACGATGACTTCGCTCGCGCAAGCCGATAGCGGGACGATTGCCGTGAGCATCGTGAGTTCCGCGACCTACTTTGCGCCGAAGCTGCTTGCGCTGTATTCGAAGCAGTATCCGAAGGTCGACGTGCATTTCTCGGTCGGCAATCGGGAGATGCTGTTGCGGCTGCTACATGACAATGCGACGGATCTCGCCATCATGGGCCGGCCGCCGCCCGAGCTCGGCACGACGGCCGAGCCGCTTGCCTATCATCCGCATGTGATCATCGCGCCCGTCACGCATCCGTTGCGTCTTGCGCGCCGATTCGATCTGCAGGAACTCGCGGGCGACACTTTCCTGCTGCGCGAGCCGGGGTCGGGGACGCGCGCCGTCGCTGAACATACGTTCCGGCAGCATCTATTCACGCCTGCGCGCTGCGTGACGCTCGGCAGCAACGAAACGATCAAGCAGGCGGTGATGGCGGGCATGGGCGTGAGTCTGATTTCGTTGCATACGCTTGCGCTTGAATTGCGGACGGCGGAGATCGCGCTGCTGGATGTGAACGGAATGCCCGTTGAACGCACGTGGCAGATCGTGCATTTGAGTTCGAAGCAGTTGTCGCCGACGTGTGTGGTTTTCCGTCGTTTCCTGCTCGAGCATGCGGCGCCTTTTCTTGAGCGGGAGTATGCGGAGTTGATCCGGCCATTGGCGGTGGCCGCTGCGCGGCGGTGATGGTGTGGTTGCCGCTGGCGCTGTTTGCTCTGCCGCTATCGCTGGCATCCGCGATGCGCCTCGCGGCGCGGGCGTTGCCCCTGTGCGGGGCGGCACCTACTTTCTTTGCCGCGGCAAAGAAAGTAGGCAAAGAAAGCCGCTCACCCCGCCAACCCTTGACGTTTATCCACGGGCCCCCAACGTCCCCACGTTTATTGCGGCAGTGTGCTCGCCCACGCCCGTTGCCTGCACATTGAGCGGCGCCTCACCCGCTTCATGCCCCCGCGTTGCAGACCACGCCCCAGATTATCCGGCGCCCCCATGCGGCAAACCTATGTAGGCATTCGCGCGATCAGAACAGCGTCGCTGCGCGATGTCTCTGCGCTGTTAGAGCGCTGCCCTGAGAGGCGCGACGACCAACATAGGGTTTGCCGCAAAGGGCACTGAAACATCAGGACGGTTAGCAGTTGTGCGAACGCATGAAGCGGGTGAGGCGTTCAATCAGCGCGCGGGCAACGGGCAAAGTCAGCACGCTGCCATGCGAAGCGCGGGGACGCCAAGAGCCCGTGGATAAGGGTCAAGCATTGGCGGGGTGAGCGGCTTTCTTTGCTTACTTTCTTTGCCGCGGCAAAGAAAGTAAGTGCCGCCCCGCACAGGGGCGACGCCCGCGCCGCGAGGCGCATCGCGGATGCCAGCGATAGCGGCAGAGCACAGCGCCAGCGGCAGAGCACAGCGCCAGCGGCAGAGCACAGCGCCAGCGGCAGAGCAAACAGCGCTAGCGGCAGAGCAAACACCAGCGGCAGAGCAAACACCGCCAGCGGCAGAGCAAACACCGCCAGCGGCAGAGCAAACAGCGATAGCGGAAGAGCAAACACCGCCAGCGGCAGAGCAAACAGCGATAGCGGAAGAGCAAACACCGCCAGCGGCAGAGCAAACAGCGCCAGCGGCCGAAACCTCATCAACAACACTTCCCCGCGCCACCTCCATACCGCGCGGACTGTCGCTCGCGGAAGAATTCCTCATAACTCATCACCGCGCGACCGGGATGCGTCGCGCGCATGTGCTCCACGTACGTCTCGTAGTCGGGCAAGCCGACCATCAACCGCATCGCTTGCCCGAGATACCGCCCCGCGTTGCGCACATCATCACGAAGTCCGGAAAACATCGCGCGCCCCGGTCAGTGCGTACCGCTTGCGCGCTGGCCCGAAGGCAGTATCTCGAACGGCGTCTCGCGCACGGTCGGACGCTCTGCACGACGCGCCCGCACCACCGCCAGCACGCCATACACCACCACGCTCACGACGACAAAAATGAACAGCCCCGCGAGCGCCGCATCGACATAGTCGTTGAACATGATCCGGTGCATCTGTTCGATCGATTTGGCGGGCGCCACGATCTTGCCCGCATCGGCGGCTGCGCCGAGCTTCGCGGCGTGCGCGAGGAAACCGACCTTCGGATTCGCATCGAATATCTTCTGCCAGCCGGCCGTCATCGTGCAGACGAGCAGCCATGCCGTCGGCACCAGTGTGACCCACGCGAAGCGCTCGCGCTTCATCTTGAACAGCACCACCGTGCCGAGCACGAGCGCAATGCCCGCGAGCATCTGGTTCGAAATGCCGAAGAGCGGCCACAGCGTATTGATGCCGCCAAGCGGGTCGACCACGCCCTGATACAGGAAGTAGCCCCACGCGGCGACGCACAGTGCCGTCGCGATCAGGTTCGCGGGCAGCGACTCCGTGCGCTTGAGCGCGGGGTGGAACGTGCCGAGCAGGTCTTGCAGCATGAAGCGTCCGGCGCGCGTGCCCGCATCGACGGCCGTCAGGATGAAGAGCGCCTCGAACAGGATCGCGAAGTGATACCAGAACGCCATCATCGCTTCGCCGCCCATCACCTGATGGAGAATCTGCGCCATGCCGACCGCGAGCGTCGGCGCGCCACCGGCGCGCGCGACGATCGTGGTTTCGCCGACGGCCTTCGCGGTCTGCGTCAGCATGTCAGGCGTCAGCACGAAGCCCCATTGCGACACGGTCTGCGCGACGGCGTCGGGCGTCGTGCCGAGCACGGCGGCGGGTGCGTTCATCGCGAAGTAGATGCCCGGCTCGATCACGGCGGCGGCCACCAGCGCCATGATCGCCACGAACGATTCCATCAGCATCGCGCCATAGCCGATGAAGCGCGCGTTGGTTTCGTTGTCGAGCAGCTTCGGCGTCGTGCCCGACGAGATCAGCGCGTGGAAGCCCGACACCGCGCCGCAAGCGATCGTGATGAACAGGAACGGGAACAGGTTGCCCGACCACACGGGGCCCGTGCCGTCGACGAACTTCGTCAGCGCGGGCATCTTCAGCTCCGGCGCGATGACGAGAATGCCGATCGCAAGACCGAGGATCGTGCCGATCTTCAGGAACGTCGACAGATAATCGCGCGGCGCAAGCAGCAGCCACACGGGCAGCACCGACGCAATGAAGCCGTAGCCGATCAGAATCCACGTGAGCTGTGTGCCGCTGAACGTGAACCATGCAGCGAGCGTGGGGGAGTCATGCACGCTTTGGCCGAACACGATGGAAGCCATCAGCAGCACGAAGCCGATCACCGACACTTCGCCAATGCGGCCCGGCCGGATGAAGCGCGTATAGACGCCCATGAAGAGCGCGATGGGAATGGTCGCGGCGACGGTGAACGTGCCCCACGGCGAATTCGTCAGCGCCTTCACGACGATCAGCGCGAGCACGGCGAGGATGATCACCATGATCAGGAACGCGCCGAACAGCGCGATCACGCCGGGCACCGTGCCAAGCTCCATCTTCACGAGATCGCCGAGCGAGCGGCCATCGCGGCGCGTCGAGATGAACAGCACGATGAAGTCCTGCACTGCGCCCGCGAACACGACGCCCGCGAGAATCCACAGCATGCCGGGCGCGTAGCCCATCTGCGCGGCGAGCACGGGACCGACGAGCGGGCCCGCACCCGCGATCGCCGCGAAGTGATGGCCGAACAGCACGTACTTGTTGGTCGGCACGTAGTCGAGGCCGTCGTTGTGCCGCACGGCGGGCGTCATGCGCTGGCCGTCGAGCTGCACCACATGGTTCGCGATGAAGCGGCTGTAGAAGCGGTAAGCGATCAGATAGACGCAGACTGCGGCGATCACGACCCAGAGGGCGCTGACCCGCTCGCCATGCGCAAGCGCAATGGTGCCGAACGAGAACGCGCCCAATAGCGCGACCGCCGTCCAGACGAGAAAAGTGGATGCCCGGTTCATGGCGTCTCCAATGTGATTGTACGAATGCCCGTCAGCGGCGCTGGCCGGACTCATTGCGGCGCGCTGCGGGGGCGCCGCGCATGGTCGAAGATGTGCCATGCTCTGGGCGTGTAGTATTCGACTTCGTCGTGTGCGCCACAAGCGCACAACTACGTAAGCACGCTACGTAGTAATACGTAGGCAGCCCGACCGGTTTTCCCCAGATGAAACTCAAGGCCAAGATCTTCCTGCTCGCGATCGTGCCGTTTCTCGCCGCCATCGCAGGCATTGCATTCGGCGTGCGCCATCAGGCCACGGCGCTCGCCACCGCGCAGCACGACACGACCCAGTCGGCGTATATGGCGAGCAAGGAAATCGAATTGCGCCATTACGTGGACCTCGCCACCAGCGCGATCAAGCCGCTCTACGACGAAGCGGGGAGCAACGCGCGCGACGACGCGATGCTGCGCAACCGCGCGCTCGCGATGCTCGAAAAGATGGACTTCGGACAGGACGGCTACTTCTTCGTCTACGACATGCACGGCCGCTCGCTGATGCATCCGCGTGAGCCGGATCTCGTCGGCCGCGACCTGTGGACCTTGCGCGATCCCGCGGGCTCGCTGACCATTCAGCAGTTGATCGCCGCGGCAGCCGGCGGCGGCGGCTATGTCCGCTATGTGTGGCACAGGCCTTCGACGGGCAAGCTCGCGCCCAAGCTCGGCTACGTCGTGCCGCTGCCGCGCTGGGGCTGGATGCTCGGCACGGGCATCTATCTCGATGACGTCGACACGACGCTGGCGCGCATCGATCAGCGCGCGTCCGTCGACATCGAGCACACGATGATGTGGATCGGCGCAATCGCGCTCGCGGGGCTCGGCGTGATCGCGTTGTGCGCGCTGGTGCTGAACGTGAGCGAGTACCGCAGCGCCGATGCGAAGCTCAAGCGGCTCGCGCAGCAGGTCGTCGAGTCGCAGGAGAACGAACGGGCGCGGCTGTCGCGCGAACTGCACGACGGCATCAGCCAGATGCTCGTGTCCGTCAAGCTGTTGCTGGAGTCGGCGCTCGCGCGCTTCGAGCTCAGCGAGCGGCGCGTGCAGCCGGCGGAGGCCGCGCTGTCCACGGGCATCGGGCGGCTCGGCGAAGCGTTGCGCGAAGTGCGCCGCATTTCGCATGCGCTGCGTCCTTCGATGCTCGACGACCTCGGTCTTGCGGCAGCGCTCGAGCAACTGACGCGCGAGCTGAGCGCCGAGAGTCATCTGGCCATCGGCTTCACGCATGTCTCGCACGATCACGCCGCGCAGTTGCCCGATACCGTGAAGACGGCGCTGTTCCGTATCGCGCAGGAAGCGCTGACCAATATCTTCCGGCATGCACGCGCATCGCGGGCGGCGCTCGCGCTCGAGATCTCGGCGAGCAAGGTCGCGCTGTCGATCAGCGACGACGGCCAGGGCTTCGATGTCGACAAGGTGCAGGCCGACCCGCGCGCGGGTGTCGGCTTGCGCAACATGCGCGAGCGGCTGGAGGCGCTCAACGGCGAATTGCAGCTTGCCTCGCGCGCGGGCCATACCATAGTCACGGCGACCGTGCCGCTTTTCGCGAGCGTCGCGCGTCCCATCGAATTGCAGGCGAACCACTCATGAACAGTCCAGCGGGCGCGGCGCGCCTCATCCTCGTCGACGATCATCCCCTCGTGCGCGACGGCTTGCGCGCGCGGCTCGAAGCCGTGCCGGGCTTCGCAGTGGTCGGCGAAGCGGGCAACGCGCAAGAAGCGTTGACGCTCGCGGCCGCGCATGAGCCGGACCTCGTGCTGATGGACGTCGGCATGAACGGCATGAACGGAATCGCGCTCGCCGCGCTGTTTCATGAGCGCTTTCCCGGCATCCGCGTGCTAATGCTGTCGATGCACGACAACGTCGAATACGTGACGCAGGCTGTGCGCGCCGGCGCGAGCGGTTATGTGCTGAAGGACTCGCCGGGCGCGGAGATCATTCGCGCGATCGGCGCGGTGCTCGACGGCAGGACGTTCTTCAGCGAAGGACTCGGCGCGCGGCTCATCCAGGCATCGGCGATTCGCGATCCTATCGAACGCCTCACGCCGCGCGAGCGCGACATTCTCGATCAGCTCGCGCAAGGTCTGTCGAGCAAGCAGATCGCGCAGCGCAACGGCCTGTCCGTCAGAACCGTCGAGACGCATCGCCTCAACCTGAAGCGCAAGCTCGAAATAGAAGGCCAGGCTGAGTTGATCAAGTTCGCCGTCGAGCATCGCAGGTCGGGTTGATGCCGTCGCGGCGGCGGGCGTGTGTCAGGTCAGGAACCGGTCAATGAGCTTCTGGGCCGCCCGAAAGCCCGCGAGTAGCGCATCCGCATGGGTGGCGAACGGACGGCCCTCGTCGTTGGACAGGCGGAACGGCGCTATGCCGGCTTCGGCATCGGGATGGTCGATGCAAACGTGCACCAGTGGCGCTGCGCGCGAAATCCGTGTTCTCGCTGCGATCACCAACGGCATCGTTTGCACCACGATCGTCACGTCGAAGCCGCGATATGAGTAAGTCCGCTGCATTGTGAAACCTGAACTCAGCCTAGGGTCGCCCGGAACGGGGCCGCTGCGTGAAGGGCCGGCTGAGGGGCTGGCTGAAGGGCCGGCTGAAGGGCCGGCGTTGCGCGGGACGGGTTGCACGCACCAGGGCCACGCTGCGCGAGGGCCGCGCTTTGAGTATAAGCAGCGTGAACGCAACAAGAATCGCCGGGATCAACGGGAACATAAGTCTGCCTTTGGGGTTGTGAATCGAACGGGTACGGCCAGGATATCGCGAACCTTCCGGGTTCCGCAGAGCTGAATCCGTGAACGCGTAAATGAACCCTGAACGGTGGGGCGCGGGATGAAGCCGTGTCGAATATGGCATGCATCGCTCGATGCACGGCAAAGCAGGAAAAGTTCGAAAGAACGCGCAGGATGCACCGAATCCCGACTCTCGAAATTATTTGTCTATACACTGTGCGCCTTTCTACGCGAGCACGCCCCCGTGCTCTGCGCGTCGCTTTGTCGTTACGTTAAAAACGACGCGTAACAGTTCGAGGAGAATGCACGTGAGCGATTCGTTTTTGTCCTGGATTCGGCTGCAAACTGGGCGCGGCGATCCCGTCGGCCGGTTGGCCCGCGACGTCGTAGCGGATCCGCAAGCGCCAGACGGATCATCGAAGGCCGTTTGGCTCGGTCATCTGGCGTTGCGCAATGCCGGGCCGGGTGCGATAGCGGCGTTTGAAAATGCGTGGGAAGAATTCGGCGCGCAAAACGGGCACGTCAACAAGGTGATGCTGACGGTCCGCGCACCCGCGCCGGTTGCTCTAGACGAGAAACTTTTCGGATGGTCCGATACAAAAAGGTCATAGCCCGCGCATTGCGAACAAACGGGCGCCTTGCCGCGATCAGTTCAAACGCTCGTGGTATCGGCAGGCGCTTCAGCATTCCTTCGCGGCTTGCGAACGGCGCGCAGTTTTCCGCTATTGCCGCCACCGCAGAAGAACCGGTCGCCGCCATCCGATTCGAGTCCCGAGACGCCGATGCCATCGGGCATGTCGAGCATCTCCAGCACTTCGCCCGTTTGAGGATCGACGCGCCGCAGATCGCTCTGTTCGTCCTGCCATGTGCCGTGCCAAAGCTCCCCGTCGACCCACGTGACGCCCGTGACGAACCGGTTGGATTCGATCGTGCGAAGCACCGCTCCCGTTTGCGGATCGACCTGATGGATCTTGCGTTCGTGGTATTGCCCGACCCACAGCGAGCCTTCCGCCCACGCGAGCCCTGAATTGCTGCCAGCGGGCGCGGGGATCGTCGCAAGCACGCGGCCCGTCTGCGGATCGACTTTCCTGATGCCGTCTTCGGCGATCTGATACAGGTGCGCCCCGTCGAAAGCCGTTCCCGCTGTGGCGGGAACGTCGATCGAGCGCAAGGTCTGGCCGCTCGACGGATCGAGCGCTTGCACCGTCTCTCCCGCCGCAAACCAGACGTTCTGGCCGTCATACGTGACGCCATGCACATTGTCGATTCCCGGAAAGGGCCCGTATTCACGCACGATTTCAGCAGCTGAGCGATTCATGCTTCCTTCCTCGTCACTGAAGAGTTGAGCCTTACATGCTAGTCGATGGGCAGCGGGGCGGGGAGTAACAACGCCGTCGCGAATCCGGGCATCGGCGGCGTGATCCAGCGGCGCGCGCGTCCCTGTCCAAACGACTGCGCCTTGCCCGCTGACGCAAGCGAATCGAGCGCGCGCTGCACGGTGCGCTGGCTCGCGCCGAGCGCGAGCGCGAGCGCCGAACTCGACCACGACTCGCCGTCGGCAAGAAACGCGAGCAGCGGCGCATGCGCTTCGTCGACGGGCCGCGCCAGCACGACGACCTCGGGCGCGCGACGCGGCGACAACGCGAAGCCGCGCTTCGTCGCGCTGACGTCGGCGAGCGCTCCGAGCATCGTCCGAAGCCGCCCGATTTCGACGCGCAGACGCGCGCGATGCGAGTCGTCCACGTGCTTCGTCCGGAATGCATGCGCGATCAGCGTATCGCGCGGCACGTCGGCCGGCCACGCTTCGCCGAGCGAGCGCGCGAGGCTGAACAGCACGGCGCGCGTGGCGAGCGGGACGACGGTATCGGCATCGCGCACGGCATGGCGGCACGCATCGATGATGAGCGCGTTCGACGCCATCAATGCTTCGACATCTTCGAGCAGCAGCAGCCGTTCTTCGCCTCGTGCGATCAGGCGCGCGGCAGGCGTGGTCAGCAGGCGTGATGCGCTCTCGACTTCCGCTGTCAGACCCGCAATGCCCGCATCGCGCGCCGCGCGTTCGGCCCGCGCGAGCGCGGCGCGCGCGGTCTTCGTGTGCAGGCGGCGCATCGCGATTCCCGCGACGATCAGCTCGTGCGCGGCGCTCGACGCAGGCGGGAAGGGCGTGGGATCGAAGCCGTCGAGCAGACTCTCGGCTTCGTCGAGACGCCCGATCAGCAGCAGGCGCCGGACTTCGAGATGCCGCGCGTGTGCGGCGTTGAAGCGGTCGCCGTGCGCTTCGAGCGTCGCGCGCGCGGCCGCGAGGGTCTTGACGGGCCAACCGAGATCGCGCGAGGCAAACGCGATGTCCGCTTCGGCGACGATGCACCGCGCGCGAGCCACGGCTTCTCTCGGACCGAAGGCGCGCGCCGCGCTGCGGACCAGCGCCCTCGCGCGCGTGAGATCGCCGAGTTGCGCCATCGCGATGCCGCGCAGCGCGAGCGCGGGTGCGTCGTCGCGCAACGCGACGCGGTTCAGCGCGCCGAGGGGATCACCCGCCGCGAGCGCGCGCGCCGCAGCTGCGATGAGCATGTCCATCCGAATCCCGCCACACTTGTCACTCCCAGCCGTTGGAAGTCCCGGACTAATCTAACACACGACGATTCACCACCAACGGAGGGACGAACGATGACAACGCACAAGACGGGCACGCGTGAAGCATGGCTGAAGGCGCGGCTCGAACTGCTCGAAGCGGAAAAAGCGCTGACCCGGCGCAGCGACGAACTCGCGCGGCAACGGCAGGCGCTGCCCTGGGTCAAGGTCGACAAGCCGTACAGATTCGAGACGGACACGGGAAGCGCGTCGCTGGCGGACCTGTTCAATGGACGCTCGCAGCTCATCGTCTATCACTTCATGTTCGGGCCGGACTACACGGCGGGCTGCCCGTCGTGCTCGGCGATCGCGGACGGCTTCAACGGCTTTGCCGCGCACCTGGCGAATCACGATGTGATGCTGATGGCCGTGTCGCGCGCGCCGCTCGTGAAGCTGCAGGCGTACAGGCAGCGAATGGGATGGACGTTTGCGTGGGCCTCGGCGAGCGGCAGCGATTTCAACTTCGACTTCAACGTGTCGTACACGCAGGAGCAGCAACGCGCGGGCGACGTCGAATACAACTTCGAGCGAGGCGGGCACGCGATGGACATGACGCCGCCGCCGGAGCCCGTCGTCCAGTTCGCGGCCGCCTGTGGCACCGATGCGCCGACCTATTCGCGCGACCGGCCGGGCATGAGCGCGTTCGCGCGCGAGGACGGCGTCGTGTATCACACGTACTCCACCTATGCGCGCGGCCTCGATGCGCTGTGGGGCATGTATCAGTGGCTCGATCGCGCGCCTGCGGGGCGCAACGAGAAGGGCATCTGGTGGCGCCGCCACGACGAGTACAAGCGTCGCTGAGGTGCATCGTGGACGCAGCAGGCGCAACCTTGGGCGGGAACGTTTCGCGGCGAGCCGTCGCGCCGCGCGTTTCGCAGCGGGCCTTTTTCGGCGTGATGGCGCTCGTCTTCGCTGTCTGCGCGGCATTGACGATCGTCTGGTGTGCGTCGATGCAGGCGATGGGCGAGATGCCGATGCCAGGCGGCTGGACGCTGTCGATGACATGGGCGCCGATGTGCGGACAAAAGTGGCCGCGCGCCGCGCTTTCGTTCGTCGGCATGTGGGTGGTCATGATGGCCGCGATGATGCTGCCGTCGCTCGCGCCGATGCTGTGGCGCTACCACGAAGCCGTCGGCCGGTCGGGTGTGAGCCGCGCCGCCTCGCTGACCGCGCTCGTGAGCGTCGCGTACTTGTTCGTGTGGAGCGTTGCGGGTGTGGCCGTCTTCGCGTTCGGCGGCGCGTTGATCGCACTCGCGCTGCATCTGCCCGTGCTCGCCCGCGCTGTTCCCGTTGCAGCCGGGTTGGCCGTGCTCGCCGCCGGCGCGCTGCAGTTCAGCCCATCGAAGGCCCGTTTTCTTGCGTGTTGCCGCACAGCCGACGCGCACGGACCGACGCAGGCGACGACGGTCCACGCGGCGTTGCTGCATGGTCTGCGGCTGGGTGTCCATTGCGGCTGTTGCTGTGCCGGATTGACGACGGTTCTTCTGATCCACGGCGCGATGGATCTGCGCGCGATGGCGTTGCTCACGGCCGCCATCACGGCTGAGCGCCTCGCGCCGGCTGGCGGGCGCGTCGCGCAGGCGAACGGTGTGGCCGTCGTCGCGATGGGACTATCGATGCTCGCCCGCGCGTTCGGTCAAAGCTGATGCGCGGCATCTCACCCTGGCCGGATGCCCGCCGCGCATCCCGCCTTCGCATCAGATCGACTTGACTTCGCCGCCGTCCATCCGCAGCGTCGTGCCCGTCATCCAGCGCGCGCCCGGCGGCACGATGAACGCCACCAGTCCGGCGATCTCATCGGGCGTGCCGTATCGCGCGATGCCCGCCTGCTGCGGGAATTTCGCCGTCGCCTCTTCGTTTGCCGTCAGTGGACGACGACCATCTTGCCGCCCGCTTCGTTCGCTTCCATCACGCGGTGCGCCTCGTGAATCTGATCGAACGTGAAGACGCGCGACGGCTTGGCCTTCAGGCGTCCCGCTGCGACATCCGCGGCGATCTGCTGAAGCGGGACGTCGGAGACCGGAAAGCCCGGTGTGCCGAATACGAAGCTGCCGAAAAACGTCAGATACACGCCGCTTGCCATCTGCAGCAGCGGATTGAAGTCCGCGATGGGCGCGAGGCCGCCGAGCCAGCCCGCGAGGCAGGCGCGCCCGCCGCGACGCAGCATCGCGAGCGAGTCGAGGATCGTGCTGTTGCCGACGAGGTCCAGCACCGCGTCGATGTTCCTGGCCTCTGCGATGCGCTTTGACAGATCGGGGCCTTCCAGCTCGACGCGCGCCGCGCCGAGTTCCTTCAGCATGTCAAAGCGGGCCGGGCTGCGCGTCGTGGCGATCACGTTCGCGCCCGCGTTCACGGCAAGATTGACGGCCGCCTGTCCGAACGACGACGTCGCGCCGCGAATCACCAGCGTTTGTCCCGCCGTGAGTTCGAGGTTGCGGAACAGGCACGTCCAGGCGGTCGCGTAGGTTTCGGGAATCGCGGCAAGCTCGGCCCACGGCAGATCGGATTCGATCAACGCGACATTCGAAGCGGGTGCTCGCGTGTACTGCGCATAGCTGCCGTTGATGGTCCGGCCGAGGCCGCCCATCAGCGCCGCGACTTTCGCGCCGACGGGAAACTCGCCGCCGGGGCACGACTTGACGATGCCGACGCATTCGATGCCGCTCACCTTCGCTGCTTCCGCCCACTCGCCGCGACGCATATGCATTTCGGCGTGGTTGATGCCGAATGCCTTGATTTCGATGACGACGTGGCCTTCCAGCGGTTCAGGCTCCGGCAGTTCCGTATAGACGAGGCTATCCAGACCGCCGAATTTTTCGAGCACGATTGCACGCATGAGCGTTCTCCTAACGTAGATCGGGGCATCGGAACGATGCGGTGTTATCGGGCGGTCCACATGGCCGCGAGTCAGCGAATCAGAAAGTCGGCAATGGCTGCGGCGATTTCGGCCGCATGGGTTTCGAGCGCGAAGTGGCCGGTGTCGAAGAACCGCACGTCCGCATTGGGAAGATCGCGCCTGAACGCTTGCGCGCCCGCCGGCAGGAAGAACGGGTCGTTCTTGCCCCAGACAGCAAGGAACGGCGGCTGATGGGTTCTGAAGTACTGCTGGAATGCGGGATAAAGCGCGACATTGCTTTGATAGTCGCCGAACAGGTCGAGCTGGATTTCATGCGCGCCCGGGCGGTTCATGTAGTAGTCGTCGAGCGAGTAGCCGTCGGGCGACACGGCTGTCGTGTCCGGCACGCCATGCGTGTATTGCCAGATCGTCGTCTCTTTGGTCAGCAGCGCGCGCAGGGCGTCGCGATTGGCCTGCGTCGGTTCGCGCCAGTACGCCTCTATCGGATTCCATCCGTCGCTCAAGCCTTCCAGATAAGCATTGCCGTTTTGCGACACGATCCCCGTGATCCGCTCGGGATGCTTGAGCGCAAGCCGGAAGCCCGTAGGCGCACCGTAATCGAACACGTACACGGCATAGCGGTCGAAGCCGATCACCTCAGTGAAGCCGTCGATCACGTTTGCGAGATTGTCGAACGTGTAGGCAAAGTCGTCGCGGCCCGGCAGGTCCGACTGGCCGAAGCCCGGCAAATCCGGCGCGACGATATGAAAGCGCTCTGACAGCAGCGGGATCAGGTCCCGGAACATATGGCTCGAACTCGGAAAGCCGTGCAGCATCAGCAGCTTCGGCGCGCCGGGACGGCCTGCCTCCCGGTAAAAAACATTGAAACCGTCGACGTCGGCGTATCGATGGGCAATCGTGGACATGGCGTTTCTCCGCTGGGTGATGAGTTCCGTTCTAGTTCACATGCGCTGCTTTCGCTTTGCTTGTGTAACCGTTAAAACCATGAGTTAAAGGTTACAAAGCGGGCGTGTAACTTGTCAAGAGGTTTTTTAGCGGTTACGATGTATTCATCGTCATTCACATTCGTCACAACAAATGGACTACCGCCAGATACCGGCGCTGTTTCTCGCCGATGCGCCAGGTCTTGATTTTCTGAATTCGATTGCGACGCCGGTTGATGAGCCTGTCGACTGGATCAGCGACGGCGACGGGCTGGTCGGCTGGCTCCAACAGGCGGGCATGGTCCCCGCTGATGCGCTCGCAGCAATCCAGGCGCGCGCCACGCGGGAGGAGCTCGATGAAGTCGCGGCGAAGGCGCGCAGCCTGCGTGAGTGGTTCAGGGGCTACGTGCAAAAGAGAAAAGGGCGCGCGCTCGCCGCGAAGGACTTGCGTGAGCTCGAGCCGCTGAACCAGTTGCTCGCGCGCGACGAACAGCACGGCGAGATCGTCGCGAGCGGCCCGGACGAGGGCGGCGTGTTTTCGTTTCGCGCGAAGCGGCGGTGGCAATCGACGGAGTCGCTGTTGATGCCGATTGCCGAGTCGCTCGCGAGACTCGTATGCGACGAGGACTTCACGCAGGTGAAGGCATGCGAAGGACCGAAATGCACGCTGCTGTTCGCCGATCACACGCGCGGACACGCGCGCCGGTGGTGCAGCATGGCGATTTGCGGCAACCGCGCGAAGGTGGCTGCGCACCGCGCGCGGCTCAAGGAAGCGAAGTCCCGCTAAAGCCCGGTGGTTGAAGCGGGGTTCACATTTTTCTGAGGGAGGCTGTATGGATCACATCAAGGCAATCGCGTTCGATCTCTATGGGACGCTGTTCGACGTTCACTCTGTCGCGAGCCGGTGCGAAGAGCAATTCGCGGGGCGCGGGCAGGAGATCAGCAATGTCTGGCGACAAAAGCAGCTCGAATACACGTGGCTGCGCAGCCTGATGAACCGCTACATCCCCTTCGAGCATGTGACGGAAGAAGCGTTGCGCTTCACATGCCGCCATCTCGGCCTCGAACTCGATGAGCGCGCATGCCGATCGCTATCCGACGCGTATCTGCGTCTGCAGCCGTTCGCGGAGGTGCCCGACGCGCTGCGCGAGCTGCGTGATCGTGGACTCAAGCTCGCGATACTGTCGAATGGTTCGCCGCATTCGATAGGCGCCGTGGTGGGCCATGCGGGCCTGCGAAGCAGCTTCGATCATCTGCTGAGCGTCGATCCCGTGCGCGTCTACAAGCCGGACAATCGTGCGTACGAACTCGCGGAAGAGGCGTTCGGCGTCGACCGGAGAGCGATCCTGTTCGTGTCGTCGAATGCATGGGATGCAACAGGCGCGCGCTACTTCGGTTTCCCGACGGCCTGGATCAATCGGGCGGGCAAGGTATTCGAGGAAATGGGCCAGCGGCCGGATTGGGAACTGACGGGTGTGGACGGTCTCGTGAAGCTGTTCGGCACAGCGGATTCGTCCGCGGGGAACGGTTGAGCCCGGGTGCTGTGCCGTGCCGGCCTGAAGGTGCGTCGCGCGCTGGTGACGGGTCCGTTACTGCTTGCCCGACGCAAGCTGCTCGTTGCGTTGAGTCAGAAAGCGCAGCAAGCCATCGATGCCGCTTTGCTGGATCGTCTCGCCGAACTGCTGTCGATAGGTCTGCACGAGCCATGCGCCGACCACATTGAGGTCATACACGCGCCATCCTTGCGGCGTCTTGCGCAGACGGTAGTCGATCTCGATGGGCTGCGCGTTGGTCAGCGCGATCGTGCGCACCACCGTGTCGGTGTCCGTGGGCGAGAAGCGCATCGGCGGATATTCGATCTGCTGATCCGGGCGCAGCTGCGCGAGCGCGCCTGAATAAAGATGGATCAGCAGCGTCCTGAACTGCTGCACGAGCTGTTGCTGCTGCGCGGGCGTTGCCGTTCTCCAGTAGCGGCCGAGCGCGAGTTGCGTCGTATGCTCGAAGTCGATGTACGGAAGAATGTCCCGGTTCACGATGTCCATGATGCGCGGGATATCCGACGGTTCGATCGCCCGCGTGCGGACTTCGTTGAGCACCTGCTGCGTGACAGTCTTGACGAGCGTCTGCGGATCGGAGCTGTCGACGCTTTGCGCCGACGCAGAACGGCAGAACGCGAATGCCGTACAGAAAAGGGCGATGAGAAAGAGCGATCTCATATTGGAGGAATTCTCTCGTGAATGCGGTGGCGAACGATTGCCGCCTGAAGCAGCGGCGACAGCTATTTTATGAGTGGCCGGAAAATTTGGCAGATGACGTGGCACTGTCCGGCTGAGCGCGAAGGCAGCCAATGCTGCAATTCGTGTCAACGCTGGCGCGAAGGTTCGGACATGAGCGATTTCGCAGTCAGTTGCAGGCAATCAATCGGCCGGCGCATGCGAAGAACGGCGCGCCAGATGATCGGTGCCGGACTCCGATAGCCACACTTCGCCCGGCCGTCCCATCATCTGCCGCACGTTCGCGTGAGCACGCGGCAGCGGCAACACGGCGAATCGCTCGGCGCGCGGATCGAAACGCACGAGGGCATTCGCGCTCCATTCGCTGAGCCATACGATGTCGCGATCATCGACGAAGACAGCGTACGCGTGCGGATCGTCGCCGGGCAGACGCCATTCGCGCCATTGCTGTTTCGCGGGATCGTACATGCCGACCTTTCCCGCATTCCACTCGCTGATCCACACGCGCCCTTGCGAATCGGACCAGGCGCGGCGCGCGCCCTGATCCGGCGTCGGCGGTTCGAGAACCTGCGCCGCGCCCGTGCGGGGATCGATGTGTCCCAGATAGTTGCCCGCCAGCGAAGCGAAATACAGGCCGCCGTTCGGCGTCACGCAGATGCCATAGGGACCGCGTCCGCGCGGCGCATCGAACACGCGCATCGTGCCGCGTTGCGGGTCGAGTTCGCCGTAGATGCCGTTTTGCCCCGTAAACCACAGGTGCCCTTGCTTGTCGAACACGGCCGTGTTGAGGTTCGCGTTCGGCCGTTCTTTCGGCAACGGAAAGCGCGTGACGGCGAGCGTCTTCGCATCGACGCGGACAATCGCGTTCTGGCCGCCATCCGTGATCCATGCCGCCATGTCGGGGCCAACGATCACGCCATGCGGCGCCGACCCGGCGCCGAGCGCAATCCTGTCGATCTTGCCGCTGCGCGGCTCGAGCCGGCCCGCTTCGCCCTGCGCCTGCGCGCTGTACCACACGGTTCCGTCGGGTGACGGCGCGACATCGTGCGGCGCGCTGCCCGTCGGGACGGCGAAGCTGTCGAACGAAGCAGACTGCGCATGCGCGTCGTTCGTCGATGCGATGCCGATGAGCGTCACCACGAAGAGCGAAACGACGCAGCTTTCGAGCAACCGCTTTGGCGATGCAGCAACCCGTTCATTCGCGATCTTGAACATGCTCGCCTCCGTGTCGCGGGCCATCGACCATCATCTCGTGTTCAGCGCAACGCAACGCGTTGCAATACGCTGATCGGGCCGAGCCGCTCGATCAGGTCCATCTGCGCCGCGTCGCGCACGAACAGCGAACCGGCGAATCCCAGTGCGTTCACCGACACGCCTTCCACGCGCTCGGCCGAACGCGGCACGAGCAGCATCCATTGACGCGTGACGAGCAGGTTGTAGGGCATCGACTGGCAGCGTTCACCGTCGATTTCGATGGCGCCGACGCCTGTTGCTTCGAGCAGCGCATGATAGCTGTCGAGCGCCGACTTCGCCGCGCCGGCCGACGCCGGAGGGTCGAGCGCGACACGCATGAAGGCGTGACGAAAAGGCAGTCCCCGTATGCGTCCCACTGGACCATCGCCATGCGCCACAGCCGTCGACAGCAGCGCTTCGATGGGCACAGACGGCCCGGCGTCGGCAAGCGGCAGCGGCACGATTTGCAGATGCTTGTGCGGCTGACTCGCGCCCGCCTCCGCGCCGGCGTTATAAAAACCGATGCCGTCGAATTCGGCCATGCAGGCGAGCAGCGACGCGAAGTCCGCGAGATCGAGCAGCGCCTCTTGCCGCTCGAATCGCCGCGTGACGATCAGCAGGTGATAGTCGATGACGTTGAACTTGTTGAGCAAGGCCAGATGCGTATCGGAGATATCGGCGACGAACAGGTCCGGCTCGTACGGCAGAAACGGATTGGCCGTGGCTCGCGCCTGCGGTTGAAGCTTGCGCGCCTGCAGACGTTGCTGCTCCTTGCGGGTGAGGCTCGACACTTGCCGCACCACGAAGGGAATGCCGCCGCTTTCGATCTCCACCTGCACGGTGTCGATGCGTTGCAGCGCGCCGCAGCGCAGCGCGTGCTCCGTTTGCCGCAGGATGGCGGGCCACAGTGTACCGGGTGCGAGGCGTGGTTGTTCCATGGATCGTCGGGGCGATACGTTCCGGGTTGCGCGACTGATCGGCGATCGAGCGCAGAAGTGCCGAAGCGCAGAAGCGCCGAAGCTAGAGCTTGTAGCCGATCGTGCGCAACAGGTCCTTGCGCCATTGCACGTCTTCTGCGCCTTCGACGCCGAGCGGCGTGAATCCGTCGATCACGCCGACGATGCCGCGTCCCTGATCCGTTTGCGCGACCAGCACCTCGACCGGGTTTGCCGTCGCGCAGAAGATGCGGCACACCTCCGGCACCATCTTGAGCGCATTCAGCACGTTGACGGGGAAAAAGCCATCGCCGAGAAATACGAAGAAGCTGTGGCCAGCGGCGACCTTCTGCGCATTCTCGCTCGCCATCTCGACGAGGCTTTCGTCGTTGCCCGAGCAGCGCACGAGGCGCTTGCCCGACGCCTCGCAAAACGCGATGCCGAACTTGATGCCGGGCACCGCGCCGACCAACGCCTCGTGAATATCCTCGACGGATTTGATGAAATGGGTTTGCCCAAGAATGAAGTTGGTCGCTTCGGGCTTGACGACGGTGACGGCGGACAATTGCATGGCGGACCTCGCTCCGTTGCGGCAGAACGGCGATGAAGACACGTGGACTGCGCACGAACCCCGCTTCGCAGACGGTCGCCGGGCAGTCTCGCCTTTTGCACTGCATCTAGCCTAGACCGAAGCGCGCGCGAGGGAAAGCTCGATGCGGCGAACCGGCCGCATGCCCGCAGGCCGCCCGTCGCGGCGTGCGGGGCGATGATCGATGCCACGGCTTCGCTGTGTCATCCGTTCGCGTCGTTGCTTTCCGGCGTCTGTGTCCGGCTTTACGTCCGCCGGGCAGCATTCGACAACGAAGTCCAAATCGTCGAAAATCGTGAGCCTTGTACGCGAGAACTGTTCAATGCCGCGGCCGAACGATCGATTCGTCCGGACTGGCCGCGCTGTTTCTAGCTGCGCGAAAGACTCCCCTCTATCCCGCGAGTGCGCTTTCGCGTCAGACCTGCTGGCGAATGTCGATGAGAAAAACACTGGACGGCCTGGCCGTCTCAAGCATGGTGATCCTGTGTCTGATCTGGGGGCTGCAACAAGCCGCGATGAAGGCGGTCGCGGCGGATGTCGCGCCGCTGCTTCAGGTGGCGCTGCGCTCCGGCGTCGCCGCGGTGCTGGTGTGGGTGTTCGGTCGGCTGATCGTGCGCGACCGTTGGCTGGCGGGTGTCGCGCGCGGGCCGGGATCGCTGGTTGGCGTGCTGTTCGCCGCCGAGTTTCTGTTCGTCGCCGAGGGCCTGCGCTTTACGACGGCCTCGCATATGGCCGTTTTCGTGTACACAGCGCCGATGTTCGCGGCCGTCGGCCTGCAAATGGTGCTGCCTGCCGAGCGGATGACGCGCGCGCAGTGGACGGGCATTGCAATCGCCTTCGTGGGCATCGTCATTACGTTTGTCGGGCCGGGCGCGACAGGACGCGCCGATCCTTCCGCGTCCGACTGGATGCTCGGCGATCTGCTGGGCATCTGCGCGGGCGCCGCCTGGGGCCTGACGACAGTGGCCGTTCGCGCCACACGCCTGAGCGACGCACCCGCCACGCAGACGCTGTTCTATCAGCTGGCATGGGCCTTCGTGGTGCCGCTGCCGTTCGCGGTGATCTCGGGCCAGTCCCATTTTCACGGTACGCCGCTCGCGTGGGCGAGCCTCGGCTTCCAGGCGATCGTCGTCTGCTTCGGCACCTACGTCGCGTGGTTCTGGCTGCTGAGGATCTATCTCGCGTCGCGGCTCGGCGTGCTGTCGTTCATGTCGCCGCTGTTCGGCGTTGCGATGGGCGCGTTGCTGCTGCATGAGCGGCTCGATCCGACCTTTATCGCGGGCGCCGCGCTCGTGCTGGCGGGGATGCTGGTCGTCAACGGCCGCGAGTGGCTGAAATACATGCTCGCGCGGCAACGGCGCGACGGCAGGCACGGCGCCGCATGAGCGGACGGGTCGTCCACGCGAACCGGGTTGCGCACGGAATCGAAGCAATACGGTCCGCCGCGCGCACTGCAGCCGCACGGTCCGTCGCAGTGCCGCTGCAGCTCACCCGTCATTCCACGTGATGCCGGGGTCAGCCCGACGCGTGCACCGCCCGGCGTCGGCCGCCGCGCGACCCTTCATTTGCGGCAGCTCGACTCAGCCCCTAACATCCACAGTCGGACCAGCGGGTTGCGTTCGCCGCATGGCGACGTGTCTGGCCGCATGGCCGATGCGACTCCGGGCCGCGCTGGAAGCACTGTTCTTCGACTGGAGCAATCCCGATGCGAAAGATGAGAGCGGTACAGGTCGGCAGTCCAAATGGGGCGCTGGAGATCGTGGAGCGTGACGTGCCCGCGCCCGGCGCCGGCCAGGTGTTGATCAAGGTGCAGGCGTGCGGCATCTGTCACAGCGACTCGCTGACGAAGGAAGGCTTGTGGCCGGGCCTGCAGTATCCGCGCGTGCCGGGGCATGAAGTGGCGGGCGTGATCGACACGCTGGGCGCGGGCGTCGACGGATGGAAGGCGGGCGAGCGCGTCGGCGTGGGCTGGCATGGCGGCCACTGCGGGCATTGCGCGAACTGCCGGCGCGGCCACTTCGTCGTCTGCGAGAAGGGGCAGGTGCCGGGCATCAGCTACGACGGCGGCTATGCCGAGTATCTCGTCGCACCCGTCGAAGCCCTCGCGCGCATGCCCGCAGAACTCAACGATGTCGATGCCGCACCGCTGCTTTGCGCGGGCATCACCACGTTCAACGCATTGCGCAACAGCGGCGCGCGCGCGGGCGATCTCGTCGCGATTCTCGGCATCGGCGGACTGGGGCACCTCGGCGTGCAGTTCGCGCAGCGGATGGGCTTCCGCACGGTCGCGATCGCGCGCGGCGAGGACAAGGCGCCGCTCGCGAAGCAGCTTGGCGCGCATCATTACATTGACAGCCGCACGCAGAATGTCGCCGACGCGCTGCGGGCGCTGGGCGGCGCGAAGATCATTCTGGCGACCGTGACGAACGGCGACGCGATGACGGCCACGCTCGGCGGCCTCGCGCTCGACGGCAAGCTGATTATCCTCGGCGTCGCGGACAAGCCCATCGAGGTGCCCGCCGTCCAGTTCATCATGGGCCGCAATGCGGTGGTGGGCTGGCCTTCGGGCACGTCGGCCGATTCGGAGGACACGCTTGCGTTCAGCGCGCTCGCCGGCGTCAAGCCGATGATCGAAACCTATCCGCTCGAACGCGCCGCCGAAGCGTACGACCGCATGATGAGCGGCGCCGCGCGCTTTCGCGTGGTGCTGACGATGAGCTAGCCGCATCGATGCAGCGCACGGCCGCCCGCAGCGCGACGGCGGCCGTCATGCCGTCTACACCCTCTTTTCGGCTGCACCTTTTTTCCCCTACACCCTCTTTTCGCCGGCACCCTTTATCCGCGGGGCCTCCGGCCGTTTTCGAAGCGTTGCGCGGCGCCTGTCGATACTTACGCAAGGCAGCCTCGGCCCCGACAGCGTGTAAACTGCTGCCTTTTTGAGTCTCCGGTGGTATGGTTCAAGCCCCTCAGCGCACGGCTGTCAGCGGTCCGACGCTGATTCGCCTGCTTGCCCGGCTGACGGCCGTCGACGCTCCCGCCTCCAGCCAGTCGCTGTCGGACCAGTTGAGCCAGTGGCTCGGCTGGACCGACGCCATTGCGCTCTCGTCAGCGCTGAACGGCAGTCCGCCCGCTGGCGCCTGCGCGGCGCGCGCGTCGACGGGCAGCGCCGAGAGCGAGTGCGCGCGCTTGCGCGCGTCGCTCGCGCAAGCGATTGCCGGCGACAGCGCGTTTGCCACGGCGCGGCGGCGCGGCAAGGCGCCTGCGCCCGCTCAGGACGCGCCGCAGGGCCCGGACGTCGATTACGCGGATTTCCGCCAGCGTTATCTCGCGCTGCAGCAGACGATGGAAACCCGCATCGGCAATCTGCGCGGCCGCCTGCGCGCGATGCTGGCCGCGCGCGCGCCCGGCATGACGCGGCTCGCCGTGGTGGACGCGATCATGGAGCGGGCGCTGGGCGCGCGTGAGCGCAACCTGCTGGGCGCCGTGCCCGGACTCCTCGGCGCGCATTTCGAGCGTTTGCGCGCGGCCGGGCAGCACGCGCCCGACGACGGGCAAACGGCTGCGGCGCAAACCGCCGCAGCGGGGCCCAGCGCGTGGCTCGACGCGTTTCGCAAGGACATGCAGAGCGTGTTGCTCGCGGAACTGGAGATTCGTTTTCAACCGGTCGAAGGGCTGCTTGCCGCCCTTCGCAGCAGCTAACTGGGACAAGATGTCCAGATATCGCATTGAATTGGTCGCTGTTTTTGTCGTCGGTCTGATTGCAGTTGCGTGGGTCGGCGCCGGCTATGTCGTGACGAACCCCATGGCGCTCGCCGTCACGATGCTGGTTGCCGCCTGCTATGCGGCGGGCGCGTACGAACTGCAGCGCTACCAGCAGGCCACTTCCACATTGGCGCGTGCCGTCGGGGAACTGAACGCGCCGCCGCCTCGCCTCGCCGCCTGGCTCGAACAGTTGCACCCCACGCTGCGCAACCCGGTGCGCATGCGGATAGAGGGCGAGCGGGTGGCCTTGCCGCGCCCGGCGCTCACACCCTATCTGGTCGGGCTGCTGGTGCTGCTCGGCATGCTAGGCACGCTGCTGGGCATGGTCGCGACCCTGCGCGGCACGGGCGCCGCGCTGGAAAGCGCGACGGACCTGCAGGCGATCCGCGCGTCGCTTGCCGCGCCTGTGAAGGGGCTCGGCTTTGCATTCGGCACGTCGATTGCCGGCGTGGCCACGTCGGCGATGCTAGGACTGCTGTCGGCGTTGTGCCGGCGCGAGCGGACACAGGCCGCGCAACGGCTCGACGCGAAGATCTCGACGACCTTGCGCATCTTTTCGCAGAGCCAGCAGCGCGAGGAAACCTTCAGGCTGATGCAGCGGCAGGCCGAAACGATGCCCGTGCTGGTCGATCGCCTGCAGACGATGATGACGGCCATCGAGCAGCAAAGCCTCGTGCTGAACGAGCGGCTGATCGCGAACCAGCATGCGTTTCACGCGAGGACGGACTCGGCTTATGCGCGTCTTGCTTCGTCCGTCGCGCAGGCGCTGAAGGACAGCGCGGCCGAGAGCGCCCGTGCCGCGGGCGCCGCGTTGCAGCCCGCCGTCGAGGCGACGATGGCCGGCCACGCGCGCGAGATGGCGTCGCTGCGCGAAACCGTCGAGCAGGCCGTTCAGCGGCAACTGGACGGGCTGTCGACGGGCTTTGCGGCGACGACGGCAAACGTCGCGGACGTGTGGCGCAGCGCGCTGGAAGGGCATCGACGGTCGAGCGAGTCGATGGCGGAAGATTGGCGCGCGTCGCTCGAGCGCTTCAGCGAGACCTTCGAGCAACGCTCGGCGAGTCTGCTCGAAGGCGTCTCGGCGCGGCTCGACGCGACGGCGGCGCATGCCGCTGAAGCATGGAACGATGCGCTGTCCCGGCAGGAGCGCGCCAGCGAGAAGATCGCGGACCACAACCAGCAAGCCCTCGCGACGGCGGCGGCGACCTTCGGGCAGCACGCGACGGCGCTGCTGCGCGCCGTGGACGACGCACATGCCGAGCTGCACGCTGAACTGGCGTCGCGCGATGCGCAGCGTCTCGACGCGTGGAACGCGTCGCTGGGATCCATCGCCGCGACGCTGAGCAAGGAATGGGAAGAAGCGGGCGCGCGTAGCGCAAGCCGTCAACAGCAGATCTGCGACACGCTCGAACAGACGGCACGCGAGCTCTCCGCGCAGACGCAGGCGCATGCGAGCGGCACGATCGCCGAGATTTCACGGCTGGTGGAGGCCGCGTCGCAGGCGCCGCGCGCCGCGGCGGAAGTCGTCGCCGAACTGCGCCAGAAGCTTTCCGACAGCATGGTCCGCGACACCGCGATGCTAGAGGAGCGCAGCCGCCTGCTCGCGACGCTGGAAACCCTGCTCGATGCCGTGAACCACGCGTCGACGGAGCAGCGCACGGCCGTCGATGCGCTGGTCGCGACCTCCGCCGATCTGCTCGCGCGCGTGAGCACGCAGTTCACCGACAAGGTCGAAGCCGAAACCCGCAAGCTCAATGACGTCGCCGCGCAGGTCACGGGCAGCGCCGTCGAGGTGGCGAGCCTCGGCGAAGCGTTCGGCGTGGCCGTGCAACTGTTCGGCGAATCGAACGACAAGCTGATGGCGCACCTGCAGCGCATCGAAGCCGCGCTCGACAAGTCGCTGATGCGCAGCGACGAGCAGCTTGCGTACTACGTCGCGCAGGCGAGGGAAGTCATCGATTTGAGCATGCTGTCGCAGAAGCAGATCGTCGAAGACCTGCAGCAGATTGCGGGCCAGCGTGCGTCGGCGGGAGCGGACGCGGCATGAGCGACGAAATCGACGGCGGCGTCGAGCCGACGATGCCCATCTGGGCGGCTTTCAGCGACCTGATGTCGGTGCTCCTCGGCGCGTTCGTGCTGATTCTGGTCGGCGTGATCGGCGTGCAACTCGAACTCTCGTCGCGGCTCGACGATGCTGTCAAGCAGCGGCAGATCGAAGCGCAGCGGCGCAAGACGCTCGAACAGGCGCTCGCGGGGCCGCTCGCGGCGGGCCGGGTGACGCTGGTCAACGGGCGCATCGGCATCAGCGGCAACGTGCTGTTTGCAATCAACTCCGATCAGTTGCAGCCGCAGGGGCGCGAACTGCTGAGGAGCCTCGCCGGGCCGCTGTCCGCGTACCTGAAGTCGCACGAAGAAATCCTGATGGTCAGCGGCTTCGCCGACGATCAGCAGGTGCGCGCGGGCAACCGGCGCTTCGCGGATAACTGGGAGCTGTCGGCGCAGCGCGCGCTGACGGTGACGCGCGCGTTCATCGATGCGGGCATTCCCGCTTCGTCGGTGTTCGCGGCGGCGTTCGGCTCGGAGCAGCCTGTCAGCTCGAATGCCGACAATGAAGGCCGGGCCAAAAACCGGCGCGTCGAAATCGCGGCCGTCCCGAAACCGTCGACTGCCAACGGCGCTCAGCATGAGTAACGGTGAATCGCACGCGCGGGCGATGCTCGACGCCTGGCGCGCGCAAGGCGCCGATCGCTTCGATCCCGTGCGCTTTCACTTCATCGACGCGCTTGCGCGCCGCGCGGCGGGCCACACCGGGCAAGCGCGACGCATCCTCGACGAGCGCCTGTCGACGCTGCTCGAAGCCTATGCCGCCGATCTCGAAAGCAATGCTGCGATGACGGGCGGCGCGGATGGCGTGGCGCCCGTTCGCGGACCGCTGGCGGGACTCGTCCAGTATCTTGCGAGCCACACGGCGGCGCACGGCGAGCGCGAGCCGGCGGCCGGCACAATGGGTGTTGCATCGCCACGCCCCGAGTTGAAGGCGCTCGACTACTTCCGGCAAACCTGGTCCAGGGTGAGCACGGAAAAGCAGTTGCGCCAGTCGCTGGAGCAGGTGCCCGGCAATGCCGGCCCGCTCAATTCGAGCAGCCTCGTGCACCGGTCGCTGTCGCTGATGCGCGAGTTGTCGCCCGGCTATCTGCAGCAGTTTCTGTCGTACGTCGATGCGTTGTCGTGGATGGAGCAGATCACAGGCGGCGCGCTGCCACCCGTGAAAGAAGCGCCGCGCGCGGCGAGCGCGAAAAAGGGCGCGCGCAGCAAGCCGCGCTAGCGTGCGCTGCGCTACGCCGTATCGCTCTGCTTCTTGTATTGCGAAGTGATCCGCTCCTGCTGGTTCGGCGGCACGGGGTCGTAATGGCTCAGCTCGATGCTGTAGTTGCCGTGCCCGCCCGCGATCGCGTTCAGCCGCGACTGATAGTCCGATAGCTCCGACAACGGCACTTTCCCCGCCACCACGACGGCACGCCCCGCCAGATTGCGCGTGCCCTGAACCTGCGCGCGCCGTGACGACAGATCGCCGATGATGTCTCCCATCGTCGCTTCCGGGGTCATGACCTCGATGTTCACGATCGGCTCGAGCAGGATCGGCTGTGCCTTGAGGATCGCGTCGATGAACGCTTTGCGGCCCGCCGTCACGAACGCGACTTCCTTCGAATCGACGGGATGGCTCTTGCCGTCGAACACCGTGATGCGCACGTCCTGCATCGGAAAGCCCGCGAGCGGCCCGCTTTCGATCACCTGCAAGATTCCTTTCTCGACGGCGGGCATGAACTGGCCCGGGATCGCGCCGCCTTTCACGGCATCGACGAACTCGTACCCCGCGCCGCGCGGCAAAGGCTCGACGCGCAGCATCACCTCGCCGAACTGTCCCGCGCCGCCCGTTTGCTTCTTGTGCCGGTGATGGCCCTCGGCCTTGCCGCCGATCGTCTCGCGATACGCGATCTTTGGCGGACGCGTGACGACGGCGAGCTTGTACTGATCGGTGAGCCGCTCCAGCATGTGCCGCAGGTGCAGTTCGCCGAGCCCGCGCACGACGGTCTCGTTGGTGCCGACGGGATGCTCGATCTTCAGGCAAGGATCTTCGGCAGCCAGCTTTTGCAGGATTTCCCACAGACGCTGCTCGTTGCCGCGCCGCTCGGGCTCGATGGCGAGGCCATAGATCGGCGTGGGAAACGCGAGCGGCGCGAGATGGATGTTGCCGTCCTCGGGCGCGTCGTGAAGCACCGCGTCGAAGCCGATCTCGTCCACCTTGGCGGTCGCGCAGATATCGCCGGGGCCCGCCTGCGGAACATCGACGTGGTCTTTGCCTTGCAGCAGCATCAGATGCGCGACCCGGAAGGGCTGGCGCGCGTCGCCGATATAAAGCTGGCCGTCGCGCCGCACCGTGCCTTGATGAATGCGGAACACGGCCATCTTGCCGATGTACGGATCGATCACGATCTTGAACACGTGCGCGAGCACATGCTGGTCGGGGTCGGGCTCGGCCTGCACCGTCTCCCGCCTGCCGTCGACATCGCGATAGAAGAGGGGCGGATTGCCTTCGAGGGGATTCGGCAGCAGCCGCACGAACACATCGAGCAGTTCGCGGATGCCCGCTCCCGTCGTCGCCGATGTGAAGCAGACGGGCACGAGATGCCCCTCGCGCAGCGCGCGCTCGAACGGTTCGTGCAACTGCTCGGGCTGGATTGCTTCGCCCTGTTCGAGGTACAGCTCCATCAGCTTCGCATCGAGTTCGATCACCTGATCGACGAGTGCGTTGTGCGCGGATTCGACTGTCAGCAGATCCGATTCACCGGACGGGTTGAAAAAGCAGTCGACCACGGCATGCGCGCCTTGCGCGGGCAGATTGATGGGCAGACACGTCTTGCCGAACGTCTCCTGAATTTCTTCGAGCAGTTCGGGCAGATTGACCTTGTCGCCGTCGATGCCGTTCACGACGATGATCCGGCACAGCTTGCGCGCCTCCGCCCACGCCATCATGCGGCGCGTCGTCATTTCGATGCCGGTGCGCGCGTTGATGACGATCGCGGCTGTCTCGACGGCGGGCAGCGCGCTGATAGAAAGACCGGAGAAGTCGGGGTAGCCGGGCGTGTCGGCGAGATAGACGCGGGTGTTTTCGTAATGCAGGTGGGCGAGTGCGGAGGTCAGCGTGTGGTGGTATTTGCGCTCGAGCGGATCGAAATCGCAGACCGTCGAGCCTTTGTCCACGGAGCCTGCCGAGTGGATCGCGCCGCCTTCGTGCAGCAGCGCCTCGATCAGCGAGGTCTTGCCGCAACCGGCATGGCCGACCAATGCAATGGTACGGATGGCTTCGGGGGGATAATCCATGGCCGTCCCTCTTCTTTGCGACAATTGTTCGGCCATTATTGGTGAAAATGGCGCTGGCCGCCACCCGGGCCACGACGATTTGCCGCCGCAGCGTTGCTGCAATGCAGTGGATGCAGTGCAGCAGTTTTCGCTTAAACCCCGCGGATATAACGCTCCGCGAACCCGTTCTTTTGATCAGCAAGCCCATGACACAACCGCTCAGAATCGATTTTGTCTCCGACATCGCATGCCCGTGGTGCGCGATCGGCCTGTCCTCTCTTCAGCTTGCGCTGTCGCGTCTCGGCGATGCCGTCGATGCCGAGATCGTCATCCATCCGTTCGAGCTGAATCCGCAGATGGGGCCGCAAGGGGAGGCCATCGTCGATTATGTCGGCAGGAAATACGGCCGCACGCCCGCGCAAATCGAGGAAACGCAGGCGATGATCCGCGAGCGCGGCGCGAGCGTCGGTTTTGCGTTTGGACCGCGCACGCGCGTCTACAACACGTTCGATGCACATCGTCTGCTGCATTGGGCGGCAATCGAAGGCAAGCAGTTGCCGCTGAAGCTGGCGCTGCTGAAGGCCTATCATTCCGACGGCAAGGACCCGAGCAACCATGACGTGCTCGTCGAAGCCGCGCAATCCATCGGGCTCGATCCCGCGAAGGCGCGCGGCGTGCTGGAAAGCACCGACTATGCCGACGACGTCCGCGCGCAAGAGCAGGAGTATCAGCAGATGGGCATCCAATCGGTGCCGTCGATCATTTTCAATCAGCGCTATCTGTTGACGGGCGGGCAACCCGTCGAGGCATTCGAGCAGGCAATTCGCCAGATTCTTGATGAAGCTGAAGCCTGACGGGAATTAATCAAGGCTCGCCTGTCGAATTTATTCGCCAATTTTTTCCATTTTTGTTATGAGCTGCGGCGCCAAGAATCGTCGCAGCCGTAAAAAAGGGGCAAAAAATGGCGATTACCTTTGAATCTTCCGGCTTCTGAAATGCGAGGCAAGACGTTAAAGATAGATGCCATTCGATTCCTTGCGGCTTTCTGAGCACATCAAGCCGCCGGGATTCAAGGCTTTTTGCCGCATCAGCTTTCCTTTTTCATGGTCCGGGCGACTGCGCTACTCACTCGCGGGGCCTGCCGCCGTTATCGTGTTCTTTGTCATTTCCGGCTATCCACTATTTCGCATCGCGATTCATCCGTATCGGTTTGCCGCTGGTCATTGTGCCTGGGCGTCGTTCAGTCTTTGCCGACGGGGCAAAACTATCTGGAATCGGTACTGTGGTCGCTTTACTGCGAGATGGTGTATTACACGATTGTCTTGCGCCCGCGGTTTCACTATTTCATGCAAGCTCGATATTCGAAACGGGCCACGCTGCTTCGGCCGATGTCTGCGGTTGCTGCTTACTAGCGAAGCCACGGGGACCGACATCTGACATGCCGCGACGAACAGGTTGAGCAGGTTACGTATGGGCTGCGGAAAACCCTGGACGTTATCGATGTTTTCGCACGCCGACCTAGAATGAGTTACTGCCCCGCGAAGCGCGCGGCAGTGCAGACCTCGCGCCCGCGTCCCATTCATTCGCATTGGAGATCAGCATGCCGACCTATCAGTATCGTTGCCAAAGTTGTGGTGAAACGTTCGAACATGCCGAGCACGTCGCGGAACACGCAACGGTGCAGCTGAAATGCCCCAAATGCGGCAGTGAGAAGGTGCAGCATGCGCCGACCCCTTTCGTCGCCAAGACGTCCAGAAAGAGTTGAAGACTGTTGTGATGCGGCGAGGTGAGGCGGCATGCGCTTTCGCGGGAAATTTCCATGACTCCATGCGCGGCATGCAAGGCATTGGTGGGAGAACCTTCGTCGAAGCCGCCTCACGGCGATCTGGGCGTGACGGGCTCGCGTATCAGCGGCTCGGCGACGCATCCAGCGAAACTCTATGACGAGTACCGGTGCACCGTTTGCGGCAACGCGATGCGGCGAAACACACGCGATGGCGATCCGCCCGGCGTCTGGTCGGTCCGGAATTAGGCAGCGAGCAGTCGATCGACATGCTCAACCGAGAGTGAGGTCGCGATGACATGGCTCGTCATTCTGCATGGCGCTTACTGGCGCGACGTTTCACCCGATGTATTCAGGGAGCACGGGAAACGGGACGATTGGAGCCAGTTGGTCTGTGACACCTTCGACGCAACCGAAAGCCTGTGCGAGGCGGAGCATGACGGATTGAAAATCCTCATTCCGCGCGGCACGGTCATTGCCGCAGTGAATCTGCAAGATCGGCAGGAGGTCAGGGGATTCGCGTTGCCGGCCAGCGACGGCGACGTTCATCGCTGACGCCGCTTGCGTCGCTGCCTCACGATCACGCGAGCCCGCCGGGCATCGCGCCCGCCAGCACGAAACCGTCAATCAGGGCATGATGCGTCACCCGGCGCATCACTTCGCGCATCACTTCGCGTGTACCTCCCTCAAGAAACAGATTTTCAGGCCGTTAGCCCAGAGAGCGAGGGGTGCTTCGCAAAGCGCCGGAATGCACCCATGCAGCGTCTTGACCACGGCCGAGCCATGTCAGAGAACACGTCCATCTTCGATCCCTTGCTGGCGACGCCGACGCGTGGGCAAGCCGTCGTCAGCCCGTCCGTGCGCGCCGCGTTGCTTTCCGCGCTGTTCGACAACGCGTGGCCGCTGTTCCTGTCGGGCATTTCGAGCGCGTTCGTGGCTGGCGTCGCGTGCTTTCGTCTGCAACAGCAGTGGACGGCGCTTTGGCTGATCGCGGATGTCGCGGTGCTGGCGGCGCGGCTCTCGATCGTGCGCACTTACCTCGCGCGCAGCCGGACGGGCGTCGTCCATCCCGCGCCGTGGGCCGCCCGCTACGCGCCCTTAGGCCTGATCGCGTGCCTGCTGCTGGGCCTCGGCACGATGGCGTGCTTTCTGTCTTCGGACAAGGAACTGGCCGCGCTTGCGATCATGGTGGCCGCGGGCATTCTGGGCGGCATCGCGTCGCGCAATGCAGCGCTGCCGCGGCTCGCGATTGTGCAGATCTTCCTCGGCACCGCGCCCATCGCGATAGGTGCGGTGCTTGCTCCGGAGAGCGGCTCGTGGATACTCGTGCCGCCCCTCATCGCGTACAACGCGGCGATGGTCTCGGTCGTGCGGCGTCACTACACGGGGCTGGTCGCCCTGATGACGGCCGAGCAGCGGCACGCCGAGCTGGCGGCCCGGTTCGACGCTGCCTTGGCCTATATGCCACATGGACTGTGCACCGTCGACGAAGCAGGCAAGGTCGTCATTGCCAACCGGCGCACGGCGGAACTGTTCGGCGCGACTGTCGAGATGCTCAAGCTCAACGTGCCGCTGCCCGAGTTCATCGGCCATGTGGGTATCGCGCAGTTCGGCGAGACGCTGCACAAGCGGCTCATCGAACGGTTCGCCGTGTGGCTCGGCGACGAGCGCAGCCCGATGGACGTCGAACTGCGCGATGGCCGTCAGCTCGAATTGACGCGCAACCCGGTGCCCGACGGCTCCGCGATCATCATCATCGAGGACGTGACGCAGCGCCGCCTGACCGAGGCCAAGATCCTGCATCTCGCGCGGCATGATTCGCTGACGGGCCTGCCGAACCGCCGCGAGTTGCGCGACCGGCTCGAACAGTTCCTCAGGGCATCGGAGGGCGGCAACGGGCAATCGATCGCGATGATGTATCTCGATCTCGACGGCTTCAAGCAGGTCAACGACAGGCTCGGCCATTGCGCGGGCGACGAGGTGCTGGAGACGGTCGCGGCGCGGCTGACGCAGACCCTTCGGCCGGGCGAACTGGTCGCGCGTCTGGGCGGCGACGAGTTCGCGATCGTCGCCGATCACACGACGCTGCCCGCCGCTGTCGCGCTGGCCCAGCGCGTGATCCGCGACATTGCGATGCCGTACCACCTGTCGTCGGGACAAGCCGTCAGCATCGGCACGAGCGTCGGCATCGCGATAGCGGCGAACGACGATTCCGTCGACCGTCTGATACGGCGCGCGGACGAGGCGCTCTACAGCGCGAAGCAGGCGGGAAGGGGAACGTACCGGGTCGCGAATACTCACGCGCGGTGATTGACTCGTTTGCTGATCGCCGAACTCGCCGTTCACCCATACGTCGTCATTCGCAGTCGAGGAACAGTTTCACCTCGTATTTCCGCGGCTATTCGTACTACGGCAAGAACGGATACGGACGGGTTCGCTACTCGTACTTAAGCGCTTGCGGAGAATTGCCGCTGCGCACTGCCATCAAAAATGATGCATTTAACCCAGCAAAAAACCTTGCATTCTCCGCTGGAAAAACTATTTTCAATTAACAAAACGACTCTTTGCCAGGCGCGAGAGGAGACCCATGCCGGCTACCCGTATGATGATTGCGCGTCGTGCCGGCGTGAGCGTTGCCACCGTCGATCGTGTGCTGCGCGACGACCAGGGCGTGCGCCCGGAAACAGCCGAACGCGTACATCTCGCGCTCGCGACATTGCGTGACGAGCGCGCAAGCCGTGGTCGTCCCGCAAAAGCCACGTCATTTCGCGTCGCGTTCGTTCTTCCGCAAATCAACTCCCGCTTTCTCGATCAGGTCGAGCGCGATATCGCGCTGTCGGCCAGTTTCTTTCGCGAGCATCGCATCGTCCCGTCGTTTTATCGATGCGACCTGTCGAGCCAGCGCGATGCCGCTTCCTTCTCCCAGCAACTGATCGACTACGACGCGCTCGTGCTCGTGCCGCTCGACTACCCGTGGGTCGTGCGGATGATCCAGGACATGACCGATGCGAACATGCCCGTCGTCACGGTGTTCTCCGATTTGCCGTCGAGTGCCCGCGCGGCGTATGTCGGCGTCGACAACCGCATCGCGGGACGAACGGCTGGCTTGCTGATGGGCCGTTTCGTCGGATCTCGCATTGGTACCGTCGCGGTGCTGTCGGCATCGTCACGACTGCACGATCAGCTCGAGCGTCGTACGGGCTTCTCTCAGGTTCTCGAAGAAGACTTTCGCAACCTGCGCTGGGTCACCGAACCCGATTTCGCCGAAGACGACGATAGCGCTGGCCTCGCCGTTCAAGGGCTGATTGCCGGACACCCGGATCTCGTCGGCGTCTACGTGACGGGGGGCGGCATTTCCGGCATTGCGTCCGCGTTGCAGGAGTCGGGCGACAAGGCGCGCGTCGTTCTGATCGGCCACGAATGTACGGCCGACACGCGCGAGCAATTGTCCGCGCGCGCGATCGACGTGATCCTCGACCAGGATGTGCGCGGCATCGTCCATTGGGCCGGTCTCGCGGCCATCAATTTCCTGAACGACGTGCGTGGTGTGCTAGGCATCCCGACGCCCGAAACCCGAATTTATCTTCGTGAGAATGCGCATGCCTGACGCTCGCGACACGCGGACAGCCGTCTGAATCCGCAGGAGCCCGAATACAGCGCCTGGCGCATGGGCGCTGTCTGTCATCAGGTTGGAGACCCGACAGAGACAAGGAGAAGACAAATGTTACGTCTTACGTCAGCAAGGGTAATCGCGACGGTACTGGCGTCGCTGGGTTTTTGCTTCGGCTCGGCAGCGCACGCGCAAGGCAAGCAGTTGACGCTGTGTTGGGCCGCCTGGGATCCCGCTAACGCACTCGTCGAATTATCTAAAGATTTCACCGCTAAAACCGGCATTGCAATGAAGTTCGAGTTCGTTCCGTGGACGAGCTACGCGGACCGCTTTCTGAACGAGCTCAATTCGCACGGCAAACTGTGCGACCTGATCATCGGCGACAGTCAGTGGATTGGTGGTGCGGCCGTCAACGGCCACTACGTCAAGCTCAACGATTTCTTCGCGAAGAACAAGATATCGATGGATGACTTCGTGCCGGCAACCGTCGTCGGTTACGCGGAATGGCCGAAGAACACGCCGAACTACTGGGCGTTGCCCGCGATGGCGGACGCGGTGGGATGGACGTACCGGAAAGACTGGTTTGCGAGACCTGAACTGCGCGCCGAGTTCAAGCAGAAATACAAACGCGAACTCGAACCGCCGACTACGATGGATGAACTCAAGCAAACGGCCGAATTCTTCCAGGGACGCAAGATCGACGGCAAGACCGTGTACGGCGTGTATATCTTCACGGAGCGCGGCTCGGAAGGCATCACCATGGGCGTGACGAACATGCTGTACAACTACGGCTTCGAGTATCAGGATCCAAAGAAGCCGTATCACCTCGATGGTTTCGTGAATTCGCCCGGTGCGGTCAAGGGGCTCGAATTCTATAAGGCGCTTTATAAATGCTGCACCGCGCCCGGCATGACGAACGCGTACATGCAGGAAGGACTGGATGCGTTCAAATCCGGCCAGGTAGCAATGCAGATGAACTGGTTCGCATTTTTCCCCGGACTGTATAAAGATCCGAATGTAGGCGGCGACAAGATCGGCTTCTTCGTCAATCCGAAGGAAACGAGTCAGTTCACGCAACTCGGCGGGCAGGGCATCTCCGTCGTTTCGTATTCGGATCATAAGGCGGACGCGCTCGAATACATCAAGTGGTTTTCGCAAGGCGACGTGCAGAAGAAATGGTGGCAACTCGGCGGCTATTCGGCGGCGAAGTCGGTCGTGGATGCGCCGGACTTTCCAAAGAGCGCGCCGTTCGCGCCTGCCTTCCTGAAGTCGATGTCGATCGTCAAGGACTTCTGGGCGGAACCGGCTTACGCGGAGTTGCTGCTCGACATGCAGAAGCGCGTGCACGACTATGTGGTGGCCGACAAAGGCACGGCTAAAGAAGCGCTGGATCTGCTCGTCAAGGACTGGAACAAGGTCTTCAAGGCAGAAGGGAAGAACTGAAGCTCCAGAGACCTCAACGCATGGAGCGGCCGGCTGAGTGAGGTCGCCCGTTCGTGCAAAGGAGTCAGGGCATGTTGGCAAACAAGCCTTTTCCTCCGGAAGGGTTGCAGGCCAAAACGCAGGCGCGCGCGGCGGCGCGCCTGCATGGGCTGTCCGATCGGACAATCGCCTGGCTGTTCATTCTTCCGACCATCATCCTGCTGCTTGCGATCAACATTTTTCCGTTGATCTGGGCGCTGCGGCTGTCGTTCACGAACTTCAAGTCGAACATGCCGAGCGTGCCGGCGCGCTTTGTCGGCCTCGGCAACTATACGGACATCCTCACCGACGAAGACATCTGGTACGCAATGCAGGTCACCGCGCGCTTCGTGTTCTGGTCGGTCGGGCTCGAAGTCCTGCTCGGGTTCGGACTTGCGCTGCTGATCAACCGGCAGTTTCGCGGCCATAGCTTCTGGACGACACTGATCCTGCTGCCGATGATGTTGTCTCCCGCCGTGGTCGGCAACTTCTGGACGTTCCTGCTGCAACCTCAAACGGGACTGTTCAACGACATCGTCAGCTTCTTCACGGGCATTGCGCCCAACTCGTTCCAGATGATAGGCGACGTGCCGCTCGCGCCGTGGACCATCGTCATGGTCGACACATGGATGTGGACGCCCTATGTGATGCTGATCTGCCTTGCCGGCCTGCGCTCGATTCCCGACTACATCTACGAAGCGGCCGAAGTAGACCGTGCTTCGCCGTGGCGTCAGTTCTGGTCGATCACGCTGCCGATGACGCTGCCGTTCCTGATGCTCGCGGTCCTGTTTCGTGTCATCGAGAACTTCAAGATGTTCGACATGGTGAATCTGCTGACTTCGGGCGGTCCGGGTTCCGTGACTGAAACCGTGTCGATCACGCTCAAACGCGCTGCATTCGAGAAGTGGCAAACGGGCTATTCGTCGGCGCTGGCGATCATTCTGTTCGTCGTCGTGTTCGGCGCCGCGAATATCTATGTGAAGGCACTCAACAAGGTGAAACAGCGATGACAGACCTTGCCCTTCAACAATCCGTGGTGGCGGCTTCGCCGCGCGGCAAGACCTTTGCCGCCGTTGTCGTGATCGCGTATGCGCTGGTTGCGACGTTGCCGATCGTGTGGATCATCCTGACGAGCTTCAAGACGCAGGAGGACGCGATTGCGTACCCGCCCGTCGTGGTGTTCCAGCCGTCGATGGAAGGCTACGTGAACCTGTTCACGATCCGTTCGCGGCAGACGCCGGAATTCATCGCGAGCCTGCCTCCCGCGCAGACCTGGTATGACCGCGATGTGCGCAGGCGCAATATGGTGATCGCGGGGCCGTCGAAGGTCGTGCCGCGTTTCGTCAATTCGCTTGTGATCGGCTTTGGCTCGACGTTTCTTGCCGTGTTTCTCGGCACGCTGGCCGCGTATGCGTTCTCGCGCTTCAAGGTGCCGCTGGCCGACGACCTGCTGTTCTTCATTCTGTCGACACGGATGATGCCGCCCATTGCCGTCGCGATTCCCATCTATCTGATGTACCGTGCGCTCGGGCTGGCCGACAGCTACCTGGGAATGATCGTGCTGTACACGGCGGTGAATGTTTCGCTGGCAGTGTGGCTGCTCAAGGGCTTCATCGACGAGATACCGCGCGAATACGAAGAAGCCGCGCTCGTCGACGGTTATACGCGCTTGCAGGCGTTCATCAAGGTCGTGCTGCCGCAGGCGATCACCGGAATTGCCGCCACGGCGATTTTCTGTCTGATCTTCGCGTGGAACGAGTACGCGTTTGCGTTGTTGCTGACGAGCGGCGACGCGCAGACGATGCCGCCGTTCATCCCGTTCATCATCGGCGAGGGCGGTCAGGACTGGCCAGCCGTCGCGGCTGCCACGACCTTGTTCGTGCTGCCGATCCTGATCTTCACCGTCGTGCTGCGCAAGCACCTGTTGCGCGGCATCACTTTCGGAGCGGTACGCAAATGAAAGCGCAACCTGCGATGCCACGCCGCCGTCTCTTTCGCCGGCGCTACTGGGAAGGCGCTTCGACGGTGCTGATCGGCGTCGGCATCGCGATGCTCGTTCAGCCGTTCACCGTCGATCTCTACACCTGGTCGTTTCCCGTGATTCTGGTGGGCGCGCTGGCTTTCGTCGTGACGAGTCATTTTCGGGACTGAGCCATGTCGACGATCGTTCTTTCCAATCTCCACAAACGTTTCGGCGACTTCACGGCCGTGCGCAATACGAATCTGACGGTGAACGCGGGCCGCTTCGTCGTGCTGCTCGGACCTTCCGGCTGCGGCAAGACAACCACATTGCGCATGATCGCCGGACTCGAATTGCCGACGTCGGGACAGATTCATATCGACGGCGAAGATGTCACGGCGCTGCGCGCGCGTCAGCGCGACATCGCATTCGTGTTCCAGATGTTCGCGCTCTATCCGCATATGAGCGTGCGCAACAACATCGCATTTCCGCTGAAAAACGAAGGCATTTCGCGCCGGGAAATAGCGACGCGTGTCGAATCCGCCGCCCGTATGCTGCGCATCGGATCGATACTCGAGCGCAAGACGGGTGGACTGTCCGGCGGCGACCGTCAGCGTGTCGCTTTGGGCCGCGCGATCGTCCGGCATCCGAAGGCCTTTTTGATGGACGAGCCGCTCGGCACGCTCGATGCCGATTTCCGCGAGCTGATGTGCCTCGAACTGCGCAAGCTGCACAACGCGCTCAACGCGACAACCGTCTACGTGACGCACGATCAAAGCGAGGCGATGGCGATGGCCGACGATATCGTCGTGATGAGTCAGGGCGAAGTATTGCAGTCCGCGTCGCCGCACGAGATCTATCACTATCCCGCCACCGTTTTCGTCGGCAATTTCATCGGCAGCCCGCCGATGAACTTTCTGCCCGTGGACAGCGGCGTCGAAGCGGGCACGGAACAGATCTCGCTGGGCGGCGCATGGGTGCCCGTGCCGCGTACTGACGCGTGCGCCGAAAAGGTGCTGCTAGGCATCCGGCCCGAGCACGTGCTGATCGACGAGCACGGAGTTTTGCGCGGCCGTGTGATCGCCGACGAGTATCTCGGCTCGCATCAGATCCTCGTCGTCGAGACGCCGCTTGGCATCGTGCGCGTGAGGGTTGGCAAGGACGAAGGGCGCGCGGCCGGCTCGCAGGTCGGTCTGTCGTTTCGCAGGGAACGCACGCTGCTTTATGACGCAGCCAGCGGCAAACTGCTTCCGGGCGCCGCGCTTCAAATGGCCGTCAACGGAAACGGCAAAGGGGGCGCGTATGTCTGACATTCGCTTGCAGCATGTGACGAAGCGCTTCGGCGATATCGTTGCCGTCGACGATGTATCGATCGACGTGAAGGAGGGGGAGTTCGTCGTGTTGCTCGGACCGAGCGGCGCAGGCAAGACGACGACGCTGCGGCTGATCGCCGGCCTTGAGCGGCCGGACGCGGGCGGGATATTCATCGATGGGGAAGCGGCGACGGATTCGCATCCGGCCGATCGCGACGTCGCGTTTATTTTTCAGCAGTATTCGCTGTATCCCCACCTCACCGTATTCGGCAATCTCGCCTTTCCATTGCGTTCGCCGCGACGGCGCGTGAGCGAGGCGGAAGTGACGGCGCGCGTGCAAGAGGTGGCGCAGATGCTGCACATGGAGTCCAAGCTCGGCAACATGGCGACGCATCTGTCGGGCGGCGAAATGCAGCGCGTGGCGATCGGCCGCGCGCTCGTGCGTCAGCCGAAGGTCTTCCTGATGGACGAGCCGCTGTCGTCGCTCGACGCGAAGCTGCGCGAAGAACTGCGGATCGAATTGAAGCGGCTGCATCGCACGATCGGCGCGACGATCATCTACGTCACGCACGATCAGGTCGAAGCGACGACGCTCGCGGATCGCATCGGCATACTCGAACATGGCCGCATCGTGCAGATAGGCACGCCGCGCGAAGTGTACGGCAACCCTGCGTCGCTCAGCGCCGCGCAACGTCTCGGCTCGCCGCCCATCAACCTGCTGCCGCCCGCACTGTTCGATCCGGCAGCGATGCCGGCGGGCACCTCGACGGTCGCGATCCGTCCTGAAGACATTGTTCTGCACACGCCCGATACGCGCGACGTGCTCAACCTTCGCGTGCTCGAGTACTCGCCGCTCAGGCATCTATTGATTCTCGACCGCGACGGCACCGCGATCGTCGCGACAACGATGACCGAGCGCAATTTCGCGCCAGGGCAAACGGTCGGCGTGTCGCTGCCGCCGCGCAGCCTTCTCTATTTCCGCTCCGACGGCAGGAGGATTCCGGCATGAACGGCAAAACGGTCATGGCGTGCATCGAGGCTGCGCGTGCCACGCTGAAGGAACACACGGATGAAATCGCAGCGCTTGATCAACAGATCGGCGACGGAGATCATATCTTCAACCTGCTTCGCGGTGCCGATGCGCTGCTTGCAATGCGCGCCGATATCGAGGCTGAGGCGTTCGCACCCGCGTTGGACCTCGCAGCGTCGAAACTGCTGTCGACGGTTGGCGGTTCGTCGGGGCCGCTGTTCTTTTCGTTGCTGCACGGCATGGCGAAGGCCGGCGCGCAAAGCGCGGACGCGCTGAGCGTCGGGGACGCGGCGCGGATGTTCGCGGCAGGTGTCGATGCCGTTGCACAGCGCGGCAAGGCCGGCATCGGCAGCAAGACGATGATGGACGTGCTCATTCCCGTGGCATCGCGCTTTGCCGAACTGGCCGACAGCGAAGCCGCGCCGGAGGTCGTACTCGATGTATTGCCCCAGGTCGCCGAAGCGGGCATGCTCGCCACCCGCGACATGCTTGCGACCAAGGGGCGCGCGTCGTTTCTCGGCGAGCGCTCGCGTGGTCACATCGATCCCGGCGCGCGATCGAGCCAGTTGATGATCGATGCAGTGTGCGCGCGGCTCGCGCAGGACAGAGAATGAAAGGAGCGTAGGCCATGAAGAAATTTATCAACCACGTCGACGATTTTCTGACCGAGAGCCTCGCCGGGTTCGCCGCCGCGCACAGCGATCTTGTCGTGCTCAATCAGGAACCCGTATTCGTGCGGCGCAAGACACTGAAGCCGGGCAAGGTCGCGTTGATCTCGGGCGGCGGCTCGGGACACGAGCCTTTGCATAGCGGCTTTGTTGGCTACGGGATGCTCGATGCAGCATGCCCGGGCCAGGTCTTCACGTCGCCGACCCCCGACCAGATGATGGCTGCGGCAAAGGCCGTCGATACGGGCGCGGGAACACTCTTCATCGTGAAGAACTATTCTGGCGATCTGATGAACTTCGAAATGGCCTCGGAGATGTCGGAGTTGCCGAATGCGATGGTGTTGATCAACGACGATGTCGCCGTCGAAAACTCCAGCTACACGACGGGGCGACGCGGCGTGGCGGGTGCCGTGATCGTCGAGAAACTGGTGGGCAGTCTTGCCGAAAGCGGCGCCGACCTCGAACAATGCAAGGCGTTCGGCGACCGGATCAACAAGAATACGGCGTCGATGGGCGTTGCGTTTTCGAGTTGCACGGTGCCCGCAGCGGGCACCTCGACGTTCAAGATCGGCGACGATGAAATCGAAGTCGGCGTGGGAATTCATGGCGAGCCGGGGCGGCGGCGCGCGCGCTTTGCAGCGGCCGATGCGATTGCGGGAGAACTGCTGACGGCCATTGTCGCCGATCTCAAACCGGGCGCGGATTCGGAATTGCTGGTCCTGATCAACGGGCTGGGTGGCACGCCGCTTGGTGAACTTTATCTGCTGTTCAATTCCACGCGCTCATGGCTGCAACAGCGCGACCTGAAGATCGCGCGCGTGCAGGTCGGTTCGCTTACGACCTCGCTGGAAATGGCGGGTGCATCGATCACCTTATGTGTGATGGACGACGACATGATGCGGCATTGGGATAGCCCCGTGCATACGCCGTCGCTGAGGTGGGGGATGTAGCAGTATCGAACGCTGTGCCGGTTGTTGTTTACTCCAGACGTACGCCACGCCACCTTCGCGGCTTCACGAGCCTTTGAGAACTCAGCGAATCGACGTGTCGAGAGCGTATGGACCTTTGCGCAAGCGCTTGACGATAAATTGCGTGCATGCGCGCAATTTCGGAGAGGTCTGCAGCTTGGCGGCAGTGACCGCCCAGACATTGGCTTCCTGCCGGTATTCGGGCAGCACCCGCTGGAGCTGGCCGGACTTCAGTGCGTGAGCGACATCCCAGCCGGAAAGAAGAATGATGCCGTTCCCCGCCAGCGCCCAGTTGCTCGCAATATCGCTGTGGTTTGAACCGATTGATCCCGTTACCTTGACCGACTCGATTCCTTGAGGACCTTGTAGTCGCCACACGCCAAACGTCTGATGTCGCTCCCTGTAGAGAAGACAATCGTGGTTCGCCAGCTCGGCCACCGTCCTCGGCACGCCACGCCGCGCCAGGTATTCGGGCGCGGCGCAAAGCACCCGCGCATTCTCGACAACGAGATGAGTGACGAGATGCGGCTCGGAGACTTCGCCCATCCGTATATCGATGTCAAATCCCTCAGCTAGCAGGTCGACACTCCGGTCCATCAGTTCCAGCCATATTTCCAGATCGGGATGCTCGCGATGCAGTTCCGCCAGGATCGGGGAAAGGTGATTGCGCCCGAGCCGCAGACTCGAGCTGATGCGCAACTGGCCAGACAGGCGAGTGTCCGTTCGCGACACGCTGTCGTTCAGTCCTTCCACCGCGTCGAGCACCTTGCGCGCCCATGCATAGGCCGCTTCGCCGGCATCACTGATTCGCACATGGCGAGTCGTGCGATGAAACAGCGTCACGCCCAGCGCGCGCTCCAGATCTGCTACGCGCTTGCTGACGTAGGCAGGTGAAATGCCCAGATCCGTCGCGGCCGCGACGAAGCTCGAGCGCCGGGCGACCTGGCAGAAGACACGAAGGTCGACGAGATCCCAATCATTATTCACGATCTGGAAGGATTGAAGTGAACGATGCATGCATTGTAAGTGCAACAGTTGCCTTTAATCTCTGCTGATACGAGGCTGCGCGTCGAGAGTCCGCGCGCAAATAAACAGGAGACGGGTAATGGAGCATCAGGCAAGCAACGCAGCCCGCAACGGGCAAGCCGCGAGACAGCGGCGCTGGGCTGCTGCACGCGGATGGATAGGTTCAATGCTCGACTACAACGACTCCTTGATCTATGCGACGGCTGCGTCGCTCATCGTTCTTTTTTCCCCTATGGCAATTCCGACGTTGCCTTCGCGGTTTCGCTCGCGCTGAGTGCCCAAACATCCGCCAGTTCTTGCGCGAGCACGTGCGTGAACGCATTCATTGAGGAGCAGCAAAGCATGAGCAAGACTCGAATCGCCGTCGCGGGAGCCGGCTACATTGGACAGGCGCATATCGGCGCGGCAGCCGCAAGCAGTACCTGCACGCTTTCGGCTATCGTCGACCCGTCGCCGGCTGCGAAGGACGTCGCGGAAAAGGCGAACGTCCCGCTTTACGCAACGCTGGACGAACTGTTCACGAAAGACAAGCCGGACGGCATTGTGCTTGCGACGCCAAATCAACTTCACGTCGCGCACGCAAAGCAATCGCTTGAAGCAGGTGTGCCGATGCTGCTGGAGAAGCCGATCGCGCCGACTGTCGCCGACGCCGAGGCACTGGTGCATGCCGTGGAGGACGCGGATGTGCCTATTTTGATTGGCCATCATCGTGCGCATAGTCCGATCATGGCGAAGGCCCGCCAGGTCGTCGAGTCTGGCGTGCTCGGACGTCTCGTCGCCGTGACGGGGACGGCGATGTACCTGAAGCCGGATCACTATTTCGCCGATGCGCCCTGGCGTCGGGAGATTGGGGCCGGTCCGATCCTGCTGAACATGATTCATGAGGTGCACAATCTTCGCATGCTCTGTGGCGACATCGTCGCAGTACAGGCGTTCAAATCGCATGCGACGAGAGGATTTGCCGTCGAGGATACCGTCGCTATCAATCTTCGATTCGAAAGTGGCGTGCTCGGTACCTTCCTGCTTTCGGACACGGCCGCCAGCGCGCGCAGTTGGGAGCAGACGTCGCAGGAAAACAAGGCCTATCCGACATATGATGACGAGGACTGTTACCTCATCGCAGGTACGAACGGAAGCCTGGGTATTCCGACCATGCGGCTGAAGACGTATCCTCGCCGCGAGGACCGGTCATGGTGGAAGCCGTTCGAGGTCGGCGTGGTCGGCATGGTTCGGGACGACCCCATCAAACATCAGATGGAGCATTTTGCTGCGGTTGCACGAGGTGAGGTTGCGCCTTTAGTGTCTGCGCGCGACGGTCTCAAGAACTTGCGCGTCACGGAAGCGATTGTCACTGCGGCAACGTCGGGCACTGTCGTCGAAATACCGCGTGACTGAAACTCAATATTGGAGAGAGACGGAAATGAAAGTACTCATGCTTCATGGCATCAACCACAATATGTTCGGCAAGCGCGACCCGGTTCAGTATGGAACGGTCACGCTCGCCGAGATCGACGCAAAGCTGCAGGCGTTGGGCCGCGAGCTTGGTGCGGAAGTCGAGAGTTTCCAGACCAATCACGAAGGCGAAATGTGCGAGCGTATCCATCAGGCTTTTATCGACGGTGTGGACGCTGTGCTGATCAACGCTGGCGCCTGGACGCATTACAGCTACGGTATTCGCGATGCACTGGCGATTTTGACCGTGCCTGTGATCGAGGTTCACATGTCCAACATCCACGCACGCGAGGCATTCCGGCATCTTTCCGTATTCGCCGAAATCGTGAAAGGGCAGATCTGCGGATTGGGCGTGGACAGCTATCTGCTCGCGCTGCGCGCCGCAGTGAGTGCGGTAACGGAGAAGAAGAAAGCTTGACGATTGAAGCTTCTGGTGTGCTGAGTTAAAAATTCATTGAATGATGTCGAGCACGTACTAAAGTGTTCTGTGTGGCGCTCGATACGAGGAGGCATCGGTGAGCGGACGTCCCAGAAGAGCCAGATTCAGGCGCTGGACCGCACGCAACCCATGTTGCCGCTGGCACCCGGCATCCCTGAGCGACGCACGCACGATTACATGCGCCACGGCGCGCGACTGCGCTGTTCGCAGCGCTGGTTATTGCGACTGATGAAGTGATCGCCGAGGTACATCGGCGCCATTGCAGCAGCGAATTCCTGCGCTTTCTGCGTACCATCGAAGCCAGCGTGCCGTCTTACCTGGATGTGCATCTGGTGATGGATAACTATGGCACGCACAAAACGCCCTCGATCAAAGCCGGGTTCGCTCGTCGTCCTCGCTTCCATGTTCACTTCGCGCCTACCTCGGCGTCGTGGCTTAACCAGGTCGGACGCTGGTTTGCCGCGCTCACTGAAAAATATCTTCGACGCGGCACGCATCGGTCGACACGCCAACTCGAAGACTCGATCCGTCATTACCTGGACATCTATAACACCAATCCCCAACCGTTTATCTGGAGCAAGTCGGCTGATGAAATCGTGGCGAGCCTCGAACGGTTTTGTGCGCGGGTCCGAAGCGCTACGGCAGGAGCATCATGAATATCAATACCGATGCAATCGATGAAGTCGTCCTGGCACTTCTCTACCTGACCCTGCACGACCGATACCGCGCATGGAAGGGATTTGACTGGGATGTACTGAACCGGCTCTACGAGCGAGGCTTCATCGAAGATCCCGTCAACAAGACGAAGTCCGTGATCTTTACCGAAGAAGGATTGCGCGAATCCGAGCGGCTCTTTAATGAGCACTTCGTCATTCCGGAGGCAACAGGAAATTGATTCAACGAACTTCTAACTCACGAAACTAGTTCACGAATGGTATCTGACGCGGACGGGGGGATATACACGGCACGTTACGCCTACATGGAAAATCGGATGATACTGCTAACAACTATTCCGAACTTCTGACATGACGTTACTTGCCGAGCGGACGTACTACGATTCTGAAAAGCCAACGCTCGCATGGGCGAAAGACAAACTTTTCTACGGCTCTGAAGATAGCGACGCGATCAGTCTTCCCCCGACGCTTTGGGATCGCCTTTCAGTGCTGCGCGTGCGATGACGCCACCCCGTCAATGAACAGGTCAACGGCCCTGATTCAGCTCGCGCAAGCGGTCGGAAAGCGTCGATTGATGGTCAGACAGTGACACGCCGCCGTGCCAGCCTGTGTCCAATATGCTGTTGCTATCGCCTTCGATATAGCGAACGTGCAACCGTGCAACCAGGTACTCGTCATGGTGGCGCTCTCCATGCGCGGACAAGAATAGAATCAGGCCTTTAATGTAGGCCAGTGTCAATCAGGAACGAGAGCCTCTGGTTTGTCCGACACCGCTGCTCACCCACCCCTGCACATGATCCGCACAGATGCGAGCGTTTGAAAAATCAGATACAGGGTAAGGCGCGGGCTATGTAACTCAGAGCGCATGGTGGAGGGCCGGTTTCCTGATGGGCGTCATCTACATCGTTGTCTGGCTGGTCGTCGGTCCGCTCTGGTGGAAGCTGCTTGCTCCCGGCGGCTCCCGGCTCGCGCCCGTAGCCGGGACAGATTTCCCGACTAAGTGAATAACCTGGCCTGGCTACGTGGGGTTTTCCCTTGTTTCGCCCAATGTCGATTCTGGCTTCGATGCATCGTCGTAGAGGTGTGTCCAATTTCTCCAGTAAAAGGTGAGCACATCATGACTACCGGCACTGTCAATCTCCAACGGGTCGTGCGCGCGACTCCCGAACGCATCTATCGCGCGTTCCTCGAGCCCGATGCGATAGCAAAATGGCTGCCGCCTTACGGGTTCACCTGTCAGGTCCACCACATGGATGCGCGCACGGGCGGTACTCACAAGATGTCCTTTCGCAACTTCGGCACGGGTAACAGCCACTCGTTCGGCGGCGAGTATATCGAGCTGGTGCCGTTCGAGAAGATCCGCTACTCCGACCGCTTCGACGACCCGAATCTGCCTGGCGAGATGCAGGTTACCGTCTCATTGCGGCAGGTGTCCTGTGGAACCGAACTCACCATTGTGCAGGAGGGCGTGCCCGAAGTCATACCCGTGGAAATGTGCTATCTCGGCTGGCAGGAGTCGCTGGTTCAGCTGGCAAGACTGGTCGAGCCCGAAATCCCTGACTGACGACGCCGGCCCGTGGCTCGGGTAGTTGCCCACGCAGACATCTGCGCGAAGGCCGCATTGCGATGGCACTAGTCCAGCGATTGCGCAAACGTCTTCATGTACTTCATTCCGGTGTCGCACATGATCGTGACGATGGTGGCCTTTGGCCCAAGTCGTTCGGCGAGGCGCAGTGCGCCTGTCACGTTAGCGCCAGTGGACATGCCGCAGAATAGGCCCTCTTCGGCAGCCAGTCGAAACGCCATCGCCCTGGCTTCGTCAGTGGAGACACACTCGAGTTCGTCGGCGATCCCATCGTGCCATAGCGGCACGACGTAGCCTGCACCGATTCCGTCGATCTTGTGTGCGCCCGTCGCGCCGCCCGATAACACCGCGGACTCCGCCGGCTCGACGCCGACGACGCGAATCCGCGGATCGTGCTCGCGCAAGCGCTGAGAGATTCCGCGAATCGACGCCGCCGTGCCGACGCTTTGGACGAAGCCGTCCATATGACCGCCCGTTTGATCCCAGATTTCGTCGGCCATCTTCGTATAGGCTTCGAGTTGGTCCGTGTTTTCCATCTGCGCGGTGATGTACGCATCCATATCGCCGGCTATCCGATGTGCTTCGCGGATCATGTCCTTTGTCAGTTTTTCCGTTTGCTTGCCATTGTCGCTTGGGACGATAGTGAGCTTCGCCCCCAGCAGACGCATGTGGTCGAGTTTCTCTTTCGAGAATGCATCGGACGACACGAGATGTAGCGGGTGTCGCTTGACGGAGCAAACGAGCGCCAACGACACGCCCGTGCTGCCGCCCGTGTATTCGACCACGGCGCCTCCGGGCTTGAGACGTCCGTCGCGTTCCGGCGCTTCGATCATCGCGAGTGCGATGCGATCCTTCATGCTTCCCGTTGGATTCTGGCTTTCCAATTTGACGAAAATCCGCGCGCCATTGGACGGCGCGACATGGCGCAACTGCAGCAGCGACGTGTTGCCGATCGTGTCGAGAATAGTGTTGGGAGAACGGTTCATAGGTGCCTCGCGAGTAGACATGCGAATGGATTCAGGCGCTTCGCGGCTAGCTCGACTGACTGAGCAATACGAAGCGCGGATTTGCCACGCAGTCTAGACCAGGCGAGGGGGCGGCACCAGAGTCACAAATGCCATTAATAGCGACATTTGCGACATTTCGCACGCGATGAAACTGATTTTCCTGGTCCCACAGGGCAGTTAGCCCGAGCGGCCGTTGTGGGGCGAGCAGGTTATCGATGCCTCAGGTAAAAGTACTCATGCCCGAGGCATCGTCCATTATTCGTTGTCGGGCCGCAGCGCTGAGGCGATTTTATTGAGGCGACTTAGCCAAACCTGCATTCTCGCCAGCGGGCAACGAGCGATAGAGATCGCGCCATCTTTGCAGGCTCCCGTTCGAAGCTGGATCCATCTCTTTTGCCGGTCCGGTAGCCGAAGCCACCATCGCGGCGTTAGAGTCGCTAAAAACTCGCAGTTCCCGCTTCTCCGCAGGTGAAGCCACAAATGCAGCGAATCCTGACAGGTCCTCGGAATACTCACGCCGGATAGTGTCGAGTGAGTCGCCTTGTGCCGTTGCAACGGCCACCATCATGATGCCGGTCACGGTCGCCGCGCTAGTGTCGCGTCCCGCACTTCGCTCATCTTCTGCGGTTGCGATCTGTGTAGCGAATAAACTCGAAAGCTGGAGCAAGGCAACCCGATCCTTCAGAACGCTGATCGGGGGCTTGTCGCCATTGCGTGATGCGTCCGCGCCGAAAGCCTTACCCATCCCGAATCCGATAGTACGTGAGAGACGCGCCTGAAAATCAAGGAAACGGCGGCCTTCGTTGGACGTGTAATATCCAATCAAGGCGTCTGCATCGGCCGTCGAGAGTCGGGAACGGTAGCCATAAGCGAGCGAATCGCGCAGCGCAGAGTTCATGGCAGGCAATACCTGCTTGAGGATACGATCGTGTTGCGCGACGCAATCCTGGCCGATTGCGTCGCTGACGGCGGCCCAACGCGGATCGCTAGTGTTCCATGCCGGATTGCCGGGGTCGACATTGCGGATATTGCGGGCGACGCAATCCGACACGTCAGCCTTAGCGCCCGATTTCGGCGCAGTGCGAAACTGCCATTGTTGAAAGCCGACCAGTTGAGTTACTTGTGCTTCCGTCGCTCGGGGCCCGCCACTGGGCGTAGCACTCGAACGCAACACGCTGCTGTCCGACGTCGGGTAAGCTGCATTTTGACTTCGAGTTGAAGTCGCCGCAATGATATGGTCCCCAACGGCTTGAGCCGAGTTCGCGTGAACGATACAAGCAGGGGCAAAAAGAATTGAAGCGAGACCCAAGACGAATAAACGCATATTGCCTCCCAGTGATATCTATTCTTCTCCCTGCATACGACGCTCGCGTAGTTCACGCGTGCGTTTGATCGGAATTCGTGTCGCTGCCTAAGCGTCGCTTAGACGTCTTAATCGGGGCGCTTGCGCAGGCAACACGATATAGAGTGAGGCAAGGAGGCGTGTGCCAAACCTCATCGGCGCAAAGAGGTTAAACATACTCGCGTCCTTCTTCTGTTTGGAACTCGTGGACATCGAATACCAGCATAAGTTGTCGCCGCGGAATCCGCAACAGCCTATGGTTGCGCCGGATAACACTTGCGCCATAGTTCGGCAAAAATGCGTGGCTCCCATTTCCGCACTGCTTGGACGATGAAAGTCTTCCGCAAGAAAATTCTGTCGCCGTGCGCGCGGAAAAATCGGCGGATGGGACCATCCGGCAGCCGGGCGAAATCGCGCGCGACCTTTAGGCTGATTCGATTGCCGGCAACAACACGCAAACTGTCTGCTACCTAACAAAGCGGCCTCGGAAATTATTACGCGACCTGTTGCGGGATGCTAATCTTGCGTCACATTTACCGTAGCCGCTGCACCGTAAGAACAATCCAATAAGCCTAAATTCATTCGGGATCGCCCATGCTGCGAAAGGTGGTCGAGCGTGTAAGACGATTTCGGCGCAGTGAAGGATTCAAGCATTCCCTCGCCACGCCAATTCGTTTTTCGCTGCATGCGCGGCAGCGACTGAACCGCGATATATTCGCTATCGAAATCAGGGAAACCTCTGGTTTCTTTTCCGTCATGCAGATGGTGCTCTTCGTCCTCGTGCATTGCGAAGAAAAGCGGCTGACTCCGCGAATCTCCGCGCGCGGTGGTCTGTACGGCGATTCAGAAGGCAAGATCGACTGGTTCGCGGCGCTTTTCGAAAGCGTTCGGCCGTCGATGGGCGCAACGCTGCCGCGCAGGGTTCGGACATCCATCGTGCGCGACCTGGAACAATTGGGCTTCCGGCGACGCTATGAAGCGGGCCTTCGCCTGCAAAGCGCGAGCGAGTTGTTTCGCTCGTACTACCGGCCTGCCGCGTCTGTCCGCAATGAAGTCGCTTCAGCATGCGCAAGACTCAATATCTCCGCATCTACTCTGGGCGTGCATTTCAGAGGCACGGATAAAAAGTTCGAAGCGTTGACGCTGCCCTGGGTCGATTTCTGCCGGCTCGTCGAACAGGTGCTCGCACTGAATCCGCATTTGACCAACATCTTCGTTTCAAGTGACGAGCAGGCTTTCATTGATTTCTTCTGCGAGTGGCCTTTTAACCGCCCGATTGGTGTGGCGCCCGCACGATTGCTAGCCAAAGGTGATACGGCGGTGCACTTCAGCGGCTATCCGGGGTTGCAAATCGGGCGCGAGGCACTGGTGTCGAGCTTGTTGCTTTCAAATTGCGGCCATCTTGTGAAAACGCCGTCTTACTTGTCCGCGTGGTCGAAAATATTCAATCCCGATCTACCTGTTACGTTGGCTATGCCGCCCAGGCCCGACGCGTTCTGGTTTCCCGACAGTCAGATCTGGCTCGCGCAGGAGCAGGCGATGGGCGGCAAGGCGGCCTGAAGCGCGATGGATGAAGTCGAGGCGGGAGGCTCGGCGAGCACGGTCGTCGCCGATTTGACGCGCGAAGCCGATGTGATTCGCCTGTTCGAGATCGCGATGGAGTCAGACACGATTCTCTATGACAGCGCAAGCATCATCGAGTACCTTCACGAAGAGGTCGGCGCCGGGCGCGCGCTGCTGGCGCCATCGGGCGCTGAACGGCGCGACGCGTTGCAGTTCGTCGGCATTGCCTCTGCGATCTATGGAAAGCTCAGTGGTCTTCACGGGTCAGTCCGCGTCGCTGGCGATGATGCCTGACGTCGTGAATGCACACGCATATCCCAAGCTCGCCCGACTGGCTGCGCGCGCGATGGAGTGGGAGGCATTCGACAGTACGCTGCCATTCCGGCAAGCATGAATGCACGTGAAGAACCAGGCAACGGGCGATTCAAAGCCAAATGAAACGTATGCCAATGCGGCCGAGAATGTCCCTGCAAACGGACATTCTCGTGCAACTGTACATCGCGACCATCGCGACCATCGCGGCTCAGCGCGCCGGATTCACAGCAGACGCAGCATCGGGCCTCATCCCACGAGGTACTATAGCGTTGCGCCTGTGGTGCGGTGCGGATGCCACGGGCGGCGACCCTTGAATAAAGACGTGCTGCTGTAGTGCTTGCGTGTCGCTGTTACGCAAGATGATATCGGCAAGTGTCGTGTTCTGAATCATATTGCTGGTCGCAGAATCGAAACCCTGGTTGAGCCAGAAGTATCGATCGCCAGCACGCAGCGCTGAAAACTGTTTGCCGATGATTCTCTGAAACGTTGGCCCGACAACCGCGCCAGTCGCATGCGGTTCAGCGAGCCCGCCAATGAAAAGGTCCACCTGATCGATATTGCCGTAGACGGTCTTCAACCGGGCTTGCAGCGCGGAGTCGCTAGTCAATGCAGCGAACGACTGATACGGCGCGAAGCCTAACGCGCGGCGGACCTGGTTCAGGGTGCCCACGCCCAGGTCGCGTTCGCGCTGGATGTCGATCGCGATCAGATCGATCAGATCGACTCCGCCGCCCACGAGACTGGCGGCCAGCAGATTGCGCAACGTCGCGACCACGTAGACGTCCGTTGCCTGCGCGAAATCCAGACTGAAGGAGCGCAGCAGCGGATCGACCCCGTTCGCCATATCGGCTTGAGGTGAATTGAAGAACGCATCGCTGAGCGCTTCACTGAAGGTGGTGACGCCAGCGTTGTCCACGCCTTCTTGCGTATCCGAGATCTGCGAATGGCCGACGCGGAATGCGGCGGCAGAAAATTCCTGCGAGACCTGCGCGTTTTGCGACGAGTCATACCCGTTGTATGGGCCTACCACTGGGCCGATCAATACCGGCAAATACTCTGAATAGACGATGTTCTCGTATTCGGCCGTGGTGATGGCCCGCGCCATTTCGTAGAGCTGGTCGCCTGACCACGCGGGATGCTGTGTCTTGAGCTGACCCACCCAGCTATTGTGCTCTCGCATGAAAAGCGTCGTGACGGCTGTGAGCTCGGGATTCTCCATCACGCGCGGATCGCCGCTCTCAAAGACGCCCCCGACAATCGGCAGCCAGTGTCCATCGGGCGACGATTTCATGGTGCCATCCGCATTGCGCAAGCTGTCAGCTATTTCGTTTGTCGAGCCGTAAAGCTGCGACAGATCGAGATACCCTGCGGACGTGTTGATGATCGTATTGGTTGCCCGGCTGCGGACCGCGCGGTTCATCGCGATCACTGTGCCGGGCGTCACGTCGGGATCATTCGGGGGAATGGTGATATTGATCGCGTCGGTGGTGGTCGGCGTAAATTCGAGGCTCAGATCGTGATCGACGAACTGCCCCCACACATAGAGCCACGCAGAGGCGACGGAATCGGCACTCTGCCCATCTTGTCCCTGAGCGCCCGTGCCGCCTGAAATCAGGTTCGAAATGGTCCGCGGGTTCGGCCCTCGTATCAAGCCGTCGGCCGTGCCGGGCGCGAAGTTCAACGGCGCCAGGTGCTGTTCCGGGCTACCGGGTGTGGCATTGAAGCCGGGATTATCGAGATTATTACCAGTACCACCAATCGGTCGAAACGACTGCAACAGGGGAATCAGATGAGTGACGGAAGGACTGCGCTGATTGCCGGCTAAAGCCCTCACTGGAAAGACCGTTACGCAGATTAAAAAGGCAAAAAGCCACACCTGCACATGCCGATGGATGCGCATTTTGATTCTCCTCGATGTATCCAATCGAACGGCATTAGCCGTCCCGCCCGCGTTTGCAGGCGGGAGACATGTCGATCGTCGTCGTTGAGACCTCTTCGTTAAAACGGAACCAAGGCGTAACGCACGATGCAGCGAAGAGAAGTGAATTTCAATTGCAAATAATATTACGTTGCGTTGCGCGTGATTTGTTTTGACTATGCAAATGGCGCCACGCGTTTTGTACGACTTTATATGCCGCAATGTTTTTATTGGATTGACTTGAGAAGAAGGCGAAGAGCCTTAATTGGTTGCGACCTATTTGTTTTAACTTAACGGTGGCAGGCCGTCGATAGAAATATATTAAAAAGCTTTGGTTGAATGGTAATGGAGTCTAAACCACAGCGATCATTCGTCAAAAAACCCGACCGGCGTTTACTTCTTTAACTTCATTCGGGCTATAAGTCATCGTTAAAAGCGTTTAATCATGAGCGTCACGCTCAGTGAAATCACCCCGCCGTCCTGCCGCCGTTCACACGCAGCACTTCACCTGTCATAAAGCTTGCTGATGCCACGTACACGATCGCATCGGCGATTTCCTCGGGCGTGCCGGCGCGTTTGAGAGGCACGGTGTCGAGAAACGCGGCCTTGCGTTCGGGCGTTTGCGTGAGGCGGTCGAGCATCGGCGTTTGCACAGGGCCGGGCGCGACGGCATTCACGCGCACGCCGAACGCAGCCGCTTCCAGCGCCGCCGACTTCGTCAGCCCTTCGACGGCGTGCTTGCTCGCGACGTAAAGCGACGCGCCCGCCGCGCCGCGCGCGCCCATCGTCGATGAAACGTTGACGATGCTGCCGCTGCGTTGCGCCGACATGACGCGCAGTTCGTGTTTCATCGCGAGCAAGGTGCCGAGCACGTTCGCGTCGAACACGGCTGCATAGTGTTCGGATGTCTGCTCGATGACGGGCGCCGACTCGCCTTCCGTGCCCGCCGCATTCACGGCGATATCGAGCGTTGCGAAGCGTGCGACGGTTTGTTCGACGAGCGCCTGTACATCGCTTTCCGCGCGCACATCCGCGTGAATGAAATCGGCGTCAGCGCCAAGCGAGCGAAGCGTTGCAGCAAGCGCTTGTCCTTCATCATGGCGCCGGCCCGAGACTACGACGCGCGCTTTCGTGCGAGCGAAGGCGAGTGCGGTAGCGCGACCGATGCCGCTCAACGCGCCAGTGACGAGTACGACGGGTGATGCGTTCATGCCAATTCCTTATTCATGTTCTTCGATCGAGTCGACGCGGTCTGTGTAGAACGCGAGGTGATCGCGGATCGCCCCGACTGCCGGATACGGCGACTCATAACTCCAGATCGCGTTGAAGGCGCGCTCGCCGCCCGTGGGAATCGAAAAGTACGAGGCGTCGCCTTTATATGGGCAGTATGTCGAATGGTCCGTTCGTTCGAGCTTCGTCATATCGACATCCTTTCGCGGGACGTAGAACACGGCGGGATACCTCGCCTCGCTTAAGGTCAGCGCATCGCGCGTGTCGGCGATAACCTCGCCCGCGACTATGACCACGACACGCGAAGCATTGCGCCCGATGGTGATCGGATGATCGGGGCCGGGAAGCTTCACGGTACGCGTCTTATCCTGAAGGTTGATGGTGGACATGGTGTTGCTCCTTGCATGGTTTAAGCGAATACGTGCTGAGACATATAGGTCTAGAGCTTCGAGCCGCCGTCGACGCGCAACGTGTCGCCTGTGATCCAGCCTGCGTTATCCGATGCGAGGAATGTCACGGCGCCCGCGATATCGTCGGGCTGCGCGACGCGCTTCAACGCCTGAAGGCTCAGCGTATAGTCGCGGCCTTCATCCGTGGTCGCGAAGCTCGACATATCCGTTGCGACGACGCCCGGCGCGACGGCATTCACTCGCACGCCGCGCTCGCCTAGCGCGGACGCGAAGTGACGCACGAGCGTATCGACCGCGCCTTTCGTCGCGGCGTAAGCGGCCAGTTCGCCAACCGATGCGCGCGCGGCCAGCGACGACAGCAACACGACGCTGCTGCCCGTGCGCAGCATCGGCAGAAGCTGCTGCACGAGGAAGAAGGGCGCCCGAACGTTGACGGCGAACAGGTCGTCGAAATCGTCAACCGTGGTGTCCTCGATGCTCACGGCCTTCGCGATGCCTGCGTTCGCGACGAGCACATCGAGCCGTTCGCCGACCACGGCGCGCACGCGCTTTGCCAGAAGGTGTGGACCGTCGGCCGTGCGCAGATCGGCGGCCACCTTTTGCGCATGGCCGCCACTCGCGACGATCTCTGCGACGCTCACATCGGCGGCTGCTTCGTTGCTGCTGTAGTGCACCAGTACCCGCGCGCCGGCGCGGCCCAGCGCGAGAGCGACGGCGCGGCCGATGCCGCGTGATGCGCCCGTGACAAGCGCGGTTTTTCCAGTAAGGTCGTTCATCGCATAACTCCTGTTGAATGATCGGCGGGACGGCGAAGCGATAGCAATGAGGTATGGCCCCGGCGGTTGCGACTTGCGCGATGTCCCTGCTGACGGCTAATTTAGCGTCCGCTTGCGCGAAGGAAAAAGACTTTGTAGGCTGGCCCGTATGCTTCGAAAGCATGGCCGGGAACCTGCGGAGAAAGGAGGGAATATGGAGCTGCGCCATTTGCGCTATTTCGTCGCCGTCGCGGAAACGGGCAGCCTGACGGTCGCCGCCGAACAGCGATTGCACACGTCACAACCGTCGCTGAGCCGGCAAATCCGCGATCTCGAAGATGAAGTGCACGCGGAACTGTTCAGCCGCAGCGCGCGCGGCGTCGAACTGACGGCATCGGGCAAGGTGTTTCTCGATCATGCGCGGCTCGCGCTCGCGCAGGTCGATGCCGCGGTCGAAGCAGCGCGCCGTGCGGCGCGTCCAGCCAAGCAGGTATTTGCGCTCGGTTTTCTGACCGGTCAGGAAATGACATGGCTGCCGCGCGCGATGCAGGTACTGTGCGACGAATTGCCGAACATCGACGTGACGGTGTCGAGCGGCTACTCGCCGGATCTCGCCGATGCCGTGGCGCGCGGGAAGCTCGATCTCGCATTCGTGCGCGCGGAGCCGGGGCTGGACCTCGACTACCGTGTCGTGCATCGCGAGAAACTCGTCGTGCTGATGCCGAGCGATCATCGTCTGACGGCGAGGAAAGCGATTCGCCCATCGGATCTCAAAGGCGAGACGTTCATCATGGCGTCGAACAAGGCGCGCGTGCTGCATGACGTCGTCGCACGGTATCTGGAGCAAAACGGTCTCGATGTGAAGGCTGAACACGGCGTCGATAACCTTGCGATGGCGATGTCGCTCGTTGCATCGACACGCGCCCTTTCGCTGATGCCGGAGTACGCGAATAACCTGCTGCCCTGGTCGGTGGTGAGCCGGCCGCTCGCAGGCGAGGCGCCCACCGTCGATCTCGCGATCGGGTACAGCCGCGCGAATACATCAACCGTGCTGCAACTGTTCTTGTCAAGGGCGGACCAGTTGATTGCCGCCTGAGGGAAGGGGCGCTACATGATGTCATCGGCACGGGAACCGGCGAAATAAGGGATGACGCTCTTTCCAGATTGAAATGGTTCGGCGAATTGGCGCAAGGGGATGTTTAAAACCCGCAATTGCACTGAAAAAAGCCGGCCTCACTCTCGTTTTTATAGCTGTACGCTGCACGTACGCGCTCCCTTTCTCAACGAACGGGATTGTTTCCGGTCGCGAACCGTTGAAGGCGCTGTACGCAGTTTATGAAAAAAAGCAGCGCTCACGGGGTAGGCCGTTGAATCATGGCAGCGGAGGTTCCTATGAGTACTGCGTCTTCAGTGGAAGGAACGAACGGCGGTGCGCAGGATAGTGACACGCCAGCCCCGAATTTGAAGAGCGACATTGCGTGCTGCGAGATGTGCATCTCGCTTGCGGCGCGCGCTGGCGTGCGCATTCCTGAATACATGCTCCGCGCCGTCAAGGCCGCACATGCAGAATTGGAAGCGGCCAAGGTCAGCCCGGAAACAGAATCCGCTTTCTATAACGCGATGGCGTATATCGTGGCGCATGCGCCTTATCCGAGCGCGAAAGTTGCGGATGACCTGAGGCATTGTGAGGAAGTCGTGTCGCACGCGGGTCTCGTCGGCAAGCCGATCTCAAGGGCCGATATCGAGGCGCTGTCCGTCGCACGTCAGGCGCAGAGGGATTTCACGTGGTCCGCCACGGTCGAAGTGCCGTTCTACGATGCGATGAGCCGGATGACCCATGCCGTTGCGCCCGTCGTTGGGGAGACGGTCGGCGAAGAAGCGCGCAAAGGCGCGCGCAGGTCGATCAAAAACTATTCGGTCTCCGCGGCGGCACTCACGTTCTTCGTACTGGTTCTATCGTGCCTGTTGTTCGTTATCAAGGAGATATCGGACGACGTCAAGGATGTGATTCAGAAGAACGATCCCATCGCCCTCATGATGCACAACCAGTTGCAGGCCTATGCCGCGGCGCTCACGAAAGCCAATGGGAATTCGTCGGAAGACGTGCTGGCGCAGATGCAGAATTCACCGGAAGCCGTTGCAATCAAAGATACGCTGCAGAAGTTCGCCACCAACAACCGCCAGCTCTATTCCGACATCCAGCGAACGAAAACCATCAGCAGACTGTTCTTCTGGGTGCCCAATTCCATTGGAGAGCAAGTATTTGCCTTCTTTGGGCAACCGTGGGGCGAGGACTGGGGCATGGTGCCCAGCCAGTATGCGAAGGACTGCGGCAAACCGGAAATTGCCGGTGTGCCCGACGACAGCTTTAACTTCTCTAATGGCTTGAAGTACGGATTCCGTTTGCTCTGGCCCACCCCGCCTCCCGCCGCCGATTGGGAATGCACGATCGACTCCGTGCGTCATGCGCTGGAAATCGATTTGCCGCTTTTCGACATTGGCATGACACCGGATAAAAAGGCCATGATTCCCGATGACACGGTAAAACAAGGCTTTCAGAAAATCGCGATCTATCAGCAGATTCGCGCGACCGCGAACTATGCGCGGGACAACATTCTAACGTTCGTCGGAATGACGACGGGCTTTATTCTGCCGATCTTGTACGCATGGCTTGGCGCGACGGCCGCCATTCTCCGCAAGTTGCGCGACGACACCGCCGCCTGCCTCTTTCACCCGGAATATTCGAAAGTCGCCAACCGGTCGCATGTGACCACGGCCGTCATCGTCGGTATTTCCATCGGTTTGTTCAGCGATCTGGTGCACGGCGGAAAAGAACTGTCTCCACTCGCGATTGCGTTCGTCGCGGGATATGCTTCCGACAGGTTTTTCCAGTTCGTCGATCGTCTGGTGCAGGCGTTGTTTCCCTCGGACGCCGGCCAGAAACTGAAGTCGACCGAGCAAAAGCGTGATGGGCAGACGCGCCCGGGCGGCGCTCCTCGACCCGTACAGTCTTGAGCGGGATTCTCGTCCCGCGGAGCATGCCGTGCGCCAGGCTGTGGCGTGACAGGTGAAACAATGGGCGACGGTGTGCTTGAAAAGTGGCGCACCGCGCCGCCATTGCAAGCCTTTGGACAGGATCAAGATCCATCTTGTCAAAGTCGCTTTCGCGACCTATCTTGAATCGAACCTTTCTATGTGATTACACGTGCAACGGCACCGCATCTCTGTAGGCGGCGCGGTTGTTGTTCCTGTTCACATTCAGCCTGCGAAACAACTACGATAGTGTTTCTTCCACGATAGCGTGGATAGCGCCATCTCACACATCAAGGCTCGGCGTGAGCGAGCATCGTCGTGCAACAGGACATCCCATGCTGCAGCCATTTGCGTCATCAGATCCGTTCACGATTGGAGTCGAACTCGAAGTTCAGGTCGTCAACACCCACGACTACAATCTGACGAAGGCGGCGACGGAGCTGCTGAATCGGGTCAGAGAGCGGGACTTTGCGGGCGCGATCAAGCCGGAGACAACAGAGGGGATGATCGAGCTGGCGACAGGCGTATGCGAGAATTTCGACCAGGCGAGGAATCAATTGCTGGTCCTTCGCGATACGCTGGTCCGGGCAGCCGACTTTCTGAATGTCGGGGTTTGCGGCGGAGGTACAAATTCCTTTCAGAACTGGTACGACCAGCGCTCGGATGGGCGCGAACGATCCGAATACCTGATGGGGCTATATGGGGCGCTATATCAGCAATTCACGATTTTTGGCCAGCACGTGCATGTAGGCTGCCCGGATGCTGACTCGGCGCTCGTTCTACTGCATTCGCTTTCGCGTTACGTTCCCCACTTCATCGCGCTGGCTGCTTCGTCGCCGTATGTACAGGGAACCGATACGCAATTCCAGTGCGCCCGACTGAATTCCGTCGCTCCATTTCCTTTGTCGGGGCAAGCGCCTTTCGTGACCAGGTGGTCCGAGTTCGAACAATATTTCGAACGCATGGAGGGCACGGGCCTCGTCCATAGCCTGAAAGACTTTTACTGGGATATACGACCCAGCCCCGGGTACGGCACGATTGAAATACGAGTAATGGACACACCACTACGCGTTGAGTGGGCCGCCGCGATCGCCGCTTATATTCAATCTGTCGCGCGTTATTTGCTAGTTGATGAGCCTGTGCACCTTAGTGAGCGGGATTATGAAGTGTACCGGGCGAACCGCTTCATGGCCTGCCGCTTTGGGCTGGATGGAAATTGCCTGAACCCGGAGACCGGGCATCGCGGTCCGATTCGAGCCGAAATCCTTGCCACGCTGGAAGCAATCGCTGGCCATGCGCGAATACTGGGCGCGGAGGAAGGCCTTGAAATCATCAGGCGGACGGTGACCGATGGTTTAAGCGACGCCATGTGGTTGCGCCGTATTTACCGTGTGCATGATTCGTTGCACGAAGTTGCTCGCCAGCAATGTCAGATCTGGCGTGGTGCGCAAATTCCCGAGTAGAGGTTGGATTTTTTTGAGCCCGGCAGTTCATTGTCGGCTTATCGGCGTGTGCGTTTGTGCGTGCGCTGCCGGGCCCCGTCATGTGTCGGCCATCTTTCAGCCTCCCCATAGTCGTGCCAAGTCGGAATCCGCATAACTTCCGATAGTAAGAACCTGCTGCTTTTCTGAGTCGTAGCTAACGACCCCGCATAGTACATCTCCAAGCTGAGGTCCATAAGCGACGTAGGAGCTCATGGCAGTAAGCTCGACATCGGTCAGGTCAGGCTGCGACGGGACAAGGCTAAATTTCAGGCCAGGATTGTTTTTAAGGAATGAGATGATCTGCTCTGACGTAGAAAAATACCTTGGTGTCACGTCACACTTATCGATGAGGTTAAGGAAAGCAAGCTTCACTTCGTAAAGCTTATTGTTAACCACGTGCAGAATCATGAAAGAGCTCCCGTAGAAAACACGCGCACTTATTTGTCGCGGATTTCGCTCGTTACTCCAGGCGCAGGGCCTGATTCTGCGAGATCCAACATGCAGACTAGTTGCGCTGGCCGCAAGTGCTCGTCGAAAGCTGCGCCAATGTGTGCGTTATCGCACACTCACGCAGACGCCTGAAGCCGTGCTTGATGGGGTGAACTCGTCCGGCATCGCGGCCGTGATCTATCGCAACGTGTGCGACGCTTACGACAACACGCCGGACTTCGAGGCGGGCGTCGATCACTTTATCTTCAGGCGGAGGGAGGAGTAAGCCGGGTACACGCAGGCTGCGCAAGCGTCGTCCACACCTGTTCGGATGAACAGCCCCATAGTTGTCGGACCATGACGGTGCCGCAACACTCACAACGGTAATGTTCAATTGCTGTGACGCCCTCGCACTCACCAATTCCGATTAACGTCATTCCGTCCACGCGGGCGACACCGGCGGGGCGTCCCTGCAGACTCGTGCATACAGTGCAATTGTCCATTGATTCCGCCCCTCATGGCGAACTGCGGGCTAAGTGCGGCTTGCCCGACACGAAGCGGGCGCGTTCAGTATCGCGCAACATTTTTTCGGATGCAGCAGTTATCTGGCCGCTAGCGAGGGAAATAATTGGCGCCGAACCAGAATGGTGCAGATCACGCAAGCGAACGGTGGTGCGAAATCGCTGAACGCGCGCGGCGTCAGCGGGCCGGGTTGCAATTTACTGTTCGCCTGCGGTAGGGTGACCGTCATTCCGCTATTCGCGGACGTTAAAGGAGCACACAAGTGAACAAGCAGGAACTGATTGATGCCGTTGCGGCGGGCACGGGCGAAAGCAAGGCAAGCACGGGTGCAGCTATCGATGCCATTCTTGAGACCGTGACGGCTGCCGTGACGCGTGGCGATACCGTCCAGCTGATCGGCTTCGGTTCGTTTTCGACGGGCGCCCGGGCCGAGCGCGCGGGTCGCAATCCGTCAACGGGCGAGACCATCACAATTCCGGCCGCGAAAACCGTGAAGTTCACGGCTGGAAAAGCGTTCAAGGACGCTGTGAATGGCGCATGAATGACGTATGAATGGCGCACGGATGGTGCATGTCTGCAGCCCGGCACGTGTGTTTCGTGACCAATCTGACAGGCGGCGGCCCTTTGCGGATCTGTACAATTAACGCGTCAAACCCTCGGAAGGTGGTCAGATGCAACGTCCCGATTACGCTCAGGACGACGTAGGCAATCTGGTGCTGCTCGAGCACGTCAATGTCACGGTACCGGACCAGCGCCTCGCGACTGCGTTTTATGTCAGCGGACTCGGGCTCACTCGCGATCCCTATCTGATGACAGGCGTGACCAACATGTGGATCAATATCGGCCGATCACAGATTCACTTGCCGGAGGGCGACCCTCAGCGTCTGCGCGGGCATGTCGGGCTGGTCGTGGGCAAGCGCCAGTCGCTGGTCGCGCGGCTTCGCGCAGTTCAGCCCGTGCTCGATGGAACCGCATTCGGGTGGGCCGAGCGCGACGATCGCCTGGAGGTCACCTGTCCTTGGGGAAACCGTTACGCCTGTCTCGATCCGGATGCGCGCGATGCAGGCGCGCCGTGGTCGGATATCGATCTTGGCATCGCATTTGTGCAGCTCGATGTGCCCGTCGGCAGCGCAGCGCCAATTGCGGGCTTCTATCGCGAGTTGCTCGATGCGTCCGTCGAACTCCGCGACCGCGAAGGTTCGCGGCAGGCGGTCATTGCGATTGGTACGCACCAGCAACTGATCTATGCGGAAACGCCTGCGGCAAGCGTGGAATACGACGGGCATCATATCCAGATCTATGTCTCAAACTTCTCGGAGTCGTACACACGGCTCGCAGCGCGCGGGCTGACTTACGGTGAGGAGCTTCATCAATACCGCTTCGCCGACATCGTCGACCCTGCGAACGGTGCGCGCTGCTTCAGGCTCGAACATGAAGTACGTAGCCTGCGTCATCCGCTTTACGCGCGACCGCTGGTCAACCGGAATCCGGAGCAAAGCAACCGCACTTACCGGATGGGCGCGGACGCGCGCAATGGCGTGTTCTAGACGGTGTGCGCGATTGCGGCATGCTACCTGTTTGAGGTGCAACGTGCCGCAACGGGTCAAGGCTACTTTCCGTTCGCCAGGGAAATCGACTGCCGCTCGCAATTGAAATCGGATTGCCTTGGGTTCCGGTTTATACCCGTGAATGGGGAAGGCGACGCGTGAATTGTCGAAGTGGAAATGTTGATGTGAATTGTTGACCTGCACGCGTCTGCGACGCGTTGGGCCGCTCACGCAGCACAATGCTCGACAGTCATCTGCGGAATGTTGGGCAATGCGGGGAACACCCGCCAGCAGCCGTCGTGGTGATGAAAGAAGAAGAGCACATGGGCATTTACGGAATGGCTGGATGAAACGCACACATAGCGCCTTCCGTCCGAGACGGTCCGGCTGAAGTGCGTAACGTGCACGCGTCTCTTTGTCGTCGGCGCCAGCCATTTTTCGACCTGGTAACGAAGTGACTGCTCTTTAGCGGCTTTCATTTCAAACCTCGAATTAGCGGGTTCTCAATGGCACTCATATTCGTGTGCTCGGCGCACCGTTCGAGACGCTTTCAGAGTAGGACTGCGTGAAGCGCACGCCAATCGGCCAGGCGAACTACATCGAATGTCGGGCGAAGCCGCTTTTAAAGCCACGGACTCGTGCGCTGTGCCGTAACGTCTAATTCGAAGGTCGTAGATCACGCTGCGGGCGGCGCGCGCACCGTGCGCTTCGAGGCAAAATTCACGCTTGATCCTGCTATCAGAAGTGCCGTGCGCTGGGCCGCGCTTCGCGGGAAACGCTCCTTGATAAATGGGCATCGAATTAGTACGTTACCTGTTGTGGCACCCGGGCGATCCTGTCGCGATGCGACAGGGCCAGGACGCCCGGTGCGAACTCTGCACGATCCACCCATACCCTTGTTCCCCGTATCGACGAGGATCGCCTGCTGCATTCGTGAACTCAACAAATCGATCATGCCGCGGGACTGGCCGGTCGACGCGCCGACAACTGTCAAAGAGAGTGCAAAAGCGCTTGCTGAATTCCTGCCGGCAGGCGTCATGTTCTGAGGCGGCGTGATCGCTTGCCGGGCCGGCGGCCCGTATAACATTTCGAAGCGAACGAGCAAGATCCGGCGCGAGCGCGATGCGTGGCGGAAAGTTGCGAGACGAGACAGCATGTATATTTTGCTTACGGGACCGGCGGGACTCTTTCGCGAAGGCGTCGAGGCGCTGTTGTGCCGATTCTCGCAGGATGCCGAAGTGCTCGCGTCGAATTGCCTGACGTCGAGCTGGCCGAACGATCGCAGGCCGGACTGTGTCGTCATGGATGGCGACTGTCTGCGCCGTGAGAGCGATGAACTGGAGGCCGCGCGGCGCCACACTCGCACGACGCCTGTCATCGTCCTCTTGAGCAATGCGCAACGCCAGAACGTGGACGACCTGATCGCAGCGGGTGTCTCGGGTTGCGTGGAGAAATCCGCCTCGTCGGAGCTCCTTTTCAGCGCGTTGCGCCTCGCGTTCGCGGGCGGTGTGTATCTGCCGCGCTCGTTGGTCGCCGCGAGCCTGCATGAGCCACTCACGACAGCCGAGGCCGATGCTCCGCGAGGCCTGCCATACCCGGACGCCCATCTGCACCTCACGCCGCGACAGATCGAAGTGCTGGCACTGCTCGCGCGAGGGCGCTCCAACAAGATGATTGCGCGTCAGCTCGATGTCGCGGAAGCGACGGTCAAGACGCACCTCACAACCATTTTCAAGGCATTGAACGTTTCGAGCCGTGGTGAAGCGAGCGCCGTCGCGGCGCGCATGGAAAGAATCCGCGAGGCGCAGGTCAACAAGGCGGTCAACGGACACGTCTCGATAGGCAGGCTGCTCACCAACATGAAAAGCCAGCGCTTCCGCTCGGGCGAGGTGTTGTTTCGCAAAGGCGACGCCAGCGCCGAACTCTTCTACGTCGAAAAGGGCATCGTCAGGTTGAGCGAGCTTGGCCTCGACATGGGCGCGGGCACAGTACTTGGCGAAATCGGGCTCTTCTCGCCGGAGTATCGCCGCACGTCGACGGCCGTATGTAAGACCGACTGCGAAATGAGGACGGTCTCCGCAGCCGATGCTATACGCCTTTACTACCAGGAGCCGGAGTTCGCGCTTTATCTGATCCAGTTGATCGCGAGCCGGCTCCAGGCCGACAACGCGAGGCGCGCATAGCCGCGACGGCCCCACGGCGCTTGGGCGTGCCGGGGGCTTTCTCCAGCGAGCCACGGTGAGCAGGTTCAGAGTCTGCTGACGAGCGCTTCCCAGCGTTGGCCTTGCTGGACATTGGAGATGCGCGCGGTCAGGTCGCCCACGGTGATGACGCCATCACGGTTCGTATCGAGCATCGGATTCCAGCGAAACGCGTCGGCGTGCGGACCATTGGGCGCCGCGATGATCGACGATTCGTCGGTGCCTGGCAACGTCGCCGGAAGAAAGGTCGCCTGATAGAGCCGGCCTGGCGAAGTCAGATTGCCTACGTAAGGCCGGTAGAAACGCTCCACATAAGGCAACTGCTGTTCCGCGCTCAAAAGCTTGAAAGCGTCCGGTCCATCCGACCATCCCAGCCCCTTCAATATATCGGGCATGAACTGGATCAGTCCTGTCGCCTTTCCGTTCGCATTCTGGCTCCACGGCTGCACGCCGCTCTCGCTCTCCATCACGCCGAGGAGGTCTTCGGGCGCGCAACCGAGCTCGTGCAGACCTCCTTCAGTTGCGAAAAGAAGGCGTCGCTCAAGTAAGAGAAGTCCACGCCGCCCGCCGCCGCTCCCGTGCGCGACCAGGATGCGCGAATCGGACTGCCGGCGCGTGCGGCTCCAAGCCCTCCCCATGACGCATCGATGTCGGCGGGAGAACCCGGGTCGATGGAATCCGAAGCGATGTCGTAGCGAAGATATTGTGCGCCGCGAAAGAAATAGACCTTTCCGTTGCCCCAGTTCAGCGCCGTGTCGATCGCGCTGCCGAACCCCGCGGCGTCGAATCCAGGCCAGCCGTCCGCGATGGAAACGGGGTATCCGTCGTCCACCTTGTCCTGGGCCAGGTCGTAGCGGACGTACTGATTCGCCTTGAAGAAGTAGAGCTTGCCGTTGCCCCAGTTCACCGCGGCATCGATATCCGAGCCGAAGCCGGCCTCGGCGAGCCCTGGCCAATTCCCTGCGATCGCAAGGGGGTAGCCTGAATCGACCGCATTGGCCGCGACGTCGTAGCACAGGTACTGCGAACCCTTGAAGAAATAGACCTTGCCCGAGTCGGAATTCACCGCGGCATCGATGCCGCCTTCAAAACCTGCCGCGGAAAAGCCGGTCCAATTGGCGCCGATCGATTTCGGATAGCCGGCTTCCACCGCATCCGAAGCCGCATCGTAGCGGACGTATTGTGTATTGAAGAGAAAGTAGGCCTTGGTGATCACAGCGCACTCCCAGTTGCGATTGCGCGCGTAACCATCACGATGCGCAGTCCGCGCGAGGCTGGCATCACAGCAAGGGTAGGGTGACGTGGGCACGGGAGGTTATGACGATCGTGCGGTTGCGTTGGACGATCGCGGCGGGTTCGCGGTGCTGGATTATTCGTATGCCGCGCGAGACGATAGCGCGCGCCACGGCTGCGCGCGAGGTCAATGGCGCATATGCGACTTTCGATGTAGTCCGTCTGGCCAATGGAAACTGTCTTCGCAAATCATATTCTTTGTTTGAGGGATCGAAGCGTGTCATTAGCGCAGCGGCGTGGCGGATTGCGGCCTGGCGTACCGGCACATCGACCCGGCTATTCCTTTGTGCGGAACCCACTTTAAGCGGCGACCCGGGGTCGTCGTCAGTGGAACATCGGGAGACGTAGCACATGTCGGACGCACTATCGTTTGAAAGCGCATATCGTGCTTGTGAGTTTCTCTGGGTGGACCTGATGCCCGATCCCGGTACGTCGATCCTGAACGCGGTCCGCGATGTATATGACGTGTGCAGGGTACGGGAGTTGAATCATGTGTCGAGCGCCATTCGCCTTCACGCACCGCCCTTCGTCTGCTTCGAGGTCGACGATCCCGATACGCGCGTTTTCGATTCCCTGATGCGGGTGCGCAACGACCATCCGGAACTGCCTGTGCTGGTGATAACAGGCCGTGATTCGATAGTGGTCGCCAAGTGGGCAGTGCGTCTGAAAGTATGGGATCTGCTCGTCAAGCCGGTCCAGCACGAGGAATTGAACGAGACACTATCGTCGATCTCATCGACAAGGTTGGAGGGCGACGCGGCAGGCATGTCGAGGGCGTTGTCCGCGTCGGTGTCACCCGTTCAGCTACCGGGCGACAAACATCGTCCTCTAAAGCGCACGTCGGCGGCTATTGCGCATCTGAACGCACACTTCGCTTGCCGCATCAGTCTTGCCACCGTCGCGGCTGCTTGTCGGCTCAGCCCGTCACAGTTCTGTCGCGTGTTCAGGAAGGAGCAACACGTGAGCTTCGGGCAGTACCTGCTGTGCTTTCGGATGAACCGGGCTCGCGCACTGCTGGAGCGCGAAAACATGCTGGTCAAGGAGGTTGCTTACGCGGTCGGCTTTACGGATCTGTCGTACTTCACGCGATCATTCAAGCGACACTTTGGCGTATGCCCCGCCGCATACCAGGCGGGTGCCCGTCATATCGACGGCGAGAAAGCCGAAAGAGAGTGACGCAAGCCGTGCGCCAGAATCGAGGCGCACGTAATGACCTTCAGTTTGACCTTCAGTTGACCTTCGGTTCGATGCACCGACGCAAGCAATGCGGCGCAAGCAAGCGCATTGCTCGCGCCGCGCTCACCGCTGCCGGGGCAATATCGGCGCAATATCGGCGCAACGTCGCGCTGCGACGTGCGCCGATCTCATCATGATCCTGCGAACACGGGTCCTTGTCCTCCGGGCGCGAGCGGCAAGAACAGTTCGCTGTGAGCGGCTGCGGCCACGGGAACAGCACCTGCAGCGGGTGAAGCGGTTGCTGGCGCCGGTTCGCGAAGCGTGACCGCGCTATTGGATGAAATCGGGACACTGGGCTTGGCGAGAAGTTCGGTCTTTCTCGCAGACCCCGCCGATGTACCGAAGTAGTATCCGATGATGCTCACCCACGCTGTGCCGAGCGACCCGAGAATGACGTTCATCAGATCGCGATTTTCGCCCGGCAGTCCGTGCAGGGCCATCAGGGCCAGCATGCTGAAGAAGCCGGCCGTGACGGCCATTGCCAGCGCTTTCGGCACCCAGTCACCCGTTTTTTCTTCTTTGTCCCGCGCGTCCGCGCGATCTGCCGCTTCGACGCGGGCAAGCTCTATGTCGTGCGTGAGTTGCGCCTGCGCTGCCGTCACGGCCAATTGCTGAAGCTGAACCGCATTTGCACTTTCTGCCTGCCGCACCTTGTCGAGCGCGGCAGGATCTTCGAGTGCGGCGGATACCGACGTGGGATCGTTGGCGGTTCCGAGCACGTGTGACAGGATCGTTGAGGCGGCCGTGACGCCAAGGCCAACGGGGCCGCCAACGAGCCCGGCGAGAAGCGGCGCAGTGCCGCTGATGGTTGATGCAACTTTCGACCAGTCCATTATGCTGCTCCCATTAAGAGGTTCTTGGCCATCCGGTCCATCCAGCCGCGGCTAAAATTCGGCCAGGTGTGAAGTCCCTTCAGATAGCGAACCCGATAAGCCGCGAAGCGCATGACGAATTTGAGCGGATCGGCAGCCTTCACGGCCGCGACGGTGTCGGAGCCGAACTTGCCGTCCGGCTCCGCGCCCGACGCCTTTTGCATCCAGAGCACGACGAGCCCGCCGTTGTAGTTGGCATCGAAAATCTGGAACGCGACACGTGGATCGAATTCGTCGAGCTTGAGCGGGTCCCAGTACTTCGATCTGGCGATCTGCTTCGCCGTTTCGAGCGGCAGGTCCCGCATGGGCCCGGCGTACCCGGACGCGCGCGCGACGCGCGCGGTCACCCCCCACATCGTTTCCCCTCCCGGGTCGGCGGGATTGAACGAATAGCCGCCTTCACTCCCTATCAAGGCCTTGAACGCGTCATCGAAGCTGCTCATGAGTCCACCTCCTCACCGTGCGAAAACAAATAGAACGCACGTGGAAGCCTAACGCGTACTGCGCGCGTGTCGTTAGGACGATTGGAGCTTTTGCTTGCAAAATCGTCGCGCGCAATGACATCGAGCCGCGCGCCCCCGACTATTGGACGAGACTCGTTCACGGGTGCTTCGTGTGCAGTTGCCCGGGTTGCCCGTGGCCGGACCGAGATCGTTCGATACGGCTTCCCGCCGCATCGCGCTTAAGCCTGGGGCGGCAACAATGCCAAAAGCAGACGCCGCAACTCGGCACATTCCCGCTGCGTGAGCCTTGCAGTCAGAATGCGCTCCACTTCCTCGACGCGCGGCCGCAAGGCCGCAAGCTGCTTCTTGCCGGCCGCGGTGAGGAAAAGCACGTAACTGCGTTTGTCGACGGGATCGTCGGAACGTTCGATCAGGCCATTGCGAACCATGCGCGCGACGAGATCGGCAATCGTCGAACGGTCCACGTCGAGTTCATCGCCGAGTTGCCGTTGGTTCACGCCGGGCGATCGTTGCAGGATATCGAGCGCCGCGTATTGCACGCTCGTGATCTCGTTGGAGACTTCCGCGAGCCATACGGCTACATGGCGTTGCTGCGCGCGGCGCACGAGGCTGCCGGTGAACTTCTGATGCGCTTCGGGATGGTCGTGTTTGTTCGGCAATTTCGCAGTGTCGGAATGGGTTAGCGCATGCGGAATATCGGCCGGAAGAACGCGGTCAGTTCCGCGTATGCGTGCAGTGGCAGAACGTGCGCGACGTATTGATCCGGGCGGACCACGACGAGCGCGCCGCGTTCGCGGTCGATGCCGCGCTCGTCGAAGATATCAGTCGCTGCATCGCTCGTAAATGTTTTCTCGTAGTCGACGAGGCCATAGCGTCCCTTGCGCGGGAGCAAGAGGGCGGGCAGTTCGTCGAGTCGCACTTCGCGATGAGGCTGCTGCAACACTGCGCGCAGGTCGAGAACGCTGTCCGCGTCGGCGTCCTTTGGCGTGGCGAGCCGCAAGACGGAATCTGCAGAGGTCGCGAGATGTTCGCACAGCGCATGAAGCGCACTTCGATTCGCGTCCGAGAAAGCATACAGACGCCACCGGCCGTCCGCGCTTGCCGCGTGCCCGAGATGAACGGGCTTCGCATCCGCGACCCGAACGACGGGTGACGAGTGAAAGCGCATTCCGATCGAAAAGCCCTTGGCAAGAGTTTGATGCGTCGCGTCGCCCGTCAGCATGCCCGGACGGTAATGCGTCGCGACGCCTGCCGTATATCGGCCGGCGCGAACGAAATACGCCTGAAGCTCCGTGGGATCGACGCCGCCTGCTTCGGGCCGGTTAGGGTCCTTCGGCGGAGCAGCCATCATCGCCGACCACTCCTTGTCGAAATCGATCAACTCCTGCGCGATCGGTTGACGCTCATCGGAGTACGTGCGCAACAGTTCGACGTCACTGAGTCCACGCAGAACCTGGCCGATTTTCCAGCCGAGATTGAACCCGTCCTGCATCGACACGTTCATGCCCTGGCCGGCCTTTGCGCTGTGCGTATGACAGGCGTCGCCCGCGATGAACACTCGAGGATCACGAGACGTTCCGTCGGCTGCGACGGCGTCGTCGAAGCGGTCGGTCAGACGCTGTCCCACTTCATAGACCGAGAACCACGCGACTTCTTTCACATCGAGTGAATAAGGATGCAGGATGTGCTGCGCGGTCTGTACGATGCGATCGACCGTGGTCTGTTTGATGGCGTCGCGGTTGTCCGACGTGACCTCGCCAAGATCGACGTAAAAGCGCACAAGGTAGCCTCCTTCGCGCGGAATGATCAGCAGATTGCCCTTGCCCGCGGACTGAATGGCCGCTTTCAGCCTGATGTCGGGAAAGTCAGTCACCGCAAGTGCGTCCATCACGCCCCATGCATGATTGGCCGCGTCGCCGCGCAGCGTTTGACCGATCGCGGTGCGCACGAGACTGCGGGCGCCATCGCAACCCACGACATAGCGCGCACGCAAAGTCACTGTCTCATCGAGCCGTGCTTCATCGGTGCGGCGCAATGTGACACGAACGGGATACTCGCCGCTATCGTCGCGCTGCACATCGACGGCTTCGAAACCGTAGTCCGGTTCGATGCGTTGCGCTGAGCGCCGCATCACATCGAGCAAATAGTCCTGCACACGCGCCTGATTGACGATCACGTGCGGAAACTCAGACAGGCCTGTTTCGACATCCTGAACGCGGCCAGTGCGTTTGATGGCATCACGGTTCTGCGCATCCGGTCGCCAGAATACCGTTTCATTGACCCAATAGGCTTCGCGCAACAGGCGATCGCTGAGCCCGAACGCATTGAACATCTCGACGGTCCGGCAAGCGACACCATCCGCCTGTCCCATCAGCAACGGTCCGCAACGACGCTCGACGATGCGCGTTCTGATCGACGGGAACTGTGACAATTGCGCCGCGAGCACGAGTCCTGCAGGACCGCTCCCGACGATCAGCACGTCGACGGCATCGGGCATCTCATCGCAACGCGCGTTTTCCGCGGCTGGTTCGATGGTCGGGTCACCGACACGGAAACCGTTGAGATGAAATTGCATGATGTCTTCCTCCAGTCTGTGCGCGTAACGGTGATCGCGAATATACTCCGTACACCAACTATTGAAAAGCACTTCGTATGAGGATGGATGTTTACCCTGGTCTCACGCACGCTGAAAATGCTGGGCAGAACCTTGAGAGGCGCTCCTGCTTGACGCAGCTGTTACGGAGGTCATCGAGGTGACGGGGTTTGCGGTCGGTTCTATACTGCAATTCACGGTGCCGACTGCGATACAGCGTGATGGTCGGCGGTGGAACTACACCATGCGAGGGATCGTGCGATGGCTGCCTACCTGATCGCCGATGTCGATGTAACTGACGCCGCTCTTTTCGAAGAGTACAAACGCGAGGTGCCTGCCACCGAGGTGCGCTACGGCGGAAAATATCTGGCTCGTGGTGGGATGACAAAAGTTCTCGAAGGTGACTGGCAACCGCATCGCCTTGTCATCGTGGAATTTCCGGACATGGATTCCTTGATGCGTTGGTATGACTCCCCCGAGTACGCCCGTCTCAAGGCGATTCGTGAGCGATGCGCGAAGACGAGGATTATTGCGCTAGAGGGGATTGCGCCCATTTCGTCGTAGCATGCGGCCCTGAATAAGGGGGATTCGCTGTCCGCGATTTTTTTCGACGCCGCCTGTCCGTCAGCATGCGGGCCGCGCGTCATTGTGATGGCGGCCCAATGCACGGGTCCGCCGCGACCCATGACGGAGGCTCATATGCAATACCTGTTGATGATCTATTCAGAAGAAAACGGCTGGAATCAGATGACGGATAGCGAGCGGCAGCAAGGCGTGGCGGCGTATCAGGCGTATACGGAATCGCTAAAGAAAGCTGGGGCGCTGGTAGGCGCCAACCGGTTGCAGCACACGAACACGGCGACCACGGTGCGGCTCGTCGATGGCAAGCCGCAGGTGCTCGACGGACCCTACTCCGATTCGAAGGAGCAGCTTGCCGGCTACTACCTGATCGACGTGCCGAACCTGGACGCGGCAATCGCCTGGGCGTCGCGTTGTCCTGGTGCAGCGTACGGCACGTTGGAAGTACGCCCTGTCTGGACCGCCCCCTACGATGCGCCATCTGCTGCATGAGTCTGTCCGGCGGCGACCGTTACGCTGACGATGCCGCGCATTCGATTGCCGAGGTGATCGCTCGCCGCAGCTACGGCAAGCTTGTCGCGCTGCTGGCGATGCGCACGCGCGACGTCGCCGCAGCCGAGGACGCACTCGCCGACGCGTTCACGGCCGCGCTCGCGGATTGGCCCGAGCGCGGCTGTCCTGCGAACCCGGAGGCATGGCTACTGACGGTCGCGCGCCGCCGGGCGATCGATGGCGCGCGCCATCGCCGTGTCGGCGACGAAGTGGCGAACCAGCTCACGATTCTCGCCGACGAGATCGACGAGCGTGAAGCAGGCGCGCTACCCGACCGGCGGCTTGCGCTGCTGTTCGCGTGCACGCACCCCGCGCTTGACGCGGCGATTCGCACGCCGTTGATGTTGCAGGTGGTGCTCGGACTCGAAGCGAAGACGATTGCGTCCGCGTTCCTGATGTCGCCTGCCGCGATAAGCAAGCGCCTCGTGAGGGCGAAGAACAAGATCCGCGCCGCGGGCATTCCGTTCTGCGTGCCCGAGCGCGAGGAGTTGCCCGGCAGGCTCGCCGCGGTGCTGGAAGCGGTCTATGCGGCGTACACGGAAGGGTGGACGGACCCGGTCGGAAGCGATACCGTGCGGCGCGATCTCGCCGGCGAGGCGCTGTTTCTTGCACAACTGCTCGTCGAACTGCTGCCCGACGAGCCAGAGACGCTTGGTCTGCTCGCGCTGATGCTGTATGCGCAGGCGCGGCGCGATGCGCGACGCGATGCGGCGGGCGACTACGTGCCGCTATCGGCTCAGGACCCCGCGACATGGAACGCGCCGATGATCGACGCAGCCGACGCATTGCTGCGGCGCGCGAACGCGTTCAATGCGATCGGACGCTTTCAGCTCGAAGCTGCGCTTCAGTCGGCGCACGTGTACCGCTGCCGGACACATCGTTCGAACTGGGACGAGATCGTGCAGCTTTACGATGCGCTGCTTGCGATTGCGGCTTCGCCCGTGGTCGCGGTGAACCGCGCGCTCGCGCTGGCGGAACGGGATGGCCCGCAGGCCGCGCTCGATGCGCTCGCGCCGTATGCGGACGATCCACGGCTCGCCGACTATCAGCCGTACTGGGCCGCGCGCGCCGATCTGCTCGCGCGTGCGGGAGCGAGGACGGAAGCGCTCTGCGCGTACGATCTTGCCATCGGCCTCGAACGTGATCCGGCCGTGCGCCGGTTCTTGCAGCGCAAGCGCATGGAGCTGTCAGCGGCGAGCGGATAGTGCGGCGACTTGCGTTTGACACGCGAGGTCTCACAGCCAGGCATTTCGCTGCCAGCCGTGACCCGTCGCCGAGGCCAATAGTCTGGCCGCATTGATTCTGATCGTATCCACGACACAGCTCGTCAGCTGGATCGACGCGCGCAGCTTCGAGCCTGGCCCCGCACGTTCGACATTGCATCGCGCAACGGGCTCAGGACATATTGCGCGACGCGGCCCGCGCGTTGTAGGTGTGCCGTTCGAGGCGGCTGCTCGCCATTGGCAGAACGCTCGCCTTGACGCAGAACGAATCGCTAGTTCCCGTTGCCCAGATCACGCAGGCGCTTGCCGGCCATCAGGTCGTTACCCAGCTTTTCGAGCGAGACACCGCGCGTCTCGGGTACGTAATAGAACACGACAATTGCGAAGATCACGTTGAGGATCGCATACAGCACGAACGTGTTGGCTTCGCCAACCGTGGACAACAGGCTGAGAAACGTGGCCGCGACGGCCATGTTGGCCACCCAGTTGACCAGCGTCGAGACAGCGATGCCGAAGTCGCGTCCTTGCTGGGGCTGGATCTCCGAGCAGAGAATCCAGACGAGCGGTCCGGCGGACATCGCGAAGCCTGCGATGAAAAGCAGAAGCGCCGCGACGGCGAGAATCTGTGCCGCGAGACCCGCTATCCCCGCATGCAGAAGAAGCCCGAGGGAGCACATCCCGAATGCCATGACTGCGCATCCCGCATAGAGAATCGGCTTGCGGCCCCAGCGATCGACGAAGGCGATTGCCCCAAACGTTGCCAACACATTGACGAGTCCGACGATGACGGTAGCCCACAGTTGCTGCTCATGGGTCGCGAAACCCGCCAGTTCGAAGATGCGCGGAGCGTAGTACATCACGACATTGATGCCCGTGAGTTGCTGAAAGACCTGTAGCGCGATGCCCAGCAGCACCGAACGACGAAAGTTCGGGTTCGTTCGCAGCAGGCTCCATCCCCGCTGGGGCCGCGTGTTGTCGCCGTTGACCTGTTCGAGTTCGGCTTGAACGTCGGCGCAGTTGCCGTAAAGGCGCTGCAGCACGGCGCGAGCTTCCCCGGCGCGGTTTCGCTGAAGCAGCCAGCGCGGACTGTCGGGAAGGGCGAGGACACCTGCGAGGAAGACCGCGGCGGGGATGGCGATCACGCCCAACATCCACCGCCAGTCGGCCACGTACGAAAGGCCTATGTTCGACAGGAAGGCGGCCAGAATCCCGACTGTAATCATCAGTTGGTACGTGGAGATCATCGCCCCGCGCACCTGCCGTGGCGCTACCTCCGAAAGGTACAGCGGCGCGGTGAAGGACGCCATGCCGACGGCAAGACCCAGCAGCAAACGGGCTTCGATCAACTGCGTCGGGCTACCGGCGAAGCCCGACCACAGCGATCCCAGCATGAAGAGTATCGCCGCCAACGCAAGCGCATAGCGGCGTCCGACGCGCCACGACAGCCAGCCGGCACCCAGCGCGCCGATCGCCGCGCCGACCATCATCGAACTGACGATCCATTCCTGCGAGCGGTCGTTCAAGACAAAATGCTTCGCGATAAAGGGCAGCGCGCCCGAAATCACGCCGATATCGAGGCCGAACAGCAGCCCGGCAAGCGCTGCCATGAGGCAGACGAAAAGACCATAGCGTTTCGATCTCGAGTGTGCGAGGACACGGCTGTCAGCGAGAGTGCTCATCTAAGATGTCTCCAGGTAGCTCTTTTGAGCGATCAGGGCGCGGTCTGGCGTTCTCGATCCAACCGTCCCAACTGCGTCAATGATCGAACGCGAGAATTAGCGCTGGATGAGGGCGCTCCGAAGGGAATCTGCGGCTGCGAATCGCGATCGGCGCGTAGGGGGCAGCGCTTGACAAGGCGTCGGCTCGCGAAAGCGCGCGCGGCCGCGAATCGGGCCTTTTGCGGGTTTGCGCCGTTGCCTCGGCGCTCAGCGCGCGAGCAGCGCCTTTGAATGAGCAGCTACGCAAGTACCTTGGTTTGGCAGAACATCGCGCGCGAAGGTCGGGAAATACGCTTCGCGGGCGAGCGGGCAGTCGCGCGACCGTCTGCGGTGCGGCCCTGCGGCGCGGTGTGCCAGTCGCCCATTAGATGCGGGAAAACGACTCTGGCTCGGCCGTGCTTCGTGCACTAGTCTTTGCATACACAGCAGGCGCTTCACCTCCACAAGCCGCTTCGTGCAATGCCGGGAGTGGCCTGTCATGAAGCGCCACGGGAAGAGCGCACGATGTACGGAACAGCGCTGAACTCGGCGGCTGGAGATAGTGCTATGAATGGCAAAGCTCTCGTTACCAGCACCTTGCTACTGGTTGGAATATTCTGCCGCGCGGCGCCTGCATTCCCTCAGTCATCTCCGCCGACTTCCGATGCTGCAACACAAACGGAGGCGCTCGTCGACAAGGCCGCGGCGTTGATCGACAGTGAAGGCAAGGCCGCGTTTTCGCAGTTCCGAATCAAAGGCAGCGAGTGGTTCCATGGGGACACGTACCTGTTCGTCTACGATTTGAAAGAAAATGTCTTGTTGAATCCGGCCTTCCCAGCGCGTGAGGGGACCAACGTCAGGGGGCAGAAAGATACCAACGGCAAACCGTTTCATGACGCCATGATCCAGACGGCTGAGACGAAGGGATCGGGCTGGGTCGATTACATGTTCCTGAGACCGGGACAGACTCAGCCGTCGCACAAATGGACCTACGTGAAGGCAGTCAAGATTAACGGAGTGCCAGGCCTGGTGGGTTCGGGCTTCTATTCGGAGTAGGTTCCGGAGGTGGTCGGTCTGCAAGAGAGCGCGCATCTCGACATCGGGCGAAAGGAATCATTCGCACACCCGTCAATATTTGATGTCCCTGGCGGCCTGACGGCCATGCTGCTTGGTCTGTCGTTTATCTTGCCGGCAATGCGCGTTACTTTGCTGGTTGGCGGCCCGACAATCCTGCTTCGTGTGGCGAGCGCCCTGACGTGTTTCCTGCCGAACGTCACGCCCTGCACGGCGTTGCTGCGCCTGCTCGGTTGCCCACGAATTCCCGGCAGACGCCGCCAGAAAGATCGCGGCGAGCGTAGCGGCGAACCCTCGATTTCGCAAAACCATGATGCGATCTCCTTGTACGTGGCGGTGTGGCGCAATGCCATATCTTCCATGTCATCGTCGTTTGTGCCCCATGGAATGAAGGGTATTGTAATCTCGCGTCGCCGTCCGGTCACAAGCTTCAACGCCGCCCAACCGGACATTGGACCAAAGTCCAATACAACATTCCATTCAACGCGTATAGGCTGAAAACGCTCTGCGGGCACCTAACGACGCGCACCTACCATGGGGGCATTATGAAATCCAAAATTGCGGCCGTAGCCACTGTTTCTTTCGCGCTGTTATCGCCTTCCGGCATCTGGGCTCAAGAAAGTTCTGGAGCGAGCTCATCGACAGCTTCTCAACACCCTGATGAGATCGTCAGAATGCACCAGCAGGTCGCTGCGGCCAATCGCGAGTACAACCGGGAAGTGGCGGCTGCAAAGAAGGTCTACGACCATAAAAAGGCTGAAGCCAAGAAGAAGCGCGACGCTGCTATTGCAGCAGCACATAGTGGCACGACCCAGTAGACGCTTTTTCAATCCGTGTGTTTGTCAGCCGCCCGCTCGATGGCCGGTGTCGACCTACGGTCTATACGAAGGCGATTACGGGGAATCTCGCCCACACGTGACGCGTGTGGCCCTCGTTTCGGCACTCAGCGTCTGATCGGGCGGCGCGATCGGCCGCGAAGTGACGATAATGGCAGACGTCGCTTCCGTCGATCGAAGGCAAAACCCGTCACGGTGAAAGGCCCTGCAGGCAGCGATGTCGACCTCGTCGTTGAAAATCCCAACCGGCTGAAAAATATCCGTAAGGGTGATCATGTCGAAGTGGTGTACACGGAAGCTGTCGCCATTTTGGTAACGTCGGGCACCGGGCAGCATTGCGAGCGGTTCGATTGCCGCATCAGAACGAGAACGATCGAAAGGAGGGCTCATGGCAGCCTGGAACGGCCGACATGCGAGAGTCCTCCTTTTGTGGCTGCTTTTCCTGTTGGCGATGCCCGCCCGCGCAGACCGCGGTCCCGAGACGCCTGCGGCGTTCAAGCCGGAGGAACTCGAGGCGCTGGTCGCACCGATTGCCCTCTATCCGGACTCCGTGCTTGCGCAGGTTTTGATGGCATCGACCTATCCGCTGGAGATCGTGCATGCCGCACGCTGGGTAACGCTATAGCGCACGTTAAGTGGTTTGCGTCGCTTATCTATGGCTTCTTGATGCATGCGATACGATAGACGCCGTCGTCGACTTCGACCCCGTGTGTATCGTGAGTAAAGCCGGGGAAGCGCAAGTCGAACTGTTCGAGTGCTTTCAGATAGCCGAGTCGTTCTTCGCGGATCTCCAGGATCCTTATGCAGTGCGCGCAAAGCGCTTTGGCCAACTCCATGCGCAACTCTGGCGGTCGTCCTCTCCTGATATCCAGCGTCATCAACGAAACACGCACGGCTTCCCGCCGGACTCCGTAATGCGCGATACGCCACCGGCACTGAGCTCGCGTATGGCCACGCTGATTCACCTGATATCTGACAACATTCGTGAATAGGCGCGAGCAGCTTTTTTCTTTTCCACCGGGTAATGGTCGTTGCATCGAGTTGCAGGTAACGCATGACGTCAAACTCCCGGAAATGTCGCCATGATTGATTGCACTCTCGCTGACCTATGCCATCAAAAGCGCCTCATACTCATCCCTGAACTGGCCGATGGAGCTCTCCACCACGGTTACCGCGCCGTCGATAAGACCGCAGCGTCCGCTGCCCGGAAGAATGCGGCATAAGTTCGCGAGTGCATCCAGATCGGCGCGCACACCGCGACCCGTGTCGACCCGATTCAGAAGCCGCATCAGCTGAAAGGTCCCGCCCTTGCAGGAAGGGCATTGCCCGCACGAACCCTGGGCGAAGAAGCTCACATACTCAGCGACCTTGCGCACGATGCTGGTGCCTTCGGATACGACGATCATCGCACCCGTCCCCAGACGCGAACTGCGCTGACGCACCGAGTCGAAGTCCAGTGCAACGTCGAGGTCGCGCCTTGTCAGCAGCGTGTTGGACGGGCCTCCCGTGAAGACCGCCTTGAATTCCCGGTCCAGTAGCATGCCCCCGCCATACTGAAAGACGAGCGTTTCCAGGCTCGTGCCCATCGGCAGTTCGTACAGACCGGGACGCAAGACATCGCCCGATAGCGAATAGAGCTTGGTTCCGGCGGCGTTCCCTATGCCGAGGTCCCAAAACCACTGCGCGCCATGACGCAGGATGCCGGGTACATGTGCCAGTGTCTCGGTGTTGTTCACGATGGTCGGGGCGCCGAACACGCCCTGCTCAGCCGGGAAAGGCGGTTTGCGCCGTGGGAACGGAAATCCGCCTTCGACGCTTGCGATCACCGCGGTTTCCTCGCCGCCGATGTACAGCCCCGAGCTGGGTACGACACGAAGCGACAGAGGCTTGCCGACCCACTGCCCGATTGCGTCAAAAAGGGGATGCTCGTGCCACTGCTGCACCGCCTGGCGGGTGACGGCAAGTGAGCGTTGCTGATGCGGGTTGACGTACAGGACCACATGATTGGCACGGGTGGCCGCGGCGGCGATGAGCGCGCCCTCGATCACCTGATGTGGCGTGTGCTCCAGCAGAAAGCGGTCCTTGAACGTGCCGGGCTCGTCTTCGTTGCCGTTGCAGATGATGTACTTGTCACCTTCAGCAGCGGCGGCGACGGGCGCCCATTTGCGATGTGTCGGAAACCCCGCGCCCCCCATCCCGCGCAAGTCGGCCTGGGCGATCCGCGCAATGATCGCGTCGGGGTCTTCGAGTGCGTTGGCCAAACCTTCGCCGCCGCCACGCGCAAGCCACGCATCGAGGTCTGCTCCCACACGGACATCGTCTCTCAGAAGATTCTGGTTCAGTGGTTCCATCGCGCGCTCCGTGGATTGCCTATCGGATGCCGCTCACCACGCGCCCGTGCGCATTCGGGCGCAAGCCGGCATCGACCCGCAAGTCGAAATGAGCGTACTCGGGGAAGAGTTGTGGTGCCTTGACGTGCAAGGGCAGGCCGGCCAATGTCAGTTCTCGCTGCCACGCGTGCACATGACCGATTCCGGCACGGCTCGCCGTGACAGGGCCGCTCGACCCGGCCGCGCAGGCCCCTGCGCGGCGCCCCATGCTCAGGATATCGAGCAGTGCATTGCCCATTAGCCGGTTGCGTCCGTGGATGCCTCCCGTCACCTCGCCAGCGCAGTACAGGCCGGGCACGCTGGTGGCGCCGTCCTTGTCGATCGCGACGCCGCCGTTCTGGTAGTGGAGGGTGGGATAGACAAGAAAAGGCTCGTGTGCCGGATCGATGCCGCACTTGTGTGCAAGATGGCGCAGTGTCACGAGGCGCTGCGCCAGAATGCCGGGGTTCTCAAGTTCCAGCGTCGGCGTGTCGAGGAATACGCCCGTCTGGCCGTCGCGCACGATTGCGCGCCCTAGCGCGCACTCGCGCAGGATCGCCGACGCCACCACATCGCGCGGCTTGAGTTCGTCCACGAACCGCTCGCCTTCGCCATTGAGCAGCCGGGCGCCAGCGGAACGGGCGGCTTCCGAGATCAGTCCGCCCGCCAGGTGGGGCGGATAGGCGATGCCAGTCGGGTGGTACTGGAACGAGTCCAGTTCGCGCAGGCGCGCTCCGATGCGATAGGCCAGCACGAGGCCGTCGGCAGTGGCGCCATAGTGGTTGGACGTCGGGAAGGCATGGAGGTGCAGCCGCCCGGCGCCGCCCGTGGCGAGGATCACGGCGCGCGCGCGCACCAGCACGAAGGTGCGCCATTCGAGGTTGTAGATCACCGCGCCCGCGCAGCGCCCCCACTCGTCGGACAGCAGTTCGACAGCGGGGCAGCGGTTCCATACCTCGATGCCGGGATCGAGGTCGACGGCTTCGCGCAGCACCCGCATCATTTCCAGCCCAGTGTAGTCGCGATACGAAAGAATGCGCGCGGCCGACGCGCCGCCGGGTTTCTTGCGCAGAAGATCGCTGCCGATGGTCCTGTCCTCTTCCTGATCGAACATCATGCCGAGCTTGATCAGCCAGCGAATCACGTCCGGGCCATCCATCACCATTTGCGCAACGAGTTCGGGCTCGCCGCAGAAGTGTCCGGCCCGCATCGTGTCTTCGAAGTGCAGTTGCGGACTGTCGTCCTCTCCGATGGCCGCCTGGATTCCGCCTTCGGCCATCACGGTGTTGCTGTCGCCGAGGCGCAGCTTGCAGGCGAGGACGACCCGCGCGCCTTGCTGCGCGGCAGTGAGCGCCGCGGCGCACCCGCCGCCGCCGCCGCCGATGACCAGCACATCGGTGGTCATGAGCTGCGCGCCCGCCATGTCGACGTCGTCGATTAGCGCATTGGCCTGAAGATAGCGCGCGAGATCCGGCTGACACGGCTCCCCGCGGTTCACCCCGACGCTCAGCGCAACGCGCGCATTGCGCCCATGATCGGGGTGATAGCCGTTGAGGAGTTCGTCGACGGAACCGTCATCGCTACGTACCGTGGCAGTCATACCGGGGTGGTAGCGCTGGCGCGCCTCTTCGTAAGGGATGCCGGCGGGCATGATCGTGCGTGCCGTTCAGCGCGGCGGATGCGCATTCGGTGCGTCGAGATCGATCTTCATCTCGCCGCTCTCGATCTGCTGCAAACGCCGTATGAGATTGGCCGGACGCAGTGACGTCGAGGCTATCATCCGGCGCACGAACAGGCCGAGATGATTGGGCCGGATATGTTCGGGACACGCCAGTGTGCAGAGGTTGCACATCACACATTCGTCGAAAACCTGGCTCGATGCGGCGAGCTTGCCCTCCACGGCGAGGTTCACGCCGCGCTGCACATCGAGGCCCTTCGGGCAGGCGCGATCGCAGCCACTGCAGTGACGGCAATGCGATGCCTCCGGGAACACTTCACGCATCATTCGCAGCGCCTGCCAGCTGTCGCCCATTTCCTCGATGCGATAGGTGCGGGGAGCAGAACGGGTGAAGTAGTCGAGGAAGGCGACCTGCATGCCATCGGCGACGAGCGTTTCGCAAGCAAGCTCGGTTTTCACCTCCAGCTCGCCGCTGTAGCGGACCATGACGCGGCATGAGCCGCACACTCCCTGGCCCATGCAGCCGACGCCCTCCACAAGCGTTTGTCCCGCATGCACGAACGCTTGCAGGATCGAGCAGTTGGCGGGCGCTTCGATTTCGCGCCCTTCAATGCTCAAGCGCACCATCTCGTCGCACTTTCTCCTTGCGCGGCGCGCGTCGCCGCACTGGCGGACCCATCAGAAACGTCATATGAACCATAGCACAAGGAAGGTGTTCGCCAACGTCACCGCCCACACGACGGCGATGCTCCACGTCATGCCGACCGTCGGCTCGACGATTCCCGGCATGCCCATGGAGGCGTTTTCGCTGATGCTGGCCTTGACGCTGGGCATCATGGGCATCCTGACGCCCTACGGCACAGGGCCGAGCCCCGCTTATTCCGGCAGCGGCTATCTGCCCGCTGGCGACTGCTGGAGACTCGGCGCGATCTTTGGAATCCTCTACAACGTCGTGTTTCTCCTGATCAGCGTGCCGATCCTGCCTTGAGATGCAGATTCACGGCGCTCGCTCAATTCAACTCAACGCATCGCGCCGGCCAGGTTTTCCGCGCCGAGGCCGACGATCAGGTCGAATTCGCCGTTGGCAAAAGATTGCATCGCGGGGACGCCGGCCGCCTTCAGTCCGGCGGCGTCGAGCCGGGTGGCATCGGATAGCGCGACGCGCAGCCGCGTGGCCGCAAGCGCTTCGAGCTTCGTGATGTTGGCGGCGCCGCCGAGCGCCGTGCGGATCTTTTCCGCACGCGCCTTCTGCGTCTGCTGCTGCGCCGGCGCGGCGGCGACGGGAGCCGCCGCGACAGCGGCGGGCGCTTGGGCGGATGCGAGATCGGCGTCGCTGCCCGCCGTCTTCAGGTATTCCTGCATGTCGGTTTTCATGTTCTCCGACAGCGGCCCGAAGATCGCCTGCACGCCGTTGCCCACCCGCACGACGCCCGCGGCGCCGAGCGCCTTGAGTTTGCGGTCGTCGACGAGCGAAGGGTCGTTCACCGAGATGCGCAGACGCGTGATGCAGGCGTCCAGGCTCTGTATGTTGGCGCGGCCGCCAAAGGCGAGCACGAGGTCGCGAGAGCGTCCGCCCGCGCCCGCCGGGCTGACCGTGACGGCTTCGACGGTGTCGTCCTCGCGACCCGGCGTCTTCAGGTCGAACCGGCTGATCATGAAGCGAAACACGCCGTAGTAAATCACCGCGTAGATCGGACCCAGAATGAAGACGTACCACGCATGGGTCGACTTGTTGCCGATCAGGTTGAACGCGAGAAAGTCGATGGCGCCTTGCGAGAAGGTGAAGCCCATGTGCATGTCGAGCGAGTTGGCCACGAACTGCGCGGTCGCCACCAGACACGCATGAATGAAATAAAGGACGGGGGCGACGAACAGGAACGCGAACTCGATGGGCTCGGTGATGCCCGTCAGGAACGAGGTCAGCGCAGCCGACATCATCATGCCGCCGACGGCGACCTTCTTCTCGGGCTTCGCGCAGTGCCAGATTGCGATGGCCGCAGCCGGCAGGCCGAACATCTTGAACAGGAACGCGCCGGCCAGAATGCCTGCCGTACGGTCGCCCGCGAAAAAGCGGTTGATGTCGCCGTGAACCACCTTGCCCGTCGTCGGGTCCAGGTAGCTGCCCATCTCGAAGAAAAACGGCACGTTCCAGATGTGATGCAGGCCAAACGGGATCAGCAGACGCTCGACGAAACCGTAGATCGTCGCTGCCGTGCGCGGATCGGAAACGGCCGCCCATTGGGAGAAGGCCTTGATCGCGCTGCCGATCGGGGGCCACACGATCGACAGGACCGCGCCGAGCACGATCGCGCCGATCGCCGTGACAATCGGCACGAAGCGCTTGCCGGCGAAAAAGCCGAGATAGGGCGGAAGCGCGATCTTGTAGTAGCGGTTGAACATCCAGGCCGCGAGCGCGCCCGCCAGAATGCCGCCGAACACACCCGTCTGGATCGACGGAATGCCCATGATGGTATCGGGCTCGATGCCCTCCGCCTTGGCGATCACGCCCAGTGTCGCCGTCATGACGAGATAGCCGATCGTCGCGGCAATCCCCGACACGCCGTCGTTCTCGGTAAAGCCCAGCGCGACGCCGATGGCGAAGATCAACGGCAGGTTGCCGAAGATGACATCGCCCGCGTTCTTCATCAGCGCGAGCACGATGGCGGGCACGTATCCGTGGAAGTCGGTCGCGCCGAGGCCGAGCAGCAGGCCCGCCACGGGGAGCACCGCGACCGGCAGCATCAACGATTTGCCGACTTTCTGTAAGACTCCGAACGCATGCTTGTACATGGAGCGTCTCCCGGTGAGGTTGCTTACTCCGCGAAGGGCGCGAGGAGCGCGCGGACTTCAGAGGCCGTGCCCAGCCCCAGCACGTCGTTCGCGAGCTGACGGGCTCGGTCCATCGTCAGCCGCGCAAGCTGTGCCTTGATCGAACCGACGGCAGGAACACTGACGGACAGCTCGTCGACGCCGAGGCCCGCGAGCACGGGCACGGCCATCGCATCGGAGGCGATGCCCCCGCAGACGCCAACCCACTTGCCGTGCTTATGCGCGCCTTCGACCGTCATGCCGATCAGGCGCAACACGGCCGGGTGCAGCGCATCGGCCTGTTTGGCGAGCTTCGGATGGCCGCGGTCCATCGCGAGCGTGTATTGGGTCAGATCGTTCGTGCCGATCGAGAAGAAATCAACCTCGCGAGCGAGCCGTTCGGCAATCAGCGCGGCGGCGGGCACTTCGATCATGACGCCGACCTTGATGCTGTCGGCACGATCGCCGGCCTCCTCGAACAGGATCTTCTTCGCCGCGCGCACTTCCTCGATGGCGGCGACCATCGGAAACATCACATGGAGGTTGCCGATCGGGGCTGCGCGCAGAATCGCGCGCAGTTGCGTGCGGAACATGTCCGGACGGTCGAGACTCACACGCACACCGCGCAGGCCGAGGAAGGGATTGTCTTCCTTGGGCAACGGCATGTACGACAGCGGCTTGTCGCCGCCGACATCGAGCGTGCGGACCACGAGGGGACGCTCGCGGCCGAGCGCCTGCGCGACGGCGCAATACTCGGCGGCCTGTTCGTCCTCGGAAGGTGCGGTGTCGCGGTCATCGAACAGGAACTCGGAACGCAGCAGGCCCACGCCTTCCGCGCCCGCCATCACCGCTTCGCGTGCTTCCTGCGCGTTGCGGATGTTCGCGACGACTTCGATGCGATGACCATCGGCCGTCACGGCGAGCTTGCTCGCGGCGAGTTTCTCTTCGTCGCGCCGGGCCGTCTGGCGCTCGATCCGTTCGCGCGCCTTCTGGAGTTCCTCGACGCCCGGATCGCGCCGCAAACTGCCGCGTGAGCCATCGAGCACGACGGGCGTGCCGTCGGGCAGTTGCAGCGCACTTTCGTCGATACCGCAGATGGCCGGAATGCCGAGCGAGCGCGCGAGGATCGCGACGTGGCTCGTTGCGCCACCCGTCGTCGTGCAGAACCCGAGCACCTTGCTGCGATCCAGCGAAGCGGTATCAGACGGTGAGAGTTCTTCGGCGATCAGGATCGAGTCGGCGGGCACGTCCATCTGTGCCTGTTTGACGCCCGCCAGCAGTGTCAGCACGCGGCGGCCGACATCGCGGATGTCGCCCGCCCGCTCGCGCAGAAGCGGATTGTCGAGCTTCTCGAGCATGCTCGCCTGGTTCTGGAAGGCATCGCGCCACGCGAAGGCCGCGCTCTTGCCTGCGCTGATGCCGCTGATCGTCATGTCGTTGACCTCGGGGTCTTCGAGCAGTTCAAGGTGCGCATCGAGGATCTGCATCTTCGACGGATCGGTGAGCCTGGCCTTGAGCGCTTCAATCTGCTGACGTGCTTCGTGTTGCGCCGATTCGAGATGCGCCCGTTCGCGTTGCGGCGATTCGCCCTGTTCGTTGACGTCGATGACCTCGTGGCGGAACTGCACGATCTTGCCAACCGCGAGTCCGGGCGAAGCGGATACGCCCGTCAGTTCGTTGGCGTCGGCGGGCGCCGTGCGCGTTTCGGCGATGGGCGCGCGGGCTGGGGCAGCGGGTGCGGGCGCAGGTGCGTCACCCGGCTTCTCGCCTGAGCCTGCCGCGAGCAGCTGCGCGAGCGCGCCGACGGCTTCGCCCGCATCGGGCCCTGAAGCCTGGACGCGCAGCTTGTCACCGAAGCGGGTCGCGAGTCCCATCAGGGATACGACCGACTTGGCATTCGCGCTGTTGCTGCCGCGCAGCAAGCGGATCTCGGACTTGTACTTCTTCGCCTCGGCAGCCAAGGTCGCGGCGGGCCGCGCGTGCAGGCCAGCGGGGTTCGGTAGCGTGACTTCGCCGGAGACGACTGCGGCCGTCGCGTCACGCGTCTCTTCCTCGGCCGCGCCGCCGACGAGTTCGACGGACAGCGCGGCGTCCTTGCCTGCCGTGACGAGGCCCTTGGCGGGCACGTAGCGCGTGACGAGATCGCCGTTGGCAATCACCATCTGGGTCAGCAGGCTCGTGGCGCTTGCGCCGACGACGACGGGGTCGAACCGGATCAGCGGCTGGCCCATCGCGACGATGTCGCCTTCGTTGACCAGCGGCGCGAACCCTTCGCCGCGCAGCAGCACGGTGTCAAGGCCGATATGCAGCAACACCTGGAGCCCGTTTTCGTCCGTGATCGTCACGGCATGACAGGCGTTGTGCAGTTGCGTGACCTTGCCCGATAGCGGAGCCAGTAGCTCATTCGAAGTCGGGTCGATCGACACGCCGTCGCCGACCATCTTCTGCGCGAAGACGGGATCGGGCACGGACTCGAGCGGCACCATCACGCCCGAGAGCGGCGCGCGCAACTCAACAAGTCCCGTATTTGCCGAGCCTGGCTGCTTGAGTTCGATTTCGAGCAGCACGCTGCGACCGGCTTCGACGATGCCTGTGTGCGGCTTCATCTGACGGACCTGATCGCCATTGGCGACGATGATCTGTGTGAGCAGGCTGCGCGCGTTGCGTTCGACCCGATCGGTGTCGAAGCGGATCACCGGTTGGCGAACCGCGACGCGCTCGCCCTGCATCACGAGAGGCGTGAAACCCTCGCCTTTGAGGCCGACGGTATCGATACCAATGTGCAGCAGGATCTCGACGCCGCTGTCCGTCGTGATCGTCAGCGCGTGGTGAGCCGGGTGGAGTTGCGTGACGATCCCGGCGGCGGGAGCCAGAAGTTCATTCGAGGTCGGGTCGATCGACACGCCGTCGCCGACCAGCTTCTGCGCAAAGACGGGATCGGGCACGGTATCGAGCGGCACCATGACCCCCGAAAGCGGCGCCACCAGTTCGATGCGTACGGGACGTTGAGGTGCTTGCATATGCGCGGCTCCCTGTTCGTCGAAAGGACTTGAGTCAGCTTGAGTTAAAGCATAGGCAACGACTTCGCAATTCGCAGCCCTATGAACGCGGACACCATGCGTCGCGCGTCAGTTTGTGAATGGACGAGGAACGCGCGGCCTGCGATTTCGGCGTGCACGGCGCTCATTCAATCGCTGGGTGAAACAAAGCCATCGATTGAATATGGTTGCAGAAACTGCTTGCCCGCGCATTGAGGTCACGCTATCTTTCGGGTGTTCTGCAAGCTGCAGCGGGAGAGACCGTCATCGCAAACGCGTATGGCGGCGCCGACGGAGCAACCGCCCCGGAAACTCTCAGGCAAAAGGACCCTGCAACTGGAACATCTGGAGAGCGGCGTTTGCGCGCCCACCGAAGGAGATTCCCTGTCGGCCATACGCATGGCTGCACGGAAAGAAACTCTCAGGTACATGGACAGATGGGGCATCGGTGTCGGAAACGACAGTGCTCAATCTATCTGGACCATGTCATGTCACGAATCGCCATCATTGGCGCCGGGATCACCGGCGTCACGACTGCTTACGCCCTCGCACAACGCGGATTTGAAGTCACCGTGTTCGAACGCCATCGCTATGCCGCGATGGAAACCTCGTTCGCCAACGGCGGCCAGCTGTCCGCCAGCAACGCCGAAGTCTGGAACAGCGCCGCGACGCTGTTCAAGGGACTGCGCTGGATGCTGACCCGCGACGCCCCGTTGCTGTTCAATCCCTTGCCTGGCTGGCACAAGTATTCGTGGATTGCCGAGTTCCTGCGGCAGATCCCTCACTATCGCGCGAACACGCTGGAAACGGTGCGGCTCGCGATTGCGGCGCGCGAGCACCTGTTCCAGATGGCGCGTCAGGAGGGGATCGATTTCGATCTCGAGCAACGAGGGATTCTGCACATCTACAAGAGCAAGCAGGACTTCCACGCGGCTCAGAAGGTCAACGTCATCCTGAACGAAGGCGGCCTCGATCGCAAAGCCGTGACCGCTTCCGAAATCCGGCAGATCGAGCCCGCTCTCGATGGAACATTCTTTGGCGGCTTCTTCACGCCGTCGGATTCGACGGGCGACATTCACAAATTCACGCGAGGGCTGGCACGAGCCTGTATGCGGCATGGCGTGGCGTTCCGTTACGACACGGAGATTACCGCGATCAGGCAGGACGCCAGCCACGGATTCGCAGTCGGCACCTTGCATCAGGGCCGCTCGGAGTGCGACACGTTCGACGGGGTTGTCATATGCGCGGGCGTCAACAGCCGGCATTTCGCTGCAATGCTCGGCGATCGCGTGAACGTGTATCCCGTGAAGGGCTACTCGATTACGGTTTCTCTCGACGACGAAGCCAGCCAGAAGGGCGCGCCCTGGGTCAGCCTGCTGGACGACAGCGCCAAGATCGTCACCAGCCGGCTCGGCACGGATCGATTCCGTGTGGCGGGCACGGCCGAGTTCAACGGCTTCAATCGCGATATCCGCGCGGATCGGGTTGCGCCCCTCGTCCAATGGACGCGCCAGTACTTTCCCCAGGTGAACACGTCGCGTGTCGTGCCGTGGGCGGGTCTGCGCCCGATGTTGCCGAGCATGCTGCCGAAGGTCGGCAAGGGTCGTCTGCCTGGCGTGTTCTACAACACGGGTCACGGCCATCTTGGCTGGACCTTGTCTGCCGCCACGGCGGAAAACGTCACCAACCTGATTGAGCGAACCGTTCGGCAATCGAAGGGCGGCCAGCTAATCACCGCCTGAGCGTTCAGGGCGGTCGTACGCTCGCGGCCTTCTAGCCGGCGACGCAGCGACCGCCTTGGGCGGCCGATTCGTCAAGCGCCTGGCGGACGCGATTGCGTCACGCGGTCCGCGGGCGCTCGCAACATTCGTTCAGGTCGACCATGAACACCTTCAGGATCGAGGGCATCGTCGACGCTCTGCGAATGGCCGCGCAGAACGGCCATTGCGCGCCGAACTGCTCGGGATTGATGCGTCGCATCTCGTCGCGCTCCAGCCAGCGGGCGGCGTAGTGATTGGGTAGAAATCCGATATACGCGCCGGACAGGACGAGCATTGCCTGGGCTTCGACGTTGTCGACCGTCGCCGCTGCCTTGCTCGCGTTCAGCATTCGCAGGTCGTTTTCCTGCAGATAGCCGCGCGCGACGATGCGGCTCGATGCAACGCTCTCATTGGGCACGCTGCCTTCCGTCGCGCCTGCAAAAAGCGCGTGCCCTCTGCCGCAGTACAGTCCGTCGGGCTCCAGATAAAGCTCGTTATAGGCGAGCCCCGGTATATGAATCGGGAAATGGCCCACGGCAACGTGCAAGCGGCCATCGAGTACCCGCTCTTCCAGTTCCGCAGGTGTCCCCACGTAGACATCGACGTGCACATCATGCCCGCGCGAAACGAATTTCTGCAGTGCCTCGGGCAGTGGCGAAGTCGTATCGGTGATCATGTTGTCGATGATGCCGAGGTAGAGCTTTCCCGAGATGTGCTTCTTCAGCGCATCCGTATCCATGCAGAAAGCCTCGACCGCGACCTGCAGCCGCTGTGCGGCTTCGTAGGTCGCCATCCCGTGTTCGGTCAGACGGAATCCGCCCCGGCCTCGCTCGCATAGCTTGAGGCCCAGCCGGGTTTCCAGCGTCGTCATCTGTTCGCTGATGGTCGATTGACTGACGTTCAGGCTCGCCTGCGCCGCGGAGAATCCGCCGCAGCGCACCACATTCATGAAAACCCTAAGTAGCTTCAGATCCACGTCCTGCAACTGAACCATTGTCGATTCCTCTCGATCGTCGCTTCGGATCTTCCGATATGAACATCTGATACTTGGGATTTTTATACAAAAAAATTCCATCGATAGTGTGTTCAAACGACGGCTGTGATGAAACCGCGTTTTCTATCGACAGACATATGGAGACAAGGATGCAGAGCAATACGTACGAGACGGGGCGGCTCAATCTGCCGTTCGTGGGCCACTGCACTTTTGCGAAGTCGCCCGTTTGCCTCGACTGGGACAAGATCGACGCCGATGTGGCGATCCTCGGCGCACCCAACGACATGGGTACCCAGTGGCGCTCGGGAGCGCGCTTTGGCCCGCGCAGCATCCGTGAAGCGTCGACGCTGTTCGCGTTCGGTCATTCCGGTGCGTACGATCACGAGGACGACGTTCTGTATTTGAGCCGCGATCAGGTGCGCATGGTGGACGTGGGCGACGCCGACATCGTTCATACGGATATGGTGTCGAGCAACGCGAATATCGAATTCGCGGTGCGCAAGATTCTCGACAGCGGCGCGATGCCCGTGACGCTAGGGGGCGATCATTCGATCCATGCGCCTGTGATCAAGGCTTTCGAAGGCCACGGCCCGATCCATATCATCCACTTCGACGCGCATCTGGATTTCGTCGACGAACGACATGGCGTGCGCTACGGCCACGGCAATCCGCTGCGGCGCGCGTCGGAGATGAACCACATTGCCGGGATGACGCAGCTCGGCATTCGCAACGTGTCGTCGTCGAACCGCGCGGATTACGACGCCGCGCGCGAGGCGGGCTCGGACATCCTGTCGGTGCGCGACGTGCGGCGGCTCGGTCCCGACGGCGTGCTGGCCCGCATTCCCGACGGCGTCGCCTACTACATCACGATCGACATCGACGGCTTCGATCCGTCGATCGCGCCAGGCACGGGTACGCCGAGCCATGGCGGCTTCACGTACTACGAGGTGCTGGAAATCATCCAGGGCCTCGCCCAACGCAGCCGCGGAAACATCCGCGGAATCGACCTGGTGGAGGTGGCGCCTGCCTACGACCCCGCGGGCGTGACACCCATTCTGGCCGCACAACTGCTGATGAACTCGATCGGCTTCATTTTCCACGCGCGCGCGAACAACACGCGATAGACAAGCCGCTTGCGCATCGCCCCGTCGTGCGCCGGCGTGCGCGCGACACCCAGCATCATGACAACACGCGTGGGCTTGCCATCGGCATGACCCGCGAAACACGGAGACAACGATGGATGCCATCGTACGGAACTATCTGGAGCAGTTTGGCGCAGGTGAAAAAACGAGGCGCTTCCTTGACCGGCCGCACGCCATGCTGATCGACGGCGAGTTCGTGGCGGGAGAGGGCGGCGAGCGCCTCGATGTGATCGAGCCGTCAACGGCGGGCGTGATCGCGCAGATTCCATTGGCGACGAAGGGCGATCTGGATCGCGCCGTGGCCGCCGCGCGCAGGCAGTTCGACGGCGGACCCTGGCGGCGTCTGAAGCCGCTCGAACGCGAGCGCCTGCTGCATCGGCTCGCGGATCTGATTGAAGCGCACGCGGAAGAACTCGCGGAAATCGAATCGATCGACGTCGGCAAGTCGGTCACTCAGGCGCGCGAGGTCGATATCCAGGGCACAGTCGATACGTTCCGCTACTTCGCAGGCTGGCCGTCGAAGATTCACGGACGCACTGTCGAGCCGTCGTTGCCGGGCAGTCACGTGGCCTACACGCGCAAGGAGCCGGTCGGCGTGGTCGGTGTGATCGTGCCGTGGAATTTTCCGCTTCAGACGTTGGCATGGAAGGTGGCAGCCGCGCTCGCAGCGGGCTGCACCGTCGTGATCAAGCCCGCTGAGCTCACTTCGCTGTCGACGCTTCGCTTCGCTGAACTGATTCAGGAAGCGGGCTTTCCCGATGGGGTCGTCAACGTCGTGACAGGGCGGGGCAACGTGGTCGGCGCGGCCATGGCCTGTCATCCGGGAATCGACAAGGTGACCTTTACGGGTTCCACCGAGGTGGGGCGCAACGTCGGACGCTCGGCTGTCGGCGGCATCCGGCGCGTGACGCTGGAACTCGGCGGCAAGTCGCCCGTGCTCGTGCTCGACGACGCGGATGTCGATGCGGCGGCGCGCGCGGTGGCGAACGGCATGTTCTTCAACGCAGGCCAGGTGTGCGACGCCGGCAGCCGTGTCTATGTTCAGCGTAAAGTTCATGACCGGTTTCTCGCGGCGCTGCTCGAATACACGCGAACGCTGAAAATTGCGCCAGGTCTCGACCGCGACTGCTTTATCAGTCCGCTGGTGTCCGCGCTTCAGAAGGACCGTGTGATGACCTACATTGAAACGGGACGCCGCGAAGGTGCGGAGCTTGTCTACGGCGGACGCGAGGTGGACGGACGGGGCTACTTCGTTCAGCCCACCATCTTCGCGAATTGCCGCAACGACATGAAAATCGTTCGTGAAGAAATCTTCGGCCCCGTGCTCGTGACCGCGCCGTTCGACGAGGTCAGTGAAGCATTGACGCTGGCGAACGATTCGCCGTATGGCCTTGCGGCCGCGATCTATTCCAACGATCTGAAGCGCGTGCATGCGCTGATTCCGGAATTGCGCGCGGGCAGCGTCTATGTCAACGCACACAGCACGATCGATCCATCGATGCCGTTCGGCGGCTTCAAGGAGTCGGGCTTCGGCAAGGACCTGGGGGCGGAGCAACTCGACTCTCTCACGGAGACCAAGGCCGTCTGGATCACGCTGGATTAAGGACGGATACCGCGCCGCGCCCGCGTGGCGCGTGCGACGCCAATCCTCATTGAATCAACCTTCCGTACTGGGTGGATCAAACGATGAAAGCACAGGACAGGGTTGCGACAGGTTTCGCAGCCGATAGCGAGCACGGATCGATTGAAGGTCACTCCATCGACTTTATTCCGGAGCAGGAGAGAACAGACAGGCTGTCGCGGCAGGGACCATTCTGGTTTCTCGGAAACTTTACGTTCTTCACGATGACAATCGGGTTCGTCGGCCCGAGCGTCGGCCTCAGTTCGTTGTGGACCACGATAGCGGGCACGCTGGGCATCATGTTCGGCACGTTGTTCATGGCGTTTCACGGTTCGCAGGGCCCCCATCTCGGTCTGCCGCAGATGATCCAGTCGAGGGCGCAGTTCGGCTATCGGGGCGTCGTGCTGGTCTTGATGGCGACGTTGTTCGTATTCGCGGGTTTCAACATCGTCAACCTCGTGCTGATGATGCAGGGTTTGAAGACCCTGTATAGCTGGGACCCTGTCAAGGTCGCGCTGGTGGTCACGATTCCGGCAGCCATTCTCGCGATTCTCGGGCACGACTGGATGCATCGCGCGTTCAAATGGGCGCTGTATCTGTCGCTGCCGCTCTATGGCGTCGTGACGGCCGCCGTGTCGTTGCACTGGGTGCCTGACGCGCCGTTGCCGGCCGCCGCACCGGGCGGTACGCCGCCGGCGCCGCTTGGCTTCGCATGGACGGGATTCATCGCCCAGTTTGCGGCCGCCGCGAGCTACAACATCGCGTACGCGCCCTATGTGTCGGACTACTCGCGCTACCTGCCGAAAAATACGCCAAGCGGCAGGCTGATTGCCGCAGTGTTCCTCGGCGCGTCGCTGTCGGGTGCGTGGATGATCGCTGTCGGCGGGTGGCTCGGCGACCACCTGCATGCGACCGACGTGCTCGTCGCGCTGAATCAGGTGGGTAACGATCTGGCGCCGGGTTTGGGGAGCATCGTTGTCGCCGTCACGCTGCTCGCGTTTTTGCCTGTCATCGCGATGAATATTTACAGCGCGAAGTTGACGGCGATTACTGGTGTCGACTCGTTCAGGAAAGTCGAGCCGACTGCGCGAGTGCGCGTCATGGCGATCATTTTCGTCGTGTGCCTGCAATTGGGTGTTGCGCTTAGCATCTACACGTCGGGCAAGGGGCTCTCCGTCCTGAATATCTATCTGGTCGTGATGCTCTACTTCCTGGTGCCCTGGACTGCAGTCAATCTCACTGACTACTTCTTCGTTCGCAAAGGCCGGTACGCGATCCCGCATTTCTTTTTGCCGCATAACAACCTCTACGGCACGTGGGGGGCGCGTGGACTCATTTCGTATGCGGTTGGCTTTGCCGCAATGATTCCGTTTTTCTGCATCTTCGATGGTTCGAATGAAGTCTATGTCGGTGCGCTCGCACGCCAGATGGGCAGTGTCGATCTGGCGTGGCTGGTCGGGCTGCTCGTGTCAGGGATCGCGTACTACGTGCTAAGCCGCTCGCTCGATCTCAAACGCGAAGAAGCCGTGATAGCGCATGTCGAGAAGACCATGCCTCAATACACCACGGGGAATCAGCGGTTCTAGCCGGTTCTGGCCGGCTGTCGCAATCAGGATCACGAATCAGGAATCAGGAAACAACATCATGGCTACCGAGCAATACGATTACATCATCGTCGGCGCCGGATCGGCTGGCTGCGTGCTGGCTAACCGGCTTACCGAAGATCCCGCCGTCAGCGTGCTGGTTCTGGAATATGGCGGAAGCGACCGGAGTGTCATCATTCAGATGCCCAGCGCGTTCTCGATGCCGATGAACACAAAGAAGTACAACTGGAAATACCAGACGGCACCGGAACCGCATTTGAACGGGCGTCAACTGCACTGTCCGCGCGGCAAAGTGTTGGGAGGATCATCGTCGATCAATGGGCTTGTGTACATTCGCGGTCACGCTTACGACTTCGATGAATGGGAGGAACTGGGCGCGAGGGATTGGAGCTATCGTCATTGCCTGCCTTATTTCAGGCGGGCGGAGCACTACAAGTTCGGCGGCGACGAGTACCGGGGCGATGGCGGGCCGCTTTGCACAAACAATGGCAATAACATGCAGAACCCGCTGTATGGCGCCTGGATCGAGGCTGGAGCACAGGCCGGTTACATCAAAACCGACGATTGCAACGGGCACATGCAGGAAGGCTTTGGTGCGATGCACATGACGGTTAAGGACGGCGTGCGCTGGTCCACGGCAAACGCCTATCTGCGCCCGGCGATGACGCGGCCCAACTTGCGCGTCGTCACTCATGCGTTGACGCGGCGGGTACTCCTCGACGGCAAACGTGCAACCGGCGTCGAGTACGAGCAGGGGGGCGTCGTGCACACTGCGCATTGCCGCGCAGAGGTGCTGATTTCGTCGGGGCCGATCGGCTCGCCACACCTGCTGCAACGCTCGGGTATCGGGCCGTCCGACGTGCTGCGGCGAGCGGGGATCGAGGTGAAGCACGATCTGCCAGGCGTGGGCGAGAGCTTGCAGGATCACGCCGAGATCTACATTCAGTATGCGTGCAAGGAGCCCGTCACACTCAATGGAAAGATGGACCCGTTCAGCAAGTTCATGATCGGATTGCGCTGGTTGTTATTCAAGGATGGCCTCGGTGCAAGCAATCATTTCGAGGCGGGCGGATTCATCCGCTCGGAAGCGGGACTTCGCTGGCCGGACATCCAGTTTCATTTTCTCCCCGCAGCCATGCGTTACGACGGCGACAAACCGTTCAAGGGACACGGATTCATGATCCTGACGGGACCGAACAAGCCGAAGAGCCGCGGATACGTGCGCACGGTATCGGCTGATCCCTACGTGCACCCCGAAATACGCTTCAACTATCTGGAGCGCGAAGAGGACCGCGAAGGGTTTCGGCGGTGCGTGCGACTCACGCGGGAGATCATCGGGCAACCTGCAATGGACCGCTTCCGCGACGTCGAGCTTGCACCAGGTCCCGATGTGCAGACCGATGCCGAGATTGACGCGTTTGTCCGGGCGAATCTGGAAAGTACCATGCATCCGTGTGGTTCTTGCCGGATGGGTGAGGACAGCATGGCCGTGGTGGACCCGGAGTTGCGAGTGCGGGGCGTCACGGGCTTGCGTGTCATCGATTCGTCGGTATTCCCGACGGAGCCCAACGGCAACCTGAACGCGCCGACCATCATGCTTGCCGAACGCGCGGCCGATCTTGTGAAGGGCGTTTCGACACTGCCGCCGTCGGATGTGAAAGTCGGACTGGCGCAAGGATGGGAAACGCGGCAACGCACCCATGCGCCGATGCGAGCGTTACGCGAAGTGGGATTGACGGATACGCGGGCTTAGCCGAAGTACGGCAGGAGCGGCGCGCCTCATGCGAGCGTGCGCCGCATTCCCGTGCTTGTTCGCCGCCGACATGATCGCAGTGCCGTTGACGCCACCGTTTCGTCTCGTCGTCGGCAGCCTTGCTTGCTTCGCAGGGAGAACCGCGTGTCACCGCACGCGGCATTGGCGCCAGCGCGGTCATCAAGCGGGGACATCAAGCGGGGACATCAAGCGTTCATCAAGCGCGCTCACCAGTACTGACCCAGCCGGATGACAGCATCGAATGCCGAGCGCGCGCTGACTGTGAAGTTCCGCTTCATAGCCCATCAACATTACGAGGAATAGTCGCTTGCGCGAAGTGATGGTACACCTGGCGTGCGAGTCAGGTGAGGTCTTCGTGCCGGTGGATCATCGGCGCGCCGCTGTCGCTGTTGTCGAAGCGGGTGCGTGAGGCGCTCGACGCGATGCCGGAGCCTGGTCGACACCAGACAAACCTGACAGGAGCCAGCCAACATGTCACCCGAACGTCTCTTTCAGTTGCATCTCGTTTTGGGCTATATCGCCTGGCTGCTTTGCTTCGGCACATACGTCTGGCCCAGGCTCAAGTCGATGGACCTGTTCGACGCGCAACGCGCGATCGCCACCTTGCACAGCTTCCGCTTTTTCGGGCTGGTTTTCATACTGCCGGGCGTCGTCAGTCCCGATCTGCCTGCCAGCTTCGCCGTGTTCGCTGCCTATGGTGACTTCGCAACGGGAGTGCTGGCGATGCTGACGCTACTCACGGCACGCATACGGCCACTCTTCTGGTTGTTCGTTGCAGCCTTCAATCTTGTGGGAGCGATCGACCTTATCGTCGACTATTACCACGCTATCCAGGCGGATCTTCCCGCGCGTGCGGGAGATCTGGGCGCCACGTACGCGATTCCGATCATCTACGTGCCTGTACTGGCCATTACGCATGTTGCCGCCTTCTATCTGCTGCTGCGCCATCAGCCCAAGACGGCTCGAAGCTATTTGCCTCTCCGTAAGCCATGAACTTGCCAACGCGTAGCGGCTTCCCCAGCAGGTAGCGCGCTCTGCGCCGCATTCGAAAAGCGTTGTGCGCGGCGTGGGACCACTGCCTGCGCATCTGTTTCGGCGGTTCTGTCGACGGTGATCGTTTTGGGGCGCTACTCGACATACGGTTCGTGCAGCGCTAGGCAGAGACTGCATGCGCCCACGGCGAGCGAATATCCGATAAAAAGCGCTGCGCACGGGGATGCTCGGGAGACTGGAAAAAGCGATCGGGTCGGGCGCGTTCGAGCACGCTGCCCTGGTCCATGAAAATCACGCGGTCAGCCACTTCGCGTGCAAACCCCATTTCATGTGTCACACACACCATCGTCATGCCGTCGCGAGCGAGATCCTTCATCACCAGCAGCACCTCGTTGACCATCTCGGGATCGAGGGCCGACGTCGGCTCATCAAACAACATGACGGGCGGTCTCATTGCCAGTGCACGAGCGATCGCGACGCGCTGCTGCTGGCCGCCGGACAACTGCGCAGGGTGGGCGTTGGCCTTGTGCGGCAACCCGACACGTTCGAGCAGGCTCATGGCAAAATCTTTCGCTTCGTGGGCTGGCATTTTCTTGATCCGCACAGGCGCAAGCGTGCAATTTTGCAGCACCGTCAGATGCGGAAACAGATTGAACTGCTGAAACACAAAGCCAATTCCGCTGCGCAGCGCGTTCGTATTCACACTTCGCGCATGCACATCCTGGCCGTTGACGACAATTCGGCCGTTCTGAATCGGTTCGAGACGGTTGACTGTGCGGATCAGCGTGGATTTGCCCGAGCCAGAGGGCCCGCACACCACGACAACCTCGCCTTTCGCGACGGTCTCGTTCACATTCACCAGCGCCTGATATTCACCGTACCATTTGTTGACGTTTTGGATCTTGATCATGATTTACACCTTCGACGGGGCGCGCGATGTCAGACGCCTTTCGAGCAGATATGCGCAACGTGTCAGTCCGAAGCACATCACGAAGTAGCTGAATGCGAGCAGCAAGTAGACCTGCGCGGACTGCGTGAGCGCCTGCGTGCTGATCTGTCCTGCGACGAACGATACTTCCGGCAGGCTGATGATGTAACCGAGCGACGTCTCCTTGATCGTCGACACCAACTGATTGACGAGTGACGGCAGCATGTTTCGTAGCGCCTGCGGCAGGATGACGAGCGCCATCGCCTGAATGTAGTTGAGGCCGAGCGAGCGGGCACTTTCCATCTGCCCACGTGGTAATGCCTGAATGCCGGCACGCACGATTTCGGCGAGGTACGCTCCATCGAAGATCACCAGCGCGGTGAGCATGGTGCTGAACTGATCCGTGCGGTGACCTGTCATCGTGGGGAGCAGAAAGTACGCCCAGAAGATCACCATCAACAGGGGCGTACCGCGCACCACGTAGACGAGACCCGTAGCTGGATACCGCAGCACGGAGAACGGGCTCACTCTGCATAGACCGAAGACGACACCCACGGGCAACGCCAGCACGAGCCCTGCTGAAGCGAGCAGCAGTGTGAGCGCGAGGCCGCCCAGGGGCCCATTGGGGTATTGGCCGACGACGTAATAAAGGCCGTAAGTTCGGAGTATGTCGAGCATGGCTAGATGGTCCGTACTGGAAACCGGTGCTGATACCATGCGGAAAACACCGTGATCGCGATCGATACCGTCAAATAGGCGGCCGTCGCAAAGGCAAACGATTCGAAGCCCCGAAAGGTCGCGCTCTCAACTTGCTGGGCCTGGTACATCAGTTCCGCTACGCCGATCACCATTGCAATGCTCGAGTTCTTCCACAGATTCAGTGTCTGGTTGACGAGGGGTGGAACCGTCACTCGTAGCGATTGCGGCAGCACGACGAGCCACATGGCGCGCAGAAAACCGAAACCCAGTGCACGGCTCGCTTCCAGTTGTTCCTTCGGGATCGACCGAATTCCACTGCGAATGTCTTCGCTCATGTACGCGGACGTATAGAGCAACAAAGCGATCAATGCGCTCGCCGCTTCGAAGTTGCTGTTGTATAGCCATGTCTTGACGGAGAGCGGCAACAGTTGCGGCGCTCCGAAATACCAGAACAGCATGTGGGCCAGCAGCGGTACGTTTCGAATGCTCTCGACGTAAGCCTGACCGATACCACGGATGAATGCCAGCGGAGCAAGCCGGATCAACGCGACTCCGATTGCCAGTGGCAGCGAGAGCGCGAAGGCGAGTACGGATAGCTTGATCGACATCGCGAACCCGCTGACGAGCCACTGGTGATACTGTCCTGAGAGCAGCATCGACAGGTTGAAGGTTGGCATGATCTGTCTCACCACCCGGACTTACGCCCGGGTGGCGCCTCGTGAATTTAATCGATCTTGTCGGTGGCGATCTTGAACGTGCGAGGCGGGAAGTTCATTTTGGTGCCAGGCCCGAACCACTTGTCGAACAGTTGCAGTGCCTCGCCATTCGATTCCATTCCGAGCAGTACCTTGTTCACCTGTTCACGGAACGCAGGCTCGTTCTTCCGGATACCCAGCGCAATATGCTCGGTCGACAGGTTCTGCGCGACCAGCGCATAGTCCTTGGACGCCGGGCCGAGCTTCGCGAGATTTCCGACCAGGGTAGTCTCGTCGTTCACATACGCCGCGCCTTTGCCTTGCTGGAGCGCGAGCAGCGCCTGTGGACTGGTGTCGAACGAGACGACGTCTGCGTTCTTGATTGTCTTCGCGATGTTGGTCTCCATCGTCGAGCCCTTGACGGTCAGAATCTTCTTTCCGTCAAGCTGCGCAAGCGTCGCAATACCGGTTTCTTTCCGGACCATCGCCTTCTGTCCGGTTATGAAGGTCGATACCGAGAAATCGATTTGCGCCTCGCGCTCCTTATTGTGCGTGAGCGACGCGGCGAGAAGGTCGACGCGGCCCTGCTGCAATTCCGGAATGCGTGCGGCAACCGCCAGTTGCTTGAGGACAGGCTTCACGCCCAGACTCCGCGCGACGGCGTTGCACATGTCGACGTCGTAGCCGACTATCTCGCGGCTCATCGGATCTTTCATATAGCTGAAGGGCTCGTCTGTACCTAGTACACCGCATACGAGTTCGCCCTTTTGCTTGATGTCGGCAAGCTGATCGGCCTTTGCCGGATGCGCGGCGGCCACCAGTACAGACAGCGACGCGATTCGGAAAACGAAACGAAGTTTCTGGATGGTAACCATGGGGATCTCCTCCTGTTGGTGATACGGCTGGTCTAATGCAGTGGACGCACGGCACCGGACTCGACGCCGGGGTCGGCGTCTCTTCCGGGTTTCCATGTCGGTTTTACAGACGTCGACTGCTTACTCGCAAGTCGTCGAGAGTCTGCGATGGGGTGAACCTTCTCGGGTTTGCGCGTGACAACTCGCCGTGAGGGCCGCCGTGCACTCATGGGTCTCTCGTGTGAAGAGGTTTTTCATACGCACGGGAGTTGACGGCTGCAGGCCGTGCACTCGCCGCAAAAGGGCTAGCTTCGGCTTCGGCGGGTCAGACGACTGCGCCGGCATCGTGAGATTCATACCACTCTCGCCGTCATGCCTCGGGCGAGCTTCAAAGACGCGGGCTAGTGTATTCATGTCGAGCAATGATTCTGCTGGGGGTGTTGTGTGCCGCGCTTGTTGAGTTCCGTAGCGATAATGGTACGGAGCCGAGCTGAGAATTTGTTTCCAAAGAGCCGATTTATTCTTTTAAATTATGGATTCCGTTTTTCGATTGATGCGGATCTGTAGATTTTTATTCCATATTCCGGGTAATCCCTCGGTGAGGCGGCCCGCTTTTCATACTGGCTTGTCAAAGCGTTGTTTGCAAAATCAACAACTTGTGGTAGTGGACTTTTCATCAACCGGAAAACACCTGCATTTTCTGTGGCCGTCGATCAGCAGAGCGATCTCGCGCAAGATCCCGTGGGCTTCCCAAGGCGCCATACGCCGGATATCGGCGGCGAGAGAGTGTGAGGATTCAGTGGATTGGGTGCGTCGGCGGTAAGCTGTTGCAGCGAGGTGGTATGACAAGAGAGACCGCTCGGCGAAGTCCCGGGAGCGGCAGCGCTCACGCATCCCAGCTTCGTGGTTCGAACGGCAGGTCGACCCGGAAACTTGCGCGGTGCGCAGCGCAAACGGGACGCACGCCTGGTCTGTTCATGGACGCCGCTTGGCAAGCGCGATCGCCTTCCTGCTACCGCGGCAGACATCGCGCGATACAACAGCATCGAAGTTCTACGCAAGTGAACACCAACCTGGATCATGGAGGGCCGACATGAGCGTTCGCATCGTCCTGCTCCGTAGCGCCGCAATCATGGTGTTGCTGTTCGCCGCAGCGACGCGCGCCGAGACACTTCCGCTTCCTCCAAACCTGATCAGCTTGAGTAGCGACTCGGGGGAAGAAATTCTGCTCGAAAGCACCGCGCGCCGATCTTATTGGCCGCTCAGCATCCAGTTCGTCACACAGAAAAATCAGGCGTATTGCGGCGTGGCGACGATGGTAATGGTGTTGAATGCGCTCTCTGTTACGGCGCCGCCAACGCCGGGCATCGAACCCTTCAAGACGTTCACGCAGGAAAACGTGCTGAACCCGTCGACGGAACGGATCCTGCCACAGGACGTCCTGCGGGAGAAGGGCATGACGCTCGATCAGTTTGCCGGCCTCGTCGGAACCTACGGCGTCAAGGCCGAGGTCTATCATGCGGACACAATCGATATCGACGGCTTCCGGACATTGGCATCACAGGCACTCGATTCGCGTGGCAGCTACGTTGTCGTCAACTATCTGCGCCGGACGTTGGGCGAAGAATCGGGTGGACACATCTCACCGCTTGCGGCGTTTGATGCAAAGACAGATCGCTTCCTCGTGCTCGATGTCGCACGTTACAAGTATCCGCCTGTCTGGGTGAAGACGGCTGATCTGTACTCGGCGATGAACACGACCGATTCGGACAATCAGGGACGGCGACGCGGATTCGTACTTGTTCGAACGGCTCCGTGAACGAGGCAGGTTTGACCGCGGTGCGAATAAAGCGGTGCGAGATCCGAAGCGCAGCGGCTTCACCGGGATTGAAAAGAAGCCGTAGCCATAGGTATCCACGGACCCTGTGCAAGCCCGTTGCGCGGACGCGTAGCGCATCCGCACAGGTTACAGATACCGCGCCCATCAGACCCGCCCCGTGCGCCAGATTGTTGCTTGCCGGGAGACTCTCCGAACGCTGAAGGCCGCTTTATGTCGGGCCGCACGCGCCCGACAATGCCGACCCTTCAGATACGTGCGGAACTGCACAACCGGTTTGCGCACACCCTCCACGGATTGTCTACATGAGTCATCATGCCAGTTCAAATGGGGCGGAAGGCAACAAGCTGCTGATTCTGGCGGCGGTGTGCCTGGCTGGTCTCGTGTTGCCCTTATCGTTTTCCGGCGGCGCAGTCGCAACGCCCGCCATCGGACGCGAATTGGGCGGCGATCCCACGTTGCTCACGTGGGTGACCAACGCTTTCATGCTCGAGCACTGACGGCGCAAAGCTCATGCCCGCCGATGTGATGATGAAGCCGCCCAGACCGAAGACGAAGAGCTTCTTGCGGCCGAACTGGTCCGCAAGTGCACCGGCTGCCATCAGCAGGCTGCCGAAGGTGCACTGGACTAAAAGACGCGGTCGCTGCGTAAGCTGGAATGGGCGATGGCTTGACCGAACAACAGGCGTCACCCGAATATCTGGTGGCAAAGGATAACGCCTTCGAGCGTGGCGCGCGCAGTGCCCTTGCCTCAGTTCGCAACGCCGTCTCACGAGCGGCAACGATCAGGCTATTTCGGCGGCGTGGCTTTCCGCTTTTCTTTTGGCGTCGTCATACACGCGGCGCCGCTCTGCTTCCACCAGCATCCGCTTGCGCTTGATCGACTGCCGACGAATGGGCGGCCCCATGACGGCCACGTAGTCCTCGTAACGATGCCTCTGGTAGCGGCGGAAGAATTCGGGACCAGGCAGGCCATTGGCGAGCGCTAGCAGCACGCCATAGTCGATGGTCGACACTTCGCCGAGCGAAGCAACGGCCCGTTCGAGCGCGTCATAGCGCGCCGTGAGCGGGTCTCCCGCGCTGAACATTGTGTGAAAGCGCTGATAGGTAAGGAGCCGCTCACGCTCGGCGGCTTTTCGCAACGCCACGACGATACGCTCAACCCGTTCCGCTTCCATGTTGCCCTCCGCGTGCGATGCGCTGTCGTGCGACGGGATACGAACGCCGCGCGACGGCTGGATTACGAATAATCAGCGATGTATCAACAGACCGTAGACATCACGGACATCCCGTGCGTCGTCCGTTGATTTCATAGTGCTGGCAAGATACCTTGAGTGATCAACGGGCGGTATGCCTGGCGCGGCTGAACACGTAAGGCGCCGCCGAACACCCCGGGGCGCTTTGCTGATCACGTGACGGGAGGGTGAAGCCAGTATCGCTGGCGGCTGACTCGCTTTCGCTTGCGTCGCGCTCGCATTGTCTTTGAGTCGATCACCCGGCCGTCTGTGGGGCCGAACCCGAACGCATGCGCAATGCCGGATACCTTCGGTACGGGTTTCCGAAAGCCCGGTTGCGGAGCGCCATGCACTTGCGTCAATCGTGACTGCCAGATGTGAAAAAGCCGGGATCACCGATTCGATGATCCCGGCTTCGACGACGGCTGCATGGCTGTCAGTCTGCTGATGCCCCGTCTACCAGCGCAACAATTTCGGACCCAGCCACGCGCCGATGCCCGCAGGCACCAACATCCCGATTGCATACCACACGCTCCAGAATGCCGGACTCATCTCGGGACAATGCATGCAGTACACGATCGTGGCGACGGAACTTGCAAGAAGTCCGGCGACGGCGCCCGCGAGCCGCAATTGTGTCGGCGCGAGCGATCTGACTGCCCAGAACACGGCTGGAAACGTCGGCAACGAAAGCAGCAGGATGTTGAACGGACATGTGCGCCAGGTGCGGCCCAGCACGAGCGCCCAGCGTCCGGCCGACGGCGCGTTATCGAGCGTGAGCATGCCTGCGGCCCACACCGCGATGAACGGCAGCGCGATCAATGCCCAGCCATAGCCCGTCCGCGCGCCCGGCCGGCCAAGACGCGTGACGGCAAGCAGAGCGCCGATCGCGATCGCAAGCGGAAAGGCAACCTTCGCCCAGAAGAGGGTAGTGCGCGCCACAACGGCGAGGTCGTGCCGCACGCCGAATACCAGGGTCATCAGGACCAGCGAGCCCAGCGCGCCTAGCACCAGCGCCTTGACGAAGCGACGTGCGACGAGGCCCCGGTCGACGCGCGTCACCTGGTTCGACAGCAGGTTGACGAGATCATCGGTTCTCATCGCCGTCCTCCGATCAGTGCTGCAAGCGCCTTGAGGCCACGATGCACGCCGACCTTGACGGCCGATTCGGACAGGCCGGTGAGGCGCGCAGTCTCCGTCACGGACAGGCCTTCGAGCTTCATATGAACGATGGGAAGCCGCTGTTTGTCCGGCAAATGCTCGAGCAGTTTGCCGATGTCATGCCTTGCCTGCGCGGGTTCATCATCTGTGTCGGCAAGGAGGTCGGCGTGGTCGTCGAGGGGATCGTTCAGGGATTCGCGGCGCGCGCGTGAGCGGAAGAAGTCCATCAGCTTGTAGCGGGCGATCGCGTACAGCCAGGCAGTCAGCGGTTCGTCCGGACGATAGGTGTGACGCGCATTGTGCACCGCGAGCAGGATTTCCTGAACGAGGTCCTCGACGTCTTCGCGATAGTGCGGGATGCGCTTGCGCAGATAGCCGCGCAGATGGCGCGTCAGCGCTTGCAGGAAGCTGCGATACGCGTCGGCATCGCCGTCGAGACCGGCGACGAATAACGCTTTCAGGCGGATTTCCGCTTCTTGCAACCTGGTTCCTTGATTGGCGAAATGGCGAGACGGCGACCCGTCCAAACGGCTCGCTGCCGCCAGGGCGCGCGGGCCGCCCAGTTCCAGATCGATCGTTCCGGAGCAGCCGAAGCCGTGTTGCGCCACTATAGCGCGATCGTCTTCCATCGTCGTCACCCGCCTCCTTACAGCCTTAATTCGCTCTTGCGCGCCGGGTGGTTACACCGTGCTCGACATTTTTCGCGCACGACGCGAGCGCCGATCGCACAAGGGCGCGTGACCGCGAACGACGCTGTAACCAAACTCGCGTTTCCGACGAATTGACATGTATCCAACCGTCACGGTGAACGACATGGAAACGATGAAAGCGGCACTCACGCCGGCACGCGAGACTTCTCTGGGCAACAGGCCCGTTCATCCGCTCTGGTTGCGCATCACGCATTGGCTCAATGCATTCGCCGCGCTGATCATGATGTTTTCCGGCTGGCGCATTTACGATGCGTCGCCGGTCTTTCAAAGCATTGTGATTCCGCCGTCGATCACCCTCGGCGGCTGGCTCGGAGGTGCGCTCCAATGGCACTTCGCAGCAATGTGGCTGCTGGTGTTCAACGGTCTCGTGTATCTGGCGCTTAACCTGACGAGCGGCCGATTTGTCGCGAAGTTCTTTCCTCTGTCGCCGCGAGCCGTGTTTCGCGACTTCATCGCCGCATTGAGCGGCAAGCTCTCACACGCGGATTCGAGCCAGTACAACGCCGTGCAGAAACTCGCGTATCTGGCCGTCATCGTTGATCTTCTGGTCCTGGTGCTGTCCGGGCTCGCGATCTGGAAGTCCGTTCAGTTTCCGCTGTTGCGCGAACTGATGGGTGGCTACGACAACGCGCGCGTCGTCCACTTCTGCGCGATGGCGGTGATGGCTGCGTTCGTCGTCGTGCATGTCGCGATGGTCGCGCTCGTGCCGCGCTCGCTCTTGACGATGTTGCGCGGCCGCTGATCTTTGCCCGAGGACCTGACATGAAGACGGACGACAAAAGAATCATCAAGCTTGACCGTGCGGCGATTGTTGCGGACGCGCGCCGCGAACTGGACATGCCTTCGCGCCGACTGTTCGGCAAGCGCTTGCTGACGCTCGGTGGCCTGTCGCTGCTGACAGGCTGCTCGATTACCGACGACGAGTCGGTGAACAAGTTTCTGACTGCCGTCTCGCGGCTGAACGATCGCGCGCAGGCGCTGCTTTTCGATCCGAACCGGCTTGCGCCGACCTATACGGAAGCCCAGATCACGCGGCCGTTTCCGTTCAACGCGTTCTACGGGATCGATGACGTGCCCGACGTCGACGGCAGCGATTACCGCCTGAAAGTGGGTGGCCTCGTGACAGGCCAGCGCGTCTGGACACTACCGGAACTGTACGCGCTGCCGCACGCGGAGCAGATCACGCGGCACATCTGCGTGGAAGGCTGGAGCGCGGTCGGACGCTGGGGCGGCACGCCGTTTCGCGAATTTTTGCGCCGCGTGGGCGCGGACACCACCGCGAAATACGTCGGCTTCCGCTGCGCGGACGACTACTACGAAAGCATCGACATGCCGACTGCACTGCATCCGCAGACCTTGCTCACGTTCGAGTACGACGGCGAGCGCCTGCCCGCCAGATACGGCTATCCGATGAAGCTGCGCATGCCGACCAAGCTCGGCTACAAGAACCCGAAGCACATCGTCGAGATATTCGTCACCAATACCTATCCCGGCGGCTATTGGGTCGACCAGGGCTACAACTGGTTCGGCGGTTCCTGAGTGCTGTCCTTCTTTTTCTGGTTCCGGCATGGCCGGATGCCACTTTCAACCCACCAAGGAGATGAGCAATGAAACGACTGATGACGGTAGTATTCGCGGCAGCGATGAGCATGGGTGTATCGGCGGCATTCGCACAGGCAAGCGGCGCGATGTCAAACGATACGATGAGCAAAGACGCCATGTCTCACGATACGATGAGCAAGGGCGGTACGGCGCACGACTCGATGAAGAAAGGCAACAAGATGAAGAAGCACGATTCGATGGGCATGGATCACCCCGCATCGGGTGCAATGTCGCAGTAGGCGACGCTGACAATCGGGCCGGGCGTGCCCGCACGCCCGGTTGCTTTTTGATGATCACGCAGCCGCCATGCTCAGGCCGCTCGCGAGGCAATCAGTCTGGTTTGGGTCGCGCATGAGGCCGCGACGCAAGCCCAACGCACAACATCTTCTACGCGGTGGACTGGGTTGCGCGTCCAACGCGCCCGAATGAGCGCAACAGCCGACACGCGCGGCCAATCGAGCCGCGCGGCGCACGAGTCCGGCCTCGTGCTATCTTTTGAGCAGGTCGGGCACCTTCCACCCAGGAGAGATCGTGGACGTCGGCACGTGGCTGCGCAGCCTCGGAATGGACCAGTACGAACGGGTGTTTCGCGAGAACGCCGTTGACGGGGATGTTCTGCGCACGCTGACCGCGGACGATCTGAAGGATCTCGGCATCACGTCGGTCGGTCATCGCCGCAAACTGCTCGACGCGCTGGCCGCGCTGCGGGCGCGAGCCGAGCCCGGACAAGCCGCCATTGGCGAGAGCGAGATGAAGGGTGAACGGCGGCAGGTCGCCGTGCTCTTTGCCGATCTGTGTGGCTTCACGAAAATGAGCCAGCGCGCCGATCCCGAGGAAGTGCTCGCGGTACTCGATCGATACTTCGACCAGGTCGATCGCATTGTCGAGCAGCATGGCGGGCATATCGACAAGCATGTCGGTGACTGCGTGATGGCGGTTTTCGGCGCGCCTCTTTCGCACGGCAACGATGTCGAACGTGCCGTGCGGGCAGCGCTGGCGATCAGCGAAGCAATGCCCGGCCTGTCCCGGACCCTCGCATGCTCGCTCTCTGTCCATATCGGCATTGCCGGGGGCCAGGTTGTGGCAAGCGGCACCGGTAGTGCGACGCACAGGGAGTACACCGTAACGGGGGAGACGGTCAACCTCGCCTCGCGTCTCACCGACGCGGCCGGACCGGACGAGATCCTGATATCGGAAGCCGTGTGGCAAGCCCTCGCTGACCGTATCGAGCGCGTGGAACGGGATGCCCTTGTCGTCAAGGGATTCGCGGATGTTGTTCCCGTATCGCGTCTCGTCGGTTTCCGGCGCACGGTGCCGGGTCGACCGTTCGTTGGTCGCTGCGACGAACTTCGCCAGTTTCGAGCCGTGCTCGAAGCATGCCGCGAAAGCGGGTGCGGGCGCATCGTCCATGTACGCGGTGAGGCAGGCATCGGCAAGACCCGCCTTGTCGAGGAGTTTCAACGCGAGGCGCGAACGCTGGGGTACGCGTGTCACAGCGGCCTCGTGCTCGACTTCGGCGCGAGAACCGGACGGGACGCTGTCCCGTCCGTTGTGCGCAGCCTGCTCGCGCTCGACGACGCGAGCGATGAGCGTGCCGGCACGACGGCCGTGGCACAGGCGATCACTGAAGGCCTGATCGACGCAGGCGACGCTCCCTTCCTCTATGACATGGTCGATGTGCGACAGGCTGGCGATGACCAGACCGTCTACGATGCGATGGACAACGCGACACGCGTTCGCGGCCGACGGAAGGTCCTGAGCACGCTTGTGCAACGCGCGAGCCGCCTGCAACCTCGCTTGCTTGCCGTCGAAGATATTCACTGGTCGGACGCGCCGACGCTCTCGGACCTGGCAGGACTCGCCGCGTCGGCGGCGACGGCTCCCGTGGTGCTGGTGCTGACATCGCGCGCCCAGGGCGATCCACTCGACTCGCAATGGCATGCAGCCGCCGACGCGCCGTGTTCGGTCTTCGACCTCGGTCCACTGAACGTCGACGAAGCGCGTCAGATGGTGAAATCGTTCGCAGGTACAGCGGCGGATCTGGCGCAGCGTTGCATCGAACGGGCCGCGGGCAATCCGCTGTTTCTCGAGCAGTTACTCAGCAACACGGAGAAGCGTTCTGGAACGGGCGTGCCGGGCTCGGTGCAAAGTCTGGTGCAGGCACGGCTGGATCGACTCGATCCGATGGACAAGGCGCTGTTGCAGGCGGCTTCCGTGCTCGGTCAGGTCTTCGAGCAGGAGGCGGTCGTTGACCTTCTCGACGGAGCCGACGCAGCATTGGAACCCCTTGTGCTGGAGCGCCTTCTGCGGCGCCAGGGCAGCGGATTCATATTCCATCATGCGCTCATCCGCGATGCCATCTATGACGGCGTGCTGAAAAGCCGGCGCCGTGAATTGCATCTCCGCGCCGCGCGCTGGTACCGCGAGCGTGATCCCGTCATACGTGCTCAGCATCTCGATCGGGCAGCCGACGCCGAAGCGCCATGCGCCTATTGCGAAGCAGCCCGATCGCAAGCGGCCGCGCACCGTTATGAATTTGCATTGCGGCTAGTCGAACGGGGGCTCGAACTGGCCGCCGAACGCAACGACATCGTCTCGCTCGAATGCCTGCGTGGAAACATCCTGCATGACGTGGGTGACATGACGTTGGCGCTTCGCGCCTTCGAAAATGCACTCGAAGTTGCGACGACGGACGCGCAGCGTTGCCACGCATGGATCGGGCGGGCCACCGTGAAACGGGTCATCGATGATCTCGACGGGGCATCGGCCGATCTCGACAGCGCCGCCGCAGCGGCCGCCGCGCTGGACCTCCGTCACGAAGAGGCACGTGTTCACTTTCTGCGCGGCAATCTGTGCTTTCCGCGCGGCGATAGTGACGGCTGCGTCCGTGAGCACGCACGCAGTCTCGCGCTTGCGCGGGAAGTGCACGACCACGAACAGGAGGCGGCCGCGCTCGGCGGACTCGGAGACGGAGAGTACATGCGCGGCCGCATGATGAGCGCGCACGACGCCTTTCGTCGCTGCATCGAAGTGTGCCGACGTCACGGCTTCGGACGAATCGAGGTTGCCAATCTGCCCATGTGCGCGATCACGGCCTGGTTTGCTGGCAGGGCAGCGGCTGGACTCGATATTGCGCTCGCTAGCGTCGCGGCAGCAGCGAAGGTGGAGCATCTGCGGGCGCTCGCCGTGGCCCATCATGCCGCCTGGCACTGCCTGCACGACCTTGCTCAGTGGGATCGTGCCTGGGAGCATGTCGGCCCGGCGCTACAGTGTGCGCGCGATCTGAAATCGAAGCGGTTCGAAGGCGAAGCGCTCGCGTTGCGTGCAGAGTTATATCGAGTCGCTGGCCGCCAGCGTGAAGCGCTCGACGATATCGGCGAAGCGCTGGCGATTAGCCGGGAAACGGGCATGACTTATTTGGGCCCGTCTTATCTCGGCATTCTTGCGCGCGCGACGGATGACTCCGTTGTCTTCGAGAAAGCGCTCGAAGAGGGGGAGGCGCTGCTCGCTTCCGGCGCGGTGAGCCACAATCATTATCTCTTTCGACGTGATGCAATAGACGCATGCATCGACCGGGGACTGTGGGATGCAGCCATGATCCATGCCGCGGCCCTTGAAGATTACGCCCGCCGTGAGCCTTCACCTTTTTCCGCCTTCTTCGTCGCACGTGGACGCGCGCTCGCCTCATACGGGACGGGCAACGCGGACATGGCATCGCTGCACGAACTCCGGCGGCTCAAGGCAGAGGGTGGGCGGTTGGGCTTTCTGCATGCTGTCGGGGCAATCGACTCGGCGCTCGAAGTTCTGGAGAGCAGAATGCGATGAGAACCGATGGGGATTCGCGCAAGACATCGAGGCGATCCTCGTCGCGTTCCCATCCCCGGCTTCAAGCCGTTCCAGGGACGGGTGCGGGTCCGTGCCGGAGGGTGCCATCTGGCCTTGTGCAGTCCATCGCGTGATGGTGGGTCTGCTCAGACCTTGGCTCCCTCTTTGACACGGTCTGCGTCTGAGGCTCGCGCAACGCGCCGTCTGGAATTGCATTCGCGCGATACCCGTCAGGGCCGCGCTGTGGCCATAGGCGAGCAGCGCGTAGTCCTCGATGCGCAACGCCATAATCAGACTCGGCGGCGCATGGCGCCGACGCACAGCGTAGCGAGGGCCGCAACGGCGAGCATCGCGAGCCCGCGATGAGTATCGAGCCAGAAAGCAGGGCTCGACGACGCGGCGTCGGCATCGAAGCGCCCATGCACGCGATGCAGTTCGCTCACGGGCTTCCACAAGTTGGAGGGCTGTGCTGCGTTCGACACCTGCGTATCCTGCTGCGCGGCGACGCCCGTTCGCCCCAGATAGCGGTCGAGCCAGCCCGGTATCCATTGGTTGGCAACGATCGCCTTGATCGACGACGCGCCCACCCACACTTCGCGACGCCGATGGGTAGCGGCCCAATAGATCGCGCGCGCCGCGACCTCCGGCTGAAAGATCGGCGCAACGGGCCGCGGAGCATGGGTCATATGATTTTCGGCCCAGTCGAACTGGGGTGTATTCAACGCGGGCATCTGGACCATCGTCACGTGCACGCGGCTCTTGCGATGATGGAGTTCGCAACGCAAGGCGTCGGTGAACCCGCGTATCGCATGCTTGGCGCCACAGTAAGCGGATTGCAGCGGGATCGAGCGGTATGCGAGCGCGGAGCCGACCTGGACGATCACGCCCTTGTCGCGTTGGATCATCCGTTTCAACGCAGCCGTGGTGCCCCATACGAAGCCGTGGTAAGTCACGTCGGTGATGCGCGCGAAGTCGTTGTGCGAGAGCCCGTCGACGGGCGCGAAGGCTGTCACCATCGCGTTGTTGATCCACACATCGATGGGACCCAGTTGCGATTCGATGGAAGCGGCTGCCGCGTCCACTGCGTCGGCGTCGCTCACATCGACCTTGATAGGCAGCGCGCGTACGCCCGAGTTACGGATTTCCTCGGCGGTTTCGTTCAGCGCGCTGGCATCGCGTGCAAGCAGCGCCACGTCGGCACCATGTCGCGCGAATTCCATCGCGGCTGCGCGGCCCACGCCCGCAGTGGCGCCCGTGATCACAACTATTCTGGGTTTGCGGATGCTGCGCATGCTTGATCTCCTTGCCTTCGCGAGCCATACCTATCCATTCGAACGTGCCATCCGCCTCTGGCGCATCCGTCGGAATGACATAGGCATCCGCCGTGATTCGCGTGATGGGCGCAGCAGCGGCACGATCCGTCGAGCAATGCGAGGTGGGGTCTTGCATGGTTGGCGATGTTGAATGACGAGAGTTCGGTTCCTGTCCGACTACTGACCCGTCAGCAATGAATGTACCTTACAGCGGGGTTTCGCCTGAGCGGGGCGCAAGTCTTGCTGTCTCGTCAGATGCTCTCAGATGCTCGATGTCCGGCAGACGGCATCCACCAACGTATCTTTCGCAGGAGGCTTTCATGGCAAAGACAGTGGGCGACTTCATCGTCGACAGGCTGCATCGCTGGGGCGTGAAGCGCATGTACGGCTATCCGGGTGATGGCATCAATGGCGTGTTCGGCGCGCTCAATCGCGCGGAAGGGAAGATCGAATTCGTGCAGGCACGTCATGAAGAAATGGCGGCATTCATGGCGAGCGCGCACGCCAAATTTACCGGCGAACTCGGCGTATGCATCGCGACGTCCGGGCCCGGCGCATCGCATCTGATCACGGGGCTCTACGACGCGAGAATGGATCACATGCCCGTGCTCGCGATCGTAGGCCAGCAGGCGCGCGCGGCGCTCGGCTCGCACTATCAGCAGGAACTCGATCTCGCGGCGATGTTCAAGGACGTCGCGGGCTCGTATGTCCAGCAGGCGAGCGTGCCTGCACAGGTGCGGCACATGGTCGACCGCGCAATACGCATTGCGCTGTCCGAGCGTCGCGTGACGGCGCTGATTCTGCCGAACGACTTGCAGGATCTGGAATACGAGCCGCCCGCGCGCAAGCACGGCACCGCCCATTCCGGCATCGGCTATTCGCGGCCAACCATCGTGCCCGCGCAAGACGATCTGCAGCGCGCAGCCGACGTGCTGAACGCGGGACACAAGGTCGCGATCCTGGTTGGCGCGGGCGCGTTGGATGCGACGGACGAAGTGATCGAAGTCGCGAACCGGCTCGGCGCCGGCGTCGCGAAAGCGCTGCTCGGCAAGGCTGCGCTGCCGGACGACCTGCCGTGGGTGACGGGCTCCATCGGTCTGCTCGGCACGAAGCCCAGCTATGAGCTGATGACGTCATGCGACACGTTGCTGATGATCGGCTCGGGCTTTCCCTACTCGGAGTTTCTGCCGAAGGAAGGCGATGCGCGCGGCGTGCAGATCGATATCAAGGCGGACGTGCTGAGCCTGCGGTATCCGATGGAGGTGAATCTCGTCGGCGACAGCGCGCAAACCCTGCGCGCGTTGCTGCCGTTGCTGAAAGAGAACGACAGGCACGCATGGCGCTCGCGTATCGAACGCTGGACCTCGCGCTGGTGGGAGACACTCGATGAACGCGCGCGTCAGCCGAGCAGTAACGGCGTGAATCCGCAACGCGCTTTCACGGAACTGTCACCACGGCTGCCCGACAACGTCATTCTCACCAGCGACTCGGGTTCGTGCGCGAACTGGTTTGCTCGTGATCTGAAGATCCGTCGCGGCATGAAGGCGTCGCTGTCGGGCGGACTTGCATCGATGGGGGCGGCTGTTCCGTATGCAATCGCGGCGAAGTTCGCCTTTCCCGGACGTCCCGTGATCGCGATGGTCGGCGACGGCGCGATGCAGATGAACAACATGGCCGAACTGATCACCGTCGCGAAGTACTGGAAGCGTTGGGCGGACCCGCGCTGGATCTGCATGGTGCTCAACAATGAAGACCTGAACCAGGTGACGTGGGAGCAACGCGTGATGGAAGGCGATCCGAAGTTCGATGCTTCGCAGCAGATCCCGAATGTGCCGTATCACCGGTTCGCGGAAATGCTGGGCCTCATGGGTCTCTACGTCGACGACGCGGAACAGTTGGCGCAGGCGTGGGAGACCGCGCTGGCCGCCACACGCCCCGTCGTGCTCGAAGTGAAATCCGATCCCGAAGTGCCGCCGTTACCGCCGCACGTGACGCTGGCGCAGGCGCGCGCGTTCGCGCGGACCTTGATGGCGGGCGACCCGAAAGAGGGCAGTGTAATTGCGAATACGGCGCGTCAGGTGCTCAGCTCGGTCATTCCGGCCGGAAAGGACGAGGACTGAGTTGTGTGGCTGCTGTCATGCTTGCTGATGGAAATGTCACATCGTGAAGTAAATTCGTTCGCAACCTGGAAACTGTCGCCTCAGCAAAGGAGGCACCGTCTGGCCGCACAAAATCCGGCACTGGAACGCAAGCAAGCATGAAGGCCGCGGTGGCAATCGCGTGGCGGGTCCTGATCCTATCCCACCAGAAGCGATTGGCCACCGTCGATCCAGACAGGGGTCCCCGTGATGTATCTTGCGCGGTCCGAAACCAGAAAGGCCACCATCTCGGCAATATCGTCGCCTGTGCCCGCTTGACCATTGGTCAACGGAATTTTCCCTTGAGGGTATTGCGCGGGCTCGGACGCTTCTGCGCTCGAACGCGCGCGCGTGTTCTCGTCGATCTTCGATTCGATCTTGCCCGGACACACGACGTTGACGCGAATCTTGTGCTTGGCAAGTTCGAGCGCGATCATCTGGCCGAGCGCGAGCAATCCGCCCTTGGTCGTCGAGTACGCGGATGCGCCGCCGTGACTGAATACGCGGGTGCCGTTGATCGACGAAATGATGACGATCGAACCCCGGCCTGCGCGCTTCAGATAAGGGACCGTGTAGTGAAGCGTCAAATAGGTGCCGCGCAGATTCGTGTTCACGGTGTTGTCCCATTCGTCGGGCAGCAACTCGTCGATAGGCGCCCAGACACCGTTAATCCCGGCATTGGCGACGACGGTGTCGAGCGCGCCGAAGGTCTGGATGCCAGAATCGATGGCTTTCTTGAGGCCCTTGTCATCGCGCAGGTCGGCAGTAATGCCGAACGCGCTGCCGCCGCCCTGATTGATCGCGGCGACGGTGGCCTGAGTTTCCTCGACCTTGTGAGCATGGGCGATCACGCGCGCGCCTTCGGCCGCCAGCTTCAGCGCGCACGCCTTGCCGATGCCGGAACCAGCGCCCGTCACGAGCGCCACCCTGTCGCTCAAATGCATTCGAATCTCCGTTTCGGCTAACCGCCTCCTATTCCCTGCAACACCTTGCCCGTTCCGTTGCAAACGGTACAGCGTTGACCTTCGACGCTGCCCGTTCCCTGGCATGCGCGGCAGATGTCTTCGCCGACGCCCGGCGCGTCGGGCGGTCCTTCGTCACCGGGTTTGAGGGGTGTGTCATCGGGCTGCATGTGGGCCTCCGTCGAGTTGGACTATGTCCACGGATCCGCAAGTCGTATTCCCGCGTGTTGGTCGTTTTCCAGCGTCCGTACAGCGGCGGCGTCTACCGGGTGGCGGCGCGCTCGAACTGCACATATTCCTGGTCTCGCGCGGGCCGCGTCAGGTTACCGAGGCAGGAATCACATCGCCGTATCGCCGCCGAGAGACGGTGAAATCGTGCTGTCGCGGTTCGGATCGTCGATGCGCTCGTCGGGCCGCGCGGGTCTCATCGACACGGGCGGATGATTGCTATGACAGCCTTCCACGCTGCCGTTCACGAGGCATTGCTGGAACGCATCCGCCTGTTCTTTCGCGGCGAATGTGTACAAGGTCTGCTCGACCTGGACTTCCGTATCCGACTTGCGAATCGTCGTGATCGTCATGATTTGCTCCTCGATTGGCGCGTATCTCTAGCGCGGCTGACAGCCGATCTGAAGATGGCGCGGCAATCGGTGTGCCCGTGCAGCACCGCACCGGGCGGTCGACGTCCCTCAGCTCCGAATATGAAGCAACCGCAGAGGATGCTTCTCCGTACGATAACCGTGAGTTACGGACGCGTATGGGGTCTTAACAATCGAGTGCGCGGACGTTAATCTGCTTACCGGAATCAGTCGGATCTCTATTCTTTCGGCGGTCGCCAGCGGATGCTTACAAGCTGTGCGAACGCTTGCCGCACTCTCATCATTTAGTGTCGGGGATTTTTCGCATCGGTTTGGTCGCACTTTCTGCGCGCGTCGCTCGGAGGAGTGAACGGCTTTCGGACGATAACGATGAGCCGCATCCGGCAGTTAAGTGTCGGCGGTATAACGTGACGAAGCGTAACGGCAGCGACTTCCTCATCGATGTCGCTGCAAGACATTCCGTTGCTGTGTGCAACGGATAGCCGGAGTCCCCATCTCCGGTGTCCGCGCGACCGGCATGATTCCTTGTGCCGGTCGCTTTTTTATGGCGATCATCCGTTGATGGTGGTCGAGCGCGCCGGCCGTGTTTGCCGCCATGCTTGCGGCTTCGCACGCAGGCGAAGCCCTATGACAGCAGCGGCCGCACTATCTGCAACTCCGTCCTCGCGTTGCCATTTCCGGTGTCGTTCAGATGCGAAGCCGAATGCAGCGCCGAGAAATAGCGGGCGGTTTGGGCGAGCCCGTCATCGAGCGATGTCGTGGGCTGCCAGGCAAGCAGTTGCGTGGCGCGGGTGATATCCGGTTGACGATGCCACGGATCGTCGATGGGGAGCGGGCGAAACGCGACAGGCGACGGCGAGCCCGTGATGTCGACAATACGCCGCGCAATTTCGAGCATCGATACTTCATGCGGATTGCCGAGATTGACGGGGCCGCCCGGGTACTCGGGCAGGTTCATCAGCCGGATGAATGCGTCGATCATGTCGTCGACAAAGCAGAACGAGCGGGTTTGCGAGCCGTCGCCGTAGACGGTCAGCGGCTCGCCGTTCAATGCCTGCATCACGAAGTTGGACACCACGCGGCCATCGGCGGGATGCATGCGCGGCCCATACGTATTGAAGATACGCGCAATACGGATATCCAGTCCATGTTGACGTCGATAGTCCATGAAAAGCGTCTCTGCGCATCGCTTGCCTTCGTCGTAGCAGGAGCGCGGACCAATGGGATTCACGTGACCCCAATAGTCTTCCGTTTGCGGATGCACGCGCGCATCGCCATACACTTCGCTGGTCGATGCCTGGAAGATTTTCGCCTTCACGCGTTTCGCGAGCCCCAGCAGATTGATCGCACCGTGCACGCTTGTTTTGGTCGTCTGGACGGGGTCGTGCTGGTAGTGAATGGGAGACGCGGGACACGCAAGGTTGTAGATCTCGTCGACTTCGACATAGAGGGGAAACGTTACGTCGTGCCGCATCAGCTCAAAATTCGTGCAATCGAGCAGATGCGCGATGTTGTCCTTCGTGCCCGTATAAAAGTTGTCGACACACAGTACGTCGTGCCCCTGCGTGACGAGCCGCTCGCACAGATGCGAGCCAAGAAACCCTGCGCCGCCCGTCACGACGATGCGTTTGCGCGATACCTCTTTCATGGTCGTGCTCCCAGGCAAATGTCAGGCCGCCACCTGCGTCAGCGTGTCGTGCCAGTCCTTCACGAAACGGTGAATAGGGAAACGCTCTAGCGCGGTGCGCCGCGCGTTCGCACCCAGCTCGCGCGCAAGCGATGGGTCGCGCAGCAACATGTGCATCGCCTCGGCGAGCGCCTCTGTGCTGGTGTGAATGAAGCCGTTTTGGCCATTGCGGATCACCGTCGATAATTCCGTCGTAGCCAGACCGACGATCGGCATGCCGATCGTCATTGCCTCGACGATCGCGAGCCCCAGGCTCGTCCAGCGGATCGGATTGAAAAAAAAGCGGTAGCGCGCGATAAACGCGGCGAGTTCCATGTTGGAGATTTCGCCGATCCCGCGGCAGCTTTGCGCATCCATGCCGACGAGATCGAGCGGCACGCACGCGCGTAGATGCGTGAATATGTCCGCGCCAAGCCGGCGTCCGCGTTGCGCGAGATGATTGACGACGACAATCCCGCATTGGCGCTCGCCGCTGTAGCGCACGCCTTCGGGAACGACAACGCCATGCTCGATGACCCGAGTGGGCGTGACGCCGCAATCCCACATCAGCTGGTTGAAGGGCGTGACGTGCACGATCAGCGTGTTGGGGTCATCGACCCAATGCCGTTGCTGATACGGATTCTCCATCGGCGGGTCGTGCTCGACATACACGCGCGGCAAGCGGCGCTGATGAGCGGACAGCACATGCTCGCGGTCGTGTTCCCAATGCTGCCGGTGCTGATACAGCACGACATCGAATTCTTCCGACGCCACTTCGTCGATATCGACCTCATGCAGGTTGCTGCCCCACGGCAACGTACCGTTCGCGCCCGCGTAGCCTGGCGGATTGCCAGGCTTCGTGACCAGGTAGAATTCGTGCGGCGCCTGCGTCAGGTAGTACAGGTAGTTGCCATGCACATGCCAGGTCAGCACGCGAAGCCGTCGGCAGTTATGCGACATCGCGAGCCTCCTCGTGAATGGCGACGACTGTCGCTCCCCCTCTGTCGTGCAGCAGGTTGGGGGCAGCGGGGTGGGCGTTGCGGTCGCTCGCAAGCATCGCGCGGGCTGTGTCCAGGACCTGCCGCACAGTGATGTTCAGCGCGCACTCATGCCCATACGGGCACTCCCGGAACGCACAGGGACGGCAAGGCGGAAAGTCCGCGAGCACGCGATGTCGTTCGCGGTTCAGCGGCGCCCATCGCCGCGTGTCGCTGCCCGAAGCGATGACGACGCTCGGCGTGCGCATCGCGGCTGCGATATGTGAGATTCCCGTGTCGTTGCAGACCACGAGCCTTGCACGTTCGACGAGCGCCGCCAGCGAACCCAACGAAGTCGAGCCGGCCAGGTGCAACGCGGGCGCGGCCATCAGGCCGAGCACGGCGGCCGTCAGTGGCGCCTCGGCGGCCGTGCCCGTGACGGCGATTTGCCAGCCGTCGGCGGCGAGCGAGTCGGCGACGTGAGCGAAGCGCGCCACGGGCCAGCGCCGCGACGGCAATTGCGCGCCTGGATGAACCAGCACGAGCCGGTGCGCTTCGATCCCATTCGCGGCGGCGAGGGCAGCATAATCGTCGTCGTCCGCGGCCGTCAGATCGAATGAGAGCGCATCGGCTTCGAACGGTGCGCCCATCGCATGGGTCAGCGCGAGATAGCGATGCGGCTCGGGCAACGTGTCTGGCCATTCGATGAAACAGCCGGCGCGCTGGATTTCGTCATGCTGAACGAAGCCCGCATTTGCACGTGCGTTGAAGCTGCACACGATGTCGTTCGCAATTGCGCCGCTACCGTGCAGTTGAACCGCGAGATCGAAGCATCGTTCGCGCATCGCATGGGTGAATGCAGGCAGTGCGCTGTCGTCTTCGCGCTGTTCGGGAAAGCCGGTCGCGCCAGGAAACACGATCAGTTCATCGAGCAGATCGCTGTAGCGGTCGATAAATGTCTGCGCCCATGGCAACCCGATCAACGCGATATGCGCATGGGGCGCCGCGCGCCTGAGCGCCCGCAATGCAGGGACGCTGCACAGCATATCGCCGAGTTGCAGCGCGCGGAAGACCACGATGCGCTGCGGGCCGAGTCGTTCGATGAATGAAGTCACAGGAAGAACACCTTGTAGCGAATCGCGCCGCGCAGGCGCCAATAGATCGACAGAAATGGAATCAGCACCGACGTCCATGCCATTTCGGCAACATGCGTCGGATCGCGGCGCGTATGGCGCAACCGCATCATGCAGAATGCCGCTGTCAAAAGCAGCCATAGCAGAAGCGCGGCCGCCGCGATCACTGGTTGTCCCGCGCATGCCGCAACGCATCCAATGACGACGCTCGCCACGATCGCGTAATAGCGCAGCGGCGTGCCCGGGTTGATCCGCTGCCGATACATCACAGGATGCTTGCGATACAGCAGCGCCTCGAACTGGCTCTTCCTCTGTTGCGATAAGCTCGCGCCCCAACGAGCAGGGCGCACGGGATGGACAACGATCGCATCGTCCGCGCGCACGATCCGTCCGCCCGCCTTGAGCATCGCAAATTGCAGGTCCGAGTCCTCACGCCACGCGGATGTGAACCGTTCGTCGAAGCCGCCCATCGCGGCAAGCCGCGAGCGGCGCACGAAGGCGCTCGCGGTCGCGAACTCGGCGCGCGAGAGGCCGCTTGCGTCGAGTTCGTAGTCGGTCGGCGCATCTGGCAAGGGCACCGTGATCGTGCCCGCTGCCGCGTCCGCGCCCTTGGCGAGCGCGGCGGCGCCTGCCGTGAGCCAGTGCGGATCGGGGATCGTATCGTCGTCCGTGAAAGCGACAAGCGGCGAACGGGCTGCGCGCCAGCCCGCATTGCGCGCGCCGGCGGGACCCTGCGTGGCAATGACGGGAACATAGCGCACCACGAGACCGCGTTCAGATGCGCGTTGCGCGAAGCGGTCGACTGCGGCTCGCGTGGCGTCGTCGGGGCCGTCATCGCACACGATGATCTCGTAGCGCGTCGCGTCGAAGTCCTGCGCGGCCAGCGCATTCAGACAGGTTTCGAGCAACACCGGCCGCCTGTAGGTGGGCACGACGACGGAGATGTCGAATAGCATGCATTGCTCCGTCGTGGCGCTCACGCCGACAGTGCGCGCTTCGTTTGCGTCGAAGGTTCGCGCGTTCATTGTGCGCACTCCGCAGCGCACGCGCCTGAGAGGGCGGCACGCGCTTTCTCGATGATGAACGGGCCGATCACGAGTGCGTCGAGCGGCGACGTCCAGAACGATTCGACGGCGTCGCGCGGCGAATTGACCATCGGCTCGCCGCGCGTATTGAACGACGTGTTGACCAGCACGGGCACACCCGTACGCTGCCGGAAGGCGACGAGCAGATCGTAGTACAGCGCGTGCTGCTGCCGGTTCACGGTCTGCACGCGCGCGGTCCCGTCGACATGGCGCACGGCCGGAATGCGCGCGGCCTGTTCTTCGCGGACGTCGAACACGAACAGCATGAACGGCGCGCGATGGCCGCCGACGAACCAGTCAGCCGCGTGTTCTTCCAGCACGACGGGGGCGACGGGCCGGAAGTCCTCGCGGTCCTTGATCTCGTTGAGCCTCGACTGCATGCCGGGATCGATCGGCGACGCGAGAATCGAGCGCGCACCGAGCGCGCGCGGTCCGAACTCCGTGCGTCCCTGATACCAGCCGATTACCTTGTCGGCGGCCAGCATGTCGGCTGCTTCGTTGACGACGTCGGATGCGCGTCGATACGGAATCTTCGACCATTGCAGGAAACGCTCTATTTCATCGTCGCCATAGTCGGGGCCGAGATAGGCGTGATCCATCGTCCAATGGCGTGTACCGTCGCCGCGTTCGCGATAGTCGGTCCACAAGGCCGCGCCGAGCGCCGTGCCTGCGTCGCCTGCGGCGGGCTGGACCCATACGTCGTCGAATGGGCCGAGGTCGCGAATTTTCGAATTCATCACGCAGTTGAGCGCGACGCCGCCCGCCATACAAAGCCGCGTCAAACCCGTTTGCCGGTGCAACCACCGCACGAGATGCAGCACGGTTTCTTCAACCACGCATTGCAGTGAATGCGCGATGTCGTAGTGGCGCTGCTCGAGCGGGCCGCCGCGCTCGCGTGGCGCGCCGAAGCGTTCGACGAGACGCGGCGCATCGACGGTATACGTGCCGTCCTGCCGGACCTTGACGATCTCGCGGAACTGGTCGGCATAGACGGGCTTGCCGTACGACGCGAGCGCCATCACCTTGTACTCATCTGACGAGTGAAGAAAGCCGAGCCACGCGGTCACGGCTTCGTAGAGCAGACCGAGCGAGTGCGGCAGTTCCACCTGACGCAGCCGCCTATACGCACCGCCGACAAACTGGCCCATGCTCGTCGTCACACCTTCGCCGCGGCCGTCCATCGTGAGCACGGCTGTGTCGTCGAAGGGACTGGCGAGAAACGCGCTGGCTTCATGCGCAAGATGGTGATCGACGAAGTGCCAACGGAAGGCGTCGTTGCGATCAACAACCTCGAATCGCTTCGACAGATGATGTGGCGCGCCGTCCAGCAGTTGTGCCCTTGCATGCGCGATATAGGTCAGAAAAAGCGGGTCCCACGGTGATTCGGACGGGTTCGCCGACTTGTGCTGCATGGGATCGAACGGAAGCTCAATGGTCGCGCGCGGCTCATTCGGCATGCCGGCGAACAACGACGGGTCATAAGAGTACGCGACATGATCGATGTCCTTCAATGTGATGCCGGCCGAGCCGAGACAGTAATCGATCGCATCGAAGGGCAATTGCCAGGTCGAGAACGGCACAGGCCGCTTCGCGTGCTTGACGTGCGTGAAGCGCTCGTCTTCCGCCGCGGCCAGCACGACGCCGTCACGCACCAGAACGGCGGCGCTGTCGTGATAGACGGCATTGATTCCCAATGTGTACATGAGCGTCATTCCGTATAAGTTGCATTTCGTCGAGTGTCGGGTTGCGCACGACGCGCTGGCCGGCTCGTTGCCTCGATCAGATCGAGCGCCGCATTGGCGACTTCGGCGGCCGGTATTCCTCGCAGGCAAGCGTGATGTTCCTGAGGGCAGACGCTTCGATAGCACCAGCGGCATTCGACGTCGTTGAAGAGGACACGGTGCGGCGTTTGCCATGGCCCATGCTGCGGGTTGGTGAGCGCGTACAGATCGACGACGGGGGCACCGAGCGCTGAAGCGATATGCACCGGTCCGCTGTTGTTCGAGATGAGCACCGTCGCACGTTCGATCAGCGCCGCAAACGCGCCGAGTTCGAAGGCATTCGACAAGTCGTAAATGAAAGGCCGCACGGACGGACCCGCCATTTCGATCAGCGCGCGTGCGAGCGGGGCTTCGCTCGCGCCGCCCGTGACCAGCACGTTCATGCCCGTCGCGTGGACGAGTCTCGCGGCCGCTTCTCCAAAGCGCTCTGCCGGATAGCGGCGCGATTCGGCGCTGGCGCCGGGATGCATCACGACGTAGGGCAGCGCCGGGTCGATGCTTCTTCGTGCGAGGGTCGCCGCAAGCGTCGCGCGGTCGATGTCTCGCAACTGCATGCGCATGCGCGTGTCGCTCGTGCTTGCGCCGATCGCGCCGACGAGCGTCAATTGCCGTTGAACCTCGTGCTGTGTGCCGTGCTCCGGTTCCGTCTCGCGCACCCAGTCATTGAGCAGCGCATACGGATTCTCGCGGCAACGCGCGAGTCGTCGATGAATGCCCGCGAGATAGCACAGCGTCGCGGCTGACATCGGGTTCTGGCTATACACCGTAAAGATCACGGCGGCGTCGAACTGACGCTCTTCGATCAGCGCGCGTATCGCCAGGTCGGCGGCATGCGAACGAGGCGGGCGGGCGCGGACCCATGGCGCGTCGTAGCGGATCACGTCATCGATGTCGGCGAGAAAGGGCGCAACGGCCGCGCCCGCGGACGAAGTCAGCAGCGTCAGGTGCCGGTCCGGGTTGCGCAACGCGTGAAGGGCGGGCGTCGTCATCAGCACGTCGCCGAGATTGTCGGTGCGCACGCAGAGAATGCGCTTGATGTCTTTACCCCACGATGCAAGCGGCGTCGATGCCGCCCCGCGTGCATGCGCGGAAACGGGCTGCGGAATCAGCGCGAGGCTCTTCATCATGCCGCCCGCTGGGAGGCAGTGGGCGCGCTACCCTTCGCATGGCAACGCTCCTCATAGCGCAGGATCATCAGCGCCGCGCGATGCAGGTCGGGCGCGCAGGCGGTCGGCATGCGCATCTGCGTGCGCTGCCATACTGTTTCGTGGCCGTTGTCGAGCAGGATGGTCTTGCAACCAGCGACGTTGCCCGCTTCGACGTCGTCCAGAATGTCGCCGACGAACCACGACGCGCGCAGATCGATGCGATGCTCGCGGGCCGCACGCAACAGCATGCCGGGCGCGGGTTTGCGGCAGTCGCACGCATGCGAATAGCCGGCGACCTGGCCGGCCGGGTGATGCGGGCACCAGTACACGGCATCGAGCGTTGCGCCGCATGACGCGAACATCTCGCGCAGTTTCGCTTCCACGGCGTCGAGCGCGCCGATCTCGAAGCGTCCAAGCGCGACGCCGCTCTGATTGCTGATGACGATCAGTTTGAACGAGCAGCATGCGAACTCGGACAGCGCTTCGCAGGCGCCGGGCGCGAGCCGCATGCGCTCAGGATCGACGTTATAGGGCTCGTCTTCGAGCAGCGTGCCGTCCTTGTCGATAAAGACGGCCGCCCTTCGTTGTGCGGCAGCAGGCGTGAGCATGGCAACCCCGGCTGAATGAGTTCAATGGTTTCGACTAGCGCGCGGCGCCTCCTGCCGCCGAACGCAGAGATTCGGCCCGGTCGCTGCTGGGGCAGACCGTGTTCACGTCGGCAATGCGTCCATAGACGGCCTCCAGCGATTTCGCTACGCCACGCCAGGTGAACTCCGCCCGTGCGCGAGCGAGTCCCGCCTCACCCATGCGGCGCGCGAGCGCAGGATCGCGCTGCAACGTCGCGAGTCGCACGGCAAGCGCGGCGGGATCACGCGGCGGCACGAGCCAGCCCGTTTCGCCTTCTTTCACCGAATAGCGGATTCCGCCGACGTCGGCGCCGATAACGGGCGTGCCGCATGCCATCGCTTCAACGGGTGTGATGCCGAACGGCTCGTACCAGGGCGTCGTGACGAACACGTTCGCGGCGCTATAGAACCGGCGCAACTGCTCGCGCCCCCGCCGTCCGACGAAGGTGGTGGTCTGCTCGACGCCCGCCTGACGCGCGATGCCCCGCAGGCGGGCAATCTCGGGCGTCGCGATTTCGTTTGGCGTATCGGAGTTGCCGCCAACGATAAACAACTGCGCGTCGATGCCGTGTTGTGTCTTGAGCACGCCCACGCCGCGAATGACGTTGTCGATTCCTTTGCGCTGCACGATGCGCCCCAGCTGCAGCACGATGAACTGCTTGCGCGGCCAACCGAGCGCTTTGCGCGCCTCATCGCGGCTCATGGGATGAAGCTCGTCGGCATCGAAGCCGCAAGGAATGATCTCGATACGGTCAGGGCCCGCATGATAGAGATCGATCAGATCGGCTTCGTCTTGCGGGCATTCGGCGATGATCGCGTCCGAATGCCTGACCAGCTCGTCTTCGATTGCGAAGCGTTCGTCGGGAAAGCCATCGTCGCTTCCCTGATGAATCCGGCGCACGCGTCCGAGCGCATGAAACGTCGTGACGAGAGGGATGCCGAGCGCGCGCCTCACCTTCAGGCCCGCGAGGCCGGACATGAAAAAGTTCGCGTGCATCACGTGATACGGTGTGCGCTGGCGGCGACAAAAGCCGATCAGGAAATCCGCGAACTCGCCCATGTAGGGCAGCAACTGCTCTTTGGGCAGTTGCAGCGGCGGCCCCGCCGGAACGTGAATAACGCGCACGCCCTCCATGTTCGAGATGGCCGGCAGCAGCGCGCGGTCGCGCCGTGTGAAGACATCGACGTCGTGACCGCTTCGTTGCAAATACCGGGCGACATTCGCGACATAGATGTTCTGTCCGCCGCTGTCGACGCCGCCTGCAAGGGCAAGGGGAGACGCGTGTTCGCTAACCATGGCTATCTTCATTGTGGTCCCTTTGCAGGTGGACTGATGCCAGTTGACGGGAATCGCGCTGCGTTAGTCGTGTCGTCCGATGGGGCAGAGCGCGAAACTCTTTCAGCATCCGCTGTGCCGAACGATGAACGCGGCTTGTCATGGTCGAATCGTTGCACATCACACAGAAAATTTTTTCCAGGATCGCGCGCGCCTGGCAGCGCTGTGGCGCGCCCTTAATTACAAGCGGCATGTAAAAAGCGCCGGGGCGATGAGCGTCGCCCACGCAGGCGCGTCGCATGCTCGCACGGCCGCGATATGAACAACGGGCCTGTCACTGCCGGGAGCGAATCTGGCTCGCCCCACGTCGCGCACATGGACGCGCCGGCAACCGGGAACGAAGATGACGACGACCGATGCAACGACTGTTCGAGCGCAACTTAAAGGGCTGATCTTCCGCGACCTGCTCGCTGCCGTTCTCAGGTACCGCGCTGTCACGGCAGCGTCTTTCGCGCTGATGATCCTCGCGAAGCTCTCCGCGGTCGCGATTCCGCTGACGCTCAAACACATCGTCGACGAATTGAGCCATCCCGAATCGCCCGCCGTATTCCCTGTGTTTCTGGTACTGGCCTATGCGCTGCTGCGCTTTTTTGCGGATGCACTGAACGAGGCGCGCGACGTCGTTTTCAGCGCCGTCACACAGCGCACCGTTGCCGAATTCGCGCAACGGACTTTCGGGCATCTGCACCGGCTTGGCGCGCGCTTTCACGCGCGGCGCGAGACAGGCGCAATCGTGCGCGACGTCCAGAAGGGCACCGAAGGGATCGGATTTCTGCTCGGCACTGCGCTGTTTTCGATCGTGCCGACCTTCATCGAGATCGGCACGATCGTCGCGATCGTGATGCGCAACTATTCGGGGACGTTCACGATCATCATCGCGGCAACGTTTGCCTGCTACGCAATCTGTACGTACATCTTTACGCGGCGGCGCCTCGTCGTGCAGCGGCGCGTGAATGCGATCGAAGCGCAGTCGGACGGGCGGCTCGTCGACAGTCTGTTGAACTATGACACCGTCAAGTTCTTCGCGACGGAGGACACGGAAACCTGGCGTCTCTCGGAGGTGCTCGCGCACTGGATCGATGCGCGCATTGCAAACCAGCGCGCGCTCACCGCGCTGCATGTCGGTCAAAGCGGCGTGATCGCGACAGGTATCGCCGCCGTAGTGCTGCTCGCAGTGCAGCACGTGATAACGGGTGCGATGAGCGTCGGCGATCTGGTGCTGATCAACGCGTACATCATCCAGGTCTGCATGCCGTTGAACACGCTCGGCTTCGTGTTCCGCGAGACCAACGATGCAAAGGTCAATGTCGAGCGCATGTTCGCGATTCTCGTCGCGCGCGGCGTACCGGGCGAAGACATCGACGTGCCGGATGCCCAGGCACTCGCCGTGACGGACGGCGCGATCGAGTTCGAGCATGTGAACTTTGCCTACGATCCGGCGCGCCTGGTGCTGCGCGACGTAACGTTCCGCGTGCATCCGGGGCACCGGCTCGCCGTGGTGGGCGGCAGCGGCTCGGGCAAGTCGACGCTCGTGCGGCTGCTGTTTCGCATCTATCAGCCGACGTCGGGTCGCGTGCTGATCGACGGCCAGGACCTGCGCGCGGTCACGCAAAAGAGCCTGCGCGAAGCGATCGGCATCGTGCCGCAGGATACCGTGCTGTTCAACGACACGATCGCCTACAACATCGCCTACGGACGGCAGGGCGCGACACGCGCGGACGTTGTGCGGGCGGCGAGGGCGGCGCAACTCGACGAGTTCGTCGAGCGTCTACCCGATCACTACGATACGCGCGTCGGCGAACGCGGCGTGCGCCTGTCGGGCGGCGAGCGGCAGCGGATCGCGATTGCACGCGCGATTCTCAAGAATCCGCGCATCATCGTCTTCGACGAGGCAACGTCTGCGCTCGACACCCGTTCTGAACGCGCGATCCAGACCGAGCTGAACCGGCTGGCGCGAGGACGCACGTCGATTTCGATCGCGCATCGTCTTTCGACCGTCGTCGACGCGGACTGGATTCTCGTGATGGAGCACGGGCGCATCGTCGAGCAGGGCACGCACGACGAGCTGCTCGCGCGTAATGCCGTCTATGCCAGGATGTGGGCGCTTCAGTGGCAGCAGGGCGAACTGGAGCATTGGCAGCGCAAGGTATCGGCGGAACCCGTTCGCATCGGTTCGCTGATCGCGGATGCGCTGAGTCCGCTGCAAAGCGCGATCGCGCAACGGCGGATCACGTGGCGGACGATCGTGCCGCCGGAAGATCTGCGGATCACGGGCGACCCCGTCGAGTTGCAGCAGGCGTTGGGCGTGCTATGCCAAAGCGAAATCGATCAGACGCGCATCGGCGGGCTGATCGAACTGCGCGTCGAGCATCAGGGCAACCATGCATGGATCAGTGTCGTCGGCACGCACGACAAGTCTGTCGAACTATCGCAAGAGGCCGCGCGGATGATCGAAGCGAAGCTGACGGCATCGGGCGGCAGCTTGACCGTGATGCCGGTCGGCAGCCGCATTGCATATGTGATGGTTTTGCCGCTGCGCCCCGTACTCGACGATGATGCTGCGAGAGCGCAAACCGAAGCACCGTCCGGCGTGCAACCGATTCACGATGACGCGCAGGCACCCCTCAATGGTTTGCGGGTGCTCGCAATCGACGATCAGGAAGATGCGCGCGACGCGCTCGAAGCCGTACTGAGCGCGAGCGGCGCGCACGTGCAACTGGCGGCTTCTGGCGACGAAGCGCTCGCCGAGCTTGCAAAGGCTAGCGCGCACGAATGGCCGCAGATCGTGTTGTGCGACATCGTGCTTGGCGCAGAGGACGGATATCAGGTCCTCGAACGCATCAGGGATTTCGAGGCGCGACACGCTTTGCCAACGCAAAAGCGCATGCCCGCCATTGCATTGACGGGGTACACGCACCCGGACGATCAGGATCGCGCGCGTCGGGCCGGATTCAGCATGCACCTGTCAAAGCCCGTCCCGGCGCCTGCATTGATAGACGCGATTCTTGAGGTGGCGGGGAAAGAAGGCCGATGACGCGGCGATGTCGCCGTTATCGGCCAGCCGTCTCGCGGTAGTTTCCTTCGTGCGGCTGGGCAGCGTAGATGTGCCGGGCGAGCTTGATACGAAATCCTGGCGACGCGCGTGACGCCTGACTTCACGCAGCATCGACAGCACATGCCGGGGTACGCGCCGGCGTTCTCTGACAGCCCATTCCAGTCCGCGCAACATCTGCCAGCCGTCGCGCAGCAATGTGCGTTCGCGCCTGAATGCGACGAACGCATGCAGCGTCCGGATAAGGGCTTCGCCAACGGGAAGACGCAGCCATGCAATCCATGCGGCGTTACGCGCCAGCACGCGCCTGCGCAATGCGCTGTCACGCGCGGGCGATGGATGATGCACGACCGTCAGTGCATCGCAGTAGCTGATCGCATGACCGCGCGCGAGCACGTCGAGCGCAAGCAGTTCTTCTTCGCCGCCGATGAAGAGGCGCGCGTCGTAGCCGCCCGTCTCGCGGAATAGCGAAGTCCTGAATACCGACGCGCCCGCCATGTAGCCGACAAGTGAAGGGCCGGGCAGCCCGCGCGAATCGAGCGGGCTGTGCCGCATCACGAGACAGGTCGGGTCCGTCTCGCCGGGGGCGCCGACCAGGATTCGCGCATTGAGCACGCCGACGCGTGGAGTCGCGTCCAGCACGCGGACGGCCTGCGCGAGCGAACCCGGCTCCCACCAGGTGTCGTCGTCACAGAAGGCGACATATTCGGTGTTGATGTGCGCGACGGCACAGTTGCGGCCTGCCGCGCCCATGTTGCTCCCGCACTGCACGATGCGCACATCGGGGTAGGAGAGATCGGCCATGCATACCGTCCCGTCCGTGGACGCGTTGTCGGCGACGATGATTTGCGGCCGCTCCGGCAACGCGCGCAGACGCTCCAACGTTTCTCGCAGGCGTTCTGCGCGGTTATGCGTCAATATGACGACGGTGATTCGCGATCCCGCGTTCCGCAACATGGAAGCGTGCGGCCTTCCGTTCGGCGTTTCCGTTGGAAGCAGCGCGAACCGCGTTGCCGCGCCGCGACCCGCAAGCGGAGTACTTGCGCTTGCGGCATGCTGGCTACGTTGGGTAACGAACATGTTATTGCGTCACGCCCTTCTTCGCGGCGAGGTCCTGCGCCATCTGGTAGTGCTTCTGGATGGTCGGCAACGCGCTCTCGGCTGCCTTCTTCAGCTTCGCGTCCTGCCCCTGCGCAACCTCCTTTTCGAAGGCGGCGACCGCTTGCTTGTGACCTTCCACGCCGACCTTCGTTATGTATGCCTCGTCGAATGCCTTGCCCTTCAGCCCCTTCAACGAGCCGAGCAGGGCCGTGTCGGAGTTGTCCTTGGGAACGGTGACGCCATGCGGCGCGGCCATTTTTAGTTGCGCCGTCAGCTTGGTATGGTCGAGCATCATGTGATGCGCGAATGATTTCACATCCTTGTCTTCTGAATTCGCCGTGGCGAGCTTGGCAGCGTCGATCTCAGTCGACGATGACATCGAGGCCGACTGCACAAAGTCCTTGTCGGCTTGCGCTAACGGATTCGCAGCAGTCGTCGAAGCGGCCTCCGTTTGCGCAGCGGCGAGGGGCGAAATGACGAGCGCGCCTGTTAGTAAGATCGCGCCAATGACTACCTGTTTGAGGTTCATACGTTTTCTCCATGACCCATGCGTCTGGCCTCATCGTCAGCAAGCGGCGAGCCTCGCTTGCCGGGTGTCCGTTCATGCTTGCGGGGGGCACGCGTAGGACGCCGGCACGGTAAGCGCGCTTATGAACGTGAAGTCATTTGCAAGGCTGCATGAAGCGTTCAGCGGGCCATACGCCGACTGATTCGACCAGGCCTTTATCGGAGAGGCTGTTTGTCGCCGGGCGTGAGCCGTGCGGAAAAGGTGGGGTAACGGACGCTCGAATCCGACTTCGTGGCTTCGCGCGGTCGCTTCAAATCAGCGTGACGAATTGCAATGGTGTCGTGCTCGCGGGTTCGAAGCGCCGGGTGCGGATGGCGCTGTCTTCCAGGCCGCCAGTATGGCGGCCGCATCGGGCCTGTTCCGTCGCACCAGTCGCTCGGTGAGCAGTTGTATAAAGACGTTGAGGTCCCTCGCCCCATGCACGCTTATGAACCCGGTGATCGTCTCGGCAATGGCCGTTGTCACATTCTCGATGCTAAGCATGCTCGCAATTATCGATGCGCCACGGGCGAGCTCAAGCTGGTAGTCAATCTCCGGGTGAACGCCAGCATGGTCAGTCCTGGTTCGTCCGTGAGTCATGTGTTGCCTCACTCGCAAGTTCCCGATTGGTTTAGACACCAGCAGGCATCGCGATACGATACCGTTATAAAACTGCTCTCTGAATAAATTGCCGAATGCTTGCAAAACGCGTAGAAATGCCCGGCGCCCGACGCGAGATTGCGAGTCAGTTTCAGTTTCGCAACCTGGCTTGCGTGCCGGTTCCTATCATAGGTCAAAGCGGCTGTCATCGGGCATGTTACGACTTGGTCGCATCCGTAAGATTTCCTACACTTCTATCGTGTTCGTTGTTGTGAATGTGCTTGCATTCGCAGGAAAAATCCGTTTAATAACGGTGGTCATGGCCGGACCTAACGGAGGCGTCATGCTTTTCTATCATCACGGGGTGGCAATTCAACCGTCTGTAGCACGAAACGGCAATACGTTTATCGCACGCGTGTCGATACTTGAGGAAGACGGTGAAGCGACCTCGCTCGGCGATCTGGGGCATTTCGCGAACCGGCAATCGGCATTCGCATTCGCCGTGCGGTGCGGCACTGCATTTGTGGACGATGAGCCGCTGCCAAGAGCTCCCCTCTCATATCAGGTTCAGTCAAAGCATTATTGAACGCCAGAGAGGCGCGGGACGCTCACGCCGTTCATCCCAAATGGCGTAACCGACGAAAGAAAAGCGGCTATTCCTGCCAGCAGGCGACTCGAAGGTTCAGGCCAATGTCACTGTGATTGCTTGAAAGCGGTCGATTTTCTCGTCGGTCAAAACGCGGGGCTGCATCATGATTCATTCAGAGATCTACAAATTCCCCTACACCCGGGCGGCCGGAATGAAGCGTACGTACGATGTAACCGTCAACCTCGTTCGCCGCGATTCGGGCGTGTTCGCCTACGAGGCGTGGGTGCACTGTGCCGGAAAATTCAAGGGTAATGGGCTGGTCTTTCCGCTCGTTTCACAAACAACGGCATTGGCCGCGGCTGAGGCGCGGGCACGCATCGAAGATCACATTGAATGTCTGCTTGGGGTCGAGGAATAGAGCCGCTTAGGGGAGGGCATGCCCGGCCCGATGACCATCGACAAGGATAGTCATCTCATCAAAAGTGCTTGCTGACTGCAGTTGCCAGGCTGCGTCAGTTCAACAATGCCTCCCGTTCCAGTTCGACCAGCGGGATGTGACGGACATCCCGTCCTTTGACGACAAATACGACAAATTCCGCGATATTTTTCGCGTGGTCTCCGATCCGTTCGAGCGCCTTGGCGATGAACAGATACTCGAGCGCGACAGAGACGATCGCGGGAGTCTGCGTCATCTGCGAAACCAGACTGCGGACGTACGCGCGGAAAACGTCGTCAATAGCCTTGTCGTCCCGGACAATATGTGCGGCCGCTACGGCATCCATACGCGCGAATGCATCGAGCGCCCGACGAAGGATAGACGATGCCATTTCACCGCATTGTCTCAATTCGATGGTTTCGATGGCGGGTGTAGTTCCCGTGTCGTAAATGCGGCGCATCCGTTTGGAAATCTTTCGTGCTTCATCGCCCATGCGCTCGAGGTTCGTGACGCATTTCGACATTGCCATCAGCAGCCGCAGATCGCGGGCGGCAGGCTGCCGGCGGGCAATGACGCGATGTATTTCTTCGTCTATTTCAATTTCGAGCGCGTTGAGCTGTCGCTCGCCCGACCGAATCTCCAGAACGAGCGAGGGATCGTAATCGTTTAGCAGCGTAAGACAGTGATCAATCTGTCTTTCGACAAGGCCGCCCATTTCGAGCAGATTGGTCGAGAGTGCGTTGAGCGCGGCGTCAAATTGGCTCGAGAGATGTTTGTCGGGCATGATATTCCCCCCTGCAGGCGGAGGCTGCGGTTACCTGACGGTTGTCTCAGGCTTGTTCATTGCGGCGATAAACCGTATATACCGTTTTATGGTATCGCTGCAATCTTCGAAGCGCAAATGTTTCGACTCACGCTTCAGGCTCTTCCAGGTCTGTCGGGCACACTACAGAAAGCGTCTGGGGTTAGCTCGTGGGGTGATGCCTCTTCCGTCCACGGCACGCCGTGCGTCCGTAAGGCTGGGGTTTCGGACCGGGCCGCGAGGTCAGGCACGAGCCTACTGCAGGTCATATTGCGTCCCGCGGGTATGAACGTTGCACGCTCGATGTCGTCGGCGTGGGTATCGTCGCGAGGGAGGCGTCAATGGGAAATGCGACCGGGGAACCGGACAACACAATGGACGAACCGGGAGGGCCGGAAGCGCCGCTCCCTGACAAGGACGCGCGTCCGGAGCATCCAACTCCGACGGGCCGCAACAGGCGAACGGGCCTCGCAGAGCATGGCGAGCCGACTGATCCGGATTTCCAACCGCCCATCGTTACGGGCGGTGGGTCGCGAAGCTGAAGGGAAGCATTCCCGGCTCATGTCGCGACGCAGTCGCGCTTCCGTACGATCATTGCAGCGCGGCGCCGCAAGAAGGCTTATTCCTCGAACAGATCTGGTCCGAATACCTCGTAATGGATGTGGGACTCGTGTATGTCCATACTCTTCAGTTTGTCGTGCTGCATGCGCATGAACGGTATCGGACCGCAAATGTAATAGTCCGCGTCAGGCAACAGCACTTCGCGGCTAATCAGATCGAGATCGACGAAGCCGGGGTGGTCGTAGTCGCTCCCCTGAACATCGTTCGACAAAGGCGAGTCGTAAAAGATGATTGCCCGAAAATTGGAGTGCGTCGCAGCCGTCTGTTTCAGCCGGTCGCGCATTGCATGCACGGCGCTGTTACGGGCCCCATGCACGAACACGACCTGACGCGCGGGGTCCTGGATTGCCCGCTTGAGCATGCTGATCATCGGCGTGAGGCCGACCCCGCCGCTGATCAGGACGATAGGTGTCTTCGCATCGACGTCGATATAGAAGTTGCCGTAAGGGGCGGCGACCAGCACTTCGCTGCCGACCTCGATTTCATCGTGAAGCAGGGATGACACATAGCCCGCCGGACGTTGTCCGTCAGCCGATTCGCGTTTGACGGTGATGCGATAGGTCTTGCCATTCGCCATATCCGAGAGGCTGTACTGGCGAATCTGCTGCAAGTCCAGCACCGGCACGCGCACGGCGACGCTGATGTACTGTCCGGGTTCGAAGTTGACGACGGGCTTGCCGTCGGCGGGTTCCAGCACGAACGACGTGATCACGCTGCTTTCCGGATGTTTTTCCTTGACGACGAACGCACGCCAGCCGTTCCAGCCGCCAACCTGCGCTGCCCTTTGCTCGCGCAGTTGGCTTTCCATGCCCATCAGGACATCGGCGAGATTGCCGTAAGCCTGCGCCCACGCGGAAATGATCTCGTCGGTGGCCGCGTCGCCGAGGACGTCCTTGATGGCGCCGAGCAGATGTTCGCCCACGATTGGATACTGTTCGGGGCGCACATCGAGGCTTGCGTGCTTGTTCGCGATGTTTTGCAGGACCGCTGAGAGGCTGCCTGGGTCGTCGATATTTTCCGCGTATGCGTAGACGGCGCGTGCGAGCGCCTGCTGTTGTTGCCCTTGTTCCTGATGCGCGAGGTTAAACGTGTTCCTGAGTTCGGGGTGCGCGTCGAACAGCCGCTTGTAGAAGCGCTGGATGATCGGGTATCCGTGCTCGGCCAGTACGGGGGCCGTCGCCTTGACGATATCCTTCGTGCGCTGTGTAAGCATGCTTACCTCCATCGTGCAATGATGAGATACGTACCGCGCGCAGCGCATATCGGGTTGGCCCCCGTACTGACCGTAAAGCGACTCGCTTCTCGTGCGCATGCATGGCCCGCCTGCTGCTGCGGCAACGGCAGACCCAACCGCGAGCGCGCGGACGCGGCAGCGCCGGCAGGCAAGCTCGACGTGGCTATGGGTTGCGCATGTCAGTGTACGACGATCGACGCGGCAATGCCGTCTGCCAACTCCCCTAGCACGCGGCTCATTGCAGCCGCTTGCGCCTCCGCATCGTGCCCTGTGGCTTGCGACTTGAGCGTCGCCTCGCGCGTCAGCATGACGCTGGCGGGGTGTCCCGACAGCAGCGTCCATGCCGCCTGCAGCGTCAATGTCCCGCCTGCATCGGATTCGGAATCGAGCACCGTGACGACGAGCGTTCGGGTGTCGGGTGGCGCCGGGGCGTCTGGAAAAACGAACGAGCCCGGAGGCAGTCGCGTCAACAGGTCCTGAGCAAGGGTGCGCCGCGCCAATTGGGCGAGGGGGGCGCCCCATCGGTCGTTTTCATGGATCGTCAGGCGGTTCTGCGAGGCCAGCGTGACGACTTCAGGCCGATCCAGCACGGCCGGCATATGCACTGCCGTCAATTGCACGGGCTGTATCGGAGCCGTCGCGCGTGGCGCGTTGGCGGGCAACGCGTTCAACGTGACATAGCGCACGGGCATGCTATTCCCGCATCCCGTAAGCGCGGTCCCGGCGAGCGATACGACAAGCGCTGCCGATCGAACGGCTGCAGCGGCAAACGCCGCAGCAAGTCTGGCTGAGTGTGTGCAACGGCGCGTCATGGATGCTCCTCGCGTCTGCCGCGTACCAGCGCCTCGGGATGACGATCGAGATAGTCGGCGAGCGAGCGCACCGAGCGCGCCGTATCGGTTAGCTCGCGCAACGCCGCAGGCAGGTCGTTCTGGCTCGCCGCATCACCCCCGAGCGTGCGGTCCGCCGCAGCGACCGCGTGCTCGGCAGCATTCGCAGTCTCGCGCAGTTGCGCGACGAGCGGACCGATTTGCGGCGACACTTGCTGCAGCGTGCGGTCGATCTGCGTCACGGCCTGGTCGATATGTTTGAGGCTGTCGCGGATCTGCGGCGAAGCGCTCAGCGCGTTAATGCGCGCTGCAAGGCTACGCACTTGTTCTCCCGTCTCCTTGATAGGAAGCGCGCTGACTTTCCCGATGACATCGCTTGCCCTGGACGCGATGGCATCGAAGTCCGCAGCCGCTACGCTCGGAATCACCGGTACGCCGTTTTCAGAGGCAAGCGTCGCGCTCGATGCGTCCGCGACGAAATCGAGCGTGACCTTGCGAGGCCCGACGAGCGGCGGATCTTGCGAAAGCCGCGCGCGCAGGCCAGCGGCGATGAGGCGCTCGATCATGCTATTGACGAGGGGGCGCCAATCGCCGTTCGCGGGCGGCGGTACACCGACAATGCCGAGTTGCGACGGGTCAAGCGCGATCTGCACGGGGGTGCTCAGCGCGCCCGTGCGTGCGTCGTAACTGAGGTGAACGCTGGTGACGGTGCCAACATGAAAGCCGCGCAGCTCTACATCGGCGCCGTCCTTCAGTTCCCCCGCAGCGCCGCTGAAGTGCAACGCGTAGATGACGATCGGGCCGTGCTGGGGCGTGAGCGCAGGTCGGCGCTCGCCTCCGTCGAAGCGGTTTTCCGGCTTGCCGGGCCCCGGCTCCATGACGATTTCAGGTCCGGAGAGCAGTGCTTTCATCGAAGAAGGATCGCTCAAATCCGCTTGTGCGCCACGCAGAAAGAACTTCGTGCCGCTGCGCAAATATTGCTTTTCGGCGCGATCGATCTTGAGCTCTGCCCTCACGTGTCGTCCGTCGGGCGCGAGTGCGACGTCCGAGACGTCCCCCACCTTGACACCGCGCAGCGTGACGATCGTGTCGTTGGGCTTCATCCCGTAGGCGTTGTCGAACGTCACCGTGACCGTCTCGCCACCATGAGCCAGCGCCCGGATGCCGAGCCATCCTGCCACGCCGAACGCAGCGAGGGGCACCGACCAGATCCAGCCCGGCCATGCGCTGCGCCGCACGTCGGCCTGCGTGCGTTTCGGATGTGTGCTGTTCATTGGCGTTTCCGGATGTGGACGTCCCACATCGTTCGCGGGTCGAAGGCACGCGAGGCCGCCATCGTCAGAAAGACGACGAGCGCAAATGCCGTCGCGCCGATAGCGGGCCTGGCCGACGCTACACCGTCGAAGCGGATCAGCGGCACGAAGGCGGCGATCGTAAAGACGTCGACATTCGACCATCGGCCCAGCTCGTCGATCCAACGATACAAATGCGCCTTGATCCGCAGATGTCTGCGCGAGCGGCGCCGTACAGAGGCGATGAACCAGGCCATGCCCGCGATTTTCCCCACCGGAATGACGACGCTCGTGCCGATGATGAGAATGCCGAGCGGCCAGAGGCCGGCGTGGAAGAGCTGGTACACGCCATCGACGATTCGTTGCGGTACGTCATGGCCGAGTTCCGTCGAAATGGTCATCGGATAGAAGTTGGCGGGCAGCGTCAGCACAAGCGCCGCGAGCGACAAAGCGGCTGCCCGCACGGCGGAGTCTGGCCTGCGCGTGCGCAGCTTGAGCCCGCAGCGGGGACACGGCTGTCCATCACGGCAGACGGGTTCGACGAGATCGCAGACAGTGCAGGAAAGCGTGGGGGCGCCTGTCGACAGCGTTCGCTCAGGTTCGATCGCCCGCCAGACAGTGCGGCGATCGAGCGATGCGCGCGTTAGCATCGACAACAGCGCCGCCGCAATGAAACAGTAGCCGCCCGGTCCGATGCTGCCCGTCAGGTCTTGTGTCACGCGTGCATATCCGACGAAGCAGCCAACGAGGTATACGTCGGGCATTGCCCAGATGTCGAGCCAGAGCGTCCAGCGGAACAGCGCGCCGATGCCCTTGAACCGCCAGCCCATCCTGATCGCGCCAAGCACGAGCGAAAGCATGGCAAAACGCACGAGCGGCAAAACGATGCCGAAGGTGCCGAGCAACAGCGCGAGGATGATCCAGCCTTCGCGCCACATGGCCACGATGCCCGATGAGAGCACCGACGAGCGTTCGGCGCCTAACATGTGCACCGTCATCAGAGGCGCCAGGTTGGTGGGGAACAGCAGCGCGAAGGTCGCCAGCGAGCACGCTAGCGCTGCGTCGAGGCTGCGGCCGCTGCGCCGCTCCAGCGGATAGTGGCACACACGGCATCGTGCGAGCATGCGAGACGTGAGCGGCGGGATATCCTGGAGCGCGCCGCACTCAGGGCAACCGATCGTCATGCGAGCGCGTCCGTTGGCGGTCTGCCGTCAGACGACCTCCGTGCTGTGAATGTGTTTGGCTGACCGTCGTCGTGATACCGGAAAGCGCTCGTCGTGTGTCGCGCACGCATTGCCGCGCTCGCTGAAAAGTGGCTCATCCAGATCAGCACGGTTTGTTCCCGTACGCCGAACGGGGGCACCGTAGTTTCCCCCAGAATGCGTGGCGCAAGCATTGCTGCCGCTAATCGCGATACGCGGCGCGATGAACGGAAGGAAATGGCAGACCTCGACGTGTCGGCGCTTTTACCCTGAAATATGGCTTACCGCGTGGCGGGCAACGCTCAGCTCTGTGCTGATGTGCAGCATTGCTCGCGCGTTGGGAATGGCGCTTGCAAACGGAAATGTGCCGCGCTGTCGCGCGCACGCCGTTCGAGGAGAGATTTTCGTGGCAAGTCCGAAGTCAACGCGTGGCGTGGGCCCGCCGGAAGTGCGGAAAGGGCAGGTCACGGAAAAGATGTCGCGTGAAGCATTTCACGAGCGTTTCAGCGCGCGCTTTTACGATCCCGCTTTTCGCGCCGAAGACCCCGCGATTGCGCGACTCGAAGCGATCGCGTGGGAAGCATACGAGCAGGGCCGCAAATCGCCCGTTACGGAAAAGGCGGGGGCCGGCTTCGCGGACCCTGACTATGAATTGTCGGTCGAGTGGCGCCGCGCATCGAATCGCATCAAGGCCGCGCAGGAACGCCAACAGAACGCTTCGACGCGCTCGCGCATTCTCGTCATCAACGCGTCGTCGCGCAACGACTATACGTGTCCGGGCGAAATGTCGAAAAGCTTTCGGCTTGCGAAGCGCATTGAAGCCGTCGTCACGGCCGCGCATTTCGATGCGGATTTTCTCGACCTGTCGCTGCTGTCATCCGACCACGACTATCACATCCATCCGTGCAAGGGATGTGTATCGACGGCGATGCCGCTGTGCCATTGGCCGTGCAGTTGCTATCCCAATCATTCGCTCGGCCAGGTCAATGACGGGATGAACGAGATTTATGAGCGCTTCGTCGCGTGCCACGGCGTGGTGATCGTGACGCCTGTGTATTGGTACCAGACACCCGGTCCGCTGAAGCTGATGATCGACCGGCTGGTCTGCGCGGACGGCGGCAACCCCGATCCAACGTCGACGCACGGCAAGGATGCGCGACGCGCAAAGGAAATCGAGCTGGAAGGCTGGTCCTTTCCAAAGCATCTAAAGGATCGTGCATATGGGCTCGTCGTGCACGGCGACGTCGCCGGCATCGAGAGTTCGCGCGCGGCGCTGGCGGACTGGCTCGACTGGACGGGCTTTATCGAAGCAGGCGCGCAGGCGCGGCTCGACCGCTTCATCAACTATTACGCGCCTTATGCGACAAGTCACGATGCGCTCGACAACGATCTCGACGTTCAGGCCGAAACGGATAACGTCGCACGCGCGGTCGTCAATGCCGTGGCCGCGATCCGGGCTGGCGAATTACGGCGGCCTGACGACACGCTCCAACCGCCGCGCGCGAAATGAAGCGCCCGCGCTGATGAAATCGTTGCCGCCTCAGGCGGAGCATGTCAACCGTGAACGCGCCGCCGCTGCGCCTCGACGCATACAGCGGCAGTCAAAAAAATGCACGACCAGACGGACTCGCCGCCGACCGTGCCAACATTCCCCAGTACGAGGGGCGCTGGGGGTGTCTCTAGCACTTGCTGTTGCGCGAAGCAGCGCACCAAGCCTGGCCGCTCTTCGGAAACGCAAGCTACCTTAACCTGAGAGCTTGTTGTATACGGCTTACATGTCCGAAATGGAACCATTGTGAACGGCTACGCACTGGCAGCAAGCCAGCGGTTCAGAAATGGCGAAACGCACAGGCGGCAGCGGGAACGTTGCCGTATAGACGAGGGTGAGCGGCGTGCCTATCTCCGGCACCGTGCGGTGTGCGCCGACGTCGTGCACGGCGTCTAAACGTGTGCCGTCGTCCCCTTACCGTCAGGATTCGGCGGCCCGTATCCGCAGAACAGTCTGCCGCGAGGTCCCGAATCTGCGCGCGACCTCGCTGACCGTCAGCCCTTTACGCAGCGCCTGCATGACCCGCAGGCGGTCCTGGTCCGACAGCGAAGGCGGGCGGCCCGTCCGCCGTCCGTTGGTGAGCGTGGCGGCGAGCCCGTCCTTGCTGCGCAGGCTCCGGATCGAGACTTCCATCCGCACCAATGCCCGAAGCATCTTCGCGGCAGGCCCGTCGGGCTGGCCGGCGAGATTCGCATTGCCGACTTCGAGGCAGCGGACCTGTATGCGCGCTTTACGGCATTGCATCAGCGTCGCCAGCACGTCGCGAGCGCTGCATCCGAGCGCGGCGAGCTCGAGCACGACCACGATATCGTCGGCCGCGACGCGTCGCAACAGCCTGCGCAATCCCGGGCGGTCGGCAGCGGGGACATAGGGCGGCAGAGTATCGACGACGATGCGGTTGAGCGCGACGGTGTAGCCGGCCTGGTCGAGGAGAATCATCTCGCGTTCGGGAAAGCTGTCTTCGCCGACGCGGTTGACGTACATGTAGGTTTGCCGCAATCCCGCCTCCTGCGAATCCGCATTGGCGCGCATCACCCATGCGCATTTTTCTCTAAACACTGTCCTGCAAGGAATGGATGATATTCGAACCAGCGCCGTTTCACAGAGGCGTGCATCGTACCGCAGCCAGGTTGCGTATGGATCGATTGATCGCGGCGGGCCGACGATCGATCGCCGGGCGCGAGCCGCTCGATTCAGCGCGTCGGCTCGTCGAGAGCCCGCAAGAATGCCGTTCGATCCACCGACGCGGGCAGCGCGTCAGCCAGTCGCGCACGGAAGGTCGCCTCGTCGGCGCCACGCGCGGCGCGCTCGGCGATGATGCGCGCGATGGGACCGACATACGAGGCGAGCCGTCGCGCTGCCGTTTCGATCTGCTCGGGGCCGAGCGGCACGTCCGCGACGGACGCCGGCTCGACAGGCAACGTGCGGTGCATCGAGCCACCCGTCGAAGCGATCGCGTGCTGCTTGAGCAATGTATCAAACTCGCGCCGGGACGAGTCGTCGGGAAAGTGGCGTGCAAGCTGGGCCGCCAGTGTGCGCGAGTCGGTCGCCTGCGAGGCGGCACGCCGCACCAGCAGCGATGCAATCGGTCCGACATGGCTTGCGAGCCGTTGCTCCAGCTGGGCCAGAAACGCCGGCGGCCAGCCGGATGCGACACCGGCAACGGGCGGCGCAAGCGCCTGACGGGACGGCTGCGCGCGCACGACGGTATGGTCGGGATCGAGCCGCATCGTCAATGTGTGTTGCAGCTTGAACAGCGCGCTCTGCCAGCTTCGCGCGCACGCGTATCGATCGTCTGGCCGTTTGGCGAGCGCCTTCAGCACCATCGCATCGAGCTCGGCAGGCAGGCCAACGACATGCGTCGATGGAGGCGGCGGCATGTCGTTCATCACCTGATGCATCACGGCCGCGGACGCGCCGCTGAACGGGCATCGTCCGCTCAACATCTCGTACAACACGACGCCAGCAGAAAACAGATCGCTGCGTGCATCGATCTGGCCGCCCGCATACTGCTCCGGCGACATGTAGCTGGGCGTGCCGATCATCATGCCCGCCTGCGTGAGACGTCCCGTATCGAGTTGCGCGATGCCGAAGTCGGTCACCTTGCATTCGCCGCGCGGCGCAATCAACAGATTCGCGGGCTTGATGTCGCGATGGATCACGCCAAGTTCGTGCGCGTACGCGAGCGCGTCGAGCAATTGCGCGAACCACGCGAGCGCATCCATTAACGGTATCGTGCTACCGTCGCGACGATGCTGCGCGAGCCGTTGCGCGAGATTTTCGCCACGCACGTATTCGAGCGCGATAAACGCGACGTCTTCTGCTTCCCCATAATCGAACACGCCGACGATGTGCGGATGCACGAGCCGTCCAGCGGCGCGCGCTTCGTTAAGAAAGCGTGCGGTCAGCTCCGCGCCGGATGGCCCTGCCGTGCCTTGTCCGTCGTTCAGTAACGTGGCGTGAATCGTCTTGAGCGCCACCTGCCGCTGGATATGCGGATCCGTCGCGAGATAGACCGTGCCCATCGCGCCGCGGCCGAGCACGCGCTCGAGCTGATAGCGGCCGATCTGGCCCGGTGTCGCGTTTGTAGTCGCGCTTGTAGTCGCGTTTGCATCCGAAGTCATGGGGCCGTCCACGATGTATCGCGCGCCTATTCGTGGCGCTCTTCGAGAATCTCGAACGCGGCGACGAGGCTCGTGCGCATCCGTCCGAACGATACGGCGAGCGATGCAATCTCATCAGTGCCGCCGGCGGGCAATTCGATGTCGTCGAGCTTGCCGAGACTCACTTCGTCCGCTGCGCGCGACAACATCTGCAAACGCCGCGTGACGAGAAAATGCACCATCGCGTTCAGCACGACGAGCACCACCGCGAACACCGCCGTTAGCGACGCCATCAGACTGCGCCAAACCGCATGGCCGCGTGCGATCGATTCCGACATCGGCACCGACACGAACTCTGCACCGATCACGTCGTTCATGGCCCAGCCGAAACCATTGGCCGGTCCGTACTTGTCGAGCATCGTGCGCGGGGCCGCGGACGGCGTGCTGTGGCATTGCATGCACGCGGCGTCGGTGATACGGCTCGGATGCGCGAGAAACAGCAACTGGTCGCCGCCCGGCGTGCGGCGTTGCCCCGTCGCTTCCTTCAGTTCCGGATGGTCGTGCAGATGGGCGATGACTTCGTTTTCCCAGTCGGTTGGCCGGTCGCGCGGGTTGGTCGGATTGAGCATCGTCGACTTGTACGAGAAGTTCGGAAACGCGCTCTGCAAGGAGTTCAGCATTTCTATCGCCGAATAGGCCGGCACCGACTCTGGCACGAACGAATACTTGATCTGCGTCGCGAGCAGCGGCGTGATGTGTTGCGCGGTGTAGTTCTGCATCGCGCTGGCTGCGTTCAGCAGCACGTCGGCGTCGTGACGCGTTTCGTCGAGCGCCTGCTGTTGCAGCACCCGATCCGCGACAAAGCCGATGGCGGTCAGTCCGATCGCAAAGATTGCGATGAACACGAGATTGAACTTGATGGCGAGCGACAGCTTCATGGGAGAACCGGGTCGGTGGGGTTGGCGTAACGAGTCTGGATGGCGGTGCTCCGTATCACCGCATGCTGCGGCGGCGGAAAGACCAGCGGGCGCCAGTCAGGCAAGTCGTGAATGTGTTGCACGATCGCGCGGTGAAACGCCGGATCGGACAGGCGTGCGCGAAAGCGCGCAGTGAAGCGCGTCGATGGGCTCCGGCGCGCCGCGAGCCCGCTGCCGAGCCAGTCCGATATGTCGTCGTACACGACGGGGCGGAGGTTGTTAGGCGGATCGTTGCGCAGGCGGGCCGGCATCGGCAGCACACGCAGCGCGTCGCGGAATGTCACCGGCATGGCCGCGACGAAGGCGGCGTCGGGACGGAGCGTCACCGCAATCGTGTCGCTTGACACGGGATGCGTGGCAAAGCGATGCATATCGAGGGTGACGGGTGCAGCCTTGCCGCGCGAACTGCTGATTGCGAGCACGCTGACCGTGCCGCTCTCGCTGAATACGGCGTCGATGTCATGCGCGTCGGTGCTTTGATAATTCGCTGTCGTCGCGGCGATCACCAGTGCGGTGTCGTCGGACGGCGTGAATGTCGTGCGCGCGGTTTCGATCACGGGCGCAGTGCAGTTCGCCATGTTGCCGGCGCACGCGTGCAGCACCTTCAGCCAGCCGCTGAGCAATGCGATATGCGCGTCGCGCATCAGCAGGACGCGCGTGTCGTGGCCCAGCGCGGCGATGTTGCCCGCGTCGTCCTGAATCTGTACGCCGCCGTTCGCCGGCGTTTCGACGATGTCGTCGAGTGCGAAGCGCTGCCCCGCATCCGTCTGATAGCGTCCCGACTCATGAATGACGGTGGCGGGCGCATCCGCTTGCACGAGCGTCCACGCCGCATTCGCATACGGTGCAAGCAGCAGCAACGCGTACGGCGTGAGCCGGCAGAGGCGGGCGCAGAGCATCCGCATGAATTTTGTCGAGTATTTCATATCACGAAGGCCGGTGAATGCGGCGCGTTGTATCGCGCGGGTATTTACAGAACAACCGGCCCGCGGGTTTATTCCATGCATTGATGGGCGCCACGGCCACGCCCCGCGGCGCTCCCACAGATTGAAAGTGCGAGTGAAAGTTGCGAATGAGCGTGCGCGCGTGCGACGAACACAAAAAACACCAGGCCCGCGACATCGACGGAATATCCGCCCAGCTGGGGTGTTCTGATTTACGCAGACGATGACGGGCGTGAAGCTTGAGCACAGCGAATTCGTAGACGCGGAATAGATCCCGATGCTGTGCTGTTGTGGATGCATGGACGACGCGTCTGCAACGCTGAACGTCGATCGCGTCTGTCGATCGATAAATCAGCACCTTTGGATATCGTCGAATCCATGACCAATCAGTTACGGATACCTAAGGAACAAACACATGGCAACGAGGCAGAGCAGTCAGAAATTCATCGCGCGCAATCGGGCGCCGCGTGTGCAGATCGAGTACGACGTGGAGCTGTACGGCGCGCAGAAGAAGGTGCAGATCCCATTCGTGATGGGCGTGATGTCGGATCTGTCCGGTGCGAATGCCGGCGATCTTCCCCCCATCGAAGCGCGCAAGGCGCTGGAAGTGGATGTCGATAATTTCGACAGCCGCATGCAGTCGATCAAGCCGCGTGTGAGCTTCAGCGTGCCCAACACGCTGACGGGCGAAGGCCATCTCAACGTCGATATCACGTTCGAAAGCATGGATGACTTTTCGCCTGCCGAAGTGGCGCGCAAAGTGGATTCGCTCGCGAAGCTGCTCGAGGCACGCACGCAGCTCGCCAACCTGGGCACGTATCTCGACGGCAAGGCGGGCGCCGAAAAGCTGATCGCGCAGGCGATCAAGGATCCCGCCTTGCTGCAATCGCTGGGCGCGGCACCGAAACCCGTCGATCCCGGCACGGGCACAGACACCCGCGAAGAATCCGGACAGGAGTGAGCGCGATCATGGAAAGCCAGAACGAGATCGAACAAAGCGTTGACGGCGCATTGAGCGAAGTCAGCGATTTCGCCGCGCTGCTCCACAAGGAATTCAAGCCGAAGAACGAGCGCGCGAAGGAAGAAGTCGAGGCAGCCGTGCGCACGCTCGCCGCACACGTGTTGCAGGATTCGCACATCGTTTCCGACGACGTGACGCAGACGATCAACGCGTATGTCGCGGAGATCGACCGCAAGCTGAGCGAGCAGTTGAACGGGATCATGCATCACGCGGACTTCCAGAAGCTGGAAGGCGCGTGGCGCGGGCTGCACCATCTCGTCACCAACACCGAAACGGATCCGATGCTGAAGATCCGGGTGATGAACGTTTCGAAGAAGGAACTCGCGAAGAACCTGAAGCGCTTCAAGGGTGTTGCGTGGGATCAGAGCCCTGTGTTCAAGCGCATCTATGAAGAAGAGTATGGCCAGCTTGGTGGCGAACCGTATGGCTGCCTCGTCGGCGATTACTACTTCGATCACAGTCCGCAGGATGTCGAGCTGCTGCGCGGCATTTCGCAGATCGCCGCTGCGTCGCACGCACCGTTCATCTCGGCGGCGGATTCGACGTTGCTCGGCATGGAAAGCTGGAACGAGCTGGCGAATCCGCGCGATCTGTCGATGATCTTCACGACGCCGGATTATGCAGGCTGGCGTTCGCTGCGCGAAATGGACGATGCACGTTATCTCGCACTGACGATGCCGCGCACGCTCGCACGCCTGCCGTACGGCGCGAAAACCGACCCGGTCGAAGAGTTCGATTTCGAGGAGGACACGCAAGGCGCGGATTCGTCGAAGTACACGTGGCAGAACGCGGCCTATGCGATGGCGGTGAACATCAACCGTTCGTTCAAGCACTACGGCTGGTGCTCGCGGATTCGTGGTGTCGAGTCGGGCGGGGCGGTCGACAGTCTGCCCGTGCATACCTTCCCGAGCGACGACGGCGGCATCGACATCAAGTGCCCGACTGAGATCGCGATCACCGACCGCCGCTCGGCGGAACTCGACAAGATGGGCTTGATGCCCCTCGTGTATCGAAAGAATTCGGACATCGCGGCGTTCATCGGTGCGCAGTCGGTCGCGAAGCCGGAAGAGTACGACGATCCCGCCGCGACGGCCAACTCGAATCTGTCGGCACGTTTGCCGTACATGTTCGCGTGCTGTCGTTTCGCGCACTATCTCAAGTGCATCGTGCGCGACAAGATCGGTTCCTTCAGCACCCGTGAGCAGATGGAGAGCTGGCTGTCGAACTGGGTCATGAACTACGTCGATGGCGATCCCATGAATTCCAGCGAAGAGACCAAGGCCCGCAAGCCGCTGGCTGCCGCGCAGGTCGTCGTTGAAGAAGTCGAGGGTAATCCTGGCTACTACACATCGAAGTTCTTCCTGAAGCCGCATTACCAGCTCGAAGGATTGACGGTGTCGCTGCGACTCGTGTCGCGTCTGCCTTCTGCGCAGGCGGCCTGAAGTTTCTGTTCTGCATCACCTTGAAGGAAATCATCCGGGGCGGCAGCGCTTTCGTCCTGATCATTCGTCGCTACGGCGAGCACACTTTGGCTCATTAATAGAGGTCACTATGGCATTCGACATGCATCTGAAATTCGGCTCCGGAACGGTCACGATCCAGGGCGCTTCCAACCATTCGAAGCACAAGAACGAGGTTCCCATCATCGCGTGGTCGTGGGGCGCCAGCAATACCGGCAACCTGCATACGGGCGCGGGCTATGCATCGGGCGGCAAGGCCAACATTCAGGACATCACCATCACGAAGTACATCGACAGCTGCTCGAACGCGTTGCTGAACGCGTGCTGCACGGGTGCGCGCGTCGACAATGCGTATCTGTACGTCACCAACGCAACCGGCCAGCAGACCGACTTCCTGACCATCGAGTTGAGCGAAGGCGTGCTGATCACGTCGGTATCGACGGGCGGCAGCGGGGGCGACGAACGGCTCATGGAGAACATCACGTTGCACTTCGGCAAGTTCAAGTATTCGTTCCAGCCGCAGGACGACGAAGGCAAGGCCAACGGCGGTACCAAGGATTTCACATTCGATATCCAGCAGGTCGCCAAACAGTAAGCAGCCGCCATCACACGCTACCGGGCTGCGTTGCAGTGGCCCGGCTTTCCTTCATTGAACGGAGTCCAGCCAGTGACGATTACTTCAGTCGATGTCGATCCCGAAACGCGGCTCGCCAACGGTCGTGCGAACGATCACATTCGAGACGGCTTGAAGGAGCACACGAGATGGCAGAACTGATGCCGCAGGAGCGTTTGCAGCCGTCGCTGCTCGACCGCCTCACCGATCTCGATCCCGCCCGGCGCGAGGAGAGCCGCGAGCAACGTGTTATTACGGCGGCGCGTCTGCGCGAATACGTGACGCGCGACATCGCGTGGCTGCTCAACTGCACGCGGCAATGGAGCAGTGACGAGCTGACTGGATTCGCGCACGCAAGCCGTTCCGTGCTCAATTTCGGCATCCCCGATCTGGCGGGCGCGGCGTTGTCGGGCATCGATGCCGCGCTGCTGCAGAACCGTATCCGTTCGGCGCTCCTCGACTTCGAGCCGCGCCTGATCGCGAGCACCGTGCAGGTGAGCGTCGACGTCGACGATGCGCGCATGGACAGCCGTTCGCTGCGCTTTCTGATCGAAGCCGACATGTGGGCGCAGCCGATGCCGCTCGCGCTCTATCTGCGCACCGACGTCGATCTTGAGACGGGCGAGTTCCACGTGTCGCAACACTTCGGCTGATCGTCATGGACCCACGACTCTTGCGTTATTACAACCGCGAGCTGCAACACGTCCGTGAAATGGGCGCGGAGTTCGCGAGCGAGTACCCGAAGATCGCCGGCCGTCTCGGGATGGAAGGTTTCGAGTGCGCGGACCCGTATGTCGAACGCTTGCTCGAAGGCTTCGCGTTTCTCGCCGCGCGGGTGCAACTGAAGCTCGACGCGCAGTATCCCGTGTTCACGCAGCATCTGCTGGAGATGATCTACCCGCATTACCTGACGCCCGTCCCGTCGATGGCGGTCGTGCAGTTGCATCCGGATCAGGCCGAAGACTTGCCGCCCGCTGGGCATCCCGTCGCGCGACATACGGTGTTGCGCAGTCTCGTCGGTTTTGGCGAGCGTACCGCGTGCGAATACCGCACCGCGCACGACGTGACGCTGTGGCCCCTCGCGATCACCGACGCGCGATACTTCGACACGCCCGCAGCGCTCGCCGCCGCTGGCCTCATGCCGCCGTCGAAGGCTGGCCAGGTCCGCGCGGGCTTGCGCGTGAAGCTCAAAACACTGTCCGGCGTGCAGGTGAACACGCTCGCACTCGACAGCCTGCCGGTTTATCTCGCCGGCGCGGACGATTTGCCGCGCGCGATTTACGAGCAGCTGATGGCGAACCGTATCGGCTATACGGTGCGCACCACCGCGCAGGATGGGCAAATCGTCGAAACACATCATCAAGCAGCGGCGCTGCGTGCCAAAGGTTTCGACGAAGACGAAGCGATGCTGCCCTACGGTGGCCGCTCGTTCAGCGGCTACCGGCTGTTGCAGGAGTACTTTGCGTGTCCGGAGCGCTTCCTGTTTGCCGAGTTCACGGGGCTGCACTCGCTGCTCGCGCGTTCACGAAGCAACGAGTTCGAGATCGTGGTGTGGCTCGACCGCAGTGTGAGCCGGCTGCATAACGCCATCGACGCAGGCAACTTCCGCCTGTTCTGCACGCCCGCCGTGAACCTGTTCGAACGACGCGCGGATCGCATTCATCTGCAGCGGGGCGACACCGAATACCACGTGCTCAGCGACCGGACCCGGCCGATGGATTTCGAGGTGCACAGCGTGATGGAAGTGCAGGGCTATGGCGATCGTCAGGAGCCGGAGCAAAGCTTCCTGCCGTTCTATGACAGCACCGCGCGCACCTGGCACAGTTCGCAGGCGGCGTTCTATACGCTGCGCCGCGAACCGCGTTTGCTATCGAGCCGCCAGAAGCAGCGCGGCGCGCGTTCCAGCTACATCGGCAGCGAGACGTTTATCGCGCTCGTCGATGCCAATGACGCACCCTATGCGACCACACTGCGTCAGCTAGAGCTGCGGCTGCTGTGTACGAACCGCGATTTGCCGCTGCATATGTCGGTGGGCAAGTCGTACACCGACTTCACGCTCGATACCGATGCGCCCGTGTCGTCGATCCGTTGCGTCGCTGGACCGACGCGTCCACGCGCGTCGACGGCGACGGGCGAATCCGCGTGGCGCCTGATCAGCCATCTGCAATTGAACTATCTGTCGCTGCTCGACCAGGAAGGCGATACGGGTGCAGCGGCGCTGCGCGAAATGCTCGGCCTGTATCACGACCAGTTCGACACGGCCGCGCGCCGGCAGATCGAAGGCATCAAGCATGTCGCGGCGAAACCCGTGACGCGCCGCGTGCCGGCGCCCGGTCCAATCATGTATGGGCGAGGGCTGGAGATCACGCTGACCTGCGACGATGCCGCGTTCGAAGGCAGCGGCGCGTTTGTGCTGGCGTCGGTGTTGCAGCATTTCTTTGCGCGCTATGTCTCGCTGAATTCATTCGCCGAGACAGTGTTGCGCACGCTCGAACGAAACGAGGTGGCCCGATGGACCGCGAATCCCGGCAAGCGCCCGATCCTGTAGCGCTCGAAGCCGCGCTGCGCGCGAGTCCCGAAGACTATGAGTTCTTCGAGGCGATGCGCCGCCTCGAATGCGCGTATCCCGAGCGGCCGCGATTCGGTCATTCGATCAAGCCGGCTGAAGATCCCGTGCGTCTCGCGCATGCTGCGGCGCTTGAGTTTGCGTCGCGCAGCATCGCGCGTGTCGAGCCTGGAAAAGATGGCCGGCCGGCGCGCGTGGTTGGGCTGTTTCTCGGCCTGTTCGGACCGAACGGGCCGCTGCCGTTGCATCTCACGGAACACGCCGTCGATCGTGAGCGGAACGCGAAAGACCGGACGTTCGTTGCATTCGCCGACGTGTTTCATCACCGGATGCTGAGTCTTTTCTATCGTGCGTGGGCCGATGCACAGCCGACCGTGCAACTGGACCGTCCGGAGCAGGACAGGTTTCGCACGTGGATCGGCGCGCTGATCGGCATTGCGACGCCGCACCTCGACGCACGCGACGCGCTGCCGGACCAGTACAAGCGCTTCTTCGCCGGGCGGCTCGTGCCTCAGGCGCGTAATGCCGAAGGGCTGATGCGTTTTCTCGAACATTACTTCGGTGTGCCCGTGCGCGTGATCGAGTTCGTCGCCGGGTGGATGCAGTTGCCTCGCGACGCGCATTTACGCATGGGCAAGAGCATGGCGGCCATCGGCCGCGATGCATTGCTTGGCGCGCGCGTGCGCGGTGCGCAGCAGCGCTTCCGGCTGCGTGTCGGTCCGCTGACCCGCAACGAGTTCAACCGCTTCATGCCGGGCGGCGACACGCTCCGGCAACTGGTCGCGGCCGTCAAGCTGTATGTGGGCGAAGAAAAGGGCTGGGACGTGCAGCTCGTGCTGAAGAAAGAGGAAGTGCCGCTGACACATCTGGGCCAGGCTGGCCGCCTGGGTTTCAACACGTGGATGGGCCGCTATCCGAAGCCCAGCGATGCCGACGAAGTCGTGCTGAGCCCCGTCGAATGAAGACCTTCATACGCGCGCTCAAGCATTTTTCAACTGAACCGGCGACTGCGTTGCGGCCGCCTCACTTCACACAGGATTGAAATCATGGCTGAAATCAGTCGCGCCGCCCTGTTCGGCAAGCTCAACGCGCTGGCCTATCGGGGTATCGAAAGCGCTACCGTGTTTTGCCGGCTGCGCGGCAATCCCTATGTTGAACTGGCGCACTGGATACATCAGATCCTGCAGTTGCAGGATTCGGATTTGCATCGCATCGTCAGGCATTTCGGGTTGAATTCGTCGCACCTTGCACGCGATATCACGGCCGCGCTCGAACGTTTGCCGGGTGGCAGCAGCAGTGTTTCGGACCTGTCCGCCGAAGTGGAAGAAGCCGTCGAGCGCGGTTGGGTATTCGCGACGCTGATGTTCGGCGAAAGCCAGGTGCGCACCGGCTATCTGATCGTTGGACTGTTGCGCACGCGGCATTTGCGCCGTGCGTTGCTCGACGTATCGGCGCAATTCGACACGCTTCGCGCCGAAACGTTGGCCGACGATTTTGCGAGCATCGTCGAAGGTTCGCCGGAGGACGGTCAGAGCGCGACGGATGGCTTTCGCTCTGACGATGGTCGTTCGAGCGCGGAAAGCGGCGGCACGATCGCGCCCGCACCACTCGGCAAGCAGCAGGCGTTGCAGCAGTTCACGGTCGATCTGACGGCGCAGGCGCGCGACGGCAAGATCGATCCCGTTGTCGGTCGCGACGTCGAGATTCGTCAGTTGGTCGACGTGCTGATGCGTCGGCGGCAGAACAACCCGATGCTGGTCGGCGAAGCGGGTGTCGGCAAGACGGCAGCGGTCGAAGGATTGGCGCTGCGCATTGCGCGTGGCGACGTGCCGCCGCCGTTGCGCAACGTGCAGGTCCGTGCGCTCGATATCGGTCTGCTGCAGGCCGGCGCGAGCATGAAAGGCGAGTTCGAAAACCGCCTGCGTCAGGTGATCGACGAAGTGCAGTCTTCGCCGAAGCCGATCATCTTGTTCATCGACGAAGCGCATACGCTGGTGGGGGCGGGCGGTGCGGCGGGCACGGGCGATGCGGCGAACCTGCTCAAGCCCGCGCTCGCGCGCGGCAATCTGCGCACGATCGGCGCGACCACGTGGGCCGAATACCGCAGGCACATCGAAAAGGACCCGGCGCTCACGCGGCGTTTTCAGCCGGTACAAGTGGACGAGCCCAGCGAAGACAAGGCCATTCTGATGATGCGCGGCACGGCGAGCGTGATGGAGCAGCACCATCGCGTACAGATTCTCGACGAAGCGCTCGAAGCGGCCGTGAAGCTGTCGCATCGCTATATCCCGGCGCGTCAGTTGCCGGACAAGGCCGTGAGCCTGCTCGACACCGCTTGCGCGCGGGTCGCGATCAGCCAGCACGCGGTTCCCGCGGAAATCGACGATGCGCTCAAGCGGATCGACGCGCTGAAGACGGAGCAGGCGATCATCGCCCGTGAAAAGAGCATCGGCATCGAAGTGGAGTCGCGCGAGTCGCAGACTTCAGCGGCGCTTGATCGCGAGAGGCAGCGTCTGCAGCAACTGGAAGCCGCATGGGACAGCGAGAAATCGCTCGTCGAGCGGATTCTCGCGTTGCGCGCCCGGTTGCGAGAGGAGGCTGCGCCAGTCGAAGGAACCACGGCCGCGTCGGAGCAAACGGCGGACGCAATCGTAAACGCGAGCGCGGACGCCTCGAACCACGCGCACGTGTCTGTGGCATTCGACGATGCCACGCGAGCCGAGGTGCTCGCCGAGTTGAAGCAACTGCAGACGCAGCTCGCCGGGCTACAGGGCGATAACCCGCTGATCCTGCCGAACGTCGACTATCAGGCCGTCGCATCCGTCGTCGCCGACTGGACGGGTATCCCCGTCGGCCGCATGGTTCAAAGCGAGTTGCAGACGGTGATGAACCTCGGCCACCTGATGTGCAAGCGTGTCGTCGGGCAGGACCATGCGATGGAGATGATCGCGACGCGCATCCAGACATCGCGTGCGGGTCTCGACAATCCTGATCGTCCCATCGGCGTGTTCATGCTTGCCGGCACGTCGGGAGTCGGCAAGACCGAGACCGCGCTCGCATTGGCTGAAGCGCTCTACGGCGGCGAGCACAACCTGATCACGATCAACATGAGCGAGTTTCAGGAGGCGCACACGGTTTCGACGCTGAAGGGCGCGCCGCCGGGTTATGTCGGCTATGGCGAAGGCGGCGTGCTGACAGAGGCCGTGCGGCGCAAGCCCTATTCGGTGGTGTTGCTCGATGAAGTAGAGAAAGCGCATCCCGATGTCCACGAGATTTTCTTTCAGGTGTTCGACAAGGGCGTGATGGAAGACGGCGAGGGCCGCTCGATCAACTTCAGGAACACGCTGATCCTGCTGACGACGAACGTCGGCACGGATCTGATCGCTGGGCTATGCAGCGACCCGGAGCGGATGCCGGATGCGCAAGGTCTTGCCAAAGCGCTGCGCGAGCCGTTGCTCGAGGTATTTCCGCCTGCGCTGTTGGGCAGGCTCGTGCCGATCCCTTATTTCCCGCTCAGCCGCGACATGCTCGCGAGAATTGTGAGACTGCAACTGGACCGCATCAAGCGGCGCGTCGAGGAGCGCTATCGCGTGCCGTTCAGCTATGACGACGCAGTGGTGCAGCTCGTCGTGAGCCGTTGCACGGAGAGCGAATCGGGCGGCCGGATGATCGACGCGATTCTCACCAACACGATGTTGCCGGCGATCAGCCGCGAGTTTCTCGATCGAATGATGCGTGGCGAGAATGCGGCGCGGGTGGACGTCAGTGTAACGGGCGGCGATTTCACTTACTGCTTCGCAACGAACGACCAACCCGCTGCACACACGCTGGCGTCAGTCGACTGACGCACGCACCGCCATCACGGAAGTGAACCATGCGGGTTCGCTTGCGCTTCGAACCACTGGTAACCATTCTGGAGTGACACACATGCCGACGACATTGACGCTCAAACTGAAATCGAACGCCTATTCGCAGTTCCTGACTGAGTTTCGGAAGGCAGACCGAGACCAAAGCGCGGGACACGAAACGCAGGTCACGTATACGGACGACGAAGGCGCGTCGCATACCTATTTTTTCCGTTCGAAGAACTTCTCGTTGATTGCCTACGCTCACAACGGCGCGAGGATCACGTTGACAGACTACAACCACGTGAGCAGCCCTGGCTCCGCAGGCCTCAATGACTTTATCGGTTCTCTGAAACGAGGTGGCTCAGGCGGGACGAACATGAACGCCGATCTGACCCGGGTGGTCACGCTGACCTCGGAAGCCGCTCGCTCGAAGCTGGTGGAGCGCCTGATGCGAGAGGTGATCTCGGACGGCAAGACGGCCGATCTCAACAAACTGGAAGTCGTGTTCAAGGACTATAACCACGTCGCGAAGCGATGCGGCCGTCTCGACGTCAATGGACAGTACACACCGAACTGGAGACCGCTCGAAAAGGATGACTACCTGATCTATTTTCGCGGGCTTGGAGCCGCGACGAGCGGCGCGAGGGATGCGTCGATCGTCAACGAGCTGTAAGCGGACACGGCGAATCACTCGGGACGGAGTTCACGATGGCGAAAGGCAATCACGTCTTCAACAGTTTCGACAAGGTCATTCACGCGATTTACCGGGCCATCCTCGAACTGGACGGCAGGGGACGCGCGCTCGATGCAGTGAGCGGTAGCGGCGCAAGCGTAACCGAGGCGGAAACGGTGCTCAACTCGAGGTTCAAAACCTCGTATGGGTTCTTCAAGCAGATTCAGCGTCACGAGAAGATCGCGGAGATCCATACGACGCAGGACGACCGGCCCGTGATTGCCAACGATGGCAATTCGAAGGATTTCGGCAATGCGTCGGCGAATTTCGCGGCCGCAGTGATGAAATGGGCGACGACGGATGCCGCCGACGATCCGATGGAGAGCTGGCGTCAACTGGTCAATGCAGGGTCGGATCTCGCGGCGCAGGAATCGTATGTCAAACAAGGGTCGAGTTCGCCGGGAACGCCTGGCAGCGAAACCCTTCGCCGCAAGCGCTGTGTCGATTTATCGGAGTTCGTGAAGGGAGAGCTGACGAAGCTCGTCAGGAACTGGCTCCTCGCGATACGCCTCGACCTGAAGAACGCAAAAATCGTCTCGTATGACTTGCGGGACTCGGCGGCGTGGAAAGGGCTGCTGAACGCGAACGTCTTTTCTCAGTGACACGTTCGGATCGACATTTCGACGCCGTCCGCGACACGCGTGGCGGCCGTCATTCGACGCGTATTCGCGCGCGTTCAGTGTCGGGAAAGCATCGGCATTTCGCGACGGAATAGATCGGGTGCAGTGGGTGTTTTGTTTTCTGAAGCGCACACATTCACAGATCACCCCATGGCCCACGCAATCACGCTTACCTCCAGCCTCGGCAGCAGTCTGCTGTTCGCAAACATGACCGCGACCGAGTCGCTCGGCCGGCTGTTTTCGTACCGGCTCGAAGCGCTCAGCAAGAACGTCGAAGTCGATCTGCGTTCATTGCTGGGTACGCCGATGACAGTGAAGCTCGTCACGCCGCAAGGCTATACGCGCTATTTCAACGCGATCGTCTGCGAAGGCGAGCAGGGCGGCTTCGTCAACATCGACAATGTGCGCTATGCCGTCTACACGTTCACGCTCGTGCCGAAACCGTGGCTCGCCACGCGCAGACGCGATTGCCGCATCTATCGCAGCATGAGCGTGCCGCAGATCATCCAGTCGGTATTGAACGACATCGGCTATAGCGATCTGAAGCTGAGCTTGAGCGGCAACTATCCGCCGCGCGATTATTGCGTGCAATACCGCGAAAGCGACTTCGACTTCATCAGCCGGCTGATGGAGCAGGAAGGCATCTACTACTTCTTCACGCATACGCAGAGTACGCACACGATGGTGCTTGCCGATGCGCTCGGCGCGCACTCGACGGTGTCCGGCTTCGAGCAGATTCCCTATGCGCCGCCGATCGGGCGCGGCAAGCGCATGAAGGCGTCGATCAGCGACTGGACCAGTTCGCGCGCGGTCAACACGACGAAGGTGCAACTCGACGACTACGACTACCTGAAGCCCAAAGCATCGCTGCTCGCCACGGAAGAGCTGACCGACAAGGAGGACGCGCACAACGTCAGCGGCCTCGACATCTACGACTATGCGTACGACTACGTCGGCTGCGACGAGCGTCTGTCCGACGGGCAGCGCTACGCGCAGGTGCGCGCGGACGCGTTGAACGTGCCGCTGGCGATGAGCGTCGGCCGTACTGATGCGTGTGGTCTCGCCAACGGTGTGCTGTTTACGCTCAAGGACTTTCCGCTCGCTGACGCGAACGAGGAATACCTGGTGATCGACACGGTCACGCGCGTCGTCGAACCGGACTATTCCGCGGGCGGCGGTGGCGACGACGGCGAGCCGCCGTTCGAGTGTCACTTCAAGGTAATCCGCAGCCGCCAGCTGTTTCGCACGATGCCCGACACGCCGCGCCCCGTGATCGCCGGTCTGCAGACGGCAGTGGTCTACGGCACGACGCCCGAGGACATCGCCGTCGACAAATACGGCCGCGTGCAGGTCACGTTCTTCTGGAGCCGGCCGGGCAAACCCAACGCGCAGAACTCGTGCCCAGTGCGCGTCGCGCAGATGTGGGCGGGCAAGCGCTGGGGCGCACAGTTCATCCCGCGGGTCGGACAGGAAGTGGTCATCAGCTTTCTCGACGGCAATCCGGACCGGCCGCTGATCATCGGCAGCGTCTACAACGCCGACAACATGCCACCGTACACGCTGCCCGACAACAAGACCCAGAGCGGCGTGAAAAGCCGCAGTCATGAAGGCGGCGGCAGCGATGACTACAACGAGATCCGCTTCGAAGACCGGATGGGCAGCGAACAGGTGTTGATTCACGCGCAGAAGGACCTGCGCGAAGAGTCCGGGCACGACCACGACGTGCAGGTTGCGCACAACTACACGCTGACGGCAGGCAACCAGATCAAGCTCGTCACGGGACTCGCCAGCATCACGATGAACAGCACCGGCGAGATCTCGATTCAGGGCACCAATATCACGCTCAACGGCGGCATGAACGTGACGATGTCCTCAGGTCTCGCGATGGAGATCAACTCGAAAGCGAATCTGAACATGAGTTCGATTGCAGCGATGGAAATCCTGTCCGAGGCCGATTGCCTCGTGCAGTCGACCAACCTCCAGTTGATCGGAACGGCGACGGCGGTGCTGGGCGGCGCGGCGCCGATGATCGTATGAGCGCGCCGTCCGTCCTCGAAGCAGCCCGTCAGATGCGGCTTTCCATCCGCGCGCAGGCGTGCCTGCGCCCGTCGATGGTGTCGCGCGCTGCCGTCCAGGCCTTGCTCGACGCGGGCCATTGCGCCGATGCGTTGAGCCTGCTCGGCCGTCTGCTGCCGCGCCGCTATGCGGTCGCATGGGCGTGCCAGTGCGGCCGCCGTCAGACGCTCGACGAACACGACCGCGGAGGCCTTGCGCTCGCGCAAGCGTGGGTGCGCGATCCCGTCGAAGCGCATCGCGCGGCGGCGCTCGCGTTCGCGAAGATGCATCGCTATCAGACGATTGGCGCGTGGACGGCTGCCGCCGCCGGTTGGACGGGCGGCAACCTGAATCCGGATCACGAGCGGCCGACGCCGCCACCGGATCATCTGACCGCGATCGCGGCGACGGCGGCCGTGACCTACATGGCTGCGCTGGTTCCCGCACAGTTCGATGCCCGCTGTGCCGCATTCGTGTGCGATGCGCTGGGGCTGCTGAGCGTTCCTGAAGGGATCGATGGAGGAATCCGATGAGTGCCGCACAGTGCCTGGTTCTGTCGATAGAAGGCGAGCAGGCGGGCGAGCAGGCGGGCGAGCAGGCGGGCCGCTTTGACGGACGCCGCGAACAGGTGTTCGACCGTCGTGATGGCAGCATCGGCCGCTCCGATGAGTGCGACTGGGTGCTCGGCGCGCAAGGCGTCTCGCGTCTGCATGCGTTGGTGCGTTATCTCGATGGCATCTACTTCATCGAGGATCGCAGCACCAATGGCATGTCGCTGAACGGCTCGCCGTTGCGTAAGGGCGATCCGGCCGCGCTGAAGCAGGGCGACCGACTGCAGATCGATACGTTCGAGGTTCGCGTGCGGTTAAGCGGTGACGGTGCGACTGAACGGGGCGATCCGGCGCGGACGGCGCCTGTCGCTGCAGCCGCGCCGGCGCATGTTTCCGGGCCCGCGCCTGCATCGGGGTCCGCATCTGCACCTGCACCTGCGCCTGCACCTGCACCTGCGCCTGCATCTGCGCAGAACGAGGACCCGCTGGACCTGAGTCTGCTGCTTGCGCCGCCACGTGTCGATTCGGCGGAGCAAGCGGGCGAGTCCGAAGGTCTGATTCCGGGCATGACCGACGGCTCGGCGCACGGCGCGAGCCTCGACCCGCTCGCGTTGTTCGATGCGCCGTCGTCATACGTCGAAGAACGGCTGCCCCATGAGCCCGCCGCGCGCGGATGGAACCATACCCCCGCGGCGTCCGACCGTTTCCGGCCACCGCGAGCCGAGGCCGCACGGCTCGATGGGCTCGTGCTTCCGGAAGACTGGGACGCGATGGCGAGTCTGGTCGCGGCGCGATCCGGGCTCGTGCGGCGCGAAGCTGCAAAAGAGGCATCCATGACGGATGGCGGGCGTTCTGCGCTTGCGTCGCCGGGGCAACAGCGGACGTTGCCGGAAGACGTACCAGGAAAGCCCGCCGTTGCACCAGCGGGCACTTCGTTGATAACGCAAGCACCGATGCCGATCCAGACGCCGGCGCGCCCGTCGGCGCAAATGCCGATGCATCCGGCGGCCGCAACGCTCGCGCCGGCGCAAACCCCGACGCATCCAGCAGCCGCGACCCAAACGCCAGCGTATCCGTTTGGCTCGCCGGACAGTGCACCGCCTGCCGCCGAACCGCGCGCCGAGCTAACGGAAATGCTGCACATCGCCGTCGACGCGATGATGGACGTATTGCGCGCGCGAGCCGAACTGAAGAACAGCTTCCGCTTGCCCGCGACGCTCATCCAGCGCACGGAGAACAACCCGCTGAAGTTCGCGCCGACCGCACAGGAAGCCGTCAAGAAACTGCTCGCACCGCCCGATAGTGGATTCCTGTCGGGCAGCGCCGCGCTCAACGATGCCGCCGACGACATCCGCAACCACCAGATGGCGATGCTCGCCGGCGTGCGCTCCGCGTTCCAGTCGCTGCTGGCGCATTTCGATCCGGCGCGGATCGAAAAGGAGACGCAAGCGGGCGTGCGCGGTTTGCCGCTGGTCGGACGGCCGCGCTATTGGGAACGCTACAAGGCACAGTTTGAAGAGGTCACGAGGAATCCCGATGAATGTTTCCGACGATTGTTCGGCGATGAATTCGCTCGCGCGTACGAGGAGCAGCTTGGACGCCTGAAAAGGCGGCGCGATTAACCGGCACAAGCAGCCGGCGCAAGCTGCCGACGCATCTAGCCGACGCATCCAGCCGACCCAGCGTCCCAGCGCAACTGACTGTGGCGATATCCAGAAGCCGCCGCGTGACCCGCAATCCCCACGCGACGTGTGACAACCCTTACCCGACTCACCGACATGACCCAGAGCAACAAGGTGGTATGGAGCGAAGGCCTGTTTCTCAGGCCGCAGCACATGCAGCAGCAGGAACGCTATTTCGAGCGTTACGTGGAGCTGCGCGCGGGCAATGTGCGTCCGCATGCGTGGGGCTTTCATGAACTCGAACTGGAAAGCGACCTGCTCGCGATCGGCAAGCTCGGCATCAAGCGCGCCCGCGGCGTGTTTCCCGACGGCACGCCGTTCGCGATGCCCGGCGACGATCCGCTGCCGCCGCCGCTCGATATCGAGCCGAACTGGCGCGACCAGATCGTGCATCTGACGCTGCCGCTGCGGTCTCCGACACAGGCCGACAGCGCATGGCCCGGCACCGGCGGCGATCAGCTGTTCCGCTACCGCGTGCGAGAAACGGAAGTGCGCGATGCGTCCGGCAGCACGGAAGGCGTGACCGCGCTCGAAGTGGCGGGCATGAGCACACGCCTGTTACCCGAATCGCAGCCGATGGAAGGTCTGATGCGGATTCCGCTGGCACGCGTCGTGGAATGCCGCGCTGACCGTCGGGTGATGCTCGACGATGGCTTCATGCCAACTGCGCAGAGCACCGGGGCGGCCGCGCGGCTCGTCACGTTTCTGTCCGAACTGCTTGGGCTGCTGCATCAGCGCGGTGAGGCGCTCGCGGGACGCGTGGCCGCGACGGATAGAGGGGGCGCCGCGGAAATCGCGGACTTTCTGATGCTGCAGGTGATCAACCGCTATCAGCCGCTCGTTGCGCATCTCGCTCATGCGCCGCTGCTGCATCCGGAAGCGCTGTACCAGTTGCTGCTCGAACTGGCTGGCGAGCTGGCCACATTCACCTTGCCGGGCAAGCGCGCGCAGACTTTTCCGCCGTATCGGCACGAGGCGTTGCGCGAGAGCTTCGAGCCGGTGATCGCGGCGCTGCGCATCGCGTTGAGCGCGGTGCTCGAACAGAGCGCGGTCGCGATTGCGTTGCAGCAGCGCAAGTATGGCGTGTGGGTCGGCATCGTGCCCGATCCGACGCTGCTCGACACCGCGTCCTTCGTGCTCGCCGCGAAGGCCGATCTGAAATCCGAAGACATGCGCAGGCAACTGCCGACGCAATCGAAGATCGGTCCCGTCGAAAAGATCCGCGATCTGGTGAACTTGCAATTACCGGGCATCGGCGTATCGCCGATGGCGGTCGCGCCGCGCCAGTTGCCGTACACGTCGGGCTTCCTCTATTTCGAGTGCGACAGAAACTCGCCGATGTGGCGCATGTTGAAGACGTCGGGCGGAATCGCGATGCACTTCGGCAGCGGCTTCGCCGGTCTCGATCTGCAACTGTGGGCGATACGCGCATGAATACCACCAACGACCGCTCCAGCGACGCAACCCGGCGCAGCGATGCAACGATGGTGCGCCCGCAGCGCGCTGCGATCGCAACCCCGAACGCGAACGCCAACGCGAACGCCAACGCCAACGCCAACGCCAACGCCAACGCCAACGCCAACGCCAATGACGTCACGCGTATCGCGTCGCCCACGCTGCCGACGGCGCGCGTGATGCAAGGGCAAATTACCCGCGCGTCGCAACCGCAAGGCCACCTGCCGCTGCACGCCGAACTGGGCGACTTTCTGTGCGGCGTGACCAATCCTCTCGTCCGCGCGGCCAATCCGCTGCTGCTGCTGACGGTGCAATTGCGGCACAGCGTATCGCCGCCTGCCGACGTTAGCCGACTGCGCGAGCAGGCCGTCGCGCAGGTGCGCAGCTTCGAGCGCTACGCGCAGAACGCGGGCATCAGCACGCAAACCATCATGGCTGCGCGCTATGTGTTGTGCACGATGCTCGACGAGTCGGTGAACAACGCGCCGTGGGGCGATCTGAGCGGCTGGGCGCAAAAGACCTTGCTCGTGACCTTCCACGGTGAGACCTACGGCGGCGCGAAGTTCTTCCAGATCCTCGATCGCCTGAGCGTCGACTTCTCGCGCCATCTCGATCTGATCGAGCTGATGTACATCTGTCTCGCGCTGGGCTTCGGCGGACGCTATCTCGTGGAGCCAGGCGGCCTCGCGCGTCTTGCCGACATTCAGGACGATCTCTATCGACGCATTCGTGGCCTGCGCGGTGCGAGCGCCGACGAACTCGCGCCGCATTGGCGCGGCGTCGAAGATCGCCTCAATCCCGTCATGCGGCATGTGCCGCTGTGGGTCGCGGCGTCGGCGGCGGCTGTTGTGCTGCTCGGCGCGTTCCTCGTGTTCTTCACGAAGCTCAACGCGCTCGCCGCGCCAGTCAGCGCACAGCTTGCCGCGATCGGTCTCGATGACACGCCGCCCCCGCAAACGCTCGCGATGCCCGCGCCCGCGGCCGCGCGCGTGACGCTCAAGCAACTGCTCGCGCCGCAGGAGCAGGCGGGCCAGCTAAGCGTCGACGAACAGGCCGACGGCCGCGACACCGTGCGTCTCGCTGCCGCCGAGCTGTTCCCATCCGGCGGCGCCGACATCGCGCCCGACGTCGTGCCGGTGCTGCACCGGATCACCTGGGCGCTGAACCAGGTGAAGGGCCGCGTGATCGTCGTCGGTCACACGGATGACCAGCCCGTGCGCTCGCTTATCTTCAAGGACAACTTCGCGCTATCGACGGCGCGCGCGCAGAACACACAGCAGATCCTCGCGCAGGGGCTCGACGATGCGCACCGCCTCGAAGCGAGCGGCGCGGGTTCGTCGCAGCCGGTCGCGACGCCAGTCGATTTGCCCGCGAACCGCGCGCGCAACCGTCGCGTGGAAATCCTGTACATCCCGGAGCATTGAACCCATGAACACGCTGAAAACCTGGGTGACGTCCCGGTGGTTCACCGTCGCAACCGGCTTGCTGCTGATCGCTGCGCTGATCTGGCTGGGCGGCCCGTATGTCGGCATCGGCGACGGGCAACCGCTCGCGGGCGTGGCGGCGCGGCTCGCGCTGATCTTTGCGATCGTGCTGGCCTGGCTCGTCTACGAGCAGGCCATCCAATGGCGGGCGCGGCGCAAGACGTCGCAGCTGTCAGGCGAACTCGCGGGACAGGACGCACGGCTTGCCGCCGACGACCCCGGCAGCGCCGAACGCGAGCAGTTGCAGCAGCGCTTTCGTGAAGCCATCGATACGTTGCGCAAGACGCGCTCGAACGGCGGCAATCTGTACGCGCTGCCGTGGTATGTCGTGATCGGGCCGCCGGGCTCGGGCAAGAGCACGCTGGTGCAGAATTCCGGGCTCGAGTTTCCGCTGTCTGAGCGCTTCGGCAAGGAGGCGCTGCGCGGCATCGGCGGCACGCGTAATTGCGACTGGTGGTTTACCGACGAGGCCGTATTTCTCGATACGGCCGGCCGCTACACGACGCAAGACTCCGATGCGACGGCCGACGCATCCGCATGGCAGGCGTTTCTGTCCTTGCTGCGCCGCTATCGCAAACGTCGTCCGCTGAACGGCGTGATCGTGACGATGAGCGTGTCCGATCTGCTGACGCTCGATGAAGACGCGCGTCAGCAGCACATCCGCACCGTGCGTCGCCGGCTGGACGAACTTGCGCAGCATCTGAAGGTGGCGGTGCCCGTGTATCTCGTGTTCACCAAGTGCGATCTCGTGGCGGGTTTCACCGAGTTCTTCGACGATCTCGGGCCCGATCTGCGCAGCCAGGTATGGGGCATGACGTTTCCCGTCGATGCGAGTATCGACGGCAGCGCCTGCGCGCGCTTCGCGGACGAGTTCGATCTGCTGCTGGAGCGCCTCAATACGCGTGTGATCGAGCGTCTGCATGAGGAGCGCGATCGCAGCCGGCGGGCAGCCGTGCTTGGCTTTCCGCAGCAGCTCGGCGCGTTTCGCGAGATTGCGCGAGAGTTCGTCGAAGGCGCGTTCGGGCGTCATCAGTATGGCGCGCCGCCGTTATTGCGCGGCACGTACCTCACCTCGGGCACGCAGCAGGGCGCGCCCATCGATCGGATGCTGAGCGCCGTTGCGCGCACCTTTGGTGTGGATGCCGCGCGCGTGCAGGGCGCGGCGACGCAGCGCCGCACGTTCTTTGTCGAACGGCTGTTGAAAGATGTGCTGTTTCGCGAGTCGGGCCTTGCCGGCACCAATCCACGGCTCGAACGGCAGAAGCTGTTGATGCAGGGGGGCGCGTACCTGGGCATCGCGCTCGTCACGGCGCTGCTGATCGCCGGTTTCGCGGCCAGTTACACGCGCAACCGTCTCTACGTCGCGCAGGTGCAGGACACGCTGCAAGACCTGCCCCAGGCTAGCACGCTCTCTGGCGCACCGGATATCAAGGCGTTTTTCGCGCGTGCGCTCGCGCGCCTCGAAGTGATTTCCGGTGCGCAGGACGTCGCGGGCCAGTATCAGGGCCATGTGCCCTGGCTGATGCGCTTCGGCCTGTTTCAGGGCCATGCATTGCTCGCGCAGGCGCATGCCGCGTATCTTCGCGAACTCGACGGCACGTTGCTGCCCGGCGTCGGCGTGCGCTTTCGGGAAGGGCTCAGTGCCAGCGCAAGCAATCCACAGGCGCTTTACGACTACCTGAAGGGCTATCTGATGCTCGGCCAGCCACAGCATCTCGATACCGGCGAGCTGGCGGCGCTCGCGCGTATCGAATGGCAGCGTTTGTTCCCGCAGGACCCGGCGATCCAGAATGCGCTCGATAAGCACTTCTCCGCGCTGCTCGACGATCCGGCGAAGCCCCGCGCGTTGACGCTCGACAATGCGCTGATCGATCAGGCGCGCGCGACGCTGAAGACCGCCGATCTCGCGCAGCTGATCTATGGCAACGTCCAGCTCGACGCCAATCGTTCGGGCGCGCCGCCCGTGCGACTCGATCAGTCGCTCGGGCTGCTCGGCAACGTGTTCCGTCGCAAGAGCGGCGCGCCGTTGTCACAGCCGCTTCCCGCGCTGTTCACGAGGCCGGTTTTTGCCGCCGAGGTGAACGGCGGAGTCGATCGATCGGTGAACGGGTTCGTGAAAGACTACTGGGTGTTCGACGCGAGCCGCATCGATCCCCTTGCGCGCTCGCGCTATGAGCAGCAGGTGCTGGCGTTGTACGAGCAGGATTACATCAAGGCCTGGGATGGGCTGCTCGCTGACCTGCAGCTTCAGCCAGTGTCCGATATCGAGGGCGCGAGTGCGCTGGCCGCGAAGCTGTCGGGGCCGAGTTCGCCGCTGAAGGCGCTGCTGCATCTGGTGCGCGACAACACCAGCGACATGCTGCGCGTGTCGACTACGGGCGGCGTATCAGTGGCTTCGGCCGCTTCGGCGGCATCGGCGGTGGGCGCGCAGGCGGCGTCGGTGGGCGGGAATCTCGCGCTCAGACGCGCGGCGAATACGCGTCTCGCAGGCGAATTGCGCGACGCGGGTGCGACGTTGCCGGATGGCTCGCCTGCCAGACCGGCGTCGGGCAATGCGCCGGCTAGCCAGCCGGGAGCCGCCATCGACGCGCATTTCGCGCAATTGAACGAGATCAGCGTGGGCACGCCGGGCTCGACGCCGCTCGATCAGCTGAGCACCGTGCTCGATCAGCTCGGCAAAAACCTGCTGACGATGACCGACCTGGGCGCGCCCGGCGCGCAGAACAACCAGGCGCTGCTCGCGGCGCGCCAGGAGAACGACCAATTGCCGCCGCAGGTGTCGTCGCTGATCTCCGGCTTGACGGGCAAAAGCGCGGATCTCGTCGCGAGCGGCAGCAGCGCCGCGCTCGTCAGCCAGTTTCGCGAGGCAGCCGGCAATGACTGCGCGAGCTTCGTCGATGCCCGCTATCCGTTTGCGTCGAACGGCGGATCGGATATCCCCGTGCAGAACTTCGCCGAACTGTTTGGCAACGGCGGGCGCTTCGACAGTTTCTTCAAGTCGACGCTGTCGAAATCGGTCGATACCAGCGGCCGCGTCTGGCGCTGGAAGCCCGGTGCGCCCGCCGGCCCGGTTGCCGTGCTGAGCGAAGCGCAGACGGCCGATGACATCCGTCAGATCTATTTCCGCAACGGCGCGCAGCTGCAGGTCGGCTTTACGTTGCTCGCACCGCAACTCGATCCGGCGATCGCGAAGCTGACCGTCGAAATCGACGGACAGAAGTATGACTATGCGGCGAACGGCGCCGCGAGCATGCCGATGACGTGGCCCGGACCGCAGCCTGGGCATGTGGTCATCAGCGCGTTCGATACATCGGGCCAGCCGATTGGCGCGCCGCTGAAATTCGACGGCGACTGGGCGTTCTTCCATGCGCTCGACGCGGCTCATCTGCAGAAGCAGGGCGATCTGCGTTATCTCGCGAGCTTCGACTTCGCGGGCCATGCCGCGAAGCTGCCGATCGCGCCCGCGAGTCTGAAGAGCCCGTTCCTCAACGACGAAGTCCGGCGTTTCAGGTGTCCGCGATGAACGGAGGTGTCGGCTTCTTTGGCAAGTTGCCTCGCGCGGGCGATTTCGTTCAACGACGGCTGCCCGCCACGTTCGTCGAAAGCTGGGACCGTCATTTCCAGCGCGCGGTTGAAGCCGGGCGCCGCGAGTTGGGTGCGCAATGGGATGCCGCATGGCGACAGGGCCCGGCGTGGCGCTTCGTGTTGCCCGCGCCCGTGTGCGGCGGCGTCGCGTGGTGCGGCCTCGTCGGACCGGCCGTCGACCGGCTTGGCCGCGCCTTTCCGATCGTGCTGGCTGCGCGCTGTGACGCCGATGTCGAGGCCGTCGTCGGCAATCATGCGTGGTTCGATGCATTGGAGCGTGTCTATCGCAGCGCGCAGAACGAGTTCGTGAGCGTCGAGACGTTCGATGCGCGTGTGGCGACGTTGCCTGGTCCGCTGACGCACATGCAACGGGCGACGCCGAGGGCTGCGCTGTGGCGCTCGCTGCCGTGGGACGACGGTCAATGGCAACTGGCGATGCCCGAAGGCGCGGCCGTCGCGATGATGCTGGCCGAAGCGTGGTCGCAGCTCGGCAGGCGGCCGGGGCCGTGGTGCCTCTGGTGGACGGCGGGCGCCGCACGACTGCTGGCGACGCGTGGGTTGCCGCTGAGCTATGCGGTGCTGCTGGAACCGGTGGCGTCGGACGCGGACGTTGCGGGTGAAGTCGATGGGACGGGCGATGTGCTGCACGAGTTCGGCTTGCGATCCGTTCGGCAATGCGAGCCTGTTGCGTTGCCCGACGACGACGCGATGGACGCCGCGCAGTCAGGTCTGCAAGCGCACGAACGTCATGATGAACGAAGCATGCCGACGCAGTCGCATGGGCTGCACGATCCATTGGCCGTCGATGATCTGGCGCTCGCGGCAGCGGCGATGGGTGATCGATGGGTGGCCGCGTCTGACGGCGCGTCCGTGTCATCGATGGACACCACGTACCATGCCTTCGCTCATCGTTCGCAGATCGTCGGTGATGGTCGCGACGACCGATGGGTGCCCGGCCGCGCGTGGGCAGCCGGTCACGCCGCGCACGCCGGCGAAGCTCTCCTGCTGCTCGACGAAGGCCGTACGCTGCTGCTGAGCGCCGACGAGGGTCCGTACCACTCGCACCGGCATGCAGCGCACGCGATCCGCGAGACGGCGCAGCGAGGCGCGGCTGATCTGGCGAGTCTGCGAACCCACCTGCTGACGCTGCACGCACGACTGCGCGAAGGCCAACCCGGGGCGCACGATGCATGCCACGCGCCGACGGAAAATGGCGCGGCCCTGATCGCACGCTTCGACGCAGCACGGGTGCGGCTGCTGCGAATCGGCGCCGCGTCGGCCTGGCACTGGCGGTGCGGCCAGTTGCAGCCGCTGTTCGTCGAGCGAGCCGCAGGTGCGGGCGGCGAATTCGACGATCTGCTGTTCGGCGATGCATGGCTCACGATGCCCGGCATCGGTGGCGCGCAAGAGCCGGATTGCGACGAAGCGTGCGTCACGCTCGAAGATGGCGACCGGCTGCTGCTGGTCGTCACGCGCGCGCTCACCCAGCTTCCGCACGCGTGCCTCGCCGAGGCGCTGGCGTTGGCCACGAACGAGGAAGTCCGCCTGCATCTCGCGGTGTGCGCGGGCTTGGGCGCGCAGCCCGCGCAATGGCCATTGGCCGTGCTGGGAGCCCGCTCGTGACGAGGCGCTATTGCTCCGCCGGCCGCACCGAGACAGGCAAGGTGCGCCGCCGCAACGAAGACGCGATCCTCGTTCGCGACGACCTCGGACTGTGGGCGGTCGCCGATGGCCTGGGCGGCCATTCGGCTGGCGACTACGCGAGCGCGCTGATCGTCGAACGGCTTGGCGCGCTGACGCGCGAAGGCAGCGTCTATGACTTCATCGCCGCGATCGAGGAGAGTCTGCAACAGGTCAACACCGAGCTGCGCGAGGCCGCCGTCGCGCGACGGGCCGACGTGATCGGTTCGACAGTCGCGCTGATGGTCCATGACCCGCGGTTCGTGCTGTGCGGCTGGGTCGGCGATAGCCGCGTCTACGTGCAGGAAACGGGCGCATTGACGCAACTTACTTGCGATCATGTGCAGGGTCAGCCCATCGACGTCGCGCATTTCGGACGACGCGCGCCACCAGGCGCGGACGCAGGCATGCTGATGCGGGCAGTCGGCGTCGATGAGACGCTCTACGTCGATTGGGCCGTGGCGGGCAGTCGTCCCGGCATGCAGTTCCTGTTGTGCTCGGATGGCGTCACCAAGGAGTTGAGCGATGGCGAATTGTCGGTGATCTGTCGCGAGCAGCAGAGCCCGCATCAACAGATCGAGCGCCTGTTCTCGCTCGCCCTTGGGCGCGGCGCGCGCGACAACATTTCCGCGCTCATCGTGCGGCTCGAAGCGCCGTGACCGCGATGAATCGTCTGGAGCCTATCGTCAGCGCTTATGGCGGATCGATGCACTCGCGATGCACTTCGCGATCGAGCGCGTCGAGACAGGCCGGACCCATGTGATGGACGTCGTGCAGTGCGTGTGGCTGCGACAGAGGAGAAACGGGAATGAGTGTGGACGAGCAGCAGGTCAACGACGCATTGCGCGCGCTCGACGAGGACCATCGACTACAGCGGATTCGACGCGATGAATACCGGCAACGGCGGCGCGCGTTGCTCGAATCGCTGGCGCGCGATACAGCGGGTGCCGACGACACCGTGCGGCGGGCGGTGCCGCGGGGCATCGCGTTTCAGCGTGACGCGTCGCCCGATGGCCGCGATGCTCGAAGTAGCGAAAATGCGGAAGATGCCGGACGTGCAATAACGCGGCCGCTCGCCACATGCGCCGTGCTCGGCATGGTTGCGGTGAGCGTGCTGCTGGTTTGCTGGTTCGCCTTCGCGTAGTGGACAGCGGTTTTTGAAGCAGCGCGGTTCGAGCGCCACGGCCGCCCAATGTCGCGCCGCTCTGTGCAAATTAATCTTCGTCCGGACCGGACAGCGTCCGCAATTCCGCAAGGCCGCTGGGTGCGACGTTCTTCAGGACCTCCGCGAAGTTCTTTCCGACCAGATTTCGGGCTCGCTTGAGCAGGATCGGCAGCGGACTGGACGGTTCGTGACGTTCGAAGTACTCGCAGATTTCATCGATGCGCAGGACGACGTCGTCAGGCCCCTCGATTTGTCCGTTGCCGCGCCGGGTTTCGGGATTCGCGGGCGCATCCCCGTCCCCGTCCTCGTCGTTCGGCGCCAATGCGGCGGCGAGCGCTTCGCTGCGTTCCGGAAAACGCCGCAACAACTGCGCATCGACGAACTTCTTCAGTTCTTCGATATCGCCGGCGAGATGGCTCAGGTCGGGGCCGGCCGTACCCAGCTTTTCGCTCGCGATCGCGCCGATCGCGCGCGCGTGCTCGAGCGCTATGGCAAGCGTCGCCGCCACGTTGGGCAACTGGTCCTCGGCGCAATCCATGCAGCACGCTTCGAGATCGATCAGCGTCGGCGGCGGCGAGCCGGCCGCGAATGGCGACGGATTCATCGCGCCCGTCGCGATCCGCAGATCGCGCAACGAAAAGCGGCCGAGTCGCGGTGACGTCACAAAGGGCGCGTTGCGGAAATATGCGAGCACGCTTTGAGGATCGCCGAGCGGCATGATCGCGTTGGAACGCGCGGTGGCGTCGTTGTTGTCGTCGGCGTCCAACTGCGGGTGCACCGCGTCCCAGTAGCGTTCGAGCAGACCGCGAACCAGTCTCAAACCAGCCGTCCAGCCTGCAAGGCCATGGATGCGCGTCGAGGCGGCCGTCAGATGGATCGCGACGCGCAGGTCGTTGGTACGGTTGAACAACGCCTCGGCGGCGCTTGCCACCTTGTCCCAGTCGGGTTCCACCGCGGCCTTCAGGCTGTCGCCCATCGCGCGCTCGGATGTCGGTGTGGCGAGCCGTTCGAGCGCGATGAATTCCGGATCGTATTCGAGGTTTTCGCCCGTCGGCGCGCTACCATCGATGGGGCGCAGCAGGTTGTCTGGATCGAATGGCATCATGATTGGCTGGCAAAAAGTCGAAATCGCGCAAAGGCGGCGGTGATGACGCAGGGAAGGCGAGCGCGTGACATCGAATACTCAACAGCCGGTGCGCCCGGATTATTCCGTGCATATGCGATTCGGTTTCGCGCCTGCCCCGTTGCGGGCTGCTGCGCATCGCGCGTCAAAAACTGCATCATGCCTGCCCGTCATTTCACACGAATCACTCGTGCGTTGAATAAAAAGGCGAGGTGACCGGGTCCGCAAATTGCTACCACTGTCGCAGGATGCTTTACAGGCACTGAACGATGGCTGTCAAACCTCTATCGAACGACGCCGGGATTGAAAGCGCACCCATAGCCCGGACTGGCGTGCCGGGCCTCGATGACGTTCTCATGGGCGGCCTCACGAGAGGCAACATCTTCCTGCTCGAGGGCGCGCCGGGGACGGGGAAAACCACGATCGCCCTTTGCTTCCTGATGACAGGCGCGCAAGCGGGCGAACGGTGTCTTTACATCACGTTGTCGGAAACGGAAAAGGAGCTGCGCAACGGCGCGGCCTCGCACGGCTGGCATCTCGGGGACAATGTCGAGATATTCGAGGTGACCCCGCCCGAAAGCCTGCTGGACGCCGACCATCAGCAGAGTCTGCTGTATTCATCCGATCTCGAACTCGGAGAGACCACCAGGCTGATTCTTGACGCCTTTGAACGTGTCCAGCCCGCGCGGGTCGTGCTCGACAGCCTGTCAGAAATCCGGCTGCTGTCTCAAAGCTCGCTGCGCTACCGCCGGCAGGTGCTGACCCTGAAACACTACTTTTCGCGGCATGGTGCAACAGTGCTGCTGCTCGACGATCTGACCGCGGACACGACCGATAAAACGGTTCACAGCGTCGCCCATGGTGTCATCAAGCTGGAGGAGCTTGCCCCCGACTATGGGGCGGAGCGGCGCAGGCTGAAAGTCTCGAAATACCGGGGACGAGCCATCCGGGGCGGGTATCATGACTTCGCCATCAGAACCGGGGGTGTTTCCGTCTATCCGCGTCTGGTCGCGGCGGAACACCGCAGCCAGTTTGCGCGCTGCGAGATACGCAGCGGCGTTGCCGAACTCGATGCGCTCCTCGGGGGCGGCGTCGAGCAAGGATCGAGTACGCTGGTCCTTGGGCCGGCGGGCGCGGGCAAGAGCACTTTTGCGCTGCAGTTCATCCGCGCTGCGTTCGGGCGCGGCGAAAAAGCGGCGCTGTTCGTCTTCGATGAGGAGCTTGGGCTGCTGTTCGACCGCACCCGTAAGATGGATCTCGATCTCGAGGCAATGTGCGATACAGGCCAGCTGTACATCGAGCAGGTCGACGCCGCGGAGCTTTCCCCCGGCGAGTTTGCCCACCGCGTTCGTTCGAGCGTCGACAACGCACAGGCGAAGACCGTCGTGATTGATAGCCTCAACGGCTATCAGGCGGCAATGCCAGAGGAAAACTCGCTGGTGCTGCATATCCACGAGCTGCTTCAATATCTGAACCGGCGGGGCGCGGCCACCTTTCTGACGGTGGCACAGCATGGTCTGTTCGGCGACATGAAGGCCCCCGTGGACGTGACCTACCTTGCCGATACCGTCGTTCTTCTGCGTTATTTCGAGGCGCTCGGTCGGGTGCGACGCGCCGTGTCCATCATCAAGAAGCGCACGGGAGCTCACGAAGAAACGATCCGCGAGTTTCGCATCAGTCAGTCGGGGCTGATCATCGGCGCACCGCTGGACAGCTTTCATGGCGTTTTGCGCGGCGTGCCGACTTTCGCCGGCGACGCCCGGCCGTTGCTTGATCCTGGTGCGATGGGAAATGTCAGCCCCTGACCGGAGTGCCTGCCCGGTATTGATCCTCGCGCCGCGTGGACGAGACGCCCCGGTTGCCGCTGCGCTGTTGCGCGAAGCGGGAATCGCGTCGTTCGTGTGCACCCGTCTTGCGGATCTTTCGGCCATGCTCGGAGAGGAGGTGTGCTGCGCAGTCGTGACGGAAGAAGCCCTCGTCGATGCCGATCTCACCCCGATCGCGGCATGGGTGGCGGCGCAGGCCTCCTGGTCGGACTTTCCGTTTATTGTCCTGACGCGCGGCCAGGGCTCCCCGGACAGGGACCCCGCTGCGTTGAGACTGTCGGATACCTTGGGCAACGTTATCTTTCTGGAGCGGCCGTTTCACCCGATGACATTCATCAGCGTAGTCGGGAACGCGCAACGGGGCCGTTTCCGGCAGTTCGAGGCCCGTTCCCGCATCGAAGAGCTGCATGAAGGCGAGGCGCGTCTGCAGACCGCGCTGACGGCAGGCCAGCTTGGTACGTGGGAACTGGACCTGTCGACGTCCTACCTGAACATGTCGGCCACCAGCAGGGCCGTGTTCGGCCGAACGGCAACGGAGCCTTTCGCCTATGGCGACTTCGAAGCGGGCATTCATCCCGATGACCGGCATGACGTGCGCGAGGCCATTTCGCTGAGCGCGGACACGGGCCGCGACCTCGCAGTCGAATGCCGCACGGTCTGGCCTGACGGCACCGCGCATTGGGCCGACCTGCGCGCCCGGTTCGTGCGTGACAGGGGCCGCCGTCCCAGGCGGATGGTGGGCGTGTGCGCCGACATCACCGCCCGAAAAACCGCTGAAGAGAACCTGCGCCGCCTGAATGAAACGCTTGAAGCGAAGGTCGTTGAGCGCACCACGCAACTGGAGCGGGCGCATCAGGCCGTACTCGAAGAGATCCGGCAACGCGAGCGCATGGAAGAACAGCTGCGCCAGGTCCAGAAGATGGAGATGATCGGGCAATTGACGGGCGGCGTCGCCCATGATTTCAACAACCTGCTGATGGCGGTCATCGGTAATCTCGAACTGCTGCGCAAGCAGGTGCCCGGCGAGGAAAAGACCGTGCGCCTCGTTGATGGCGCGCTTCGGGGCGCCCAGCGTGGCGCCGCGTTGACCCAGCGCCTTCTGGCGTTCGCGCGGCAGCAGGACCTCAGGATCGAACCGACCGATCTGTGCAGTCTGGTTCGCGGGATGACCGACCTGATCGAGCGTTCGATCGGGGCGGAGGTCGAACTCAGGCTCGAGTTACCCGACCACCTGCCGCGTACGCTGGCGGACGCAAACCAGATCGAACTTGCGCTTCTCAATCTGGTCGTCAACGCCCGTGATGCGATGCCGGATGGCGGCACGATCTCGATCCAGGTCGATGTGGTGCACACATCCGAGCTCGTGGATCTCGCGGCCGGCGACTATGTGCGTGTCACCGTCAGCGATACGGGGCAGGGCATGGATGCCGTTACGCTCTCAAAGGCGGCGGAGCCTTTCTTTACCACCAAGGAAGTCGGCAAAGGCACGGGGCTTGGGCTTTCAATGATCCACGGCCTCGCGCTCCAGCTCAGTGGCGCGCTGAGGCTCGCAAGTGAGCCAGGTCGCGGTACGCAGGCAGAGCTATGGCTGCCCGTCACGCACGCCCCCGCCGCGCCGCAAGGGGCAGAGCCTGCATCAGAAGGCAGCGCGAGCGCCGCCGCGCGAGCCACTATTCTGGTGGTGGACGATGATGCGTTGATCGCGACGAGCACGGCATATCTGCTGGAAGACCTGGGACACGACGTCATCGAAGCGAACTCGGGCGCGAAAGCCCTTGAGATCCTCCGCGAAGGACATAAGGTCGATCTCCTCATCACGGACTATTCGATGCCCAAAATGACGGGCGTGCAGCTGGCGGATGCTGCCCGCGAGCTAAGACCGGGCCTCCCGATCCTGCTTGCCACGGGTTACGCCGATCTGCCGAAGGGAACGAGCGTGGATATTCCACGGCTGCGCAAGCCCTATCTGCAACATCAGCTTGTTGCGGAGATAGCGAAGGCTCTTCGCAGCATGTGAGCAGTCCAACCTCGGCATGGCGCGGGTCACCGATCCGGCTGAGGACCTTGATCATGTGATGGGAGACTGGCATGCGCATTCTGATCGTCAGCACGGTACTGTTCGTCTTCGCAGCGCGCCCTTTCGACGCGTGTGCGAAAGTCGATCAACTCTGCGCATCCGTCCAGGTCAGCGTGTGCAATTCCACGCTCGCGCGATGTGAATGCAGATCTTCTGGTCGGACGACGGCGCCCGGCAGCGTGGCTGAACAACAGAGGCAGTGCGCGCACGAGTGCCAGCAGGCTTATCAAAAGTGCGTCGATGACGCGGCGCGTTCGTGTTACCGCTAGGGCCGCCCGCGCGGGCAGCCGTGCTGCGCCGCGCGGTGATTAGATGGGAGGCGCTTGTTCAACTCCTTCATCGACATGGCCTCGCGCGAAGGGTGCTTCGCTATGTCTCGATGGTTACGACTGTGCGCGCACCGCAGAACGCCGTGGCGCAGAAACTACGCGTGGAATGCAGGTTCCCCGCCGATGACGAAACGCAAGCACGCCACCGGCAGTTGCTCACAGTACATTCAAAACAGCACTGAACCGCTTTATCGTGATGGTCCTGCATTCAGCGGAGTCGCCGATGCCCGCGCGTCGCCTGCCGTCAATTTCGAACTGCCCGGCTGATAGCCATTGGAGTACAGCAGAAACGCCATGATGTCAGCGTAGTCCTGATCCTTGAGCTTGCCGGGTTTGTCGGCGGGCATATTCGTCGCCATATAGGTGAACACCCCGCCGATAGTGAGATGCGCGTTTGCCGCTGGCGCAAATGCGGGCCCCTGTAGCGCAGGTGCAGTGACACCTTGCAGTTGCGCGCCATGACATTTCGCGCATGATGCTGAGTAGAGCATCTTCCCGTGCTTTGCCTGCGACTGATCAAAAGAGGGCGGAGCACCCGCTGCGGCATCGGCGGCGACCCGAATGAAGCCGCCCGCTTGCGGCACGCGTCGGTTGTCTGAGGATGCAAGCATGAGCGAGCCGGAAGAAGGTCCGTCACGATATCGCATCGCATCGACCTTCGCAGCAGCGGACGAATCCGTGACGCTTGTGGGCAGCGCCCACTCACGTGTGAGTGTCGAGAGCTGTCCCGTGTTCGATAACTTGCCGAGGGCGGCATCGATCCGATCGCTGAGAGCGGCAGTACGTGCTCCGAAGGCAAAGACGAGTTGCCAGTCGGCATACGGCGAATGCGATGGGGCGACGACGAAATGCTGCTGCGGATGTGCGTGCTGATAGGCCACCACAGCCGGATACCAGACGATCGCGCGCTGCGCCTGTCCTTTTGCCACTGCGTCGACGGTCAGTGCCGAGGTGTTCTCCAGGTGAAGCTTCGCGCTTGAGAGTTGCACGGCGATCAATTGCGCCGGGCTCGCATAGGTCGCCGCGACCGTGTCCTTCGCGGCGCTGTCCGGATTCGCGGTCGTCGCGCCGATGCTCACATAGCCCGAGCGCAAATAGCCACGTGAGAATTTCAGCTTGCTGCTGGATGTATCCGCTACGCTCGAACGCGGAAAGCCTGCGATTACATCACAGTCGCGCGCGAGGGTCTTGTCGAGTTCCTTGAGCGAGACGCCGTCATCGTCGCCATCGCCAATGCCATGCTGGACCAGTTTTGCAGCGATACCGGCGGTGGCAAAGACATCGCGTGCGACGGCCTGATCGAGCGATGCAGTCGGGCTGCCCGGGAATGTGCAGATTTTCACGCTCGCCGCTGAAGGCAGTGAAGCAAGGGCAGCGCACATGGCGACGAAACTCATCGCCGGTACACGATAGAGAGAATGGTTCATGTCGAATGTCCGGATGATCGGGACGGGTGTTGCAATCTGAAAGGCACGCCCGCCCGCGTTCTGAAAGTTACGAATGACTGAGCGCGAACACATAGAGGGTTCCGCCACGCGGCACCTTGTCTGCCGCTTTCGCCATCGGGCCGCCCCAGATCGGGTTGGCGCCGCCGTAGCCGGCGAGCACGGCGACATACTCCTTGCCGTCGATCTCGAATACCGAGGGCTGCGCAATGATGCCGCTCGCGAGCTTCGGGCTTTCCCACAACACCTTGCCGCTGGTGACATCGAACGCGTAAAGATGACCATCGAGCGAACCACTGAACGCGAGGCCGCCAGCCGTGGTGGCGACGCCGCCATTCCACGGCAGCTTGCTCCAGTGGCTCCAAAGCTTCTTGCCGGTGTTGACGTCGATAGCCTGTAGCTCGCCGTATCCCTTGCTGCCTGGTTCAGGTTTGATCTCGAAACCTTCGCCGAGGTAGGGCAAGCCCTCCATGTAATTTACTGATTTGCCCGACAGGGACATGCACGCGTGCAACGCGGGCACAATGGCGATGTGCTTGTCCGCGTCATAGGACACCGACCACCAGTTCTTGCCGCCTAGAAAGCTCGGACACGTCTCGATAGTCGTGCCCGCCTTTGGATATTTCGCGGCGTCCTGTATGGGCGAACCGTCCGCCGTATAGCCGGTTACTGAAGTGGCCTTCACAAACGGACGCGCATAGATCAGCTTTCCGTTGCTGCGATCGATCGCGTGAAAGTAGCCGTTGCGGTCCGCATGGATGATCGCGTCATAATCCTTGCCTTCATATTTGATGTTCGCAAGGACAGGCGTATTGACGCCGTCATAGTCCCACGTGTCGTGGCGTGTGTACTGATAGTGCCATTTCAAGTCCCCCGTTTTCGGGTCCAGCGCGAGCAGCGAATCCGAATACAGGTTGTCGCCGGGGCGAAGATCGGCGAGCCATGGTCCAGGATTGCCGACACCCCAATAGAGCGTCTTGCCATCGGGATCGTAGGTACCCGTGAGCCATGCAGGCGCGCCTCCGTGTTCCTGCATGCCATCAGGCCATGTATTGCCGCCCGGCTCTTTGGCGCCGGGAACGGTGTAGCGCTTCCACAAAACGTTGCCGTTCTCGGGATCGAGTGCGGCGATGAAGCCGCGCGCGCCATACTCGCCGCCCGAACTGCCGACCACCAGCGAGCCATCGAGTGCAAGCGGCGCAAGGGAGAACGCATAGCCAAGACCAGGCTCGAACATCGCCTTTTTCCACACTAGTGCGCCCGTTTGCGCATCGAGTGCTGCGACGTCACCGTTCAGCATCGCGACGTAGACGTTCTTTCCATACAGTGCGACGCCGCGATTCACGACGTCGCAACAGGCCGTTTTGAACGACTCCGCGCCAAGCTTCGGCTCGTATTTCCACAGCGATTTTCCCGTAGCGGCATCGAATGCGTAGACGTTGTCCTTGGGTGTCGTCACGAAGAGAAAGCGTCCATTGACGATAGGCGTCGCCTCGAAGCCTTGCTGAAGATCGGCTGGAAACCTGTAAGACCAGGCCTGCTTCAGGTTCTTCACATTCGAAGTATCGATCTGCTTGAGGGGCGAATGCGCCTGGCCGTTATAGGTTCGGTAGTAGGTGAGCCAGCCCGGATCGCTTTGCGCCGACGCAAGCCGCTCATAGGTCACAGCCGGATAGTCTGCTGCAGCGGCAGCCAGTATTGGCATCAGACTGATGGCTGTAACGACGCCCGCTACGAGCATCGCATGCCGCGCGGCCAAGGCCGAACTTGTCTTCATCACTGTCTCCTGTTGAGTTATCGGTACGATGCCTGTGGGCAGAACTACGGTCTGCTTAGTGGCTGCGTCGTTAAAGGCAAGTCGTATGCCATTGCGCGGCGTCTGGCGAGCGATACGTCGAGACGAACGGCAGACGTATGCGCGCAGACAGTCCGTATTGAGCGAGCTTCCCGTCGCGATAACCGGGCACTGTCCCATCGTGGAGCAGTGGACCAACGCCTGTTGTCGAACGTGACAGTGCCGTCACAGGTTCGGCGTCGAACCAGAACCCCGTTGTATCGCTGTCGATATGTGGCACGCGAACGTTATGACGCCAGTTGGGAACGGATTGCTGCCGCCGCGAAATTCAGACGGTCCGTGTATGGACGGATTTCGACCGCACTTATCCGGCACATGCGGCATCGGGTGGCCAAAGCAAGTCGCGCATCGGTCTCTAAACCGGTCTCTAGACCCACGAGACGATGCGCGACCATGTTCAGCAGACAAAGAACCTGCTCATCAGCTATGGCAAGAAGCCGCGCGGGTTCTTCTGAAGGAGTGTGTCGAATGAACGACGGATGGAGATTCGCTGTGTTTATTCAGTCCAGCCAGCCGCGTTGGCGGCCGTGGTCGATAAACCGGTACACCTCAGTCGCGAGGCCTGACGTGCCGAACAGCTTTTCGAGTTCGCCGATGATTTCGTCGAGGTCGTGTGTACCGTCACAACGTGAGAGTATTTCGCCCGCGCTCGCATTGAGCCTTACCGTCCCTTCCGGATAGAGCAGGACATACGCCTCCTGGATGGGTTCCCATTGCAGGCGCAAGCGTTGGCAAAGTCGTGGGCGGAAGCGGGCATCGGCATTCGGAGGCGTTGTGTTCATATCGGATAGGCCTTTCGATTGCGTCGAGCATTGACAGCGGGATATCGAGCTCGAACTGCTGAATATCGACTGCGCGCCGTGATGTCGCCGGCGTGCGAAAGCAGTATCCCGATCTTCGTCAATCCGGTTTTCATTCTGCCGTCACGCACGACATTCAGCGCGCGACGGCTGATCAACGCGACGTCAACGGTTTGCGATGTACATCGTGACTTCAAAACCGAATCGCAGATCCGTATAGGCGGGTGTAGTCCACTGCATGATCGTCTCCTTGAGGATTTGGAAAAAACCGCTCGTGAATTGCGGTCGAGACTGCATGGTGCAAGCTCCGTGCCGGTTGTGATTTCGCCATCCTAAGGAAAATTCAAGAGATTGGATGAAGCGCCTCATGACGGTGAGATTGTTCTTCGACGCGGAGTCGCCCGTTCACGAACGAGTTCGCGCTGTACGGCGCGAGCGCTCCGAACACGCTGTTCAGATTTGGAGCAGGTGTTGCGAAATGCAACAGAGGGTTGGACAGCATGGAGAACATGTCGACAGTGCCGCGCTACGGGTTTTCGCTGATGTCATCGACGTCGCGAACGCCGCCCGCACCGAGCGACGGCATCTTGCGATAGACCGTATTGCGCGAGATGCCGAGCATCCGCGCCGCCGCCGACACGTTGCCATTGTGCCGCGCGACTGCCGCAGCGATCGCCGAAGCCTGGACGTCCTGTAGTCGTGCACCGGGCAGCTGCATCGGATCGCACGCTGACCGTTGGCCGGGTGCCGCGATACCGCGGTGCAGGTCTTCGAAGAAATCGTCTGGCAAATGCTCGCGCCTGATCTGTCCGTCGTCGTCGACCATCGCGGCGGCCGTGCGCAGCAGATTGCCGAGTTGCCGGAAATTGCCGGGCCATGAGCACTGCTGGAACAACGCCATGACATCGTCCGACACGCTCAACCGCGTGCTGGCGGCCTGATCGGGCCGCGCGGAGACCAGCATCTTCTCGACCACGACGGCGAGATCGGTGCGCTCGCGCAGTGGCGGAAGTTTGACGACAAGCCCGTTGAGCCGGTAATACAGGTCCTCGCGGAACCGGTTCTGGACGATCATCTCGCGCAGGTTGCGGTGGGTGGCGCAGATAATGGCGACATCGACTGGCACGGATTTACTGGAGCCAAGGGGATCGACGACGCGTTCCTGCAGAACACGCAGCAGACGCACCTGCAACGGGTAAGGCATGTCGCCGATTTCGTCGAGAAAGAGCGTGCCGCCGTCGGCCTGCAACAGCTTGCCAACCGCTCCCTTGCGGCGTGCCCCTGTGAACGCACCCTCTTCGTAGCCAAACAGTTCCGACTCGATCAGGTTCTCCGGGATCGACGCGCAATTGACCGCGACAAATGGACCCGTGCGGCGCGGCGAATCATAGTGGATCGCCTGCGCGAGCAGTTCCTTGCCGGTGCCCGTTTCGCCTGTGATAAGGATGGGAATGTTCTTGCCGATCACCTTGCGCACCTTCGCGACGACCGCGCAGACCTGAGGGTCGCCCGTTTCCAGCGACGCAAGTCTCGATGGCGATCCTTCAACGGAAGCGGGCCGCGCTGGCTGGGCGTGCCGCACGGCAGGGCGCGCAGCAGGTTCGAATGCGTCGGCCAATCGCGCCGCCTCTGCGGGCGTCGGACGGCGAAATTCCATGCTCGCGCATACGACGGCACCACTGTTCAGCTCGAGGGAAACGGGGTGTCCCTGACTGGCACGGAAACGGTCGATCAGTTGCGGGGTCGTCAAGCCGAAGAGGGATGACAGGGTATGGGCGCGCAACGCTGCCAGTGGAAGACCGAACTGGAATTGGGCGCTCCGGTTTGCGGAGAGAAAGCGCCCATCGCATGTGAAGGCCATCAGGCCTTCCATCAATGTGCCGAGAAATTCCGGCCGTCCATGAAACGCAATTTGAAGTGTGTTCCGAAATGTATTTGCAAACAGATGGTTTTCGATCATCTGCACTGACATCTTCGCCAGCGCCATCGTGTGCTGGTGATAGCTGCGATGGTCGCCCGTCACGTCGAGCACGCCGGCCAGATCGCCATACGGATCGAGGATCGGCACGCTGGAGCAGGTCAGAAAGCTGTTGGCCGCGAGATAGTGCTGGTCGCCATGAACGACAGTCGGACAGCGATCCGCGATCGCGGTGCCGATCGCATTTGTGCCTTGCTGTTCTTCCGCCCAGTTGGCGCCAGCCTTGAGCGCAACCTTTTCAGCTCGCTGGAGAAAGTCGTCGTCGCCGATCGAGTGAAGAATCAGTCCTTGCGCGTCGGTGAGAACGATCATGCTTTGCGTGTTCACGATCTGCTCGCGCAGTGTCTCCATGATGGGCGTCGCATGAACGCAAAGCGCATGGTTCTGCTCGAGCTTCATCCGCAACTCGCCGTCCGTCAGCACGTTGTAGTCAGGCCGCATCGAGGCGTTGAGCCCAAATTTTTCCGACCTCTCGTGCGATTTCTGGATCGATGGACTACTCCATCCGCTGGCGCCCGCCGATACGCTGCTTGCACAATGCCGCATTGTCTCCTCCTTATAGTCCCGTCCAGGCCCGACGTGCTTGAGTTGTGTCGAGTGCCGGCCTGCGGGTTACTCCGTACGAGTACGGATGAAACGCGATAGACCGCTATCGGAAACATCGCGCGCCTGATTCGCACGCGAAATCCGTACCAGGCAGGTTTTCGACAGGCCATATGACGAAAGGCTTAGTGTCATTTCCGGGAGGCGACATATGGTTAGGTCGTGCGCTTCCTTTTCGCGTGCTGGGCTTACCGGCCCTCCGGCCGTTCTTGAGGTGCGTCCTGTCTCCTCGAACGCCAATCGCGGATTTGCCGCGATACTTCTCCCGTAACCCAGTAAAAGGCCAACGCCAGGAATAACGTCCCCGCAACCGGGCTCCGGCAGCAGGTGGAATCACCGGCATCGTCTCTGCCAACGCGCATGCTGGCCCCTTCATCCATTGCCTGTGCCATAGCGGCTGCAAAACTGAAACCTGATGTCGTAAAGGAGGTAAGTCATGAAGTCGACGTTTCTCATGTCTGCAGCGCTCCTAGGCTCACTCTCATTAGTGAGCGCGGTGCAAGCCCAGGACAACACGTCAGGGCAGCAAGATGCTCAATCGGCATCGGTGTCTACCAATGCCTCTCCCAGCACATCGACGAGCGCCTCTTCCGGCACGTCCGGGTATGGCGGTGTATCCGGGGCCACCAGTGCGAGCGGTAGCATGACTCGCTCGGGATGGGCCACTTGTGGTCATCTCCCACAATGCAACGTGGACAGCGGCCACTAGAACTGCGAGTTGATAGCGGGGCTTTCGCGGACTGGGGTCACTCGTTCGTGAAAGTCACGCTAGTCTGCTGCCGTTCTGAATGGCAGCGCGACAAAGGCAAGCAACGTTACTCGCGGCACGTCATTGTCGTGATAACAGGTTGTCTTTTGCGGTCAGAGGCTCGCTTCGCTGCATATGTCGCTTTCTATCCGACGTGCAACTCCACAGGCGCAGTGACGTTGAAGTGTCAGTGGCACGAAGGGGAAACGGGCAGTTGTTCAACGCTATTACGAGGCAGCCCTTTTCTACGAAGACCCTTGCATCCAGCGCGGTACAACCCTTGCCTATAACGAGAAGGCGCGACGGAAGCGAGGCAGGCCGTGGCTGAATTCGTCGCGACCACGCTCAAGCCGGTTCACTCGCCGTAGCAAGAGACAGCCTGCTCGGAATCATCCATGCTTCAGCGGCTGGCCTTTTTCCGCAGGGTGAACAAGTGATTGAGCATTGCACCGACCGGCGATGGACGGATGTGACGAGACAACCACATTTCCGTCGGAAGCAACAAAAGGCTTTGCGAGGGCGTTGCTCAGGAAGCGTCTATACGTTCCAGTAGTCGGAAAAGGCGTCGCTGCTGGTTCGGCGCCAGCCCGGACGTCGCGGATGCCTGAAGCACTCTTTTGCGCCAATAGGATTTGGCGAAAAATGAATTCGCGCCCTCCGCACATAGGACACGCTCGAGATGGATAATTTCGGCATCGACAGTACGAAACGTGAAAGGGCTCGAATGTAGTCTTATTCTTTTATCTAGTGACATAACGCTGTCCCCGGATTGACTTGATTTCATTCTTGTTGGTGTGCGTGCAGAACGCTAGGGAAGATGTTCAAAACACAGTCGGCGACGCCGACCTGATGACGTATGTATCGCCAAGTGAAATCAATGAGACGA
>NZ_JAGIPX010000110.1 GCF_017814945.1 Paraburkholderia sp. LEh10
GCCGCGGCAAAGAAAGGAGGTGCCGCCCCGCACAGGGGCAACGCCCGCGCCGCGAGGCGCTATCGCGGATGCCAGCGGTGGCGGCAAAAACAAACGGCAATCGCGGATGCCAGCGATAGCGGCAAAACAAACGCCAGCGACAGCGGCAAATCAAACCGCCAGCGACAGCGGCAAAACACAAACCGCACCGCGAACGCCCGCCAAGGGCAAAATAAGCACAACAACCAGCAAGGAGACGCAAATGCCCACAGCAATCAGCCGCTACCCGATCCCCACCCCGGGCGAATGGCCCGACGACATCCGCGCCCGCATTCTCGAAGTGCAGAACAAGGCCGGCTTCGTTCCGAACGTATTCCTGACCCTCGCGCACAGGCCCGATGAGTTCCGCGCGTTCTTCGCCTACCACGACGCCCTGATGCTCAAAGAAGGCGGCCTCACCAAAGGCGAACGCGAAATGATCGTCGTCGCGACGAGCGCCGTGAACGACTGCCTCTACTGCGTCGTCGCGCACGGCGCAATCCTTCGCATCTACGAAAAGCAGCCGTTGCTCGCGGACCAGATCGCCGTCAATCATCGCAAGGCCGATATCACGCCGCGCCAGAAAGCGATGCTCGATTTCGCGCTGAAAGTGTGCCGCGACTCCGCATCCGTCAACGAGGACGACTTCGACACGCTGCGCAGCCACAGTTTCAACGATGCCGACATCTGGGATATCGCCGCGATCACCGCATTCTTCAGCCTGTCGAACCGGATGGCGAATGTGATCTCGATGCGGCCCAACGACGAGTTCTATCTGATGGGTCGCCTTCCGCGTGAATGACGCATGAATGACGCGTGAATGACGCATGAATGACGCGTGAATGACACGCGCGCCGCGCGCAACCAGCGCGCTACGGCTCCAGCGCCCGCGAGCGCGGCGCAAGCGGCGACGACATCAGCTTCTCCAGCGACATCGGCCGTGCAAGGTGGTAGCCCTGCCCGTGCGCCGCGCCGATCGTGCGCAGCAGTTCGAGCGTCGGCTGGTCTTCGATGCCCTCGGCGACCACCGTCAGCTCCAGCGATTCCGCCATCCGCACGATCGCGCGCACGATCGCGCGGCTGCGCGCGCTACCCGTCAATTCGAGCACGAACGACTTGTCGATCTTCAAGCCGCTAAAGCGGTACTGATGCACATAGCTCAACGACGAAAAGCCCGTGCCGAAATCGTCGAGCACGACGCACATGCCGTTGTCCGCGAGACTTTGCATCGTGTTGCGCGCAAGATCGGGCTCGGCGACGAGCGCGCCCTCCGTCAGTTCCAGCGAAATGCGCGACGGGTGCACGCCATAGCGCTTGAGCAATTCGAGCAGATCGTCCGCGAACTCCGGCCGTGTGATGCTGTAGCTCGACAGATTCACCTGCACGGGCGGCCAGTCGCGATGCTCAGGCTGCGCGAGTATCTCGGCCACGCGCGTGAGCATGTACATGTCGAGCCGGCCAATCAGCTTGAGTCCTTCCACAGCGGGTAAAAAGCGCCCCGGCGCCCACGTCTCGCCATTGGGCTGCCGCCAGCGGATCAGCGCCTCCAGCGCAACGAGCGCGCCGCTATCGATATCGACGATCGGCTGAAAATACGGCACCAGTTCGTCGTCGCGCTTGAGCGCGTTGCGCAGCGCGCCTTCCGTTTCGATCTGGTCCGACAGTTCGCGCCGCATCTGCTGGTTGAACACGGCGAAGCTGTCGCGCCCCCGATTCTTCACGCGGTACATCGCGGCATCGGCATCGCGCAGCAGGTCGGCGGGCTTCAGGTGAAACGCGCTGTCCGCGCTCACCACGCCGACGCTGCACGACGTGAACACCGTATGCTCGCCGATGTTGAATGGCGTATCGAACGCCGAAAGGATGCGTTCCGCGAGCGACAACACGGTTTGCAGGCCCGCGCCGGGCACGACGACGGCGAACTCGTCGCCGCCCAGCCGCGCGAGCAGATCGTCGCGCCGCAGGCCTTCGCGCAGCCGCCTCGCCACTTCGACGAGCAGCGCATCGCCGAACAGATGGCCGAGGCTGTCGTTGACGACCTTGAAGCGGTCGAGGTCGATGAACAGCACGGAAAGCGGCTCGCCGCGCTCGCTATAGCGATGCCACGCCGCTTCGAGCCGCTCGTACAGATGCGTGCGGTTCGGCAGGCCCGTCAACGCGTCATGATAGTTCTCGTGCAGAAGGCGCGCGTTGGCCTCGTCGAGTTCCTGCGTGCGCGCAAGCACGCGCGCTTCGAGTTCGAGATTGGCCGCATGCTGCGCTTCCGCGACGCGCCGCCGCGACAGCGCCGTGTCGATATGGCGCGACACGAAGGTCAGCAACTCCTGATCGCGCCTGTCGTAACGCACGCTCGACGTATAGCTCTGCACGACCAGCACGCCGCGCACCACGTCGCCGTCGAAGAGCGGCACGCCGAGCCACGAGCGCAAGCGGATGTTCTCGCTGTCGAACTTGATCTCGCCGGATTCGACGAGGCGCACGGCGTCGTCGGTATCGAGCAGACACGGCATGCGCTGACGGATCACGTACTCGGTCAGCCCGCGAATGCGGCGGCGCGGCGCGGGCACGTCGCTCTGCGTCTCGTCGATGTAATACGGAAAAGACACTTCCGCCGTGGCGGGATCGAATAGCGCGATATAGAAATTCTTCGCGTAAAGCAGGCCGCCCACGATCTCATGCAGGCTGCGAAAGAACTTGCCGATATCGACCGACTGACTCGACAGTTCCGCGATTTCGAACAGCGCGGCCTGCAAATGCTGCGCACGCTCGCGTTCGGCGATTTCCGCGCGCAGTGTATCGTTCAGGCGCGACAACTCGGCCGTGCGCCGCGCAACCTCGGCTTCGAGGCCGACGCGGTGCAGAATGCGGTCGAGCGCCATCGCCACGTGCCGCGCGACGACGAGAAAGAGCGCGCGGTCCTCGGCGCTATAGATGCGCGATGCGTCGTAGACCTGCATCGTCACCATGCCGAACACTTCGTCCGACGCGTTCTTCAGCGGCGCGCCCATCCAGAACTTCGGCCGATGCCCGACGCAGTGGAAGCGCCCCAGCTCGGCCGCTTCGAGAATGCCCTTCTCGTCGATCAGCAGCGGCTGGCCCGTGGTCAGCACATAGCCCGTCAGCGACAGGCGCTCCCGATCGACCATGTCCATGTGATCCGTATCGACGGCCTCGGAGTCGATCAGATCGATGTAGTACGGGTACGTGACAGCGCCCGTTTCTCGGTCATAGAGCGCGAGATAGAAGTTCTCCGCGTCGATCAGCGTGCCGAGACGCTGATGGATGGCCTGCAGGAATTCACCTCGCTCGCTGATCGAACTGGCGAGATACGCGATGTCGTACAGCACCCGCTGCACGTTTTGCGCGCGCACCAGCGCATCGGCCTGCATCTGCTCGCCGATCGCGCGCGCGAGCGCGGCAAGCCGCGCGTCCGACGCGGATGTCGCGGGCGCGAGCAACCAGCCGAGCGCGAACTCGCTGCGGCCCGTGGGCCACACGAACCAGCCGTACTCGACACACGCGTCGTGCAGCATCGCGGGCACGATCATGCGCGGCCACTCGAACCGCGTTGCGCCTTCGCGCACGAGTTCGAGCTGCTGGCCCGCGCGATACCACGCCCACGGCACGCCGAGTGCCTCCACCGCGCGTGCCGCCTCGTCGATCGATTGCGTTCCCGTCTCGCTTGCCGACAGATCGGCATTCCACATAAGTCAGCCCCTGCGCCGTCTCTGGTTGTTTTCATCCTTGTCCTGCTATATCGACTCGACGGGCAACAAACTTGATGTATCTGGCCCTGCAAAAAACCCCTTCAGATAACGAGCAAACGTTTGCCTCGACGTTTGGCTGATTCGGTTTTGTCCGGATTGCTGCGGAACGGCACTTGCTGTTTGCTGGCATCCGCGCCGTTTAAGCGACGGTCTTTTTCGGTCCGCTCGCGCGGCACCGGTTCGAGGAGCAGACATGCAAGCACATACGAGGGACACAGTGCACGCCGAGGCGTTCAGGCTGAGCCCGCGCGACTGGGTGCCGAACAACGGGCACTTGCCCGTCATCCTGTATCGGGACGTGCTGGTCAGCAAAAGCGGCGGCGGCAGCCGCGCCGATGCGTTCGAAGCGATATTCACGCGCAACGGCTGGCCGCCGAAATGGCGCAACAGCATTTTCGACTACCACCACTTTCACTCGTCGGCGCATGAAGTGCTCGCCGTTGCGGCGGGCACGGCGGATGTGATCGTCGGCGGCCCGGGCGGCCGCGTCGTGCATATGGAAACGGGCGACGTGATCCTGCTGCCGGCGGGCACGGGGCACTGCCTTGCGTCGTCGAGCGGGCCGCTTTGCGTCATCGGCGCGTATCCGCCGGGGCAGCAATGGGACATCCGCCGCGACGCGTTGAACGACGACGAGCGCCGCGCGATGGAAGCCCTGCCGTTTCCGCACAGCGACCCGGTGCTCGGCGCGCGCGGTCCATTGACGGACAAGTGGCTCAACGCCGCTTGAACGCCGCCCGATCTCCGCTTGAACGTCCCATGAGCGCCCCTTGAGAGCCCGGCGCGCGGCGCGTTTTTCCGATGCGGCGCAAGAGCCGTCAGTGCTGCAGGCCCCAGCGCCGCACGGTGATGCGCTCAAGCGTATCGAACACCAGATGCTCGACAAGCAGGCCGATCGCGATCACTGCGGCAAGGCCCGCGAATACGCGGTCGGTGTAAAGCTCATTGCGGTTCTGGAAGATGTACCAGCCGAGCCCGCCATTGCCGCTGCTCGCACCGAACACGAGCTCGGCTGCGATCAGCGTGCGCCATGCGAATGCCCAGCCGACGCGCAGCCCCGCAAGAATCGACGGCAGCGCGGCGGGCACGAGAATCAGCACGACATGGCGCAAGCCCGTCAGCCCATAGTTGCGGCCCGCCATCCGCAGCGTCGCGGGCACGGCGCGAAAACCGGCATACGTGTTGAGCGCGAGCGGCCACAGCACCGCATGCACGAGCACGAACAGCAGGCTTCCCGTGCCGAGGCCGAACCACAGCAGCGCGAGCGGCAGCAGCGCGATCGACGGCAGCGGATTGAACATCGCGGTCAGCATCGACAGCAGATCGCGGCCGATGCGCGTCGATACCGCGAGCGATGTCAGCACAAACGCAAGCGCGACACCGAGCAGATAGCCGCGCAGCAGCACCGACATCGACACGGCCGTCTTCTGCAGCAGCTCGCCTGACGCGATCCCGTGCACGAATGCGGCGAACGTTGCGCCGAAAGTCGGCAGCAGCAGATCGTTGTCGATCGCGCGCGCGGCGATTTCCCACGCGGCGATCAGCACGAACGCAATGATCGTCTTGCTGAGCCAGGACTGATTCGCAAGACGCCGCGCCAGCGGCAGCGGCGCTTCGACGGCGAGATCGCCGACGGGCTCGAGCGGCCGCTCGAATTCGGCGCGCACGGGTGGCAACAGGCTGGAAGGCGTGCTCATCGGACGGACTCCGTTTCCTCGAATAGCAAGCGGTGAATACGCGCGACGCTATGCTGAAAGTCGCTGCGGCGCAGGCTGTCCTGTGTGTATTGATGGCTGTTGAGCTCCGCGCGCACGCGGCCCGGATGCGGCGACAACAGCAAAATGCGGCTGCCGACGATCAGCGCTTCCTCGATCGAATGCGTCACGAACAACAGCGTGAAACGCACTTCTTCCCACAGACGCAGCAGTTCTTCCTGCATCTTGCGGCGGGTCAGCGCGTCGAGTGCGGCGAACGGCTCGTCCATCAGCAATACGCGAGGCTGCATTGCGAGCGCGCGCGCAATCGCGACCCGCTGCTTCATGCCGCCCGACAGCGTATGCGGATACGCATCGGCGAACGATGCAAGGCCGACCTTGTCGAGATAGTGCAGCGCGCGCTCCTTTGCCTCGGCGCGGCTCAGCTTCTTCGCGGCACGCAACGGGAACGCGATGTTCTCCAGCACGGTCTTCCACGGCGGCAACTGGTCGAACTCCTGGAACACGACGATGCGGTCCGCGCCGGGCTCGCGTATCGTTTCTCCGTCGAGCGTGATCGTGCCCGAGACAGGCTTGATGAATCCGCCGACGGCCTTCAGCAACGTCGACTTGCCGCATCCTGACGGCCCCAGCAGCACGAAGCGGTCGCCACCGTACACGTCGAAGCTGACGTCGTGCGTCGCCCGCACGACGCGCTCGCGCGTGCGGTATTCGAGGCTCACGCGATCGACGGCGAGCAGCCGGCTCGAATGCAGGACTGCCTGACTTGCTGCGCCGTTTGCGGACTGCTCGGGGAAAAGCACGGAAGGATTCGCGACCATCAGCGCGCTCCTTGAAGTTGTACTGCTTGCAAATTGGCTTTCACGATCACGACACCGCATGGGCAAAACGACAACATAAGGCGAGCGGGCGCGCACACCAACCAATGAATGCGCATATTCAAAACAGCATGACGCATAAGCGTCGTAAATCGCGCGATGGCGACCCTGCATCGCTCTTTTCGTGCCGCTCGCGCATTGCAGTGTCTGTCGCACCCGAAGCAGAAAACCCGCTGAAACAGCGGGTTTTCATGGTGTTCATGCAATGCGCGATCAACTGCCCGCGGCAGTCGCCGGGTCATCGAAGAAGTAGTCTTTCCACGACTTCGGCTCGTTGCGGATCACGCCGACGCGGTACATGAACTGCGCAAGCGCGAAAGTATTTTGCGGCGCGACCTTGAATTGCACTTGCGGGTCCTGGATCACCGACAGCAGCAAGTTGCGGTCCGTCTTCGCCTGATTGACGCGGATATAGATGTCGGCTGCCGCTTGCGGATTCGATGTCACGAAGCGCGCGGCATCGGCGAGTCCATTGACGAACGCGCGATACGTCCTCGGGTTCTCGTTGCGGAACTTCTCCGTCGCATAGAGCACAGTGGCCGAACTCGGCCCGCCCAGCACGTCGTATGAATTCAGCACGATATGCGCCTTTGGATTCGCAGCGAGTTCCTGCTCCTGAAACGGCGGATTGCCGAAATGCCCGGTGATTTCAGTGCCGCCCGCAATGATGGCCGCGGCAGCGTCGGGATGCGGAACGGCCTGCGTGAGCCTGTCGAGGCGGTTGTACTCCTTGTCGCCCCAACGTTTCGCGGCCGCGAACTGCAATACGCGCGACTGCACCGACACTGTGACGGCAGGCAGCGCAATGCGGTCCTTGTCGGTGAAGTCGGCAATGGTCTTCACGTTCGGGTTGTTCGACACGAGGTAGTACGGCAGATTGCCGAGCGATGCGACGCCCTTCACGTTCTGCTTGCCGTGCGTGCGATCCCATACGGTGAGCAGCGGTCCGACGCCCGCGCCGGCAATATCGATCGAACCTGACAGCAGCGCATCGTTGACGGCGGAGCCACCCGAGAGCTTCACCCAATCGACCTTGACGTCGAGTCCTTCCTTGCGCGCTTCCTTTTCGATGAACTGCTGGTCGCGTGCGACGTTCAACAGCAGATACACGATGCCGAACTGTTCGGCGACGCGGATGTGGCCTTCGGCGCGTGCTTCATGCGATGTGCCAAGCGCCGCGCCGAGCGACAACACGAGCGCCGCCGAAACGAACCGGCGGGCAAAAGACGGCCGCGCCGCGGCCGGGCGAAATAGAAACGGCATCGGAACTCCGAATGTCAATAACGGGAATGAACGCAATACGGGAGCGCGCTTAGAACGGCGCGTCGCCTTCGATCGTCGTGCGATACATCTTGCGGCGCAAATGATCGGGCGTGCCGGCGGCGAGATGCATCAGCGACCGGTTGTCCCAGAACACAAGGTCGTGCTCCGCCCAATGATGACGGTAGATATGTTCGTCGCGAACGCTGTGCGCAAAGAGTGCTGCGAGCAATTCGCGGCTCTCGTCCTCGGGCAAGCCGACGATATGCGTGGTGAAATGCTCGCTCACGAAGAGCGCCTTGCGGCCGGTCTCAGGATGCGTGCGCACGATGGGATGCACGACGGGCTTCACTTCCGCGATCTGCTCGGCCGTCAGATCTGGCCGCCACGGATTGCGCTTTTGCAGCTCCGCGTATTTCGCGAGATACGTGTGCTCCGCCTTGCGTCCTTCGACTGCCTTCTGCAAATGCGCGGGCAACGTGTCCCACGCCAGATGCATGTTTGCAAACAACGTATCGCCGCCTTCGGACGGCAGCTCCTGCGCGTGCAGCAGCGAGCCGAGACTCGGCTTGTCCTTGTACGACAGATCCGAATGCCAGAAGTGGCCGGCGTCGCCGAGCCCGATCGGCTGGCCGTTCTCGCGGATGTTCGAGACGATAAGCAGTTCCGGATAGCCGGGCAACTGGAACTGGTGCAGCACGTGAATCTGCAGCGGCCCGAAACGGCGGCTGAATGCGATATGTTGCTCGGGCGTGATGCGCTGATCGCGGAACACGAGCACGTGATAGTCGAGATGCGCGCGATGAATGCGCGCGAAATCGTCGTCGGCGAGCGGCTGGTTCAGATCGAGTCCGAGTACTTCCGCGCCGACGGGTGCATCGAACGGAACGATCCGCAGCGGCGCGCGCGCGGCGGATTGCGCGCCCGGCGCGGTGCCGGGAATGGATGGTGCAATGATTGTCACGCTGAATGTTCTTTGTAGGGTTGCGACGATAAGATGAATCTACGGCCAGTGATTCGGGCCGTCAACGAAGCAAATCCCATACACATATCTGCTTTGACGATAAACGGCTGGCTAGCCTGGACAGCCGCGCCGTCGCGTGCCGCGCAGCGATTTGCGCGACGCGCTCGCAACTTGCACAGCGCGCCTTTCGCGGTGCGGATGCGCGTGGTGGAGAATGGATAACCAGCGCACAGACGTTCGCTGACGTGCATGACAAGTTCGGGCTAACATCCGTTACCGGCCTTCGCCGGACGAGGGTCTCGCGCCAGTGCCATGACAAAGGACTTCATCCATTCGATTGCCGTGCTGACAGCGGTGGGAACGGGACTCTGTTCATCGGGTGCGTTGGCGCTCGATCTCGACGGGCAACTCGTTTGCAAAACGGACGCGCACACGTTCATTCAACCGCTGGTCGACGATCAATACATCGATCCGGATCCGATGCGCGTCGAAGCCAATTCCGTCAACGCATTCCGTCCGAAGCACGGACGCGATCTCACCGCGTTCGGTTTTCATGTATATGCCGTGCTCGGTTATCAGCGTGACGACGCAATGTTCAGACAAGGCACCGGCAAGGTGGAAGCCGATTCGATCTATGGCGTCGTCGTGTCGGGCCCGTCCGAGTCGGTGCGCTTGCGCGTGCAGCAATCGGGCAGCGAAGCGACCGTCAAACAGGTATTGCCATTCATTCTCACGGCCATCGTGTGCAGCGCCGGCTAGGACGGTCGTAATTCGTCCAGTTGGTGCATGGGTGCCATCAAACGGCCATCTAACAGCCGCTAATCTTTCTCACGCATTTCACGGGCAGCGGGCGGATCGCGCGCCGCGTGATGCGGTGACCGCTTTAGCGATTGTTTCGATTTGATGACGCATTACCTCGACTCCACGCAAGAGTCTCCTCCAGCAACACTTCGTCCAATCGAACCCCGCGTTTCCTATACTCGCCAGGCTGTTTTTTTACTCACTGTCTGGAATAGCTGGAGCAAAACCATGAAAAAAATCCCCGCCGCCGTTGCAGTGCTCGGTGCCCTCGCCGCATCGCCTGCTCACGCGCAAAGCTCGGTCACGCTGTACGGCATCATCGACGCGGGTCTCATGTACACCAATAACGTGCAGAAGAGCGGCACGAGCGGCGCGCTGTGGCAAGCGACGAGCGGCACCATCAACGGCAGCCGCTTCGGTCTGCGCGGCGCCGAAGATCTGGGCGGCGGCTACAAGGCGATCTTCGTGCTCGAAAACGGCTTCAACGTGCAGAACGGTTCGCTCGGCCAGCACAGCCGTCTGTTCGGCCGTCAGGCGTATGTGGGCCTCGGCAGCAGCACGTACGGCACGCTCACGCTCGGCCGCCAGTACGACTCGCTCGTCGACTACGTCGCGCCGCTGTCGGGCACGGCAGGCACGTTCGGCGACACCGGCTTTGCGCACCCGTTCGACAACGACAACCTGAACCACTCGATCCGGATGAGCAATGCCGTGAAGTACGCGAGCAACAACTACGCGGGCTTCAAGTTCGGCGCGTTGTACGCGTTCTCGAACAGCACGGACTTCGCGATGAACCGCGCTTACAGCGCGGGCGCGAGCTACCAGTGGGGCCCGTTGAACGTCGCGGCCGGCTATCTGCAGATCAATGGCTCGAACAGCACGACGAACACGGGCGGCGCGATCGACACGGCTGAATCGGCAGCGAACGGCATTGGCGGCTTCCAGGTCGGCGCCGACGTCGAGCGCGTGTTCGGCGCAGGCATCAACTACGCGTTCGGCCCCGCAGTGGTCGGCTTCGTGTACACGAACAGCCACTATCAAGGTTCGAAGGCGTTCGGCATGACCAGCGGCTCGATGCACTTCGACAACTACGAACTGAACGCCAAGTATGCGTTCACGCCCGCGATCTCGTTCGGCCTGACGGACACGTATACGGACGGCCACATCAGCGGCTCGCCGACGTTCGGCTCCGATCCGAAGTTCAATCAGGTCAACGCGCAGGCAATCTACGCGTTCTCGAAGCGCACGGACGTGTACGCCGAAGCAATGTATCAGCACGCGATCGGCCACGGTTACGTCGCGTTCGTCAACACGTCGGGCGGCGCTTCGTCGACGGCGAACCAGGTCGTCGCGACGATCGGCATGCGTCACCGCTTCTAAGCGGCGCCCGCTCCATTTCCGGACTCGCGTTTTTGAAGCCCGCCGCAACTCATGCGGCGGGCTTTTTTGCACGTGTTTTTCGCGGGTTGTTGGCATCCTTCCGCCGGATAGAAAGGTTCCTTTCAGCGTCCCCGGTATTTCCGGGCGCGGGCGATCCGTAGACTCCTTTTGCCGGCTCATCCAGTACGCCAGCATGATTCGAATCGCCATTGGGAGAACGTCTTGAAGTCCACTGTTGGCGCCGCCGTCGCCACGCTGAGCGCCGCATTGCTCGCCGCCGCGCCCGCCCTCGCACACGCGCAGGAACTCAGTACCCGACTCACGCGCGCGCAGGTGCGCCAGGAACTGATCGATCTCCAGTCGGTCGGGTACAGTCCGGCCGTCGGCGAGGATGTCACCTATCCCGCGAAGGCACAGGCCGCGATGGAGCGGCTCGAAGCCAGACGCGCCGCCGAGTCGGCCTATGGCGCCGGCGTGTCGGGATCGTCGCAGGCCGGCGCGGGCCGCCCAGCGGCGCAATGATCGGCGCTTCTGCGCAGGCGGCATCGCGCCGCGCGCCGCACGCGCATGAAGTGAAACGACGCGCGCCGCGCCTGCCCGCGTGATGTGAAACGATGCGCGCCCTCATTGCTGTGCCCGAGCGGCCCGCCGCAGAAAATGCTTGCGATGACTCCGTTGTTCGAAAGATGTGCCGCACTGCACCCCTTTCACGCGTCATTACTCGCCAGTTCACGCTGCCGTCGGGCGCTCGGCCGCCCGGCGGCACGCTTGTTTAGACGTCAAAACAACGTTTTAGACCGCGAACTCGGTCCCGCTTTGTGCATCGCACCATGATTTTGGCTATAGTGGTGGATGGAGATGTCCTTCGCGCATGCGAAGGCGCTAATCATTGACGGATAGTCCGCCCAAGCGGACACCAGCCCGCCGCAGCCGTCAGGCCCGCGGTGCACAGGCGAGGAGAAGTCACGATGTTCGATGCCGAAATCGCCGCAAAACTGCTGAACCGGTGGACGCTCAAGCCGCCCGCCGCGCAACACGATACGTACCTGGACCTGCTGCGCGAAGGAAACCTCAACTTCACGCATCAATTGGGCAATGTGACGTCAGGAGGCGTCGCTGCCGAAAGTCTCTTCGATCTCGAATCGTTGGTATTCGCCGACGGGTCGCGCGCGCTGCGCCTGAGGACATCGGGCGCCACGCCGGAATGGACCCAATGGGCGGCATTCGAGCCACCCGTTTCGAACACGGCAAGCGCGCCGTTCTCCGACACGTCCGCCGACACGGCTTACACGCTCGAAGCGCCCGAACGCTGATTTACGCGCCCGCCGCCTCGCCGGCGGCCTTTCTTATCCGCTCGATGAGCGCCATCGCGGCTGCGGGGTTGTGCGCCTTGTGTCCGCTGATGACATAGAGATAGACGTCGCGCTCCTTCTTCGGCGCGGGGCCGCCATACGTGTCGAGGCCTTCTGGCATGCCGCCCGATGCCCACACTTGCGCGCGCTCGACCCATTCATCGAGCGCCTTCTTTGCATACCCGAGCGGATGCGCCTCTTGCGTGCCCATGATGCGCGCGTAGACGAACGACGCGGTCGGATCGGCGATCTGCGGATACTTCGAGTCGCCCGCGACGACGATCGCGACATCGTGCTTGCGCGCGAGCGCGACGAACGCTTCGTTGCAGAAGCTCTCGTGCCGCACTTCGACGGCGTGGCGCAGTTGCTGTCCATCGGCCTGCGCGGGCAGCAGTTCGAGGAAGCTGCCGAAGTCGTCGGCATCGAACTGTTTGGTCGGCGGGAATTGCCAGTTGATCGGGCCGAGCTTGTTCTTCAATTCGAGCACGCCGCTCGCGACAAAGCGCTCGATGGAATCGCGCGCTTGCGCGAGCTCGCGACGATGGGTCGCGTAGCGTGGCGCCTTCAACGCGAACACGAAGTCGTCAGGTGTCTCGTCGCGCCACTTGACGAAGCTCGCGGGCTTTTGCGAGCCGTAGAACGTGCCGTTGATTTCGATGGTCGTGAGTTGCCGGCTCGCGTATTCGAGTTCGCGTTTCTGCGTGAGCCCTTCCGGGTAAAACACGCCGCGCCACGGCTCGAAAGTCCAGCCGCCAACCCCGACGCGAATATGCGTTGCTTTTGCCGTCTTCTTTCGAGTGGCCATGTTCGACGCCTTTGCGCACGTGCGCGTGAGCCATGCAAAAGCACAGCATAGACGATCGAAGCCGTTCTTTGCGCCATCGTGGCGGCAAGGCGCCCGAAGTATGACCGGGCGTCAAGCACATTGCAGGCGATTCGCGCCCGCCGGCGAACGCTCAGAACACCGAGCGCACGACGCCGCCATCCGCGCGCAACGCCGCGCCATTGGTCGCCGACGACAATTCCGAGCACACATACACGACCATGTTCGCCACCTCTTCAGGCGTCGTGAAGCGCTTGAGGAGCGAGCTGGGCCGTGCTTGCTCGAAGAACTGCTTCTCGAACGCCTCGAAGCTCTGCCCGCCCGAGAGCTTCGCGACGAACTCCTCGACGCCGTCCGAACTAGTCGGCCCCGGCAACACTGAGTTGACCGTCACGGCCGTGCCCGTGCACGTTTCGGCAAGGCCGCGCGACAATGCGAGCTGCGCGGTCTTGGTCATCCCGTAATGAATCATCTCGGTCGGAATCTGGATGCCGCTTTCGCTGCTGATGAACACGACGCGCCCCCAGTTCTTTTTCTTCATGCCGGGCAGATACGCGCGCGATAGCTGCACGCCCGACAACACATTCACGTTGAAGAAGCGCGTCCATTCTTCGTTGGAAATCTCTTCGAACGGCTTTGGATCGAAGATGCCCATGTTGTTCACGAGAATGTCGACATGCGGCACACGTTCGATCAGCCGTGCAACCTGCGCCGGGTCCGAGACATCGCCCGCAAAGCCATCGACGGTTGCATCGGGCACTTGCGCGCGCAGCGTCGCGATCGCCTGATCGACCGATTGCTGCGAGCGGCCATTGACGATCACGTGCGCGCCCTCGCGCGCGAGTCCAACGGCGATTGCGTGGCCGATGCCTTTGGTCGAGCCCGACACGAACGCGAGCTTGTTGCGAATCTTGAGGTCCATCTCGGTTCCTTTAAGATCGCGCGGGAAAACACATCGCGGCCAGGTCGCGCGCGATCCCGCATTGAGTAACGGTATTCGCGAGTGTAGAACCGCAAAAGAATTCGTGCAGTCGGCGGGTCGAAAGATGCGTGCGGCGCACACCGCGGTCGTTTCCAGGTCTGCGAAACGCGCGTGGTCCGTCGTCTTGCGCCGCGTTGCAAAGCAGCCGCAGTTGCCGGCACGAACTCATGAACGGGACTGGCATCGCGCGGGCGGCCGCTCGGACGGCATCATGCTGACGTACCACTCGTCACTGTTCTACCGTGCGCGGCATCTACGACGAACGGCGCAATGCAGATGACCGCATGACCAACGTGTTCACGAGCTCGCGCGAGTAATTTGTCGGCACGAATGTGCGCGTGTCAAAAGTGAAGATTCAGCGCGCGTATACGCGCTTCCCGGCGCCCGACACGCCCACGGGTCTCGCCGATAGCGCCGACTTCTACTGGCTCGGCGCAACGTGGGACGCGACGCATCGATTCGCAGTGACGGCCGCGACGTTCCATGTGCATGGGGGGCGAAGGCGCGGGCGATGCGTCGCACGACCCCGCGGGACATGCGGCGATGTTCTTGCGCGGCTCCACCTATAACCTGAGCCAGCGCACGTTCGGCACGTTCGAATGCGGCACGATTCGCATATGTGCGCAATAGGCCAGTCGAACTTCTCTCTGCCCGCGACCTCGCGCGACGCGACGGGAAGTGCGAACACGAACCCGTCGCCCGGCGAATCGCAAACGGGCGCGTATGTCGGCCTGATGCATATCTTCCGATCGGGCGCGCGGCGGCGCGCTCGCTGTCGAAATAGCGCGATGTCCGCACGCATTTCGCTTCAGCAGCGCTCTCATGCCAGAGCCGGAATGGCTGGGTCGTCACGCGATTCGAGTCGTACTTCGGTACGCTGCGCTCGACCGCTATGCCGCCTTCACGCTCGGCGCCGCCTGCGGCGTGGTGCCAGCAGCAGGCGCCACGTCCTTGTGCTGCGCGATCTGCTCGCGCAGCTTGATCAGCGCAAGCACGGTGTCGATGGTCGGCGTCTGATGATCGACGAGGCGTCCCATCTCCTGAACGACAGTCAGCAACGGATCGATTTCCATCGGGCGTCCGGCTTCGAGGTCCTGCAGCATCGACGTCTTGTGCGCACCCACGGCGCCCGCGCCATCGATACGCCTTTCGACATCGACGCGGAAATGCACGCCGAAACGATCCGCCACGGCCTTCGCTTCGAGCATCATCGTCTTCGCGACAGCGCGTGTGCCCGCGTTGCTCGTGATGACATCGAGCGTCGCGTGAGTCAGCGCGCTAATCGGGTTGAAGCACAGATTGCCCCACAATTTCAGCCAGATTTCGTCGCGGATGTTGTCGCGAATGGGCGCTTCGAGCCCCGCCGCAACCATGATCTGCGAGAGCGCCTCGACACGCTGCGAGCGCGTGCCGTCGGGTTCGCCGATCGGAAACTTCTTGCCGTACACATGCTTGATGACACCCGGCTCGACGATCTCCGCAGCGGGATAAACGACGCAGCCGATCGCGCGCTGTGGCCCGAGCTTGTTCCATTGCGTGCCGCCCGGGTCGATGCTTTCGAGCGTCGTGCCCGCGAACTCCCCGCCGTGCTTGTAGAAGTACCAGTACGGTATGCCGTTGACGGCGGTAACGATCGCCGTGTCGGGCCCGAGCAGCGGCTGCATCGCATCGACGACGCCCGGTACCGAGTGCGCCTTCAGCGCGATGATCACATAGTCCTGCGGGCCCAGTTCGCGCGGGTCGGAAGAACAGCGCACGTTGACGACACGCTCCCCGCCGTCGATCAGCAGACGCACGCCGTTGCGCTGCATCGCGGCCAGATGCGGGCCGCGCGCGACGAAACTGACATCGGCACCCGCGAGGGCCAATTGCGCGCCGACGTATGCGCCAATCGCGCCGGCTCCATAAACACAGATCTTCATCTACCTGCTCCCATTCCAAGAAGTGATCAGTGAGATCGAGCCGGAGCGTCCCACGGACGCGGCGCGACAACGTCATCGTCGATTCATTGCCGACTCATTGGCGACTCATTGGCGATTGCGCGTCCGGCTCGTTTGCATGCACGGTGTATTCAGTGCGTGTTCATTGCCCGGCCGTCTCCAGCTGGCGCGAAGCCGTAAGCTGATTCGGCAGTGCGCCGATGCCGTCGATCGATACGACGACAGTGGAGCCGTCCTTGATCGAGCCGACACCGATCGACGTCCCGCACGCGATCACATCGCCTGGCATCAGCGTCATGTCGTGCGAGATCATGCTGACCTGCTCGGCCGGCGTGAAGATCATGTCCGAGAGCGGATAGTTCTGCCGCTCGACATCGTCCAGACGCGTCACGACGTTCGCGTTGCGCCAGTCGAATCCCTGTTCGATCACGGGTCCGATGCAGCTGAACGTATCGAAGCCCTTCGAGCGGCACCATTGCGCGAAATTCGGGTCTTCGTTCAGCAGGTCGACGGCCGTCACGTCGTTGATACAGGTATAGCCGAAAATGTAGCCGTCGGCTTCTTCGGGAGAAACATTCGCGCAGCGCTTGCCGATCACGATGCCGAGTTCTCCCTCGTAGGCGATCTTGCCGCTATAGCCTTTGGGACGGCGAATCGGCTCGCCGGGTCCGATCACCGACATCGGCGGCTTGATCAGAAACAGCGGATGCGATGGCGCCGCCTTGCCGAGCTTCTGCGACAGCGCGTGGAAATTGTTCCAGAGCGCCACGACCTTGGTCGGCAGGCAGGGGCTCAGCAACTCCACGTCGCCGAGCGCCCAATGTTTGTCGGTGGGAATCGCACCGCCGAACATCTCGCCGTCGAACTCGGCAATGCTGCCGTTATCGAGCACGCCGAAACCAATATTGCCCTGCGGCTGCCGAAAGCGTATCCACGATGTCATCGCGCTGTCTCCACAATTTTTTATCGACCGACACGGTGAATACGCCCGCGTCATGAGTTTCAATGTTCAGATCGCGCCGCACGCCCTGAGCGCTTCGATCTGCGCGGACGAATAGCCGAGTTCGGCCATCACTTCATCCGT
>NZ_JAGIPX010000111.1 GCF_017814945.1 Paraburkholderia sp. LEh10
AGGGAGATCCCCCTGCGTCCCTCACGCAATTTGCAAAAAACGGCCCAAATTTCCATCGACTTCCGTGCTCACGCTCAACCCCGGCCGCACCTGCCGCTAACGTCGGCAGCAACGACGCGATCGTGAAGATGCGTCAGGAGGAGGCCGCCGCCGATCGCGCCTATGAGAGAAAGGTGGCGGCAGCGAAGAAGGTTTATGACCACAAGAAGGCGGAAGCCAGGAAGGCGATGCGGTTACGAACAACGCGGCGCTTTGTCTTAAACGGCGTCGCAGTGCACACAGCTAGTCATTGTGTACTTCCATAACGGGCTGCAGCGATAGCCGCATCACGCTCCCGTTTCGAGGGGAATATCGAACGGTATCGCTATCTGGCGCTTCATCCGTTGTCGGCGACACCTGCCGATATGTGCCGGGCGACACGCATGACGTTGCACGCCGTGGCAGCGATGCCCGATCCTTATCGTGACTTCATCTTGCTTCCGGCCATCACCGGGACCGACGAGGTCGCGCCCGTTCGTGACGACAATGCGGATTCCGAAAGTGGGCACTCCACGCCGGCTCGGGTCCGCTAGCGCGAAGCCTGCTTCCGTTTCGCCAAGTATTGGTGTCAGCGTTGCGGCTACGACAGGCTGAGAGGCTGAACGGACCGATCCGAGTCGGACGCATGAGGCACAGTTCGGCCATGAAGGGTCATTCGCTCCCATCGTTGTTCGGACACTCAGAGGTCAGCTCCGCCCCATAAACGGCCGTTCCAGTCGCGACGATGAACGTTGCATCATCGCGACCATCGGGCAGGACCACCTCTGTATCGCCACGCCTGAAACCGACGAGACCCGCACGACGGGCGAACCGGTCCTCGACTCTAACGTCGCGAACCCAATCGGGCGGCGAACGTGCCGAAGCCACCGCAAACCGCGAACGTCACCAACGCAGGCAATGCGGCGCGATGGCCGCACCGATGGCGGTGGTAATGGCGATCGCGAGCACGTACCAGACGCCCCAGAACGGCACGGCCATCTCCGAGCAATAGAGCGAGTAAACGAGCAGCCCCTGTGCGCCGGCCAGCAGGCCGGCGCCCGCGCCGGCCAGCGCGAGGCGGGTAGGCGCGAGCTGCTTCATGGCGTGCATCATGGCGGTGAGCGACGGAAAAGACAGCATCACGACGCTCGCCGTCGTGGTGCGCCATGTCGTGCCGAGCATCAGCTGAAGCCGGTAGCCCGGCGGCGTTGCCATCAGAATACCTCCGGTGGCGAGCAGCATCGTGACGATGGGCAGCGCGACCGCGAACCAGGCGAACTTGAGCGGCGCGCCGGGGCGTCCGAGCCGCTCCGCGAGCTTCATGGCCGCAGCGATAATCGCGAGCGGGAAGACAAGGCGCACCCAGAACATCGTCGTGAGGATCAGATCCGGCATGTCGCTTCGGACACCGTACAGCGCGACCAGCAGGACCGTGCTGCCGGCGAGGCCGAGCATCAGCGCGCGATTGAGCAGCATGGGGACGGCGTTGCGCTCGACCGGCGAGATGTCGCCGGCTAGCCGGGTGACCAGATCTCGCGTTTTCATGACCTGTTCGCACGGTCTCCAAGCAGATAGTCAATCGAAATCAGACCCGGTCCCCACGCGGCGATGCCCAGCGCCATGGCTGCCCAGGTGATGTGAATCGGCCAGCCGTCCGGCACGGTCAATTCGATGATGCAAGTCATCAGTAGCAGACCCGCAGCGGCGAACCGCGTGCCGAAGCCGAGCACGAGCAGCACCGGAAACGTGACCTCTCCGCAAGCGGACAGGAAGGCGAAGAAGGCCGGAGCCGGAAACGGATACGGGCCGCCCGGCAGATGCAGCCGGAATTCATCGGTGAAGAGCTCGATGGCCGTATCGTTGAGTTGCAGGAAACCGTGCCATTTGAGGATGCCCGATTTCCAGAACGGAACGGCCAGCGCAATGCGCAGCACAAGTTGCACGAACCACGGTTGCGCGAGCCGTTCGACGAGGCGTTGCGCGCGCACGATTGCATTCGCGACCATGCGCGGGAAGGACAGTCTGGAGTCTTGTCGAGTGGACATCCTGGTTACGCTCCCCGTTGGATGCCGGTAAACACGCCGGCTGGAATCATCGCTGCCAGAGTGCCCGGCAGGTCGAAGGAATCGGTCTCTTCGAAGGCCGCCTCGGCCGCGGCGCCGAGCGGCTCGCCCTCGATGAGCGCGATGAGGAAGGCCGCGTCGCCGGCGGGCAGACGCGAAACGATCACGTCCTCGTCCGGACGCGTGACGAGCGCATCTTCCGCATCGCTCGAACACAGCGGGGAGACGGGGCCGTCCGTGCGGTTCATCGCGAAGATCGCAACGGCCGGATAGCGCGACCGCACGATTCGCGCGGCTGGGTGCGGGATGAATCGCACGTGCGCCAACGATGACGGATCGACGCTCACCAAAGCCTCAGCCTTGAGCGTCGCGGCGTCCGCCGCGTGATACGCGTCCAGCCAGGCGCGTTCGATGCGCGCCGTATCCGCGAGCCAGGGCATGTCGCGTGCGTATTCGTACGACTCGATGAACGAGGGGAAATCCCGCCCGTACTCGAACAACAGCGGCGAAACCGGCGGCGTGGCGCGGACGTGAAAGCGCGCCATCGCGCGGAAGAACTCGACGCCCGTGATGCGCTGGACGGCGGGATAGATGGCGGCCAGCGCGTCGATGAGGCTGACCGTGACGTTGTTGCGATAGACGTTGTATCGCTTGACCACGCCTTTTCCGCGCGCGGCCACGACGTCTTCGGGTGCCGTTGTCTCCGGGTTCGTCAAACCCGGCGCGAACGCGGTCGCATAGTCGAGAGGACGATACTCAGGCTTCATGGCCGGTATGCTCCACGAGCGGCGTTTCGTGTTCCGAGACGATCCGTCGGGCCGCCAGCGCCTGCGCCCGCAGTTCGGGCCACGCAGGGAGATCGCTGTCCCACTCGATCAGCGTCGGTATTGGCCCGGTGCGCGCCACGACCTGCCGGTAGAGGTCCCAGACCGGATCGGCGATGGCCCGGTCGTGACTGTCGATGAGCAGCAGTGCGTTTTCGTCGTCATGCTGCTCGCTGTAGCCGGCCAGATGAATTTCGCCCACGTATTCGAGCGGAAATTCCGCGAGGTAGGCGTGTGCCGGATAATCATGATTGACCGCCGAGACGAAAACGTTGTTGACGTCCAGCAGCAGACCGCAACCCGTCCGTTGCGCGACTGCGCGGATGAAATCCGGCTCGCTCATTGTCGACGACGCAAACGCGACATAGGTGGACGGGTTTTCGAGCAGCATCGAACGCCGGATGGCTTCCTGAACCTGGTCGATGTGCTCACACACCTTGTCGAGCGTGGCTTTCGTGTAGGGCAGCGGCAGGAGGTCGTTGAAGAACGTCCCGCCGTGCGAGGACCACGCGAGATGTTCGGAAACGAGCGTGGGTTCGTAGCGCTCCACCAGTTCGCGAAAGCGCGCGAGGTGACGGACGTCGAGCGCGTCCGGCCCGCCGATCGACATGCATACGCCGTGAAGGGAGATCGGGTAGCGCTCGCGGATCGCGGCAAGCGCCCGATGCGGCGGTCCGCCCGCGCCCATGTAGTTCTCGGCGTGAACCTCGAAGAATCCGCCTTGCAGGCCGTCTTCGAGAATCGCGGCGAGGTGTACGTGCTTGAAGCTGGTGCCGGCAAGCCCGGCTGCGCCGGGCGCCGGACGGCGGGGACGGCCAAACGAATTTGCCGCCGCTGGTATGGTGGAATCGCTCATGGTCGTCCCGTCCCTCTTGTCGTTTGCGCGATCAGGTCGGCGTGAGCGAGCCGTGGCCGCCGCCCGGCACCTGAATGCTCGTGCACGTGCCAGCCTGAACGAACTTCCACGAGTTGCCCTGGAAGTCGGCCGCCGACGTACCCTGGCAGCTCGTGCCCGGGCCGGCCTTGCAATCGTTTTGCCCCTTCAGCGCGACGCCGTAGCACTTTTCCTTGTGAGCCGCGAGGGCGGCACTTTCTTCCGCCTTGGTGAGCGGCGCGGCATGCGCCGCCGATGCGAGAAGGCCTGCAACTGCGCTGGCAAGCAGGGCAGCACTGACATTGATCTTTGCGGACATGAAATCTCTCCAATAGTAGGAATGGGAGGTATCCGTGGCGGATACGCCAGTTAGTTCGCCGGATATCGATGCCAGGTTACAGCGAACGCGAAATTCTTTGATTCGTGAAGTTGCAGTGCAGGTGTCGGGGTGAAGGAGAGTTGCTGGCTTCAGGCGCGCAACGACTTAAGCAACCCCGCGCAGCCTGGCCGCGAGTGCCTTGAGGCCGCGATGCACGCCGACCTTGACGGCCGATTCCGAGAGCCCTGTCAGCTGCGCGGTCTCGGCGACCGACAGACCCTCGAGCTTCACATGCAGAATCGGCAAGCGCTGCTTGTCGGGCAGCTGATCGAGCAGCTTGCCGATGTCGCGGCGTGCCGCCAATGGTTCGTCGTCCGGCGCGCAGAAGATGTCGAGGTGATCGTCGATGGAATCGTGCAGCGATTCGCGGCGCGCCCGTGCCCTGAAGAAATCCATCAGCTTGTAGCGCGCGATCGCGTGAACCCACGCTGTCAGCGGCTCCTCGGGCCGGTAGGTGTGGCGTCCATTGTGGACGGCAAGCAGGATCTCCTGGACGAGATCCTCGACGTCGTCGGTGAGCTGAGGAATGCGTTTGCGCAGGTAGCCACGCAAGTGGCGCGTCAGCTCGCTCAGGAAAGTGTGATAGGCCACGGCGTCGCCGCTCATGCTGCTGATGAGCAGGGCTCTCAGTCGCGTCTCTGTCGAATGCACGGTCGGTCGGCCTTCTACCATCGCAGGTATCGCGGCCCGAGAAGCGCGCCCGCCACGGCGGGAAGCGCCATGCCGATGACGTACCAGACGGCCCAGAACGGCACCCCCATTTCCGGACAATGGACGCTATAGGCGACGGTCCCGGTAGCGCTTGCGAGCGCGCCGGCGGCCGCGCCCGCGAGCCGCAGCCGCGTCGGCGCGAGCCCGCGCACGGCCCAAAGCGCCGCAGCGAAGCCGGGTACCGAAAGGAAGGCGATGTTCAACGGACAAGTTCGCCAGGTATGGCCAAAAAGCAGTTCGGCGCGCTGCGCGGAAGGCGCGAGCCAGAACACGGCCAGGCCCGCAAGCCAGACGACGCCGACGGGAACGGCAATCCCGGCCCATGCCGAGCGCACGGCAGCGCCGGGCCGCGAAAGGCGCGCGGTGACGAGAAGCGAGCCTGCGGCGAGCGCGATCGGGAACGCCACCTTGGCCCAGAAGAGCGGCGTGACGAGCATCTCGCGCAGATCGGGCCGAGGACCGTAGAAGATCAACATGAGCAGTGTTGCGCCGGTCGCGCCGGCGAGCAGCGCCCAGCCGAAACGCCGTGCACCCGCATGCGGATCGACGGGCGTGACGTCGGCGGCGAGCAGCGAGACCAGACGGTCGGTTTCCATATCGTTCTACCTGCAATGACTAACTAGTTCGGTTGGCGGCCGCGTTCGGTTACAGCTGACCGAAATCTTTTGCAGGGCACGCCGTGCGACCCGGTGCCCCGCACCGCTCGCGCGGCGCTTGAGCGTCCGCGGCACGCACAACCGCAACATGACACCATCCGCCGTGATAAACAAGGCAGTTAGTTAGCCAATCTATCTACGGGATGTTGTACCAGTCGGCAAGTCGCGCGGTGAACGTCAGTCGTCGACTGAAGCGCAAAAGATTTCAGACGTGCTGTAACCCGTTCTTGAGCTTCTCCGAATTACTTTCCGGAATGCAAGTGCATCAGATCCGATCCAGGCGCATTCCAGCAATCACAGTTTTTTGGAGGTCGTCATGAAGTCCAAGCTCATCGCCACGCTGTTGCTTGCAGCTACCGCTTCGCTGGCTGCTCCCGCTTTCGCAAGCGGCTATGGTCCCGCCCCGTTTTATAGCCCTGAGGTCGGCGCGCCGTCGTCGCAAGGCGGGCAGAGCGCGCGCACGCTCGCTGAGGAGCAGAACACGGCAGCCGCGATGCAAAGCGCTGTCGGCGGTGTGCCCGAATCCTCGATTTCGCGCTCGGGCAGCCGGCCTCCGTTCCGCGGACAGGACGACGGTCCTCAAGGGCTTTACCGCGGTCATTGACGCGGCTGAGGAGAGCCTTAAGATCGGCTTTCCGATCCCGAGCCGGTCATTGCAGTCCAACGGCGCCGCTTCGCATCCCGATGCGCCGCAGGTTCACGCCGAAAACCGGCCGTGGGGCCTCGCGCCGTTGATACCTGCACATGGGTGCCCTTCACTAACTGAGTTCTCGTATCACCATGATTCGAGACATTTTCAAACGCGTCATCGGTTTCCGCTTAGCCGCGTGCACCGTTTGTACGCCTTGGCCGATTTTTGATCGCCAGGATCTGGCTCGGTCAACTCGTCTTCGCCCATGTGCGAGAACACTCTACGGCGTAGAGGAAGTATAAAAATAGTCGAACTGCTGTAACCGGCGCCGAAGATAGGGCGAATTACCAGTCAGAGTCGCCGTTGGTCCATTTTAGAAGCCGGAGCAACCGCGTCAGCGACGACGACGAAGTGACTGGCGGACCAATCACTCCGGATTGACAGTGCAATGCCCCCAGGGAGTGTCCCCATGAACATCTTTCGCCCCGCGGCCGTATTGAGCACGGCAATGTTACTTTCTACAGCAGCTCAAGCTGCCGAATTTCGCGAATTCGATACCGCAGCATTCGCTTCCGCTCAAGCCGCTGGCGAGCCGGTGCTTGTCGACGTTCGGGCGTGGTGGTGCCCTGTATGTGCATCACAAAGGCATACGATCAACAAGATTGTCGCCGCGCCGGCGTACGACAAGCTCGTCGTTTTCGAGCTCAACTACGATCGTCAAAAGTCCGAGTTGAGACGGTTCAGCGTTTCCAGACAGGGTACGTTGATTGCGTTCAAGGGCGCGACCGAGACGGGTCGCATCATCTTCCAGACAGATCCCGGGAAGATCCAGACATTGCTTAAGAGTGCTGTGCAGTAGCCATGTCCGCGGCTCTAGACCTGCTGCCGCTGGGCTTTGCGGCAGGCGCACTGACAATCCTTTCGCCATGCGTGCTTCCGCTCGTGCCGATCGTGCTGGGGAGTGCGGCGCAAAGAGGCCGCTTCGGCCCGTTCGCACTCATGGGCGGACTGGTCCTGTCATTCACATCGTTGGGTCTCGCTCTTGCGGCATCAGGAGTCTCCGCTGCCCCGGACGCCGATCTCGTCCGCTCCATCGGCGCAGTAGCTTTGATCCTGATCGGGATTGTGACGTTGGTCGATCGCGCCCAGGTTTTGTTCAACCGGATCGTCGCCCCGATCGCCAACTGGGCGAGCCACAGCCAGACGGCATTGGATCGCTATGGCCTCATCGGCCAGGCCGCGATCGGGGCGTTGCTTGGCCTGGTTTGGAGTCCCTGTGTCGGACCAACGCTCGGTGCAGCGACGGTACTTGCCAGTCAGGGAAAGAATCTGGGCGAAGCCGCGTTAGTGATGATGGCCTTTGGACTTGGAATCGCGTCGGCATTGCTCGCCCTCGCAGTCGCGGCACGTAGCATGTTGAGTCGGTGGCGCGGCAGATTGATGCGTGTTGGAGGAAGCAGTAAGCAGATACTCGGCGGCTTGCTGATCGCGGTTGGTTTGCTAATCATTACGGGGCTTGATCACCAACTTGAAGGAGTCGCTCTCACTATCTCGCCGCAATGGCTGACTGATCTGGTCGCCCGATTTTGAAGGATTTAAATCTTTCCGGACCTCTCGGCAGACCGAACCTCGGCTTTCATATCCGGAAATCGTAAAGAGGTTCCTGGCGTCGTCGTTCCAGGTTGAGGCGACCAGGTACGTCGGACCGACGTGTCAGCCAATTTTCGACAGGAAGTTGCAAATGCGCGTTGTTGTGGACAAGGTGGAACAGGTTGCCGTGAGTTCCGCATCAGGCGTGTGCTTTCTCTTGTCGCGCCCAGCAGATGTCCTACCAGTACCCCATGTGGCTGCACCGCGCCTCGATGAGCTCACCGCACAAGCCCTGGCCGATGTTTTGCCATTGCTTAGCTGCGGCGAGGAAGCTGCAACGATCGCCTTTCATCGGCTGGCCGATCAAGCGGGCAGCGACACTGAAACGACGATGGCGTTGCGGCGAATTGAAATGGAAGAGCATGTTCACGAATCGCTATTGCAGCAACTCGCTGTCATGCTGCCACCGTCCCGGGATGCGGCAGAACTCCGCCGCGCCGCGCGCCGATTCCATATCCACCTGGCGGCCCACGGGCGGGCGCTGCATCTCGCGCGGATTGCGGCGATCGATGCGGCCGCTTGTACAATTCTGTCACGCCTGATCGCGTCTCGCGCAGCGCTCGCGCATGATGAAGTGACCGTCCAACTGTTTCAGCGTATTCGTCATGATGAGGCGCATCATGTTGCAGTGGCGAGAACCCTTGTCCGCGCACTCGGAACAAGCGATCGAATGCACCACGCTGCCGCGGCCGCACGGCTGTCGCTCGCGGATTTGTTGCGCCTGCGAGGCGCGGCATTCGAAGGACTTTGTATTGATCCAGACGCGCTCATCCGCCATGTCGCGCGCTTGCCGAATGGCTTGCTATGACTACAGCATCCACCCGGAATTGGTACGCGAACGGCAGTGTTGCTGTTCTGGGCACAGGGTTTTCTTTACCTGGGCCACCGGTCGGTAACGAACAATTATTTGACCTGGTGGCCCCGTTCGCACCCGGGCTGTCTTCGCGCGCGATAAGCGCAACGGCGCGGCGGCTGGCAATTGAGACGCGTCATATCAGCCGCGCGTTCCGGGCCCGCGTCGAGGCTCCTGAACCTGGCGCACGCAACCCCGAGCTTGCGGCAAACGCTATACGCATCGCACTCGACGAGGCAGGTCTTACAGTGGGTGACCTCGGTTATTTGATCGGCCATACCGCCACGCCCGCGCAGCCATTGCCGTCCAATATTGCGCTGGTGGCGGACGAACTTGACTACGCTGGGCCGCATCTCGAACTGCGCCAGGCATGCACTGGATTCGCAAACGCACTGGTGATCGCCTTCGGGCTGCTGACGCCCGCGGGTGCGCGACCGGTGGCGATTGTGGGATCGGAGACCGGCTCGCTCTTTTTTGATCCGGCCCGCGCCGCGACTGACCGGGACCAGCGAGTCAGTCTCGTCCAGATGGGCGACGGTGCGGCAGCCATCGTGTTGGCGCCTTCGGATCAGGGGCCGCATCGATTGCGGGCAGGTTGGTTCGGCTCCATTGGTTTGGGCAAGTCCCCCGGGCTCGAGATGCGCACTGGCGGCTCCGATTGTGCCGCGTCTGCCTCTTGGCCGCTCAGGTTCAGCCATGATTACGGCCGGATTGCGGAGACTGGAGCAGGGCTGTTCGAAGAAGGTCTGGCGGCGGCGGCTTGCCAAGGGGTTACGCCAGGCACGGTTGACTGGATCATTCCGCATCAAGCAAACGGGCGCATTGGCGTGCAGCTTGCAGCGCATTTCGACATTCCACTTAACAAGATATTCGTCAACGCGCGTCAAATTGGTAATACAGGATCTGCAGCGATTTGGCTGGCGCTTTCTCAACTACGAGCGCGCGGATTGCCGAGCGGCACCCGCGTGCTTACGCTGGGCGCCGAAGCCACCAAGTATATGCATGGCGGATTCTTGTATGAGCATGGCTAATACTTGAGCGGAGCGCGGGCTCGAATAGGATGAGGTTTTCGGCTCAGTGCGGAGGAAGTCATCGCTATGGCCTTCCCGGCCCGGCCGTAACGCAGGAAACGTTACGGGCCGCACGCATGCGCGAATGACCCTTGGACCTCGGAAGCCGCCGCTCAGGCCACACCAACTCCAACGGCTGGTCCGGGTCGTGCGCTGCCATTCGCGCAACGCTCGCGCCGATTGCACATGAATTGGCAACTATCGTGCCATGAAGCGTCGTTCGCCCGCGCCGGCGCTTGGACATTCAGACGTCGGTTCCACCCAGGAAGCGGCCGTTCGATTCGCGATTTTGAACGTTCCTTTATCGGCCTTGTCGATCATTCGCCTGGCCCTGTGCGCAGAGCTACGATCGAACGCGAATACGTCATTTAAGGCGCCGCAGGACCACCTCGGCCGTGCCACCGCTAGAAGCCGACGCCGTCCACTTGAGTTTGTCTCCACTGATGACGAATGGCCGCTTTTGCTCGGCTCCATTCCAGTTCGGAAACGTGCTGGCGGCGACATGGAAAGTGATTGTCTTGTCAGCTTCGTCCACGGTGTATGTGCCGAAGTGAGCGATCGATCCTTGCACGACGGACCTGTTTTCGTCAGGCGTGCCCTTCATCCGGTTGGCGGACTCAAACTTTGCGATGTCGGCGCGAGATGTCATCAGAACATAGTGGCCGCTCCCGTCGAAGATCGCGAGTCCTTGCGGATTGGTGCCGAACATCGGTTGCCGGCTGCCGTCCGGGCGCACGGTATCGACCGATACGTAGGCCCACGTTCCGGCGACCTGTTCATTCAGCGTCTCAGCTCGGGCGGCGACGCCTGTGTATGAAATCGATATACCCAGCAACACCGCCAAAGTATTACGGGTGAAAGGGCTCATTTGACTCATCACGCTTCTCCTCGAGAGAACGTTCGTCGTCGTGTCTCGGCTGTTTCGAATATCGCAAGGTCGCTTATCGAGCGGCTTCAAAGTTACCTTGTAATGTGTCGAGCGAAATAGGCTCGTTTTCCTGCATAGGTGTGGACGTCCATGGCTCCCTCGCAACGGGTTATTCGTCGCGGGCGAGAGGCAACCTGGTGAGAATGATTGCAGTGGCCGTGGCCGACAGTCGGCAGGCGACCGCGCGTGCGCGAATGGACGTTGAACTTTAAGTATGGTCTTGCGCCGCGGCGGCGCAAATGACGACAAGGAGTCGACAGTGCCCGTTCGCGGTTGGCCAGCAGCAATGATCGCCGCCTGAGAGCGCGTTGCCGCCTCACGTACTTCCACGGCGCATGTCGCGCATCCGTCGCCGCACGCGCAAACCAATACGCGCACCGGCAGTTGGGCGCGGGTAGCTTTGATCACGGGCTTGCACGCTCCAGGCCCTTTTTCTGCAGCATTGCGGTCGTCCGAGGCTCCATGAGAAGCCTGATTATCGCTTGCGAAGCTTCGGCGTTGACCGTGCGAACGCTGACACCAGCTGTATACACCGTGTAGTGCTGCAACTCTCGGGGGAGAATCCCCGCCAGCTTGACGCCCGGTGCGTCAACGATGTTGGGCACCGTAATGACCGTGGCATCGGCAGTACCGTTCGCGACCGCTTCAACCACTCGGCCACCTGATACGGGTACGAGACGTGGCTTTACCGTTTCCGCGATCCCCAGGCGGTCGAGAAGACTGACGAGATACGCGCCGCTGGCGCTCCCGGGCGACCACGAGAGCGTTTGCGCATTGAGCAGGGCCTGCCTGAATGCGTCGACCGTACTGATATCCGGGGCGGGCACCTCAGCGCGCGTCGCCATGCCGACCATCGCTTTCGCGACGTCGGTGCGACTGCCTGCGGCGATGCTGCCGTGCGCGATCAGATCGTCAACCTGCTCAGGTAGAAGGATGGCTACGTCAAACGCTTCGCCTGCCTCTATCTGCTGTTTCAACGTTGCCGCGTTGTCAAACCGGGTGACCAGGTGACAGCCGGTTTGTTGTTCGACGGTTGGAGTCATCTCTTCCAGGGTTGACTTCAGGGTGGGCGTGCTCAGCACCTTGAGCTCTTCGGCCCAGGCGAGACCGGCGCGGGTAAGGACTAACAGCACGACGAGACAGATGCTCTCCATCACACGGATTTTCATGGCAGCCTCGCTGGTCGATCCTGTCGTCGGTGCGGACGGCGTCGCATTGCAATGACGTGGTAAAGGGAATGGTAGTGGGTCCGGCGATAAGCAGATAATTGCAATTCACGATCAGGTGATCACGAATTCGAATACACGGAGTTGACATGGACAGTGATCGACTCAGGCGCCAGCTTAAGCTGCGCGATCTGGACACGTTGATGACCGTGGTCACTGCAGGCGGGATGCGCAAAGCCGCCGAGCAGCTCCATATGTCCCAGCCGGCCGTCTCAAAGGCAATATCAGAACTGGAAAATATTCTCGGCGTGCGACTCGTAGATCGCAGCCGGCATGGCGTGGAGCCAACGGCGTTCGGCCGCGCGCTGCTCAAACGCGGAACAGCCATTTTCGACGAGTTGCGTCTCAGCATCAGTGAGATGGAATTACTGGCCGATCCAGACGCAGGCGAGCTTAACGTGGGGTGCGTTGAGACGATCACGGCAGGGTTCGCTGCAGCAATCGTCGAGAAAATGTCCCGGCAACATCCACGGCTCGTCTTCTCGGTGGCATCGGGGGATGCGCCCGTTCTGGAATCGCATTTCCTGCGTGACCGTCTCTGTGAGCTCGCTATCGCCAGACCGTTCGCGGCGGCCCCAGCCTCAGACATGCACGGCGAACCACTGTTCCATGAACAGCTCAGGGTGGTGGTGTCGAGTGATAGCGAGTGGGCGGCTCGACGCCGTCCGACGCTGGGGGACCTGATCGACGCTCCGTGGATTCTGTCGGCCAACGAAATCGGTCAGCATTCGCCGGTTGTCGAGGCGTTCGTGGCGACCGGCGCGGAACTGCCGGCAGCCCGCGTCCTTACCGGCTCTCTCAATCTGCGCCGCAGCTTGCTGCAAACCGGACGATTCGTGACCGTGATGCCGCACTCGCTGCTGCGTTTCGGCCCGGATCGGTCATGGGTCAAGGTGTTGCCGATCGATCTGCCAGCGTGGAAGGTAGCGACGATGATAATTACCCTGAAGAATCGCACGCTAAGTCCGGTTGCCGAGCGGTTTGTGGATCATGCGCGAACGCTGGCGAAATTGCTCGGTTCTGCCCGGTAGGTGTCGAACTCTTCTGCCTGCGACAATTTCGCCGTGGGACCGGGTTCGGCCAATTTGAGACGTTCGGTTGCGTCGCGCGAACGGCCGCTCCCGGCCCCGAGATCGCAGCCTCCTCCGGTCGATGTTCGTCCCAAATTTGCGCGTAACATGGGTACAGCGATCAGATTCTACAGCCCGTTTCGCCCCGGAGACGCCTACATGCGACTTGCTGACTTTATCTTGCGACACACGGAGCCGATTCTGGCGCAATGGGAGGCGTTCGCCGCCTCCCTTGTGCCGGCGGCAGTAAATCTGGAACCGTCGGCGTTACGCGACCATGCGCCGCAGATCCTGCGCGCCATTGCAAAAGACCTGGGGACTGCGCAGACCAGGGAAGCCCAGTACGAAAAATCGATAGGGCGGGCCCCCACTCCGATCGATGCAACGGAAACAGCCGCGCAAACACACGCTCTTCTGAGGGCACGGGCCGGCTTCAATATCAACCAGCTCACCGCCGAATATCGGGCGCTGCGCGCAAGCGTACTCCGTTTGTGGATGGACGAATGCGAGCCCGACGCGCCTCATCTGGACGACGTGATTCGCTTCGATGAGGCGATCGATCAGGCACTTGCGGAATCGGTCGGCTTTTTCAGCGCGCAGGTCGAGCAGAGCCGCAATCTCCTGCTCGGCATGCTGGGGCATGACATGCGCAGCCCGCTCCAGGCGATTCAGGCGACTGCGTCGTATCTGGACGCACTGAATGCCGGGGAGCGGGTATCGGACGCAGCAGGCCGCCTGATACGTAGCGGAGCCCGGATGCAGGCGTTGCTCGATGATCTGTGCGATTTCAATCGGACCAGGCTGGGCTTGGGTATCAACGTGATACCCACGCGTGTCAATCTCGCGGACGTGCTTGCTGAAGAGGTGGAAGAGTTGCGTGCCATTCATCCTGACAGGCAGATTGAGCTGCATGTGACGGGTGATGCACAGGGAGTCTGGGACGGCCAGCGGCTGCAGCAATTGCTCGGAAACCTTGTACTCAACGCCATCAGGTATGGGGCACAGGACACCCCGGTGCGCGTGGTGGTGACCTGCGATGAGACGCATATCCATATCGACGTTCGTAACCGTGGACCGGCCATCGAGCGCGCAACGCTGGCCCGGATGTTTGATCCCCTGGTGCGGGGGCCGCAGCGTCCGAGCGAAACCGCCCCGACGGGTGGTCTCGGACTGGGGCTGTATATTGCGAGCGAAATTGCCAAGGCCCATCACGGTATGATCGAAGCGCGGTCCGACGCGACGGAGACCTCATTTTCAGTGTCACTCCCGCGTGCTGGCGAACCGTAACCACGCACTGTTGGTTCGTTGCAGCAAGAAGGAGTGTCCCCCTCGACGTCGGTGTCGCGGGCACGTACTGAGCGGAAAGCCGTCATCCACCCGCCGAATCGAAAAGACGGTCGGTCAGGTGCGTTCGCTGTCGGCAGCGGCACGCTCTGACCTCCGGCACGACGGTTCACGTGCGGATGGCGGCCGGATGCTTTCGCTTACACGGTTTACGGCGTACGGGTCGAGAAGGGAGCCTATGGCCAGCACCTTGCGTTTAGTGCCGCCCATCGGCATGCAGGCTCGGCGCAGTCAGCCCTCGCGTTCCGAAGACTGCTCGCCAGCCGCTGCGCAACGAACATGTCAATCCGCTCCAGTAGCACGCCGGGATCGACTGGCTTGCGAAAAAAACAGAACCATCCTCGTCGATCACCTGGCGGTTCTGGTGCTGCCGAAAGCAGAATGACGGGCACGTCCGCCGTCGACGGCCGACTCCGGATGCGACGACATAGCTCGATGCCGTCCATTTGCGGCATCTGCCAGTCGGTTACAACGAGCTGAACAGGCTCTCGTACCAACTTCTCCATCGCCGCCTGTCCATTTTCGGCCAGCAGGACATGATGACCACGACCCTCCAGCGTGAGCTGCAATGGCCAGAGGTTGTCGAGGTCATCGTCGACCAGAAGGATCGTGGACATGATCGGAACATCGTCTCCGGGCATCAGCTAGCGCGCATCGGCCATTCCAGCTCTGCGCTCCCAGCGGCAACGTCGTATCGCGCAGTGCAAGATCGGCTCATCAAAATCAATGAATCGGCAAAAGTGCGACCGCGGCGTCGGTACAGGCAGGTAAGCTGCGTCACGGGACAGTAAATTGCTCATGCAGACCGTGAATAGCGTCGAGCAACACGGCGACCACGATGATTGAAAATCATCTAGCGGGCCTCCCACCGTCGCCGTGGAGACGACGGCACTGAGAAGGGAGCCAGGCGCGGCAGTTGGTGCATTGCAGCATTGGTTTGCCTCCCGCCTTCCTGGCGTTGCACCACGCGCCGGCGCCACGTCCCGCTCAGATGCCGCAAAGGGAGCGTGATTGCGCGTTATTCGTTCGCAGCGACTTCCTCTGGCGCCCGGAGGTGATTTTTGAAAAGCCCGATTTCTGTGCAGGGATGGAGGGGATTAATGCCGACGCCTAACGTTGTCGGTGATCTTGAAGCATGCAAACGCAGCTTCGAAATGGACCTGTCACGTGGAGAATCTGAATGGAAGAATATTCATTGGCAAAACTGGCGGAACTGGCCCGTGCACACATTAGCAACCTGTCTGCGGACGTGGAATATCGGCGGTTAGTCGCGCAGCTTCGCGTTACGGATGAGATAGGTCGGTTTATTGACCGGACAGATCTTGAGACCGTCGAACGCGAACTCGAACACTGGCGAGCATTGCAGGGGAGAATTCTTCGTTGCCAAGGAAGATGAAAGGCCTGGCAGTGCTATCTGCCAAGTTTTGATGAGCCATTCATAGCCTCATCAGGCTTAACGCGTCGATTCTTCAGCGGGTGTTTGCACGCCTACGTTGAGATACGCGAGCCATTTCAAAACGCCAAGAGCAATCAGGCATCTTGATGATCAATACGCCGACGGCGGGCGTCCCGTTTCCTTGGCGGCCGCAAGGAGTGAAGTCACGGGCCGCGCGAGCAAGGTGGCTATGCACGTGAGTTCTAACGACGGTCTCGCGGGTTTATGTGCGTACCGTGCTGCGTTCCTTATTGTGCTGGAACAGACGGCATACGGTTGCGGCCGGCAGCGTCGGAGGAGTCGCATGACAGACAGATGACAGCTTTGCTTCTGAGACCGGCCGTTGATCTCCGACGGAACGAAAGGCGGATGTGGGTCGCGCGCGGCCCATCGCCGTCACGCAGAGGTTGGCTAAGCGCTGTCTGTCGACATTTATGCTCCGAAGTAGTCGAGTTCGGGCGTCACGCGCTGAAGATCTGCGACCGAGAGCGTTATGCGCTCGCCTGTTGCAGATGCTGCTCCATATCGTTGCACGCTCCCTAGAATTCGGCGTTTGCTCAACTCGAACGCGAGTCGCACCTGCTGTACAGGCGTTGTCACGTTGCTGAGCTGGTCGCGTAACATGTGGTGATGAAAAAGACGAAATCGCTCTATCACGGCCATCGCTTTCCCGCAGTCGTCATCAGTTGTGCGGTTCGCTGGTACTTTCGATTTCAGTTGAGTCTGCGCGACATCGAAGAGCTGCTATTTGAACGCGGCGTAGTCGTGAGCTACGAGACGGTCCGCCGGTGGTGCGAGAAGTTTGGTGCAGGCTTCGCACGTCGCGTCAAGGCGGCTCGCCGGAGGACGGGCACCACATGGCATCTTGATGAAATGTTCGTATCGTTGCGTGGTGAGCCTTACCTGCTATGGCGTGCGGTTGATGAGCATGGCGCCGAACTCGACATCCTGGTGCAGAAACGGCGGGACAAGGCGGCCGCAGAACGGTTCTTCAGACGCGTGCTTCGTTCATGCCCGGTGCCGCGCAAGATCGTCACCGATCAGCTTCGCAGCTACCCGGCAGCGAAGGCCGACATCCCTGAACTGACGAACGTCAAACATGTGTTCGTCAAGGCAGCAGCTCGCGTGAACAATGAGGGTGACCCGGTTCAGCGGACAGATCTGCAGTCAGAGATTGAATGTGATTTAGCCTCCATTGGGCGTTGAGCAG
>NZ_JAGIPX010000112.1 GCF_017814945.1 Paraburkholderia sp. LEh10
CTCGGGGTGAGCCGCTTTCTTTGCTTACTTTCTTTGCGGCGGCAAAGAAAGTAAGTGCCGCCCCGCACAGGGGCAACACCTGCGCCGCGAGGCGCTATCGCGGATGCCAGCGACAGCAGCAAAACAAACCTCCTAGCGGCTGCAAGCAAAAGCAAAACCAAAAGCAAAACCAAAACCAAAACCAAAAGCCAAACAGAAAAACTAGGCCCTCGCCAGCGAACGCCGCTTCATCTCAAGCTGCGTAATGAGCCGCTGCAATGTATTTTCCGCATTACCCGGCAACGACAGGAACCGGAAACCCAGCGTATAACGCTGCGAACCATTAGGCAGAGAAACCGCCCGGTTCGACATCAGTTCCAGATCAAGTTGCAGTGTGCCGAGCGAACCCAGCGACACTTCCGTATCAAGCAGCTGCACGCCATGTTCGAGCGTCGAGACACGGTCGTCGCTCGTGCGCATCGCGATACCGCCGAGCGACAGATCCTGCACCTCAAAGCGAAAACCCTCGCCGCCCGGCAGGCGGCCCCGGCAGATGTACGGATCGAGCAACGGCGCATCGACGCGGAAGTACTCGCGGCGCTGCACGTAGTACAACACTTCGGGGAAGTCGGCTTCGAACGACGGACGGCCTTCAAAGGTCGTTTCGCGCGGCGTCCGTGAGACGAAGTGAACCCGCACGCCATCGGGCGTCGCGTGGAAGTGGCCTTCAGGCGAAGACAGCAGGCCGCGGTTCTGCTCCGCCAGCGCGCCCCAATCGAACGTGAAAGTGCGCTCGCGCACGTCCACTTCGAGGATCTTCGTCACCAGCTGGCCGCCCTTGTACTGCACGGTCAGAAAATCGCCGCGATTGAGCAGGTTGCGCAACTGCACGCCGATCTCAAGCGGGTTGCGACGGCCAAAGTCAACGCCTTCGTTGTCGCCGTCGTCACCATTCGACTGGGTGGTATTCATGGCCTTGCCAATTTCTCTTCGTTCTTGCGGGCGCGTCGCGCGAACGCCGCTGGCTGGATCTCAGCCGCTCGGCGAGGGACGCGAGACGCGCGTTGGACCGGATTTCATGCAGCTTTCCGGTGTCGGGTCTGACTGTTTAGCGGCAGCACCGGATCAAAGTTTAGACCGGTTTAACGAAATATTTTTCGCAAACGTTTGACACCGCAACGAAGAAAGGATACGCGAAGTCGCGCGCAACGCACAAAAGCGGAGAAAGCGAAGAAGCGGCTCGAGCCGAACGCCGAAGCAGTCGTCCCGTCCGGTTTGGCGACATGGCCCTGTCGCCGGCATGATGGGTTCGCGATTTTTGCCTGCATGGCGCGAGGCGCGGCACAGCGACTCGCGTCGAACGGGAACGCGGCACGAGCCGCGTCCGCGCAACGGCGTCATACCATCTTCTGCATGATGGAAATCAGCTTCTTCGCGTAGTGCGGATCGGTCGCGTAGCCCGCGCGCTGCATGCCATGCGCAAAGCCGTTCGCGTCGCGCGACGAGTTGATCACCTGCGCGTAGCGCGGGTTCGACTTGAGGAAGCTGGCGTAATCCGTCATCGCTTCCTCATACGAGTCGTACGCACGGAATTTCTCGACCACGCGCTGCGGGCGTCCGTTGATGTACTCGGTCGTGACGGTCGCGACCGTCTTGCCGCTCCAGCCGTCCGTGGCCTTGATGCCGAAAATGTTGTGGCTCGACGTGCCGTCCGACTTCTTGATCTCGCGCTTGCCCCAGCCCGATTCGAGCGCGGCCTGGCCGATGATGAAGCGCGCCGGAATGCCCGTCGCCGCGCTCGCCGCCTGCGCGGGCGCCGCGAGCTTGTCGACGAATGCGTCGACCTTGTCCGACGAGCCGTCGCCGCGCACGGCCGGCGTGAGCGCGCTGTTCGCCGTATAGCCGCGGCCCATCTTCAGCGCGCCGTTGTTCGCCGGGTTCGCATACGCTTTCGCGAGTGCATTCATCGCAGCATTGTTGCCCGCGTTCGAATCGTCGGCTGACATGCCGGAGTTGCGCATCAACTGCTTGAGCATCGCGTCGGCGACGCCGATGCCCTTCGACGACATTTGCTGCGCGAGCTGCTGGTCCATCATCGACGTGAAGGTTGCCGAGTCGTGCGAATCGAACGGACCGTCGGACGGCGTCGCGTCGCGCATGCTCTTCAACATCATCTGCGTGAAGACGGCATCGAACTGCTTGGCCGCCGACTTCATCGCTTCGCGCGGATTCGCGTTCGCCTGCGCGCGCATCGCGTCGAAGCCCTGCACGTCGAGCGCGAAGCGGCCCGTCAGGTCGTTCGCTGCGTTGCGTGTCGTGTCGGAGTTCATGCTTGTTGTTCCTTAGATGATCTCGAGGTCGGCGCGCAACGCGCCTGCTGCCTTCATGGCCTGGAGGATCGACATCAGATCCGCGGGCGTCGCGCCGAGCGCGTTGAGCGCCTTCACGACTTCCGCGAGATTCGCGCCCGCCGTGACCATCTTCAGCGCGCCGTTATCCTGCTTCAGCGCGATCTGCGACTGCTGCGCGACCACCGTCTGACCATTCGAGAACGCGCCCGGCTGGCTCACCACCGGCTGCGTGTTGACGATCACGGAGAGATTGCCGTGCGCAACGGCGCAAGTCTGCAGCGTGACCATCTGGTTCATCACGATCGAACCCGTGCGCGCGTTCAGGATCACCTTCGCGGCCGCCTGCGCGGGCTTCACGTCGAGGCTCTGCAACTGCGCCATGAACTGCACCTGCTGCGCGGGATCGGCGGGCGCGCGCAACTGGATCGTGCGGCCGTCGAGCGCGACGGCCGTGCCGGAGCCGAACGCGTTGTTGATCGCCGACGTCACGCGCTGCGTCGTGTCGTAGTCCATGTCGTTCAGTTCGAGCTGCATCGTGCCCGCCTGCGAGATCGTCGTCGGCACCGAGCGCTCGACGATCGCGCCCCCCGCGATGCGGCCCGACGCAAGCTGGTTCACCTGCACCTTGCTGCCGTTCGCGCTCGCACCTGCGCCGCCGACGGCCATGTTGCCCTGGGCGAGCGCATACACCTGGCCGTCCGCGCCCTTCAGCGGCGTGAGCAGCAGCGTGCCGCCACGCAGACTCTTCGCGTTGCCGAGAGACGACACCGTGACGTCGATCGCCTCGCCGGGACGCGCGAACGCGGGCAGCGACGCCGTCACCATCACGGCCGCGACGTTCTTCAACTGCATGCTGGACAGCGCGTTCGAGCTCGAGCTGTTCGAGCCCGCCTGCTGGTTGTTGATCGAGATGCCGAGGTTCGCGAGCATGTTCGCGAGCGTCTGCGTCGTGAACGGCGTCTGCATCGTCTGGTCGCCCGTGCCGTCGAGACCCACGACGAGGCCATAGCCGATCAGCGGGTTGTCGCGCACGCCCTGGATCTGCGCGAGATCCTTCAGCCGCTCGGCATGTGCGACGGGCGCCGTGACGGGAAGCGCGGCGCACGCGAGCGCGAGCACCGCGAAAGCGCGCGCAGCGAAGCTGTAGAAGGAGCCGAAGCGGCCAACGGAAACGGTACGCATGATCACCACGGCGCGACGTTGAGGAAGAAGCGTTGCAGCCAGCCCATGTTCTGCGCTTCGTCGATGTAGCCCTTCGCCGAGTATTCGATCTTCGCGTCCGCGACCTGGGTCGAGTAGACGGCGTTCAGGCCGTTGATCGTGTTCGGGTTGACGACGCCCGAGAAGCGCACGAACTCGTTGCCCTGATTGATCAGCATCTGCTTTTCGCCGCTCACGATGAGATTGCCGTTCGGCAGCACGTTCGTCACGGTGACGGTGATCGTGCCGTTGAACGTGTTCGACGCATTCGCGCCGCCCGCCGCCTTGAACGTGTTGTCGCCGCTCGCGTCGAGGTTGACCTTGCCGAAGAAGCCGCTGAGAAAGCCGGCCGTCGGCACGCCGAACTTGGTCGTGCCGTCGCGGTTCGCATTCGCGCCCGACGACTTCGTCGCGTTGATGTTTTCAGCGATGACGATGGTCAGGATATCGCCGACATTGCGCGGCCGCTGGTCTTCGAACAGCGGACGGCCTGCGTACCCCGGGTTGTAGATCGAGCCGGGCGTTTGCAACGACGGCGGCGTCGGCGGCAGCGCCGTCATCGGTTGCTGGGTGATCGGCTGCTTCGGCACGAGCCCGCAGCCGCCGAGCGCGGCCGCGAGCGCACCGGCGCATGCGAGCATCGAGACTGCTCGCGCGCTGCGCAGATGGACCTGGGTACGGGTGAAGTGCGACATCTTGGTTACCGCCTAATTGTTTCGACTGTCAGCCTGCTCAAACGGGCATCTGGCTGAGCGTCTGCAGCATCTGGTCGGAGGTCGTCACGGCCTTGCTGTTGATTTCATATGCGCGCTGGGTCTGGATCATGTTCACCAGTTCCTGCACGACGTTCACGTTCGACGCTTCGACGTAACCCTGATTCAGCGTGCCCGCGCCGTTCTGGCCCGGCGTCGTGACGTTCGGCGCGCCCGACGACGAGGTTTCCGCGAACAGGTTTTCGCCCTTTGCATCGAGGCCGGCCGGATTGATGAAGGTCACCACTTGCATCGCGCCGATCTGCTGGGTCGTGCTGGAGCCCGCCGTGGTGATCGACACGGCGCCGTCGCTGCCGATCGTCAGCGACGTCGCATTCTGCGGAATCGTGATGGCGGGCAGCACCTGATAGCCGCTCGACGTGACGAGCTGACCCTGCGCGTTGGTCTGGAACGAGCCGTCGCGGGTGTACGCGTTCGTGCCGTCCGGCATCAGCACCTGGAAGAAGCCCTGGCCGTTGATCGCGACGTCCTTCGAGTTGCCCGTCTGCTGCAGGTTGCCCTGCGTGTAGAGACGCTCCGTCGCAACCTGCTGCACGCCCGTGCCGAGCTGGATGCCCGAAGGCAGCTCTGTCTGTTGCGTCGAGTTCGCGCCCGGCTGGCGGATCGTCTGATACAGCAGGTCTTCGAACACGGCGCGCGAGCCCTTGAAGCCGTTCGTGCTGACGTTCGCGAGGTTGTTCGAAATCGTGTCCATCTGCGCCTGCTGCGCGTTCATGCCCGTGGCGGCGATATAGAGTGAGCGGTTCACTTGTTTTCTCTCCTGATGACGGGAGCTTGCGTTTGGCGCTTACTCCCGTCTGATGCAAGATGGTTGCTGGACGCTGCGTCGTGCGTTCCGTTGAATCTGTGTCGACTAGCTGAAGTCGAGCAGCTTGTTGGCCGACTGTTCGTTCTGGTCGGCGGACTCGATCATCTTGGTCTGCATCTGGAACTGACGCGCGTTGGTGATCATCGAGACCATCGCCGCCACCGGGTTCACGTTGCTGCCTTCGAGCGAGCCTGCCGCGACGACCACGTTCGGATCGGCATCGGCCGGGTCGCCGTCGCCCGTGCGAAACAGGCCGTCGTCGCCACGCCTGAGCGTCGAAGGGTCGGGATTCACCAGCTTCAGCTGATCGACGATCGCAATCGACGTCGGCGGATCGCCGGGGATCAGCGCCGACACCGTGCCGTCGCGGCCGATCGTCACCTGTGCGCCGGGCGGCACCGACAGCGGACCGCCGCCGCCGACGACGGGCATGTTGCTCGCCGTCACCAGCTGGCCGTTTTCATCGACGTGCAGATTGCCCGCCCGCGTGTACGCTTCGGAGCCGTCGGGCGTGAGCACCGACAGCCAGCCCGGTCCCTGGACCGCGACGTCGAGGGGACTGCCCGTCTGCTGGATCGGGCCGGGCGTGTAGTCCGCGCCCGGCGTCGACGACAGCACGAAAGTGCGCGTGGTGTCGTCGTTGATCGTGCTGCCGTCGCCGAACGCCATCGGCACGGCACGAAACGTCGCGAGCTGGGCGCGAAAGCCCGTCGTAGACGCGTTCGCGAGGTTGTTCGCGACCACGGCCTGTTGCTCGAGCGCCTGGGTCGCGCCCGTCATCGCGGTGTAGATGAGCCGGTCCATGATGGTGTCGGTGCGTCAGCGTTACAGGTTGATGAGGGTCTGGTCGACGGCCTGCTGGGTCTTGATCGTCTGCGCGTTCGCCTGGTAATCGCGCTGCGCGGTGATCAGGTTCACCAGTTCGCTCGTCAGGTCGACGTTCGAGTTCTCCGTCGCGCCGCCCTGCAGCGAGCCGTGGTTCGTCGACCCCGGCGTGCCGATCACGGCGACGCCCGAAGCGGCCGTTGCCTGGAACTGGTTGTTGCCGAGGTTGATCAGGCCGTTCTGGTTCGCGAAGGTCGCGAGCGCCACCTGGCCGAGCGCCGCGGTCTGGCCGTTCGTGTAGTTGCCCGTGATCGTGCCATCGGTGCCAATAGTGAAGTTGGTCAGCTGGCCGGCTGCGAAGCCATCCTGCGTCAGCGATGTCGTGCTGTCCTTGCTGCCGTACTGCGTCGTGCCGCTGATGTCCAGCGTGAGACTCTGCGGCGTGGCAGAGCCGTCGGTGTTCGGAATCGTGAAGTTAAACGCGCCCGGCGTAGCGGTTGGCGCGCCAAACTGGTCGGTCGTGCCCTGCAAGAGGCCTGATGTGCTGAAATTCGCCGTGCCGACCTTGGTGGCGGCGCCCGTCGACACGCCCGCGTACACATCCCACGTGTTGGAGGCCGTCTTCACAAAATACATATTGACCTGCTCCTGCCCACCCAGGCTGTCGTACACGGGAACGGAAGTCGGGTAGCTGTAGGTCAAATTGTTGTTCTGATTGAAGGCGGGCGGGTTGGGCGTGACAGTGACCGTATCTCCCGCCGCTGCGGCGCCCGTCAGCGTGACCGTTTCGCCGTTGCCCAGCGTGATCGGAGAGCCGGCTGTATAGGGCACGTTCGTCTGACTGGGAACCGCCGCACCGTTGATGTACAAATCGAACGTGCCAGCGCCAGTGAACTGGAGCTGGTAGGTGTCCGTGTTGGTGCCAGCAGCACCGTTGGTAATGAGCGCCCCGCTGCTCACAAGTCCCGGTGAGACGACGGCCACGTTCGGCGTGCCCAGGACCAGCTTGTCCTGTGCATTCAGGTTCAGGCTAGCCGTGATGTTCTTCGTCGCGATCGGCGCAATGTTCGCCGTCGGAACCTGCAGCGGCACCGTGGTCGCCGAATTGATGATGCCGTTCGCGTTGGCCGCGTAGCCCATCAGCTTCAGGCCGTCGGCGTTGACGATGTAGCCGTTCTTGTCGAGCTGGAACACACCGTTGCGCGAGTACGTCAGCGAGCCGTTGTTCGACATCTGGAAGAAGCCGTTGCCATTGATCGCGGTGTGCAGCGCGATGTCATCGGTCGAGATCGTGCCTTGCGAGAAGTTCTGCTCGACTTCCGACATGCGCGTGCCGATGCCGATCTGGTTGTTGACGGCGGTGGCGACCGAGTTCGCGTACATGTCGGCGAACTGCGCCGCACCCTGCTTGAAGCCGACGGTGTTCGCGTTCGCGATGTTGTTGCCGATGACGTCGAGGTCGCTCGATGCGCCTGCCAGTCCGCTCAATCCTTGCTGGTAACCCATGACGGTCTCCGTATCTGGTGATGCTGAATGCGATTAGATGATGGCGGCGATCGTCGACAGGCCGACCGTCTTGCCGTTCGAGAGGACGAGGCCCGGCGTGCCGTCGGACTGCTTGATGATCCCTTGCACCACGGCCGCCGACAGCGTGGCCGGGGTGCCCGTGCCGCTTGCCGTCGTGCTCGAGGCGGTGATCGTGTACGTGCCGTCGGGCAGCGCGTTGCCGCTCTTGTCGACGGGCGTCCAGCCCACTGGAATCGTGCCCGGCGACTGCTTGCCGAGATCGATCGTGTTGACGACCTGGCCCGACGCGTTCTTCACCGTGATCTGCACGTCCGTCGCGTCGTTCGCGAGCGTGACGCCGAAGCCCGTCGCCTTGCCCGATGCCACCGAGAAGCTGTCGCCAGGCGCGAGCACAGTCGAGCTGATGAGGTTCGCGGCCTGCGTCTGCTGGTTCGTCGTGAGCTGCGCGGCGAGCGAGGTCAGCGACGAGTTCAGCTGGCCGATGCCCGTCACCGTATTGATCTGCGCGAGCTGCGAAGTCATCTGCGAGCTGTCCATCGGGCTCGTCGGGTCCTGGTTCTTCATCTGCGCGATGAGCAGCTGCAGGAACGTGTTCTGCAGGTCGGAGCCGGAGGTCGCGCCCGACGAGCTGCGGGACGACGAGCTCGTCCCGTTCATCGTGTCGAGCAACGTCTGCGACATGGTCGCGCCGTTGTTGCCGATAGTGGTTTGGGTAGTCAAGGGATCTCTCCTCAGGTTCCGATCGTGAGCGTCTTCAGCATCAGCTGTTTCGCGGTGTTGAGCGTTTCGACGTTGGCCTGATAGGAGCGCGAAGCCGAAATCATGTTGACCATTTCCTGCACCGGGTCGACGTTGGGCATCGTCACGTAACCGTTTGCGTCGGCGGCCGGGTTGCCCGGGTCGTAAGCGGTTTTCATCGGCGTCGGGTCGTCGACGACGCCCGTCACCTGCACGCCGCCGATCTGCTGGCCCGAACCCGTGCGCGCGCCGCCGATCGGATTCACGGCGAACACGACCTGCTTCGCCTTGTACGGCTTGCCGTCCGGGCCCGTCGTGCTGTCGGCGTTCGCGAGGTTCGACGCGGTCACGTTCAGACGCTGCGACTGCGCGGACATCGCCGAGCCGGCGACGTTGAAAATGTTCATCAGGGATGGCATGGCTTTTCGACCTCTCTTGCCGGCGCACCGGCGTCTAATCCCGTAGCGTTTTTGGTTTTTAGCGTTGGTCCAGCACGCGGCCGTGCATGTCGCCGGCCGCGCGTTTTTATTAGCTGTTCGACGTGATCGCCGCCAGCATTGACTTGATCTGGCTCGACAGCACTGTCATGCCGGATTCGAAGTGCAGTGAGTTGTCGGCGAACTGCACGCGCTCGGCATCCAGATCGACGGTGTTGCCGTCGAGCGCGGGCTGCGCCGGAATCCGGTACGCAACCTTGCCGAAGTCGTCGGTCGGGCCGCCCGTCGCGATGAGGCGCGCCTTGCCCGTCATGTGGCCCGGCTCCGTCGACGTCATCGACATGCCTTGCGTCACACCCGCCGGCTGCGTCATCGCAAGCGGCGCGTTGTTCGATGCGCCCGCCGTCGAGCCGGCGCTCTTCTTCAGCGCGCCCGCAAGCGACGACGCGAAGTCGATGTCGCGAGCCTTGTAGCCCGGCGTATCGGAGTTCGCGATGTTCGACGACAGCAGTTCCTGGCGATAGGCGCGCACGTCGAGCGCCTGGCGTCCAAAGGCAAATTCGGCATCGAGTTTGTCCAGCATTGGGTTCTCCGTGGAGCGGTCCGAGGCTTCCCGCCGCCGCCCGTTCGCCCCGTTCAGGAAGAGGCGCTTCGACGACGCAAGCCGGGATGGCCTTTTGACATGTGGTGCATTGTGGGGGCGGTGCGCAAGACTTAATCGGACGAATAGCCGGGGAAGGACGCCTCTATTCACCGTTTGCACGAGAGGCGCGATCTCTAGAATGCGATTCGTGCCGATGTATCCGATGGAGAACGACCATGTCCTTGCCCGCTGCCACCGCTTCGCGCCTCACCCGCCGTCAGGGTGCGCGCGCTGTCCGGACGCTGTCGGCGATGGCGCTGGTCGGCGCATGCGCCGCCGCATCCTTCGCGCACGCGCAGGAAAATGGCGCGCCCAGCGGCGGACCGATCGTGATCGCCGGTCCCGGCGAGAAGAACCCAGCCGAGTTGCAGGCGATGGCCGAGCGCATGAAAGCGTCCTCGACCCCTGCCGCGCCGCGTGCCGTTGCGTCCGTTCCCGCCGTTGCGGCTGCGCCTGCCGTTGCGCCCATTCCGGCCGTTGCGGCTGCGCCTGCCGCTGCGCCCGTAGCGCCCGGCTGGAACCGCAACGACACCGATCGCTTCGCGCAAGCCGCACGCGCGGATGGCGCGATCGTCATTCCCGGCGCCGGTGAAGCCGTCGCGGCGCAACGCACGGCGAGCGCGCCCGTTAATCCGTCGGCGAGCACGCCGGGCATGATGCGCGTGAGCCTGCAACCGGCCACGCGCCCGGTGCTTCCCGTGGTGGTCACCCCCGCTCAAGCCGCAACACGCCCGATGGCGGGCGTTCAGCCGATCGCCGTGAATCCTCCTGCTGGCAACGCGGCATCGAATTCCCCGGTAGCGCAGTTGCGCGCCGCCACCGCGCGCACGAACTCGACTGCGTCCGCGCCGGTCACGGCCGCGGCCCAAGGCCAGACTCCCGCGCAAGCCGGCGCGCTCGTGCCCGCCGGGCAACAGGACGGCGAATCAATTCGCCGTGCCGCGCTCGCGTATCTGCAGCAGCAATCGGCGGGCTTGCCGGGCAAGGTCGACATTAGCGTCGCGACGGTCTTTCCGCGCGGTCTCGCAGCGTGCACGACGCTCGAGCCGTTCATGCCGACGGGCGCGCGCCTGTGGGGCCGCACGACAGTCGGCGTGCGCTGCGCGGGCGAGCGCCCGTGGACGCTCTACATACAGGCGAAGGTTTCGGTTCAGGCGACCTATTTCCTCGCCGCGCGCGCGATCGCGCCGGGCGAACTGCTGTCGGCAGCCGATCTCGTTGCCCGCGACGGCGATCTGACGGTGCTGCCGCAAGCCGTGATCACCGATCCGGCGCAGGCGGTCGGTTCGGTTGCGTTGATGCGGGTGTCGGCGGGCTTGCCGCTGCGCCGGGACATGCTGAAGAGCGCCGACTCGGTGACGATCGGCCAGACGGTCAAAGTGATTGCGCAGGGCCAAGGTTTTGCGATTTCGGCGGAAGGCAACGTGATGAACAACGCGTCGCCCGGACAGCCGGTGAAGGTGAAGACGGCGAACGGGCAGATCATCCAGGGTGTCGTCAAGGACGGCGGCACCGTCGAGATTCAGCTCTGACGCGGGGACGCTGGACGGTTACAACTTGAAAAACGTGCACGATCGACGGCGCTAAAGTTCGATATGTGATTTGCCGTTATCACATTCAAATCGTTCAGGAAGCCAATCGTGAAAGTTGATTCCACTAACCGTTCGGGTCTGCAGACATTGAAAGACGGGCTGCAGCGCACGCACCAGGGCGAGGCCGCGACGACGGATGGTGCGGGCGCGGCGGCGCAGACGGCCACGGGCGCGTCGGGCGACGCCAACGTGAATTTGTCGGGGCTGTCGACGCGACTGCACGGCCTCGCGAGCGCGGGTGCATCGGACATCGATACGGCGCATGTCGAATCGATCAAGCAGGCGATCAAGGACGGTACGTTGACGATCGACTCCGGCAAGATCGCCGATGGCGTGCTGGCGACGGCGCGCGAGCTGCTGCAACAGACGAGCCAGTCGGCCGGCAACTGATCGACGCACCGATGGACGGTGCGCCGGGTGCCCGTCGGCATTTGTGACGAATCCGGTTTCGCGCGTGGCGCGGGGCTGGTGCCTAGCGAGTTGTATCTGATGAAAGACGCCCTGCTTGCCACCGTCATCGACGAGTATTCCGCTGTGGAACTGTTCGCTTCCGTCCTCGCGGCCGAGGAAAAGGCGCTGACCACGGTGCATCCCATCGATACGCTGCCGCCCATTGTCGAGAAGAAGATGGAGCTGGTGGAGAAGCTTTCCACGCTGGAGAAGGTTCGCGATTCGCAGCTTGCACAGCTTGGTTATCCGGCCGGATGGAAGGGCATGGAAATGGCTGTCGCCAATGATTCGCGGCTTGCGACGCAGTGGTCTTTGTTGCAGAAGGCTGTTGAACGCGCCAAGCGGTTCAATACGACTAACGGCGCGTTGATTCGTACTCGCATGGAGTACAACCGGCGAGCGCTCGCCGCGCTCAACGTGGCTGTGGGGCCGGAACGCGGTGCGCTTTATGGCCCGGACGGAAGGGTTCCCGCTTTCGCGGGGATTTGAGTCAAAGGGGTTTCCCCTTTTTATCCCCTTTTTTTTGGACCGGTGCTCTTGTGTGCCGGTTTTTGCTTTTGGTTTTCGTTTTTTGGTTTTATGTTTTTTGTCTGCGACCGGTTTGTTGGATCGCTGGCATCCGCGATAGCGCCTCGCGGCGCGGGCGTTGCCCCTGTGCGGGGCGGCACTTACTTTCTTTGCCGCGGCAAAGAAAGTAAGCAAAGAAAGCCGCTCACACCGCAAATGCTGCCCCTGTCCACGGGCTCTCAACGTCCCCACACTTCGCATGGCAACGTGCTGTCCAACATTCGTCGCCAGCGCACTGAGCGGCGCCTGACCCGCTTCATGCCGCCGCGTTGCAAGCCACAACCTCGATTATCCAGCGCCCCTGTGCGGCAAACTTATGTAGGCTTTTGTGCGATCGATCAGAACATCTTCGCTGCGCGACGTCTCTGCACAGTTCGGGCGTTGCCCTGCGATGCGCGATAACCGACATAGGTTTGCCGCAGAAGGGCACTGAAATACCAGGGACGTGTAGCCGTTGTATGAGCGCACGATGTGGGTGAGGCATTCAATCAGCGCGTGGGCAACGGACGAGGTCAGCACGCTGCCATCCGAAGTGCGGGGGCGTTGAGAGCCCGTGAACAAGGGTCAAGGATTGGCGGTGTGAGCGGCTTTCTTTGCTTACTTTCTTTGCCGCGGCAAAGAAAGTAAGTGCCGCCCCGCACAGGGGCAACGCCCGCGCCGCGAGGCGCTATCGCGGATGCCAGCGAAAGTGGCAAAGCAAACTGCCAGCGAAAGTGGCAAAGCAAACTGCCAGCAAAAGTGGCAAAGCAAACTGCCAGCGTCGCAGACAAAAAAAAGCAAACCCAACTACAAATTCAGGTTTCAGCCGACGCCCAGGCCTGCTCACGCAAGCGAGTCCTCAGCCGTGCTACGGCCTGCGAATGCAACTGACAAACCCGCGACTCGCTGACCTCCATCACCGCCCCGATCTCGCGCAGGTTCAGGCCGCGCTCATAGTACAGCGACATCAGCAGCTTCTCTCGCTCCGGCAAGCGCTCGATCGCCTCGACCAACGCCCCGCGCAGCGACTCATCCAGCAACGCCGACAACGGATCGGAGTGGTCCACACAATACCGGTCGAGAAATGGCTCGTCGTCCGCCGAGCGATCGAAGTCCTCGTAGTAGATCAGCTGGCTGCCATGCAGATCCTGCAGCATCGACTGATACTCGTCGAGCGGCATCTTCAGATGATCGGCAATCTCCGTCTCGCTCGCCGAACGCCCCAGCGACTGCTCGACCTGATGCACAGCCGTCTCGACCTCGCGCGACGTGCGGCGCAAGCTGCGCGGCAGCCAGTCGTTGCTGCGCAACTCGTCGAGCATCGCGCCGCGAATCCGCTGGCTCGCGTACGTTTCGAATTGCGCGCCCTGGTCTTCCTTGTAGCGGCCCGCCGCGTCCATCAGACCGATCATGCCCGCCTGAATCAGATCGTCGAGATCGACGCTCGCCGGCATCTTCGCGACGAGCTGCAAGCCGAGACGGCGCACGAGCGGCGCGTATTTCGTCAAAACGTCGGCTTGTGAAATCTTTCCTTGAGCGTTGTACATCGTGCTCCCCTTGTCCTCGCCGCCCTCAGGCGTGCTGCGCAGACGGTTGGTCGGCGTATTGCGCCGCTGTTACGGTCGCCGGCGGCACGCTACGCGTCCGTGACGAAATCGCTGGCCGCATCGGCCAGTACTGCAGTTCGGCTGCGACATGACGGAAATCGCGCGCAGCAGGTGCCGATGGAAACGCATCGACGACACAACGCGACAACTCCACGGCTCGCGCCATCAAAGGTTCGGCTGCCACGCAGCCGGCATCTTCCAGCGACACGGCGAGATAACGCCCCGCCACGCCCGCCAGGTTTTCAAACGCGGTATGCGCGTCGGTCACGCTCTGCACGTGGTTGACGAGCACGCGGAACTGCGCGATTGCATGCCAGTAGTGCAGACGCTTCATGCACGCATACGCGTCGGTGATCGCTTGCGCCGCGACGCGCGTGACGACCATCACGTCATGCGATTGCATCGCGAGCGCCGACAGCGAGCCTTCGCGATTGAGCTGCGCGTCGATCAGCACGACATCGGCCGGCCCGCTCAGCACGGCGCCCATCTGCTCCCGGGTGCAGCTTTCGCGATTGCCACGCGATGCGGCGAGTACGGCAAAACCCAGCGCATGACGCCCCGCTGCTTGTTCGAGCGTCATCTCGCCGCGTATCACGGCGGAGAAATTACCCGCGCTGCGCACGCCGCCGAGCGTCGCGCTCACCGACCGCTCGCCCAGGCATTCGTCGATGACGAGCACATCCTTGCCCTGCTCGGCGAGCGCCGCGGCGAGATTCACGACCGTCGTCGTCGCGCCCGCGCCATGCGAGCCGCCCGCGACAGCCACGACCCGCGAGCCGCTGCGCGCGAGCAGACGCCGCAGTCCTTCAGCCTGGTCCAGCACAAACTTATCCAAAGCGAACCTCGTGCAGATCGGCGGTCGAGCGGGCCGACAGGGCAGAGAGCAGCGCCGGCACATCTTCTTCTTGCGGAACGAACGGCGAGTTGTCGCGCGGAATGCAGAAGGCGCTCTTGATCAGAAATTTCTTCGTCCCGACGTACAGGTTCTCGGGCACCTTCTGCCCCGTCGATACGTAGTGCACGGGCAGCTTGTAGCGGATCACGGTGTCGAGCACGCAGCCGAGATTCGTCGCTTCGTCGAGCTTGGTCAGGATGCAGCCCGCGAGCGGCTGCTGGTCCGGCGCGTTCTGGTAGGCCTGCACGACTTCGTTCAGCGTGTCGCCGTGGCTCGTCGCGTTCAGCAGCAGCAGACGCTGCACCGGCTGACCCGCGCGGCACAGCATCGCGATCTGGTCGGAGACGAGCCGGTCGCGCTGGCTCATGCCGATCGTGTCGATCAGCACGATATGTTTGTTGCGCAGTTCGGAGAGCGCGAGTTGCAGGTCGGCGCTGTCCTTCACGGCGTGCACCGATACGCCCAGGATCTTGCCGAAGATGCGCAGTTGCTCATGGCCGCCGATCCGGTAGCTATCGGTGGTGAGCAGCGCGACCTTGCTCGCGCCGAAGCGCATCACGCAGCGCGCGGCGAGCTTGGCCGTCGTCGTGGTTTTGCCGACGCCCGTCGGCCCCATCAGTGCGAACACGCCGCCGCGCTCCATCAGCGCGTCTTCGTTCTCCATCACGGGCACGTTCGATTCGAGCACCGACCGCACCCACTCCATGCCTTCGTCCATGTTCTCGACGTCCGGCAGGTTGTCGGTCACCATCTTCACGAGTTGTGCCGAGAAGCCGGCGGCGAACAGGTGCCGCGTCAGCGCGGCGTGCGTCGGGCTGCGGCGCTGGCGGTCGGCCCACAGGAGGCCCGCAAACTGCTCTTCCATCATGCCGCGCATCGAGCTCAGCTCGTTCATCACGGTCTCGTTGACCATCTGCTCGATACGCGACTGGATCGATTCCGTCAGCGCGGCCGCCGTCTTCGGCGTCATGTCGATTGCGGCCTTGCGCGCGTCACTGGCGGTGCCGATATCGCCTGCGACTTCCGCTGTGTACGGCGCGCTGTTCTTCTGCGCGGCGCGGCGTGCGGCGAGCTGTGCCGCTTCGCGCGCCCAGTCGGGCTTCGCGCTTTCGTTGACGGCGCTCTCGCGCGGATCGACGGGTGCGCCCATGCCGCGCGCCACCGCGGCGGCGGGCGTCATTGCCGGATTGGCTGCGTGTACCACGTCCTTGGCCGCGATGCGGCGAGCGTGATCGATCAGCCAGGGATTCGTTTCGCCCATCGTGCGGGGACGGCCAGGCGCTTCGGGCATAGCGGGCGCTGCGTGTGCCTGCTTGATGGTTGCGGCGGGCGCAGCGGTGGATTCGCTGCGTGCTTCGTTGCGTGCTTCCGCGCGCAGCTCGACGCGCACGTCGTCGGTTGCGCGCGCGACATTCTTTGCGGCCGTCGACCGGTTAGCGGTTTCAGTGTCGGCGGCCGTGGCTGCTTGCGGCTCGGCCTTCTCTTCGCTGGCGGCGGGCATGCGCTCCGTCCCCGCCTCCGGGCTCGCGCCGAACACCGACGAGAACACGTCGGGCATTCCGCTCGCGTACGGATTGACGGCCATCGACGGCGCGGCCAGCGGGAGCGGCGCGCGCGCAGCGCCTGCCGGGTTCAAGCCCGCGCCGGCGTTGGCGGCTGCGCCGCCTTCCGGACTGCGGGGCGCGATTGCGCTGAGATCGCTGTCGGCGACGGCGACGATTTCGACGGTGCCGTCGTCGTTGGTACGGTTCGACAGCACGACTGCATCGGAGCCCAATGCCTCGCGGACGAGACGCAGCGCATCACGACTCGTTGCACCGACAAATTTACGAATGTTCAAGCTGGTTCTCCGATGAGCAGCGCGGACCGGCAACATACCGTTTCCCGATGAGATGAATTATTGCGAAAGAGATCCAGTTGCCATCGGGCAATAAGGGCGGTGAAACGCTGGCAATTCAGGAGTTTGGAATTGGGTTTCGGTTTGGTTTTGCCTTTGCTTTTGCTTTTGCTTGCAGCCGCTATGAGGTTTGTTTTGCCGCTGTCGCTGGCATCCGCGATGCCCTTTGCCTTGCCGCTGTCGATGGCATCCGCGAATGCGGTTGGTTTTTTGCTGCTTTCGCTGGCATCCGCGATGCGCCTCGCGGCGCGGGCGTTGCCCCTGTGCGGGGCGGCACTTACTTTCTTTGCCGCCGC
>NZ_JAGIPX010000113.1 GCF_017814945.1 Paraburkholderia sp. LEh10
GTCGTTTCCTCCAACAACTGGCCCAGCACGTCGTACGCGAAGGCGATGGTTTCCGGTTCCTGTGGTTCGCCGTCCGGGGTCGTAATTCCGACCGACCTCACAACTGGCGAAGCCGTACCGTTCCGCCGCTTTATCCGTGGATGAAGCTGGCAGGGCGCTGGATCGAGCATGCTGGACTCACACCGGGGCAGCGTGCCAGGTTCAACGTTGAACACGGGCGGCTAATCATTGCCGCCGAATCGATGAACAAAGGGCCGCGTTAGCGGCCCTTTGCTATTTCACTTACTTTCTACATAGCTTTTAAGGTGGACCCAGAAGTCGCCATCAAAGATACTCTCCCGGCTCAAACCAAGTAACTCTCCAATTCTCAGACACCCTTCCATATCAATATCTTGTGGATTGAAATGGACTTTCATTAACTCGATAAATAAACCCTCGTACGCCATTTCATATTCGTCATGCTCAATAAAATGGCGTACGGACTCCAATGTCTCATCGTCCAGCACGGCTTCATACTTTTCAAGAAGCACTACCAGCCTATTCTTGACAAAAAAATAATCAATCTATTCTTGCATTTATTCCTCACGGCGGGTTGGGTGCCACATTAATCGGATAGGCGGTGGAAATCTGACCGGCATAAGTCGGATGTGTTGAAGGGTAAAAATCTACCCGTATCTCGACGCCGTCTCGAACGCCAATCGCATAAGGCGAATTCCACTTTCCGACCCCCAGGTAGATTTGGGGTCCGTAGCAACATCTGACACGTGCCGCAAAATATCAGCATCACTCCAATGAGCAGGAAACTCCGTTTTTCCTGGTTTTCCTGCGCCAAACTTATGTCGATTGAGAATATGGTCTTTTCTATGCCCTGTCAGATCACACGACAACCCCAGTGGATCAATCCACGCGATCGGATCCGGCGCATACTGATACTATTTTAGTAGCTAAAATGTTTCAAGCATCAGGAACAGTAAAAACGGAGGCTTACCATCATGGCGTCACTTCTCTTCGCCTTCGCCACGATGAGCTTTTCCGCACGACTGATCGCCCTGCGCAAAGATCGCGGCCTCACCGAGCAAGGTCTGGCTGACGCCGTCGGCATTCATGTCCAGCAGATCAAGCGTTATGAGGCTGGCTCCGCTGAACCGTCCGCCGATGTCCTGCGCAAGCTTGCGCGAACCTTTGCGGTTTCGACCGATCAGCTACTTTTTGAAGAAGGAGAGCGCGCCCCTTCTGGCGATCTGGCCTTGCAGTTTGAAGCCGTGCGCCAGCTCTCCGACGAGGAGCGCGCGGTCATCAGGGAAGTGATGGACAGCCTCATCATCAAGTACCAGACGAGGCGTTGGGATTCGGCGCGACTCGCCGCACCGGCTGCGAAGAAGGTAGCCACGCGACGCTCCGCTGGCCACTAAAAGAAAGGATTCTGATGCTGTAAAAGCGCGAGCCGCATGGGCGGCAACCCATGCGGCTCGCTGACCACAACCAACTCACAGCAGGAGTTGATCATGGCTGACGCCAATCTTAAAGTACGCTCCCCCGTCACGGAACGCTTCGTGACCATCCAGCAGTCGCAACGCTGCCGGCGCAACTGGCGAAGTCGAACCGTGCCGCCGCTTTATCCGTGGATGAAGCTTGCAGGGCGGTGGATTGAGCACGCAGGTTTTGAAGCAGGGCAGCGCGTGAGAATCAACGTCGAACACGGGCGACTGACTATTACCGCCGAATAAAGTAAGAGGATGGGCTGCAGGGGTTGTCACATCAGCCCATCCTCTTTAGTCCATTAATCCATTTTCAAAGTGAAAGTGTTCCATGCTGGCTATAGTAAATTTGCCTATAAAAAATGGAGAACTGTGTTCAGGCTTCTTGGGTGTAAATAATCCATGCGAGGTAGCCCAATCATACACGCCTTCATTTAACGGATATCTTGTCAGAACTCCCGTCAACTGATTCGATGCAATCCATGCTTTCGCCACGTCCAAAACTGTAAATACGCCGGACGGAAATCGAGCCCCCTCACCAACGAATACCCAAATAAATCCAGACTCAACATTCATAAGCCTTCTCTCTAGGTTTGGTTAAACCTAAACCATCGCTGTATCCTATCGACGGATCTCCGTATGATAGTTTGGTTGTTTTCCACGACCGTTCTCTGAGCAGAGGTGAGTTCCGGCGATCCTTCAATTGGTTTTCCGGCTTGACCAATTTTCGTTTCTGGCCCACCACCCTTTACATGAAGATGGGCTGGTCCATGATCTCCGCTCCGCGTGTAGTGAACGATCTCAACGCCGTTTTCCTTAACTATTGTTTTCGGCGGCAATTGTGGCTCTGTAAGACTTCCGCCATTTTTTCGAGTTGGCGATGTCGTGTCCGAACACGACAACCCCCACGGATCAATCCAGCTGATCGGATCCGGCGCATACTGATAAACATTTTACCCTGACGCATCCGCCCCGCGCATCGGCCGCTTTCCCTTATCCAGCAAGCCTTTCAGCCTTCGCCACCTCCGTGGGGCAGAATTTTTCCCCAGAGGCGATTCTAGCCGATCATCGGGAGCACGAAGCATCGTCGAGCCGCCGGGTTTGACGGCGGCCGCAGGCCGGCGGCAAACCCGGCGGAACAGGGCGTGTGTGCACTACCGCTCCATGACCGCGATCGCCGTCGTGTACCTGCTCCAGCGCGAACCCCGTCAAGGCCGCGCGCAGCGCGCCCGCAGGGCCTGGCCTTGACGGCCACGGGGTTCTACGCTCAGCCATGCGGTGCAAGACGACTCGGCGGCTTGCACCGCATGCGAAGCACGCTTTGGGTTTTGTTGTTGCTTTTGATTTCCGCCGAAGGCGGCTAAAGAGGGAGCCCCATGGGGGCGGACGGGAGGACGGCTGCGAGCACGGAAGCGAAGGCCCGCAGGGCCGCAGCCCGGGCGCAGCAGACGACCGGGTGGGCGGGGGCCGTTGACCCTCGCGCGCAGCGCGCTGGATATGCCTTTGTTCGTGTTCCAGGATCATGGCCGGTTTATGGCCCTGACTTTCTTGTGTGCGCAACGCGCACCCGGCGGGCCGGGGGCGCCAGACATAGCGCAAATTAGCAACGGCCGGCGGGCCGTTGCCGCAGCAGCGGCGGGCGAACTGATGGCAACGGCCCGCCGGCCGTTGCTAATTTCCCGGCGTTATGTTCAATCGGCCGCAGGCCGATTTACCCCCGGCCCTCCAGGTTCACGGCCGAAGGCCGCTTGTGCCTTTTATCGTTCATCACTTTCTTCTGACGCATCCTCAGCCGCTTCGGCGTCGATAGCCGCGAGCAGGGAAACGGCATCGGCCACTTCGCCGTCATCCTCATACTCCGGCTCCTGCATCACGCCATCGGCCCGCGCCGGGTGCGTCACCGCGTGGATCTGTTTGAGCTTCTCGACCGACACCATCGTGTAGATCTGCGTGCTCGACAGCGACGCGTGACCCAGCATCGCCTGGATGAACCGCGTATCGGCTCCGTTATCCAGCATGTGCGTAGCCATCGCGTGGCGCAGCAGATGACACGAACCGGTCTTCCGTATGCCGGCGCTCTCCATCATCCGTTTCACGATATGCGCCAGGTACGACGCGTCCATCGGCTCGCCGAAGTCCGTCACCCACATCGCCTGATGACCGCCTGTTGTCAGTTCTTCGCGCGCTTCGAGTACATACCGGTCGAGCCAGCCCAACGCCCGTTTGCCGATCGGCACCAGCCGGTCACGTCGTCCTTTACCCTCGCGCACCATCACCAGCCGCCGCGCGTGATCGACGTCATGCGTTGACAGTCCCGCCATCTCCGAGCGTCGCAAACCCGTCGAGTAAAGCACTTCCACGATGGCCCGGTTACGCAAACCCGTCGGCGTCATCACGTCGGCCTGTGCCAGCATGCGCCCGATCTCCGCCACCGACAGGATCGAGCGCGGAAGGCGCTGCCCCATGCGTGGCATCGACAGTTCGGAGGCCGGATTGAACGGCAGATAGCCCTCACGCGCAAGCCATCGGCCGAAGCGTTTGAGCGTCTGCAACCGCTGCACCTGACCACCCGTGCTCAACGGCTCGCCGCTCGCCTTGCGGTACAGGAACAGCGAACGCTGGTACTGCTCCAGCACCTTCAGCGTCAGCTGCTGCGGCCTGTCGATCGATCGCAGCGCACACCACCGCACGAAGTCCACCAGCGCATTGTGCCCGGCCTTCACCGTCGTCTCCGAGTACGCCATCATCCGCAGCCATTCGGCGTGCGCGTGCAGGTACGCCGCCCACGTCGACGGCATCTCTGCATCCGGATTCGTGCGGGAGACGCGACGGCTGTAAGCCGCCATCCTGCGCCCACGCACCCGTTTGTTCGGCCGCACCGGCTGGTAGCTCATGACGTGGCCTCCTGCGGGTACGATGGTCCGGCGGTGACACCTGTTTTTTTATGTGCAGGAACAGGCGTTTTTGCTCCGTTAATCGGTGCATTCCCGCTCACGCTTGCGCCATCGGTCTCAGCGGCATGCCGTGCCGTGAGCGAAGGGGGCGTTTTGACGGAGCGTTGATGGAGCGAACCGGGGGCGAACCCGCCCTCATGGGGGAGCGAACTTCGAATCGTATCTGTATCCAGCAGGCCCGACAGATGCGTGGCATCGCTGCCGTCGCCGTCATGGATCAGTTCGTATTCGAAGCTCTGGCCACGCCGGCCGCGATGCGTGAGCAGGTATTCCAGATCGACCAGCCGCTCAAGATGCTTGCGCAATGGCGTATCGCCCAGTCCCGTCCACTCCCGAACTTCGCGCCGGCTGAACCTCACCGACTCACGCGGCAACGGCTTCGCGTTCACCGCTGCCGCAATCTGCGCCAGCACCCGCCGCGTCACCGGCGGCAACTCGTCCAGCGAGCGACCCAGCACCTCATGCACGATCCGGTTCGCGTGTTCAATGTCGGCCAGCGTCACCTCGATATACGCGAGCTCAGCGCCCGCGTGCCGCACCGTTTTCACCTCCCGCTGATGCTGGTGCAGCAGCGCAATCGTGTCGATCAGCGTCAGGTATTTTTCATGGTCGCGCCGCGTGCGCGTGCGATCCGACAGGAACGTGAGCTGGTCCGCATACGGGTTCACCACCGCCAGCGGTTTCAGCAACCGCTGCGCGTTGCGATGCACCGCCAGAATCTGTTCCTTCTGCGCCTTCAGCTTCAGTCCGTCGAGCGTGCGCTTGTGCCTCTGCAAACGATGAATCGCCTCGGTCTGCTCGCGACCTTCGTCCACTGTCAGGATCAGGCAGCGGTTCAATAACTCTTCATCGATCTCGATGGCCGTCGTCGTCAGCATGATCGACACCGGCCCCTCCACGCGGTATTCCTGCGTCACCAGGTTGCCTGTATTCGCATCCTTGCCCGTGGACGCAATCGTCAGTTCACCATCGCTTTGCAACAGCTTCAGCGCATACGCGGCGCGACTCGCGCCTTCCTCCTCGCAGATCGCCAGCACCTTGTGTTTCAGGTTCGTCTCGCCCATGTAAAAGAGGCTCTGGCCCGTCATGGCCGAGTATTTGATCCGCTCCTCTTCCGGCACGAACGCGAGCACGGCATCCATGAGTGAACTCTTGCCCGCCGCACTCGAGCTCTGGATCACCACCGCCAGCGGCGTATCGAGCTTGCGCGACACCGCCGCCAGATAGCCGACGAGTTTGTTCGTCTCTTCACCCACCACGCCACACGCCGCGAAGTCCGACACGATCCGCCCAGGCAGATCGGGTGTGCGCAGCAACGCCAGCGCCGCGCGTTTTTCATCGGCCGTCATTGCCTGTGCCGATGACACCGGCACATCAACCGCCGACTGCAACATCTCCAGCTTCAGCAGCATGCGCCCCAGATCGGCCTTCACCGTCTCTTCCTTCACCCGCAATTCCGCCGCGGCCCGCGCGATGTAACTGGCCCGCGCCTTCGCGTGGTAAAGATCAAACGTATCGACGTGGAACAGCTCGCCAGCACTGGCCAGTACATTGACCTTCAACGCGCCCGCCGTTGCCGTGGCCTTCGCGTCGAACCCGCGCACGCGGTAGCGCACCGCGCCAAACGTAAACACGATTTCCGCGTCGCTCACTTCGCATGCGATATCGAGCGACGGCGCGAGCGCTTCAGCCGCCGCCAGCAGCGGCACAGAGCGCACTGCTTTAGCGGCTAAAGAGGGGGCCGCTTCAGGTGCAGCGGTTAGCGCCGCGTCATCGCGTCCTCCCAGCACCTCCCCCGATCGCAACGGCATCGCCACCTCACGCGGCGGCGCAACGCCATTGCCCAGCCACTCCGCACGCCGCACCAGCACGCCCAGACTCTTCTCCGCCGGCCTCACCTTCAGCGCATACGCATTCGCATCCAGCTCGTGCGGAAACCGGATGCGATAGCACCCGAATCCCTTCACCATCAGCCGCCCGACCTGCCGGTCCATCGCCTCGCGTCCCGCCTGATCGTTATCGTATGCAAACACGATGCGCTCAATACGCTCCGCCTCGAACAGCGTCAGATGATCCGCCGTCAACCCTTCCGCGCCGAACGACGCTGTCACGTTCGTATAGCCCGCACACCAGAACGTCAGCGCATCGATGATCGACTCGCACAGGATCACTTCCTTCTGCCCGCGCAATCCCTGCGCATTGAACACGCCCCGATGCGCTCCCGGCAGGTACAGGTGGTACGCCGTGCCCGGGCGCAGGTTGTCCAGTATCTTGCGCCCGTACAGGCCCGCCACGTGGCCTGACTCATCGAACCACGGAAACACCACGCATCCGTTCAGGTGCTCATGCCCGCTCTCGCGCAGCACCCCCACCGACTGCAACCGCGCGCGCATCGCCGCACCCGCCTGACGGTTTTTCTCGGGCAGCCGCAGCCCCAGCGTCCGGTTCGCATAGCCCAGCCGGAAGTGATCCACCGCGCCCGCAATGCCGCGCTTCTCCAGGTAGGCCATCGCCTCGGGCGAGTTCTTCAGCGTCTGATGGTAGTAATCCACCACCTGCTCCAGCAGCGCCGCATCGTCCGCGCCCGCCGACACCGGCGAGGGCAGTGCGCGCACCGTGGAATGCGCCGTCCCGGCTTTAGCCGCTAAAGAGGAAATGCCTTCGCGCAGCAGCTCCACCGCGTGACGGAACGAGATGCCGTTCGCCTTCATCGCCCAGTCCACCGGACCACCGCCGAGCCCGCAGCCAAAGCAGTGCCACAGGTTCTTCGACGGCGTCACCACCAGCGACGGCGTGGAATCGTCATGGAACGGACACCGGCCACGCCAGTCCTTGCCCGACTTCCCAAGCTCGATGCCGTGCGCGCGCACGAGCTGCTCGACCGATACCTCGGCCTTCATGCGCTCAAGCTCGGATTCGGGGATGCGGGCCATAAACCGTCCTTTGGCTAAAACCCTGTCAAGGGGGTTTGCATAAAAATAACTCACGGCCAGTATACTTCGTTTTGAAGTATACTGGACATTGTTTTGTAGAACCGGGGGTATCTTGTGGCTGTCTTCACACATGAAGTTCCGACATCAGCCATGTCTATCACCGACGATGAGCGTGCGTTTTTTATCGCCCTGGGCGAACGCATTGCCCAGTTCCGCAAGACGCGCAACATCACGCAGGTCAAGCTCGCCGAGACACTGGGTGTGTCCCAGCAAACCTATCAGTCGTATGAGGTAGGGCGCAGGCGCATTCCGGTCTCGGCGCTGCCGGTTGTGGCGCGAACCCTGTCGGTTTCGCTGGAGGAACTGTTCGGCGAGCCCGATAGCTCACCACGCAAACGCGGTCCCATGCCGCGATGGCAGAAGCACATCGAAGCCATTGCGCAGCTACCCAGGGCCAAGCAGCAGTTCGTCGCGCAGATGCTCGAAGCCGTGCTCGCGCAGGCGCAGCAGTAAAGGAAGGAGAGGTAGCGCAGTAAACGAAGCGCGGGCGGTGAGTGCGTCAACACTCACCGCCCGCTGACCACCACCAACTCACACCAGGAGTTGATCATGGCTGACGCCAATCTTAAAGCACGTCCATCCGTCACGGAACGCTTCGTGACCATCCAGCAGTCGCAGCGCTACCGGCGCAACTGGCGAAGCCGCACCGTGCCGCCGCTTTATCCGTGGATGAAACTCGCCGGGCGGTGGATCGAGCACGCAGGCTTCGAAGCAGGGCAGCGCGTCAGAATCCATGTCGAACACGGGCGACTGACTATTACTGCGGAGTAGACGAACGAAGGGCCGCAGCAAGCGGTCCTTTTTTATAGCGAGATTTTTATTCGGCCTTTTTGAAATTTGGATTCTCAGCACTTACGCCAATAGACTCCACTCCCACGATTGTGGGGTGATTTGTCCACGCGCTAAACTCAAATTCTATATCTCCAGTCAACACCCATTGCTGCCCCATAGACTGGCATATCTTTAAAAATCCATATAAAGCTTGCTCCCAAGATTCACAATAGCCGCGAAGCTCCACTCCTGACTCAACGTTACAACAAATTAGTTGCATGACATTTTTGTCAAGATGCGATTTGATCCTGTTTTCAATCTTTTCTTTTGCCTGATTCGATTTGGCAGAAAGAAAGAAATTAACAACCAGAATAATATTCATTTGTGTGTTATTTCTCCGCCCAACGATACGTTTGCATGAGACCCATCACGAGTTGCCCAGCCGATCTGGCTCTTCCCAGTTCCTGAAAGTTGGACATCCCATTCGAATGGCTCACCAACAGTCCTCGATGGTCCCTTCTTCCAGACATTTCCGAATCGATCTAGATACCCATTATTTGCTTTGGGAAGCGGCATTGTCGGTTCCCAATTCTTTGGGGGCACGTAACGGATTCTGCCTTTCGTAGGCAAGCCTGCTGCCTTAATTCTTCCTTTTTTCGTCGGGACACACGACAACCCCCACGGATCAATCCAGCTGATCGGATCCGGCGCATACTGATAAACATTTTACCCTGACGCATCCGCCCCGCGCATCGGCCGCTTTCCCTTATCCAGCAAGCCTTTCAGCCTTCGCCACCTCCGTGGGGCAGAATTTTTCCCCAGAGGCGATTCTAGCCGATCATCGGGAGCACGAAGCATCGTCGAGCCGCCGGGTTTGACGGCGGCCGCAGGCCGGCGGCAAACCCGGCGGAACAGGGCGTGTGTGCACTACCGCTCCATGACCGCGATCGCCGTCGTGTACCTGCTCCAGCGCGAACCCCGTCAAGGCCGCGCGCAGCGCGCCCGCAGGGCCTGGCCTTGACGGCCACGGGGTTCTACGCTCAGCCATGCGGTGCAAGACGACTCGGCGGCTTGCACCGCATGCGAAGCACGCTTTGGGTTTTGTTGTTGCTTTTGATTTCCGCCGAAGGCGGCTAAAGAGGGAGCCCCATGGGGGCGGACGGGAGGACGGCTGCGAGCACGGAAGCGAAGGCCCGCAGGGCCGCAGCCCGGGCGCAGCAGACGACCGGGTGGGCGGGGGCCGTTGACCCTCGCGCGCAGCGCGCTGGATATGCCTTTGTTCGTGTTCCAGGATCATGGCCGGTTTATGGCCCTGACTTTCTTGTGTGCGCAACGCGCACCCGGCGGGCCGGGGGCGCCAGACATAGCGCAAATTAGCAACGGCCGGCGGGCCGTTGCCGCAGCAGCGGCGGGCGAACTGATGGCAACGGCCCGCCGGCCGTTGCTAATTTCCCGGCGTTATGTTCAATCGGCCGCAGGCCGATTTACCCCCGGCCCTCCAGGTTCACGGCCGAAGGCCGCTTGTGCCTTTTATCGTTCATCACTTTCTTCTGACGCATCCTCAGCCGCTTCGGCGTCGATAGCCGCGAGCAGGGAAACGGCATCGGCCACTTCGCCGTCATCCTCATACTCCGGCTCCTGCATCACGCCATCGGCCCGCGCCGGGTGCGTCACCGCGTGGATCTGTTTGAGCTTCTCGACCGACACCATCGTGTAGATCTGCGTGCTCGACAGCGACGCGTGACCCAGCATCGCCTGGATGAACCGCGTATCGGCTCCGTTATCCAGCATGTGCGTAGCCATCGCGTGGCGCAGCAGATGACACGAACCGGTCTTCCGTATGCCGGCGCTCTCCATCATCCGTTTCACGATATGCGCCAGGTACGACGCGTCCATCGGCTCGCCGAAGTCCGTCACCCACATCGCCTGATGACCGCCTGTTGTCAGTTCTTCGCGCGCTTCGAGTACATACCGGTCGAGCCAGCCCAACGCCCGTTTGCCGATCGGCACCAGCCGGTCACGTCGTCCTTTACCCTCGCGCACCATCACCAGCCGCCGCGCGTGATCGACGTCATGCGTTGACAGTCCCGCCATCTCCGAGCGTCGCAAACCCGTCGAGTAAAGCACTTCCACGATGGCCCGGTTACGCAAACCCGTCGGCGTCATCACGTCGGCCTGTGCCAGCATGCGCCCGATCTCCGCCACCGACAGGATCGAGCGCGGAAGGCGCTGCCCCATGCGTGGCATCGACAGTTCGGAGGCCGGATTGAACGGCAGATAGCCCTCACGCGCAAGCCATCGGCCGAAGCGTTTGAGCGTCTGCAACCGCTGCACCTGACCACCCGTGCTCAACGGCTCGCCGCTCGCCTTGCGGTACAGGAACAGCGAACGCTGGTACTGCTCCAGCACCTTCAGCGTCAGCTGCTGCGGCCTGTCGATCGATCGCAGCGCACACCACCGCACGAAGTCCACCAGCGCATTGTGCCCGGCCTTCACCGTCGTCTCCGAGTACGCCATCATCCGCAGCCATTCGGCGTGCGCGTGCAGGTACGCCGCCCACGTCGACGGCATCTCTGCATCCGGATTCGTGCGGGAGACGCGACGGCTGTAAGCCGCCATCCTGCGCCCACGCACCCGTTTGTTCGGCCGCACCGGCTGGTAGCTCATGACGTGGCCTCCTGCGGGTACGATGGTCCGGCGGTGACACCTGTTTTTTTATGTGCAGGAACAGGCGTTTTTGCTCCGTTAATCGGTGCATTCCCGCTCACGCTTGCGCCATCGGTCTCAGCGGCATGCCGTGCCGTGAGCGAAGGGGGCGTTTTGACGGAGCGTTGATGGAGCGAACCGGGGGCGAACCCGCCCTCATGGGGGAGCGAACTTCGAATCGTATCTGTATCCAGCAGGCCCGACAGATGCGTGGCATCGCTGCCGTCGCCGTCATGGATCAGTTCGTATTCGAAGCTCTGGCCACGCCGGCCGCGATGCGTGAGCAGGTATTCCAGATCGACCAGCCGCTCAAGATGCTTGCGCAATGGCGTATCGCCCAGTCCCGTCCACTCCCGAACTTCGCGCCGGCTGAACCTCACCGACTCACGCGGCAACGGCTTCGCGTTCACCGCTGCCGCAATCTGCGCCAGCACCCGCCGCGTCACCGGCGGCAACTCGTCCAGCGAGCGACCCAGCACCTCATGCACGATCCGGTTCGCGTGTTCAATGTCGGCCAGCGTCACCTCGATATACGCGAGCTCAGCGCCCGCGTGCCGCACCGTTTTCACCTCCCGCTGATGCTGGTGCAGCAGCGCAATCGTGTCGATCAGCGTCAGGTATTTTTCATGGTCGCGCCGCGTGCGCGTGCGATCCGACAGGAACGTGAGCTGGTCCGCATACGGGTTCACCACCGCCAGCGGTTTCAGCAACCGCTGCGCGTTGCGATGCACCGCCAGAATCTGTTCCTTCTGCGCCTTCAGCTTCAGTCCGTCGAGCGTGCGCTTGTGCCTCTGCAAACGATGAATCGCCTCGGTCTGCTCGCGACCTTCGTCCACTGTCAGGATCAGGCAGCGGTTCAATAACTCTTCATCGATCTCGATGGCCGTCGTCGTCAGCATGATCGACACCGGCCCCTCCACGCGGTATTCCTGCGTCACCAGGTTGCCTGTATTCGCATCCTTGCCCGTGGACGCAATCGTCAGTTCACCATCGCTTTGCAACAGCTTCAGCGCATACGCGGCGCGACTCGCGCCTTCCTCCTCGCAGATCGCCAGCACCTTGTGTTTCAGGTTCGTCTCGCCCATGTAAAAGAGGCTCTGGCCCGTCATGGCCGAGTATTTGATCCGCTCCTCTTCCGGCACGAACGCGAGCACGGCATCCATGAGTGAACTCTTGCCCGCCGCACTCGAGCTCTGGATCACCACCGCCAGCGGCGTATCGAGCTTGCGCGACACCGCCGCCAGATAGCCGACGAGTTTGTTCGTCTCTTCACCCACCACGCCACACGCCGCGAAGTCCGACACGATCCGCCCAGGCAGATCGGGTGTGCGCAGCAACGCCAGCGCCGCGCGTTTTTCATCGGCCGTCATTGCCTGTGCCGATGACACCGGCACATCAACCGCCGACTGCAACATCTCCAGCTTCAGCAGCATGCGCCCCAGATCGGCCTTCACCGTCTCTTCCTTCACCCGCAATTCCGCCGCGGCCCGCGCGATGTAACTGGCCCGCGCCTTCGCGTGGTAAAGATCAAACGTATCGACGTGGAACAGCTCGCCAGCACTGGCCAGTACATTGACCTTCAACGCGCCCGCCGTTGCCGTGGCCTTCGCGTCGAACCCGCGCACGCGGTAGCGCACCGCGCCAAACGTAAACACGATTTCCGCGTCGCTCACTTCGCATGCGATATCGAGCGACGGCGCGAGCGCTTCAGCCGCCGCCAGCAGCGGCACAGAGCGCACTGCTTTAGCGGCTAAAGAGGGGGCCGCTTCAGGTGCAGCGGTTAGCGCCGCGTCATCGCGTCCTCCCAGCACCTCCCCCGATCGCAACGGCATCGCCACCTCACGCGGCGGCGCAACGCCATTGCCCAGCCACTCCGCACGCCGCACCAGCACGCCCAGACTCTTCTCCGCCGGCCTCACCTTCAGCGCATACGCATTCGCATCCAGCTCGTGCGGAAACCGGATGCGATAGCACCCGAATCCCTTCACCATCAGCCGCCCGACCTGCCGGTCCATCGCCTCGCGTCCCGCCTGATCGTTATCGTATGCAAACACGATGCGCTCAATACGCTCCGCCTCGAACAGCGTCAGATGATCCGCCGTCAACCCTTCCGCGCCGAACGACGCTGTCACGTTCGTATAGCCCGCACACCAGAACGTCAGCGCATCGATGATCGACTCGCACAGGATCACTTCCTTCTGCCCGCGCAATCCCTGCGCATTGAACACGCCCCGATGCGCTCCCGGCAGGTACAGGTGGTACGCCGTGCCCGGGCGCAGGTTGTCCAGTATCTTGCGCCCGTACAGGCCCGCCACGTGGCCTGACTCATCGAACCACGGAAACACCACGCATCCGTTCAGGTGCTCATGCCCGCTCTCGCGCAGCACCCCCACCGACTGCAACCGCGCGCGCATCGCCGCACCCGCCTGACGGTTTTTCTCGGGCAGCCGCAGCCCCAGCGTCCGGTTCGCATAGCCCAGCCGGAAGTGATCCACCGCGCCCGCAATGCCGCGCTTCTCCAGGTAGGCCATCGCCTCGGGCGAGTTCTTCAGCGTCTGATGGTAGTAATCCACCACCTGCTCCAGCAGCGCCGCATCGTCCGCGCCCGCCGACACCGGCGAGGGCAGTGCGCGCACCGTGGAATGCGCCGTCCCGGCTTTAGCCGCTAAAGAGGAAATGCCTTCGCGCAGCAGCTCCACCGCGTGACGGAACGAGATGCCGTTCGCCTTCATCGCCCAGTCCACCGGACCACCGCCGAGCCCGCAGCCAAAGCAGTGCCACAGGTTCTTCGACGGCGTCACCACCAGCGACGGCGTGGAATCGTCATGGAACGGACACCGGCCACGCCAGTCCTTGCCCGACTTCCCAAGCTCGATGCCGTGCGCGCGCACGAGCTGCTCGACCGATACCTCGGCCTTCATGCGCTCAAGCTCGGATTCGGGGATGCGGGCCATAAACCGTCCTTTGGCTAAAACCCTGTCAAGGGGGTTTGCATAAAAATAACTCACGGCCAGTATACTTCGTTTTGAAGTATACTGGACATTGTTTTGTAGAACCGGGGGTATCTTGTGGCTGTCTTCACACATGAAGTTCCGACATCAGCCATGTCTATCACCGACGATGAGCGTGCGTTTTTTATCGCCCTGGGCGAACGCATTGCCCAGTTCCGCAAGACGCGCAACATCACGCAGGTCAAGCTCGCCGAGACACTGGGTGTGTCCCAGCAAACCTATCAGTCGTATGAGGTAGGGCGCAGGCGCATTCCGGTCTCGGCGCTGCCGGTTGTGGCGCGAACCCTGTCGGTTTCGCTGGAGGAACTGTTCGGCGAGCCCGATAGCTCACCACGCAAACGCGGTCCCATGCCGCGATGGCAGAAGCACATCGAAGCCATTGCGCAGCTACCCAGGGCCAAGCAGCAGTTCGTCGCGCAGATGCTCGAAGCCGTGCTCGCGCAGGCGCAGCAGTAAAGGAAGGAGAGGTAGCGCAGTAAACGAAGCGCGGGCGGTGAGTGCGTCAACACTCACCGCCCGCTGACCACCACCAACTCACACCAGGAGTTGATCATGGCTGACGCCAATCTTAAAGCACGTCCATCCGTCACGGAACGCTTCGTGACCATCCAGCAGTCGCAGCGCTACCGGCGCAACTGGCGAAGCCGCACCGTGCCGCCGCTTTATCCGTGGATGAAACTCGCCGGGCGGTGGATCGAGCACGCAGGCTTCGAAGCAGGGCAGCGCGTCAGAATCCATGTCGAACACGGGCGACTGACTATTACTGCGGAGTAGACGAACGAAGGGCCGCAGCAAGCGGTCCTTTTTTATAGCGAGATTTTTATTCGGCCTTTTTGAAATTTGGATTCTCAGCACTTACGCCAATAGACTCCACTCCCACGATTGTGGGGTGATTTGTCCACGCGCTAAACTCAAATTCTATATCTCCAGTCAACACCCATTGCTGCCCCATAGACTGGCATATCTTTAAAAATCCATATAAAGCTTGCTCCCAAGATTCACAATAGCCGCGAAGCTCCACTCCTGACTCAACGTTACAACAAATTAGTTGCATGACATTTTTGTCAAGATGCGATTTGATCCTGTTTTCAATCTTTTCTTTTGCCTGATTCGATTTGGCAGAAAGAAAGAAATTAACAACCAGAATAATATTCATTTGTGTGTTATTTCTCCGCCCAACGATACGTTTGCATGAGACCCATCACGAGTTGCCCAGCCGATCTGGCTCTTCCCAGTTCCTGAAAGTTGGACATCCCATTCGAATGGCTCACCAACAGTCCTCGATGGTCCCTTCTTCCAGACATTTCCGAATCGATCTAGATACCCATTATTTGCTTTGGGAAGCGGCATTGTCGGTTCCCAATTCTTTGGGGGCACGTAACGGATTCTGCCTTTCGTAGGCAAGCCTGCTGCCTTAATTCTTCCTTTTTTCGTCGGGACACACGACAACCCCCACGGATCAATCCAGCTGATCGGATCCGGCGCATACTGATAGACGTTAAACCCGCCCGCCAGCCCAATCGGATCTGGACTAATGAAGCGACCGTTGTCGGGATCATAATACCGGAACAGGTTGTAATGCAGTCCGGTTTCCCGATCAAGGTATTGCCCCTGGAATCTCAGATTCTGCTGCGGCCTGTATTCCTCGACTGCCGTCTCGACTACCGTGTTGCCCCACACCTGGTACTGCATGGACCACACGATCTCGCCGTTTGCGTCTGTCAGTTCCTCCGGTGCGCCGTTGATGTCTGTATGGTAGTACAGGATGCTCTGCGTCGATGAGTCATGTTTGTCATCCAGCCTCGCCAACGGTTCGTAGCTGCCCGCACCGTTGTACAGGTACAGGCTTGCGTCGCCGTTCGCGCGCACCTCCTGCACCATGCGCATGCCGTCCCACAGGAAACGCACGTACGAATGCCGCTGCCCGTCCGGGTCGATCTGGTACTTTGCCGTGCGCCGGCCCAATGCGTCGTACCCGTACCCGTAACGCCGTTCCGGCAAACCGGTAC
>NZ_JAGIPX010000114.1 GCF_017814945.1 Paraburkholderia sp. LEh10
GCGGGCAAACTCGACTTCTCCGCATTCAACTCGCATGCCCGCTGACGGCCGTTACCCACTGCATTTTCAAAAGAGCCAAATTTGTCATCGCCGACGAGAGCACAGTATCAGACATTTTTGTCGAGCCGTGTTTCCGGGGCGCTTGGCGTGCTAGCGCCGGAGCTCAAATCCATGCCGCATTTTCATCTCAACGAGAGTCCTCCAGATTTCGATGTAGTCTACGAAGTAGTAAAGACGCTAGTCTCGTCCCGTGACGCCGAGCGGACGTTGGACAAGTCGCTGCGTTATCTGTCATATGCGCTCGGATGGCGCTCGGCGTTCATCGCCGTCACGGAACCGGACGGACATCTGTGCAGTTTGTGCAGCACTGGGTTGTCAGAGGGCTGGCGCGACCGCGCGCGCTTCCTGTCCGGAGAGGGGATCGTAGGACGGTTGCACTCGAGCGACGCGGCAGTGGTTGTGCCTGAGCTGAATGAAGAACCGCTTTTCGCGGACGACATCGGAGCCGTCGGTGGATCCGAGGGTGAACATGTCGCTCTGCTCGGGACTCCGATCCGGCACGAAGGGCGGCCGCTCGGCGTGCTTGTGGCTTTTTGCGAGAATCCGGACGGCAAGCGTACTTTCGGCGATGACCTTCAGCTTATGAAGATTGTAGCGGCGCCGATGGCACAGGCGCTGCTGCTTCATCGTGACGAGAAGGCCATGCACGACGGCGCAGAGCCGGTCAGGCGCCCGCGTAAGGAAACCATTCGTGCATATCAGCTCGATAACACGATCGGTGCGTCGGCGGCGATGCAGCAGGTATTCGCGCAGGTCCATCAAGTGGCGCCGGCGAGAACGACGGTGCTGTTGCGGGGCGAGAGCGGTACGGGCAAGGAATTGATCGCGCGTTCGATCTGTCGTCTATCCCCGCGCAAGGAGCAGCCATTCATCGCGGTGAATTGTGCGGCGCTCACCGAAACGCTGCTCGAAAGCGAGTTGTTCGGCCACGAGAAGGGCGCGTTCACTGGGGCGCAATCTCAACGCAAGGGGCGTTTCGAGCTAGCGCACGGCGGGACACTTTTCCTCGACGAAATCGGCGATATCTCTTCGTCCTTCCAGGCGAAGCTCTTGCGCGTTTTGCAAGAGCGGGAGTTCGAACGGGTAGGTGGCGCGACGCCGGTAAGAGTTGACGTAAGGCTGATTGTTGCGACGAATCGCAATCTGGAACGAATGGTGAGGGACGGGGAGTTCCGCGCGGATCTGTATTACCGCATCAACGTGGTAAGTATTTTTTTGCCGCCGCTTCGCGAGCGTCGCGAAGACATTCCGGCGATGGCACAGTATTTCCTCGATCGTTTCAACCGCGACAACGGTCGCTTACTGCGCTTCAGCGACGAAGCATTGCGCGTGCTGTCGAACTGTTACTGGCCCGGCAACGTGCGCGAACTCGAGAACTGTGTTGAGCGCACTGCGACGATGACACACCATGACATCATAGATCGCCTTTCCTTCCTCTGCGAGATCGACCAGTGCCTGACGAAGGCGTTGCATCACATCGAGCGTGAAGATGCTGTGCGTCCCGGTCCCTCGTCGAACCTTGTTGCGAGCGAAGCGCCGAACGCGCTGGCAAGTGGCCACGCCGCCGATCTTAACGGCGGCCGGTTCGATGTCCCTGGCGGCGACGGCAGGCCGGAGGGCGAGCGTGAGCGGCTCGTCTGGGCAATGGAGCGTTGTGGCTGGGTGCAGGCGAAAGCAGCACGGCTCCTCTGCATCACGCCGCGGCAGATTGGCTACGCGCTGCGCAAGCACGAGATCGAGGTACGTCGCTTCTGATAGACACAAGGCCCGTGAGTACATCTGCATTGTCGTGCATTGTCGCAATCCTTTCAACTCTGTCGGGATGATGTCAATGACGACAATTCCTGCCCCTGCACAGCGCCGCAATGGCGTCGCACGCGCTCTACATCGATGGTATGCAACTTGCGTTTCGTCGTGGACCTCAGATTCTCAGGAGTCGCGATGTTGTTCAAGACGAGCACTGCCGAAGTGTTCGACGAGCCAGGTTGCGCGAAGAACCAAGCCAAGAGCGAGAAGGAGCGCAAGCAGGGCTGCGCGAAACAAGTCTCGCCGGGGACGGCGGCTGGCGGGTGCGCGTTCGACGGCGCGAAGATCGCACTGCAGCCGGTTGTTGACGTTGCTCACCTCGTTCACGGCCCGATCGCATGCGAGGGGAACTCCTGGGATAACAGGCATGCGGCATCTTCCGGGTCGACGCTCTACCGCACAGGCTTCACGACTGACCTCAATGAACTCGATGTGATTTATGGTGGCGAGAGGCGGCTCTTCAGTAGTGTGCGCGAGATCATAGAAAAGTACGATCCGCCCGCCGTGTTCGTATATCAGACGTGCGTGACCGCGCTCATCGGCGACGACATAGAAGCGGTTTGCAAACACGCATCCGAAAAGTTCGGGAAGCCCGTTATACCGGTGAATGCCCCCGGCTTCGCCGGATCGAAAAACGTGGGAAACAAACTTGGGGGCGAGGCGCTTCTCGATTACGTGATTGGCACTCGTGAACCGGCGTATACGACGCCTTGGGACATAAATATCATCGGCGAATATAACCTGTCGGGTGAATTGTGGCAGACGAAGCCGCTCTTCGATGCACTCGGTATCCGTATATTGTCCTGCATTTCCGGCGACGGCCGGTACAGGGAGATAGCGAGTGCGCACCGCGCGAAGGTCAATATGGTGGTGTGCTCGAAGTCGATGATCAACGTCGCGACAAAGATGCGGCATCGCTACGGCATTCCGTACTTTGAGGGCTCGTTCTACGGAATCGGCGATATGAGCGATGCGCTACGCCGGGTCGCGAATCTGCTGGTGCAGCAGGGCGCACCTGAGGACCTGCTTGCGCGTACCGAGCGGTTGATTGCGGCAGAAGAGGCACGTGCCTGGGCTCGCATTGCTCCGTACCGCGAGCAACTCGATGGCAAGCGGGTGTTGCTGATCACGGGCGGTGTGAAGTCGTGGTCGGTTGTGGCGGCATTGCAGGAGGCGGGGCTTGAGATCGTCGGCACGAGTGTTAAGAAGAGCACGGAGGGCGACAAGGACAGGATCAAAGAGATCATGGGAGACGACGCGCGCATGGTCGAGAATATGACGGCACGCGAGATGTACGCGATGCTCTGCGACGCGAAGGCCGACATCATGCTGTCTGGTGGGCGCTCGCAGTATGTCGCGCTGAAGGCGCGCACGCCATGGCTCGACGTCAACCAGGAACGCCATCATCCATACGCCGGGTATGAGGGCATCGTCGCGCTAGTGCGCGAAATCGACCGCGCGATCCATAACCCGGTCTGGGATCTGGTGCGTATTCCGGCGCCGTGGGATGACGAGGCTGAGAACGTCAGTGCTGGTTTGCCGCAGTTCGCGGAGGACAGGACGCCAGAGTTGCCGCGTGCAAGCGTGCAGGGTTGCGCGACTGGGGTTTGTCCGGGCGTCACAGCCTGAGCGCAGCGTGGAGCGAACATCATGGCTATAGTCGTTGAGTCAAAGAAAGCCTGCACGGTCAATCCGCTGAAAACGAGCCAACCGCTCGGTGCGAGCTATGCGGCCATGGGACTCGACGCGTGCATGCCGGTGATGCACGGCTCGCAAGGCTGCACGTCGTTCGGCCTCGTGCTGCTGGTGCGCCATTTCAGAGAGGCAATTCCGCTGCAGACAACGGCGATGAATGAAGTTACCACTATTCTCGGCGGATATGAAAACGTCGAGACAGCGCTGCTAAACATCCGTAGGCGCGCGGCGCCAAAAATCATCGTGCTCTGCTCGACGGGGCTCACCGAGACGAACGGGGAAGACATCGTGGGCCATCTCGCGATGGTGCGCAGACGCAAGCCCGAACTGAACGACACCGAACTCGTCTACGTTTCGACGCCGGATTATGTTGGCGCCTTTGAGGACGGCTACAGGCATGCTCTTACCGCAATCGTGAAGACGCTGGTCAAGCCGCTGCCTACTGTACACCGACAGGTCAATCTGCTACCAGGTAGTCATCTATCGCCGGGCGATATTGACGAACTGCGAGAGATCGTCAGCGCATTCGGGCTAGACCCGATCATACTCCCCGACATCTCGCGTTCGCTCGACGGCCATCTTTCGCCTGTCTGGCGCGGCACCACGCTAGGCGGAACTACGCTCGATCAGATCCGGATGGCGGGTGGTTCGGCCTTTACGATCGGAGTTGGCGAGCAAACCCGTGAAGGTGCGCAGACGCTCGAGTCGATAGCTGGGACGCCGTTCGAAATTTTCGAGCGGCTCACCGGGCTCGAACCCAATGACCGGTTCTTGCAGCGCCTCGCGCAACTGTCGGGGCAGGCCGTTCCGGCAAAGTACCGCCGGCAGCGCAGCCAACTGGTCGATGCGATGCTCGACGGCCATTTTTACACCGGCGGTATCAAGGTGGCCGTGGGTGCGGAACCCGATTTGCTGCTCGCAATCGGTTCCCTGCTACAGGAAATGGGCGCGGATCTGTCGGTCTGCGTCAGCACGACCACATCGGCGTCGCATGCGCTACTGCCGGCGAGGAGGGTGGTGCTGGGTGACCTGGAAGACATGGAGCGAGCCGCGACCGGTTGCGATCTGCTCATTACTCATTCGCACGGCAGGCAGATGGCCGCACGCCTTGACAAGCCACTCATGCGCGTAGGCTTTCCCGTGTTTGACCGCATCGGTAACGCACATCGTTGCCAGATCGGCTATCGAGGCACGATGAACCTTATTTTCGAAATAGCAAATCTGCTGACCGCACAGATTGCACAACGCCATCCAGCCGACTGGGCGTTGCCGCCATCGTCGATCGCCGTCGCCGCAGCAGCCCCAGCTATGAAATGACGGTGCTGGTGATTGCAGCCAGCACTATGAACATTACTAGGAACCCATCGCATGAAAATTGCATTTGCCACGCAGGATAAGGTGCATGTCGACGCGCACTTCGGGTCGGCGAAGAACATCGTTACGTACGACGTAACGGCCGACAGTCATACGTTCGTGGAAGCCTTTTATTTTGGTGACAATCTTGTCGAGGACGGCGACGAGGACAAGCTCACGCAAAAGCTTGAAGTGATCCAGGGCTGTGCGATCCTGTACGTCGCGGCTATCGGCGGTTCGGGCGCGGCACGCGTGGTTGCGCTCAAAGTCCATCCGGTCAAAGTTTTGCAGCCGGAGTCGATCGAGGACATCCTGATCAAGCTGAGGGACGTCCTGAAGGGCACGCCGCCACCGTGGTTGCGCAAGGCGCTCACCAAAAATGCTGGCAGATCATACGATATTGCAGAGGATGACGAGATATTTGATCGCTAACTCAATCACTGACACGATTGCCGCGCTGGCGGCCCCGCGACGCCCGGAGTGGGTCGTGTGACAGGGGAGGACATGATGAATGACCCGCAAGAACTTAAGGCGCGCCTGAAACAGCTCAATGCGTTGGCAATGCAAGCCAAGATGGATCTGCATGACCTGTCGGAGGAACTGCCGACCGGTTGGGAGCAGATCCTGATGGTCGCCCAGCGCTGTCACGACGCGCACGCCGCGCTGATGGACGCGCGCAAGACCGTAGCGGCGGTTCCGGGTGGACCGCCCCGGAGGCTGACATGAACGATACCTTCAGCGTGAAGCTACCCGGTGGAAAAATCTGGACTCCGGCATTTGTCTCCTCGCTCGACGAGCGAAAATGCATCGGCTGCGGGCGATGCTTTCGAGTCTGTTCTCGAGGTGTCCTTCAACTCGTTGGTGTAAGCGAGGACGGCGCGCTCATTCCGCTCGATGACGATGATGAAGACGAGTACCAAAAGAAGGTCATGACAATTGCGCACCCGCAGTTGTGTATCGGCTGCACGGCGTGCGCGAAGATCTGTCCGAAAAAGTGCTACAGGCACGTCCCGGCGCAGATTTGAGCGCAAGAGTATGACTATGGATTTCCACGCGACGCTGATGCGCCACGCGATAAACCCTAACGACTGCACGGTCCTTGCACTCGCTGGAGTGCTTTCAGCGGCGTTCGAGGAAGCCGGCGTGCGCATACTGCCTATCTGCGGACTCAATGCCGACGAGACCCGCTGGCTACTTGCACGGTGGTTCCCAGGCGCGGACGGTGCATTATCGCTGCCACAGGGCGCATTGGCTGTGACCACCCCGCAGCGTGGCTCGCGATACGACGAGGTTAAAGACCTCATAACCTTGTTCAAGGCGCATGCTGATCCGCGCGCAGGGACAACCAGCGAAGTCCATTGTATTTCCCATGCCCTGGCCTGCGCCTGTGTGCGGGACAAACACCTCTGGCAGGACTTGCGCCTTCGTTCGCGGCATGAATTGTCGGCGCTGCTCGGCTACTGGTTTCCACGGCTTGCTGAGAAAAACGTCCACGGCATGAAGTGGAAAAAATTCCTCCATAAACAACTGTGCGAGCGAGAGGCATTGTCTATCTGCAAGGCCCCGTACTGCGGCGACTGCGCGGATTTCGTGGATTGCTTCGGACCGGAATGAAGATTCTGGCTGCCCAAGTGAGCATGCGCCTGCGGGGAAGGTGCGCGATGACTGTCAGGTCTGACACTGACACTCGAACGCCCCAGAAACTCGCAGGGAGTTTCTCGGTAGCCGTGCCGAGGATGTACTACCAGTCAGAGGCAATTATCGCGATCCGGACTGTGTCAGCAAAGCTTCCACGACATCGAAACCGACGCAATCGGTAGGGTCCAGCTTGCGTAGCTTGGCGATCAGCTTCAGTGCAACGGCGCGGTTGCCGCGCCGCACGCTGATGAACGCCAGTGCCTTGAGAGTGAATAGCCAGAAGCGGCTAGGACCGGGAATGGTGAAGTCCGCATCGCCCGGTTGTACCGCACACCAGTTGCTGTCGATCGACGCTTGTCGGGCGGCGACCGCCAAAGCCTTGGTCGCGACCTCCTGCGCCTCGCCAAGTTCACCACGGTTCGCATGGAACTTATACAGGAGATAGTAGGGGGGCAGGCAGCGCGGGTACGTCAGAACCGCAGTCCATAGCGCGGCGGCCACATCCTCATCGTCGCCGCCGCGAGCCGTATCGATCAGCTGTAGCACGGCTGCGGGGACGTTGCCGCCGAAGAGGTCGGTCGATTCGATACCGGTAATGAGGTTCATTAACTTGCTCCGATGATGGTGCTCCCCCGCCTTTCGTGAAGTTCGGGAGCCGATTTGATTAAGATGTGTTTCTCTACCCGAATTTGAACAGGATGCCATGCCCGCCACGTGGGTACGCCCATTCGAGGTTGTGGTGTTCTGTACATAGAATGCGGCAACTGCCGCATTCCAGGCAGCCGTCGGTAATCAGCGTGACCGAGCCGTTGTTCTCCTTCCGATAACAGGACGCAGGGCATACGAAGGTGCAGCTTTTGTCAGCACAGTCGTTGGTGCAGACGTCAACATTTTTGATATGGACATGCGGCCGGCCTACGTCCACGCGGTAGCGGTTCTGAAACAGCTTTTCCTCGATATTGACATCGACCGTTTTCATCGGAAGGCCCTCCAGAATTTGTACGCGTCGCCGACGAGCCCAGTCAGCGAGCGGCTTTCGCGGAAACTGGCCATAACCTCGTGCTTTTTGGTCTTCTTGTCGACGCCATCCACGGTAATCATGGTACGGGCCGCCTTGGCGACGAGATCAGGGTATGTCGTAAAGAACTGTGGATTGCGGTGTAGGATTTTCGGCATGTCGCGGTATCTGTATAAGTCTTTCATCACGAAGCTGTCGTCGAGCGCGTCTTTATACGTGGCTAGTGCGTTAGCGCGGTAGCCACGGCCAACCGCTTTTGCGGCGATGGCGGTTTCGGCAGCGAGGCGTCCTGTTGTCATGGCGAGATTGCAACCTTCGCGATGCGCGGCATTGACGAAGCCGCCTGAGTCACCGACGATCATCCAGCCATTGCCGTACACTTGCGGTATCGCATCGAAGCCTCCTTCGGGAATCAGGTGAGCGCAGTACTCCTTCATCTCGCCCCCTGCGATGAGCGGCACGATTGACGGATGACGCTTCATTTTTTCGAGCAGCACATACGGGCTCATGCGGTTCGAGTTCTTTTTGAAGTCACTCAGCATGCAGCCGACCCCAATGGTCAGCGACTCTTTGTTTGTGTAAAGGAACCCCGTTCCCGCCATGCCTTCGGTGATCCGGCCAACCATCTCGATCACGACGCCTTCTTCATCGCCGACGTTAAAGCGCTGGCGAATGGTCTCCTCTGGCATGAAGAGAATTTCTTTCACAGCCAGCGCGACGTTGCTCGCCTCGATTTCGCCGTGAAAGTCCGCCTTGCGTGCGAGCGTTGAGTTGACCCCGTCCGCTAGAATCACAATGTCCGCGTAGACCTTGCCCTGCTCCCGATCGCATTGCACGCCGACCACCTGGTCTCCATCCATGATCAGGTGATTCACCGTGGTCTCGCAGATCAGCAATGCGCCGGCCTCGCGCACCTTCGATGAGAACCACTTGTCGAACTGCGCACGGATGATCGTGTAGCGGTTGTACGGTGGCTTGTTGTAGTCGTCGCTACGCACGTGCGTGCCCACGAAGGAAGTATCGTCGAGCATCCACATGCGCTGCTCGATGATGTGGCGTTCGAGCGGAGCGTGATCACGAAAGTCCGGAATGATCTGTTCCAGCGCGTTTGCGTAGAGAATCGCGCCTTGAACATTTTTGCTGCCAGGATATTCGCCGCGCTCGATCTGAAGCACCTCCAGTCCGCCCTTGGCCATCACGTAAGCTGCGGCGTTGCCAGACGGTCCGGCACCAACGACGATCGCATCGAATCGTGAGGTCTTTTTCATCATGCTCTCCTTTTGCTACGCATCTGTTGCAGTTCCAGATGGTCATTGCACGCGTACGTCAGCGCCGGCAGCAGTTGAAGTGCGTCCGCGACGATGCCATAGTGCGCGTAGTCGAAAATCGGAGCGTTCGGGTCGGTGTTGATCGCGACGATGACGTCAGAACTCTCCATGCCGACGCGGTGCTGGATCGCGCCCGAGATGCCCGCAGCGATGTAAAGTTTCGGCCGCACGGTTTTGCCTGTCTGCCCGACTTGCCGATCGGCCTCCACCCAGCCCGCCTGCACGCACGGACGGGTTGCTCCAACTTCGCCGCCGAGCACGCGTGCCAGATCGAACAGGAGCCGGAAATTCTCCGGGTTCTTTAGCCCCTTGCCGCCGCTAACTATGACGTCCGCGTAGGGCAGGTTGACCTGATTACTTTTGTCATCGGCGATGAAGTCGAGCAGTTTGGTCACAATGTCGGCCTCAACGATCCCAAGCGCCTCCCTCACGATCTCGCCGCCGCGGCCCGTTTGCGCCTGCGGCATCGCCATGACCCGCGGGCGCACCGTCGCCATCTGCGGGCGGTATGCGAGCGTCATGATCGTACAGAGTAGCGAGCCGCCGAAAGTCGGCCGTGTGGCCGCCAGCGCGCGCGAGGCTGGATCAATGTTTAACTCGGTGCAGTCGGCGGTGAGGCCGGTCGAGAGCGTCGTTGCCACAGAGCCGGCGAGATCTCGGCCCGTTGAGGTTGCACCGAGCAGTAGGATTTCAGGGCGGTACTTGTTGACCAGATCGGTCAGCCCTTTTGTGAACGGCTCGTTGCGGTAACCGAGCAATACCGGATCGTGAATCACGTATGCCTTGTCCGCGCCGAAACTGAACGCCTGGGTGGCAAACTGTTCAAGTGGCTCGTCCTTACCGCCGAGCGCCGCCACGGCGACGTCGCTGCCGAGTTTGTCTGCGAGCTTGCGCGCCTCACCGAGCAGTTCCCACGACACGCTATGTACGTGACCCCGATCGTGCTCAAGAAAGACCCAGACACCCTGATAGGCTTTTAGGTGTTCGGGCAGATCGAGGTTACGGCCTCCGGCCGGTTTGGCTGGCACGGCCGGCTTCTTGTTTGAAGCAGCGGGCGAGTTCATGAGTTCCTCTTCATCAGCACGTCCGCCTCCAGAGTCGGATGGCGAGTGAATATCTTATGCATCAGTTTCAACGACACATCGCGGAGGCTGGACGCGCCGAGTTCGAGCATTTCAGCCGTTTCAGCGCGCGGCGTCGGGCCGAACACTTTGCTGACCACGGTCGGTGAACCTTTCAGCCCGATCTTGCTCGCGTCTTCAATGCCGGCCTGTTCGCGGTTCCATTTGCGCACGGGGAAGCCTGCCGCGTGAATCATTGCGGGCAGTGTTGCGAAGCGCAGTTCGTTAGTGTTCTCAAGCATCGTCACAAGACATGGCAATGCAGTTTTGAGTACCTGCACGCCGCCTTCGGCACGACGCTCGACGACGATCGTGCGCGCGTCGACGTCGATCTCGACGATCCTGGACACATAGGTGAGTAACTGGGCGCCGAGGCGCTTGGCAATGCCGGGGCCGACCTGAGCGGTGTCTCCGTCGATCGTCTGTTTGCCAGTGAAGACGATGTCCACCGCCTGTTCTGTTGCGATTTGCCTGATCGCGGCGGCAAGCGCATACGATGTTGCGAGCGTATCGGCGCCAGCGAACGCACGATCGGTGACGAGCACGGCGTCGTCGGCGCCGTAGCTGATGCATTTACGGAGCGCTTCCTCAGCCTGTGGCGGTCCCATGCAGAGCATCGTGACTGCGCCGCCGAAGCGATCCTTTATCCGCAACGCTTCTTCCAGCGAGAACAGATCGTACGGGTTCACGATTGCCGGCACGCCTTGGCGCATGATGGTGTTGTTGACTGGGTGAACCCGGATCTGCGCCGAATCCGGGACCTGCTTGATGCAGACGACAATATGCATTGAGGGACTCCGGGTCAGGCGGCGCCACGGGTGGGCAACGACGCGCGCACCTTGTCAAGGGCGACGAGCCTCCGTCCGTCCGCTTCCTGGAAAACTTTGAATACCTTCTGCTCCGCAGGCGTGGACACAACAAAGTCGTTGTAAGCCTTCTGGAGCAGACTTCGGTAGACGTTGAGCACGCCCGTCGCGTTGTCCCGCGGCAGTTCTTCCTGTTGCTCGATGTACTGGAAGAAGCGCTTGAGGATGTGCAGGCGGCTCACGTTCACCACCTTTTCATCAAATGCGATCTCGAAGAATCGCATGAAATCCTCGATCGATGAGAGGTGATACAGTTGCTCGATAGCTCTTTGCATGTCGTTGCTCCTATTGGACAGGTTTGGCCGCGATGAGCACACTCATGACGCCTCCACTCGCGTGCCGCGAGCTTGGGCCAGGATGCGATGCAGATCCCTTGCGCTGGGCGCCTGTTTGTGCTGCATGGCGAAAGAACGAATGCGCGCAAGCAGCGGCGGGATGAGTCGCTCAGCGACCCTCACGCCTAAAGCGTCGTAGGCGTCGCGCACACTTTGAGATCCAGAATGTTTCCCGAGAATCATCGACCGTTGCCGGCCGAGCTCAGCTGGGTCGAATCCCTCGTAGGTGGTGGGATGCTTGGCGATGCCATCGGTGTGTATGCCCGATTCGTGAGTAAAGACACCTCGACCGACGATGCTCTTGTTGAACGAAACGGTACGGCCTGACGCCCGTTCTACCAACGAGGAAATGTCGAGCAGCGCTCGCGTGTCGACGCCTGTGTCACGTCCCAGCAGGTGCCGCACGCCCATCACGATTTCTTCCAGCGCCGCATTGCCGGCCCGCTCACCCAAGCCGTTGACGGTGGTGTTCGCGTGCGTGGCGCCGGCCCCAAGAGCGGCGAGTGTGTTGGCTGTGGCAAGCCCGAGGTCGTTGTGTGCATGAATTTCGATCTCAAGATCAACAGCACTGCGCAGCGCTGCAATGGCGTGGAAGGTCTTAAAGGGATCCAGCACACCCACGGTATCCGCAAACCGCACACGCTGCGCTCCATATCGCTGCGCGCAGCGAGCGACTTCTATGAGGAACGAGGGGTCCGCGCGCGAAGCGTCCTCCATGCCAAGAGAAATCTTAGAGTGATTTTTCGCTGCCTCCTCGACGACGCGTGCTATCTGCGCTAGTACCCAGCCGCGCGACTTACGCAGCTTATACTGCAAATGAATGTCCGAAACCGGAATCGAGAGATGAACGATATCAGCACGGCAGCGCAATGCCGCAGCGAGATCCCCATCGATGAGGCGGCCCCAAACCATCAGACTGGCGTCGAGCTTAAGGTCGACAATGGCCTCGATGCACGCGATTTCGTCTTCGCCGATGGCCGGAATTCCGATTTCGAGTTCGGCCACACCAGCGCGCGAAAGTGACGCGGCGATCGCGCATTTTTCCTCGAGGCGAAACGCGACACCGGCGGCCTGCTCCCCGTCGCGGAGTGTCGTGTCGTTGATTATCGGTTTGAGCATGTCTACGGCCTATTGAATAGTCGCCGATGCGTTCGCAAGGCTCGTGCCAGACAAGCATCACCGGTGACAGAGTACTTTGCGGGGCATTTCAACCGGCTATTCGTGTCGCCTATGTCCTTTTCCTGACAGTGCTGACGTTCATCAGGCGACTACGAGCGGATTGAGCGCCGCATCGGTTATTATAATAATTTGGTATGCGAAGTAATGTTTGCGAACAAAACACCGCATTTGTGATATCTGTCGCAAAAGCGACAGATTAGTCGGGTTTGTCGAATTTGAATGCCGGCGCAAACCCGAGAAACCTGATCGGCCCTATCACCGGTGTCCGACCAACTCAAAGATTGAACGAGACCCGAAGCGAATCGCGTTCGAGTGGCACGGATTTCGCTCTGGCTTAGCGCGCGACCGCCGTCGGTTGCGAGGAGATATCCATGGAAGATAGCGCGAACCACAGCATGCTGCCCTCAACTGCCTGTATCGGCATCGGGCAGAAAACGCGCCTGGGGTCCACCGTCGAAGCGCTCGCTCCCCCGGGCGGCGGTTGTTGTCCACGCAGTGGTGGCGACGGTCAGACTGGCCGTGGTTCGTCAGGCATACCCGATGACCTGCCGACAGAGGTGTGGGAAAAGATAAAGAATCACCCCTGTTATTCAGAAGAGGCGCATCGTCATTATGCGCGGATGCATGTGGCGGTGGCCCCGGCGTGCAACATTCAGTGCAACTACTGCAATCGCAAATATGACTGTTCGAACGAGTCCCGGCCTGGCGTCGTGTCGGAGAAGCTGACGCCGGAGCAGGCGGTAAAAAAGGTAGTGGCCGTCGCCGGCCGGATCCCGCAGCTGACCGTGCTTGGCATTGCGGGTCCCGGCGATTCGCTGGCTGATGCGAAAAAGACTTTCGACACCTTCCGTATGCTTCGCGAGCGGACTCCGGACATCAGGCTATGCTTGTCGACGAATGGACTCGCGTTGCCGGACCTTGTCGACGAGATTTGCGAGCACAACATTGACCACGTAACCATCACCATTAACATGGTCGATCCCGTCATCGGCGAAAAGATATATCCGTGGATTTTCTGGGGCCACCGACGACTCACGGGAAAAGAGGCCGCGCGCATCTTGCACGAGCGGCAAATGCGAGGACTCGAGATGCTGACTGCGCGTGGCGTACTTACGAAGATCAACTCGGTGTTGATTCCAGGCATCAACGACGAACACCTGATCGAGGTAAATCGCGAGGTAAAGAGGCGCGGTGCCTTTCTGCACAACATCATGCCGCTGATCTCCCAGCCAGAGCATGGCACGTATTTCGGCCTGCGCGGACAGCGTGGGCCGACTGCGCGTGAGCTTAAGGCCGTGCAGGAGGCGTGCATGGGCGGCACGAACCTGATGCGCCATTGCCGGCAGTGTCGTGCCGACGCGGTGGGGCTTCTCGGCGAGGATCGCCGCGAGGAGTTCACGCTCGACAGGATCGACCACATGGAAGTCGACTATGACCTCGACGGTCGCCGCGAATTTCAGCGTCGCCTGGAAGCCGAAGTCGATATGCAGCGTGGTGCGAAACAAGAGGCGCTCGCCTTCGCGCAGGCGAGCGCGGTGGAGGGCGACATGAAGGTTTTGATTGCCGTCGCGACGAAGGGGCGCGGCCGGGTGAACGCGCATTTCGGGCATGTCTCCGAATTCCAGATTTTCGAGGTTGGCGCTGCCGGAGCGTTCTTCGTCGGCCACCGCCGTGTGGACCTCTATTGCCAAGGCGGCTATGGCGACGACGAGGGCCTGCCGCAGCTCACGCGCGCGATCAGCGATTGTCATGCTGTCTTGGTTGCAAAGATCGGCGCGTGTCCGCGCAAGGAACTATCGCGCGCGGGCGTCGAGCCGGTGGACCAGTACGCGGGCGAATTTATCGAAAAGGCGGCGCTTGCGTGGTTCGCCGACTATTGCAGCCGTGTAGCCGGTGGCGTGATCGTGCATGCGCAACGTGGCGAGGCCACAATCCCGCCGGGGGCGTTGATGGCTGCGACCGCAGATGCAGCTGCTTGAGCGACAGGCAGGATAGTCATGCCTGTCTCACCGGGCTTACACCGATCATCATTGCAAGGAGTCTCGCATGGCCCTGAAGATCATTGCGTCAACGTGTACCGGCTGCTCGGCCTGCGAGCCGCAGTGCGCCAATGTCGCCATCTGTGAGAAAAACGGTGTCTTTGCAATCGATCCGAAGAAATGCATGGAGTGCGACGGACAGTTCGATACTCCGCAATGCGTGGCGGTGTGCCCCGTGGACGGATGCATCGTTCCGGCCTAGCCCCGTTTCCCCGCGCATCGCGCCACTTGCGTCTAACGACTGCTCACTTTGACAGGACCGACACCATGCTGCCCAACCTTACCGTGACACCCGCTGCCGAAAAGTTCATGCGCCGTATTGTGCGCTTTTCCGGCTTGCCATCTGGTGCGGGTTTTCGTCTGCTTGTGAACTCTGGCGGCTGCTCTGGATACGATGCCGGATTCAGTGCCGTAACCGGGGCGCAGCCAGGCGACGAGGCGATGGAGATCAATGGCCTGCGTCTTTACCTGCCCGCAGAAAGCCGCCTGTTGCTGGACGGTGTGACGATCGACTTCGTCGACACACCTGATCGGTCGGGTTTCGCGTTCATGAAGGACAATCAGGGACCTGGTGTTGCCGCCAGCGAAGGGGAACCCGGTGTCAGGCGCATTGAAGTGGGTGCGATCGGACACGGGCGCCCCTTGT
>NZ_JAGIPX010000115.1 GCF_017814945.1 Paraburkholderia sp. LEh10
AGGGAGATCCCCCTGCGTCCCTCACGCAATTTGCAAAAAACGGCCCAAATTTCCATCGACTTCCGTGCTCACGCTCACCGGTCACGGCGAACTGCATCATGTGCTGTGCGACAAGGAACACGTTGTTCTCGAAAAGCGCGCTTTGTACCTCCTGACCGTGCCCGGTGCGCTCACGTTGCGCAAGCGCCGCCATCGCGCCGATCGCGCCGAACATGCCGCCCATGATGTCGTTGACGCTCGTGCCAGCCCGCAGCGGACGCCCTTCCGGTCCCGTCATGTAGGCGAGGCCGCCCATCATCTGAGCAACTTCGTCCAACGCGGTCCGATGGTCGTACGGACCGGGCAGGAATCCTTTGTGCGACACGTAGATCAGACGCGGATTGAGCATGGAAAGCGCCCCATATCCCAGGCCCAGTTTGCCCATCGTGCCGCTTTTAAAGTTTTCGCTGAAGATGTCTGCACCGGCAAGCAGCTTGTGCACGACGTCGAGCCCGCGCGCATCCTTCACATCGACGGCGATACTCTTCTTGTTCCTGTTGAAGGTACTGAAAAAGCCAGCTCCGGACCCGCGAAGAGCGCGCGTGCTGTCGCCAGCAATCGGTTCAACCTTGATCACCTCCGCGCCCAGATCAGCCAGGACCATGCCGCATGTTGGTCCCATTACCATGTGCGTCATCTCGACAACACGCACGCCGCTGTACGGCAGAGCTTGGTTCGCTTGCTCTTGGCTCATTGCGCAACTCCCAACAGACAGCCTTCCGGTTGCGGTGCGCTCGGTACGCGCCCATCTGAATACCTGAATCCCTTGGGCAGTCCGGCATCCTGCACATGCCCGTACAAGGCTTCGTCCGGCAGCGCTTCGGCCAGAATCGCACGTGCAGCGCCCAGTTTGTCGATGTCCACGCCCGTCTCATAGCCCATGGCTTCCAGCAGGAAAGCAAGGTCCTCCGTGACGATGTTTCCAGTAGCGCCTGGGGCATACGGACAGCCGCCAAGACCAGCCTGACTGGAATCGATCGTTGTGACGCCCACGTCAAGCGCGGCGATCACATTGGCGAGTCCCTGACCGCGTGTGTTATGAAAGTGCGCCCCGCCCGCCTTGTCCCTGAGTTCCGATTGCAGTCGACGGAACAGGCGACGAACCTGCGCAGGGTCGGCGTACCCGCTGGTATCGGACAGGCCAATCTCGTCCACGCCGGACTCGGCCATCGCAAGACACATACGCATCGTTTCGTCATCGGTGACCGTGCCGGTGATCGTGCAGCCAAATGCGACGGACACGCCCGCTTCGATCTGTACGCCGGGAAACTGCTCGTTGCGCAACGCGACGATGTCGCGAACCTCTTCAATCATCTGCGCCGTCGTCTTGCGGATATTGGCCATCGAGTGCTCGTTGGTCACCGAGACGGGCAGCGTTACCTTGTGCACACCGGCTTCGAACGCGCCTTGCGAACCACGCAAATTCGGCGCGAGGACCGCCACATGAAGGCCAGGAATCGACAGCGCATGAGCCACGACCTCACGGATGTCGGCCATTTGTGGCAGTAACTTCGGGGGCACGAACGAGCCCACCTCAATTTCCTTCAACCCAGCGGCGGCCAGCGCGGAAATCCATCGCAGCTTGGCCGCTGTCGGCATGATGCTCTTGATGCTTTGCAGGCCGTCGCGCGGCCCCACCTCGCTGATCAACACCTTGGGATTGGACGTACTCACTATTTGCTCCTGAGTTCTATCTGACAGATCGATGTTCTGTTGGAAAGAACTATATGCGCGCGATAAATCTCGGATAAGACGGGTAAACCCGGAAACTTGGAAAGATAGAACTTGAGTTCCATCAGGCGGAACTGTAGAGTGTGAGAACAAACTTTGAGGGGAAAACGTGCCTATCAATGCACTCTCGCCGGCGGAGCCGACGATCGACACGTCAGAAAGGTCGAGCGGCGTCGCGGTCCTGGATCGAGCATTCGCGATTCTCAACGCCTTTGGACCGGTTGATGACCGGCTCACGCTAACGGAACTCTCGCGCCGCACCGGCTTGTACAAGAGCACGGTTTTGCGGCTGCTCGGTGCTTTGGAGCACGGCGGATACATACGGAAGCTGAATGACGGGCAGTACGCCATCGGCCATCAACCGCTGCGTCTCGCAACGCTTTATCAACGGTCCTTTCAAATCGGCCCGGTTGTCGAACCCATCCTTCAGCAACTGAGTCGAGACATGGGCGAGACGGCATCTTTCTATGTGCGGCAGGGTGACCAACGTTTAGTGCTCTACCGCGTGGAGCCGTCAAGGAGCGTGAGGGTCGCGATACGTGTTGGCGAGGAATTCCCTATCGACAAGGGCGCATCCGGCAAAATACTGCTCGCATTCACTGAATCTCTGGACCCCCGCGGGAATGACGTGCGCGCGCAACTCTGGGCGGTGTCATACGGCGAACGCGATCCTGAGACAGTATCAGCATCGGTGCCGGTGTTCGATTCGAGTGGTCAACTCGTGGGCGCTCTGACTCTATCCGGGCCCAACGGTAGATTCGATGCGCCAGACACTATTAACGTTGCGCTGAAGGCGTTGCTTGACGGTGCGAAGCGCGCGACGGTCACCCTGGGTGGTATGGGTGAGAGATACGATGCGAGCATCGCCCACTTCGCCCCCCATCATCATCCGTAGATCGGGTGTCTGCGAAATAAAAGATCCGCGCTCATATCCGCCCCGGCGCACCGCTTCCCGCTTCACACTTCAGTGCAACTGTCGCAGACCCGCACCTGACGTCTAGCGAAGAGCAGCTTGAGAGTGGCCGGCGCGAGCAGGTTCTGCGATCTTTGCGAGAAGGCCCTATGCGATCAGGCGAGGCCCGCGTCAGTACAGCGCGCTTAACGCAGTGCTCGAGCCATATACGGTACTTCGGGGGCTCCCGTGACCAAAACGACATGGGGCTACCCAATCGGACAGCGTACGTCGTTCGAACTCAGCCGCACGATAAAGACGACGCATAGCCGCGCCTGACCAAGCACGAGACCCAAATGGCGAAGACCAAAAAAACATCACCTCAACCTTCGATCTGAATGGTCGGTTCCTGAGTGGAACCGACGCCTGAATGTCTCGGCGACATTGCCCGCGAATGTCGCTTCATGGCGTGCGCCGTGAAAAGGCGGCGCTTTTCCAGTGGGTGAAAGCCCCACCCGGCAACCGCTCCAGCCGGAAGCAACCTATAAGGACGTTCCCTTTTTTGCAAGCTTGGGTTCATTCGGTCATTGATAGATTCCGATGTTGTGGCGGACACGATGGCAGGTCGGCGGCGGGGCTCTGCTCCATGACTTTCCACTTCTCAGATGGGTTGCCAGCACCAACCATCGTGGCATATCGCTACGCCCCAGGATGGGGAAAGTCTTTCTAATTCGGAGCAGTCGTGGAGGTAACGAAGCGGTTGAAGCCTTCGGTGAAGCGTGTCACGAAATACGGTGACAGCGCGAGTGTGCAGGCCGTAACGCGAGTGAAGTGCGCCAGTACAAACTGGCAGGAGGTAGTCGATGAAAGTTCGATACAGCGAAGGTCTAGCAAACCACGCTGACCCCGAGTCATGCGGTGGCCGTCGTGAGGCATCCATCGAAGCGAAGTAAGGGACTTCCCCGTCCCGAGGCTGCGGTGGAAGCTGGAAGCCGGCATCAACGTGCCATGTTGTTTACGCGACGAAGTTAAGGAAGGTCTGCAGAAGTCGTTTCCGGCGCGATGATCTTCCGCATCCATCGCAGCCTGACCGCTGAGAACATTTTTGAGGTGAAGATCGCTTGGTATTACCACCTGTCCGGCCGATGCCGGCGAAAACCTCTGGCCACACCGACCCGATTTCAAGATTTTCGCAAGGCTCTGCGCGCCATCCACAAATTGCTCAAGGCAAACAATGTGGTGATCTGGGCGGTATTTTTCATCAAACCACGATAGCGCGTCTTCGTATAACCGAACTGTCTCTTGATAACGCGAAACGGGTGCTCGACCTTGGCTCGAATCCCAGCCTTCAGCCGCTCGATTTCATCGTATATCGCGTCCAGAGGATCACTCGGATCCAGCATTCTGCGCTTGCCAGGTCTCATCGCCACATGCCAACGCGATGCGCGAGCCTCACTATGCTTTTCGACCCCTTGATACCCGGCGTCGGCGTAGACATCCGTTTCCTCGCCATGCAGCAATGCTTGGGCAACGGTAATGTCGTGCACATTGGCCGCCGTTCCAATGACTGTATGAACCAATCCGGAGTCTGCGTCCACGCCGATATGGGATTTCATTCCGAAGTACCAGTTGCCGGCTTTCTGTGTCGAGTGCATTTCTGGATCCCGCGTGCCGGAACCGTTCTTTGTGGAACTGGGCGCGGCAATCAAAGTGGCGTCCACTGCAGATCCAGCCTTTAGCATCAAGCCTTTCTCCGTCAGGATCTCATTGACCAGCGTGAGCATTTGCGCCGCCAGACCATGCGTTTCGAGCAGATGGCGAAACCGGAGAATCGTGCTTTCATCCGGCAAACGCGCCATGCCGCCGTCAAGGCCTGCGAACTCGCGATACAGCGGCATGTCGTACAGCGCTTCTTCCATTGCAGGGTCGGACAGAGAAAACCACTGCTGCATAAAATGAATCCGCAGCATCGTCGCGATCGGGAACGGCGGCCGACCCGTTTTACCCTTGGGATAATGCGGCTCGATCAGCGCAATCAGCCTTGGCCACGGCACTACACGGTCCATCTCATTCAGGAACTCCCGCTTGCGTGTGCGCTTTGTCGTCAGATCCAGACCAAGACCGAGTTGCGTCATCGACTCTCTCCATAAACATCCCCCTGCTACCCAGGATAGTTCACCTGCCTGTCAACGCCAGGACTTTTGCAGACCTTCCTTAACATCGCCGCCAATCGTTTACAACCGAATTTTGTTGCGGTTTGAGAGATAGTCGTCGCCGACATCCTGGCCTGGCCTAATGCTGCCGTCAAGGGCGACGGCGCGCCTGGCAGGATTGCCCCGGATTTATGAGCAGTTACGAAAATAGCCGCTAACCTATTGAATTCGAAGAATTTCGAAAAAATCGGCGGTTCCAGCTTATAACCCATACAAGCGAATGATCTCGTTGGCATCCCAATGGCCGTGCCACTTTCAATCCTCAGGTCCAAGACCGCTGAGGCGAGAAATTTTTCAAGCGCCAGAGCGAGTACGATCGCCAACGCGCAAAGGCATTGACCCCACTGCTTTCGGCGTAGCGCCTGAACGACGGCGACGCTCAGCGACCGGCGATGACACTGCGCCGGTCTCCCACACGAATCTTGCGGGCTTGCGTTCAACGAAGGCAAGCAATAGCAGTCCTGAGCCCAACGTAAACGATTGAATGTGACTATACAAAACTCCTACGAACTCAATGTCAGGGCGATCAGTATTAAGGGTCATCAACTTGACGGAAAATGCGTCGATGTGGCATTCCAATTAGGCGGATCTTGCCCGAAAACATTGCGAACGAAGAAATCCATGAGCTTACGCTCGGTGAAGATACCGGAGGCTCCATGATCAGCACCAGGCACATAGACCATTTCGAATTCCTTTCCCGCCTTAATGAGACTGTCAGCGAGCGCAAAGCTGGAGGCCGGATCGACATTGTGGTCCATTTCGCCCACAACAAGCATAAGTTTGCCGTGCAGATTGTCGGCATTGTCGATGGCGGAGGACTGTGAGTATTCAATGCCGACGGGCCATCCCATCCACTGTTCGTTCCACCATATCTTGTCCATACGGTTGTCATAGCAACCACTGTTGGCTACCGCAACCTTATAGAAGTCCGAATGGAATAGCAGTGCATCAATGGCGTTCTGGCCGCCAGCTGATGTACCGAAGATTCCCAAATTCGAGATGTCGTACCAGGAATATAGAGAGGCAGCCGCCTTATGCCACAGAATGCGATCGGGAAGGCCTGCATCTTTCAGATTCTTCCACGCGACGTCATGGAAAAGGCGTGAACGGTTGTTAGTGCCCACTCCGTCGATTTGCACAACGATAAAACCCAACTGGGTAAGTGGCTCTGTTGTGGTTGTGAATGACTTTGGGACATGAGAGCCTTGCGGGCCGGCATAAATATCCTCCACCACAGGATACTTCAGATGTGGATTGAATCTATTTGGTAGATGAATGATTCCCCAAATATCGGTCTTACCATCGCGCCCTTTGGCAACAAAATTGATTGGTGCTCTCCATCCATTAGATTCGAGTTGGGAGATGTCGGTGCTCTCGATCTGCATCAGTTTAGCGTTGTCTCTAGACCGGAAAAGCGCCATGCGTGGGGGAAGGTCGATACGCGACCAGAGGTCGACGTAGAATCTACCGTCAGGAGAAAACTCGATGTGATGATTGGCCGGCTCTGGCGTAAGTGATGTCAACCCCTTTCCGTCGAAGCCAATTCGGTAGGCATGAACGAAATAAGGGTCCTCACCGAAATTCATTCCGCTTGCTTCAAACCAAATTTCCCTTCTGACTGGATCGATGTGGTCCACCGCGCGGACAATCCAGTCACCTTTGGTGATTTGGTTTTCTAAAACACCGGTACGGCCATTAAAGAGGTACAGATGTTCAAATCCATCGCGCTCGGATGCCCAGATAATTTCCTCTCCATCATTAACATTGTAACGAAAGTGTTTTCCGGAATTTCTTTGGTTATTTCTTAAATCTTTATAATCGACGAACGTGGAGCTGACCTCATCGATCAAAGAGCGCGTACGGCCGGTGGCTGCCTCCACCTCGATTACTCGGTAGAGCTGATGGCCGCGTTGGTTGTACTCAAATGTAAAGCCTTCCCCATCCTTCCACCAATTAATTTGGGAAAGGTCAAAAGGATTCGGGAACAAAGCATTGTCGATATTGACCATGCGCTTGTTGACTATGTCGAATAGTACCGGTTGCGGTCGCGGAAGAATATCTCCCGGTTTGGGATACGCTATTGGCTCATACCTGGCTTGATGGTTTGTTGCTGAGGAATTGACAAGCATGATTTGACGCGGTTGGCCGAGGGCGACACGGTAGCCTGCGAGGTGATTGGAGTCAGGGGACCACTTTAGGGATGAGAAGACGTAATTGTTCGCTTCTGTCCCGTCCCAACTTAACGGTACATTTACTGACCCAAGCGAATCATGCGGCGCTAACTAAATGCTGCGCATGAGATGTGGGGAAACCTTAGTTCGCATATCGAGGGAGTGTCTGGCGCCATGGTCCAGAGAATGTCCTGCCAGTAATGCGGTTCTCGTGCTTGAGGCCGTTGCTCCCGCTAACCGGGAGCCCAGCCGATGACACGGGGACGACGCAAACACTGGCGAGTGCGTCTCGCTTTCGAGCCGAACCGCTATTCCAGCGAACAACTGGAGAAGGCCTATGACCAGCTCAGTCCGATTGATGCCCGAAGCACGAGGCGCGCATCGGATGCAAGGCCAGCAACGGCGAAAGCGATGAAGCGAGGGAAACGATGAGCAACGTTGCCATGGTCGCGCTTTACGCGCGAGTGTCATCCGAGCAGCAAAGCAAGCGCGGCACGATAGACAGCCAGATCGCTGCATTGAAAGAACGAATTCAGGCCGACGGGGCGCAGATTGTGGAGGACATGTGCTTCGTCGATGCCGGGGTGAGCGGTGCAACGCTGGTCAGGCCGCAATTGGAGCGCCTGCGCGACGCCGCCGCGCTCGGGACGGTCGATCGGCTGTACATCCTCGCGCCAGACCGCCTGGCGCGCAAATATGCGCACCAGGCCCTGCTGATGGAGGAATTCTCCTCATGCGGCGTACAGGTCGTGTTTCTCAATCATGCAATTGGCACGACGCCGGAAGAATCACTGCTGCTGCAGATGCAGGGCATGGTAGCGGAGTACGAGCGGGCAAAAATCGCAGAGCGTCACCGCCGCGGCAAGCTTCACGGCGCGAAACGCGGTACCGTCAACGTGCTATCAGGGGCGCCTTACGGCTACCGCTATATCCGAAGACAGCTCGACGGGACGCCAGCCCGGTACGTCATCGAACTGCCGCAAGCCGCCACGGTGAAAGCGATCTTCGAGTGGGTCGGGCTGGAGCGCCTGAGCCTCGGAGAAGTGATACGTCGGCTTGGCGAGGCCGGTACCGTGACGGCATCGGGCAAGCCGTACTGGGACCGCAGCGTGGTATGGGGCATCCTGCGCAATCCGGCGTACATGGGGCGGGCTGCGTTTGGCAAAACGCAGGCGTGCGATCATCAGGTGCGCGTGCGTGCCCAGCGTCACAGCGCCGACGTGCCCAGGAAACCGTATTCAGCGAAACGCGCGGACCGGCAGCAGTGGATCGAAATTCCGGTGCCGGCAATCGTCAGCGAAGCACTGTTCGAAATCGTTCAGGAGCAGCTTGCCGAGAACCGCAAGCTGGCACGCCAGCGCCGGGATAATGCGCCGCTTCGCCTGCTGCAGGGGCTCACTGTTTGTGGACAGTGCCGTTACGCCTACTACGCGAAGAAAGTGAGCAAGTCGGCGGCCAAGGGACATCAGCGAGACTATGCCTATTACCGCTGCGTTGGAACCGACGCCTACCGGTTCGGCGGCGAACGTATCTGCGACAACCTGCAGGTACGGACAGATAAGCTCGATGAGTTGGTATGGCATCAGGTTGTGGAATTGCTCAGGCATCCCGATCGACTGAAAGAAGAGTATGAACGTCGACTCGACGTGATGGAGCGTAGCGAAAAGCGCGGCTTCGATACCGGCAGTCTGGAAAAGCAGCGGCTTCAGCTCGAAAAGGGCAAATCGCGACTGATCGACGGCTACGCCGACGGTATCATCGACAAGGCTGACTTCGAGCCAAGGATGCAGCAGTTGAAGAGTCGGCTCGAACAGATTGAACAGCAGATCCAGGAATCACGGCGCCACGGTGCGATGCAAAGCGAGCTGTTTCTCGTCATTAACCGGCTTGAGGAGTTTGCAGCCGCCGTCACTGAAAAGCTGGATGCGATTGATCTTGAAACGAAACGCAAGATCGTTCTGGGCCTGGTCAAGCGCGTAGAAATCCACAAGGACGAGATCGTCGTCGTGTTCCGTGTCGATCCGCAACCGCCGGTTCGCGGCAGCGAAAATTCGACCGACTCAGACGCAGGAGAGAAAAGTATGCAACATTGTAGGCGGCGTACTGACACCCCCTTGGGGCGTACCAGCCCGTGACTCGAACAGAGTTCCCTCATCGATATATCCGGCTTGGAGCCACTTCCGCAGAACCTCCTTATCCATCGGCACGTTCTCCAGAATCCAGGAGTGACTGAAGTTGTCGAAACAGCCTCGAATGTCACCCTCCAGAATCCATTCTGGCGAGGCACGCTTGGCCAGAACGATGAAGCACTGCTCGATGGCGTCGGCGGTCGAACGTTGAGGCCGAAAGCCATAGGAATTGGCGTCCGCCAGGGTCTCCGCGATGGGCTCCAGGGCGAGCTTCTATAAAGCCTGCATCGCCCGGCACTTCATGCACGGAATTCCCAACGGACGTGTCTTGCCGTTACTCTTGGGAATGTAAACGCGTCGCAACGGCATCACGCGATAGCCACGATGACGCAGTGACAGCATTCCGTTCCATCTGGCCGCCGAAGATGACCATATCCTGCCGTCCACCCCCGGCGTTCTCTTGCCGCGATTTTCCGTCACACGCTTCACGGCCAGCAACTTGCCGTTGCGCGAGCGGGTCAACAGACGTTGCAAGGCTTTCACCTTGCCCCATCGGTTCTCCCGAACTGCCTTGGCGATACGCATCTGAAGCCGCTTCACCTCCGCTTCGATGTGCGACCAGTTTTCCTGATCCCACATGACTGCGGCGTGCGAGGGCGCACCAATGTTCGACACCTTCGTATCGTTCACCGTCATCTGCTCTCCCTCGTACAACGGTTTGTCAAGATTCTCTCGCCATGAATGACCACGCGGAAGTCTGCCCACTTTCGTGTCGGGCAATGTCGCAGCCCGTATCCCGTCCATTACGGAAGGGCGTTCGCTTTCTCCGCTTTCCTTTACCCACCGCACCAACAGCGTTCCTTGCGGTTCGCCTGCCGTTGCCGGCAGCGCGATGGGCTTACCCTGTTCCGCTTGAATTTCCGAGCGGGGCGGACCCTTCCTCTTCGCCGGTGGCTAATCGTCCATGGTGGCCCAGTCATTCAGGAACCACTCCTCACCACACACCGTTTTGGTTCAAGCCTATCGGCACGTTTGGCTTGTTCAAGATCACGACGTTTATCGGAAGTTCACGTATGTTGGTCGTACCCGCTCATCCCTTGCTCCTCTCCGCCTTCGTGCTGGCAGATTCGGCCTCGCCTCGCGGCTCAGCGTACCGGATTCCCGGCGGCTACGTTGTCCCCAGAGCTTCACACCGAGCTGTTACCGGCTCCGCATGTCCGGGTAGGGAACGGTTGATGGAACAACCGGTTTCATCAGGTCATACCTGCTCCTGTGAGACAGAAATTCACGCGACTTTCAGGTCGCACGATCACATTCTTGGCAAGATCGACACCGATGCGGGTAATCGTGTTCATGACCCTTCTCCTTGCAGGCAATTGTGGGTCTGATCATGGCACATCGCCGGGAAGGTCCTTATTAATTCGGGCAGTCGTGAATGCTTCGCGTGAATACCACACCAGTGGCGCGAGCGGCGCATTCATGCAACTGCTGACGCAATATCCGGAGATCGCCGACTGGATTGAACATTGGGCCAAGGAACGCCATCGGAAGAATGGCGACAGGCGCGAAGTTCTGCGTGGACTGCGTCACCTCCATCGCGGCTTCCTTTTGCAATGCCGGCATGCGGGCGTCTTGGCAAACCGCTACCCGTTCAATCAGCTATCCCGTTTGAGAACGGACACTTGCGACGTGGGTTCGGCAGGTAGGAAATGCGGGAGCTTGATGCTGCGGCGCGCGGTGCCGGCCCGATGCAGATTGCCAAAGCCGGGCATGACTGTGACGAACAAACGTCCGGAGACCAGTAGTGCAGCCGTATGAGTCGTTTAGTTTGGCGGGCACAAGATTGATCTGCGCGTCACGCTACGCATCAACCGCGACCACCGGGTGGCAATCAGCACGGGCGGAAGATTGTTGATGAGGTTGCTGGGCGAGGACGATGCCGGACAGCCTCAAGCGCTGGCAAACTGCTGGCCTTAGCCGACCGCGCATTAAATCATACGACCGCGACCATCAGCGCAGGATTGTCGTGTGCGCCAGCGCCAGACCCCGTTCACCAGAGCCGTCGAGCGCAGCTTCGGATGGCTTAACCGCTTTCGACGCTTGGCACGTGACTACGAACGCTTGCCCGAAACACTCGCTGGGCTGCCTTTTGTCGTCTTCGCCATGCTTATGCTTGTCCATGCAAACCCGGTACGCTAATTGATTTTTTTTGGTTGATGAAGCCCGTTTCTGCGCCGTGTATGTAGTCGCATCTGCGCTGCGCATTTCGCGTCCTGGGACCTCGTGGGTAGCTTCACTGCGCCGACCCCTTAAGCCGAATGTTCTCCAACTGCCGAGGGAAGAAGCGGCTGCTTGGCGGGTCGGACTGAACTCCATATAAATTATGGTGATGTTAATTGTCTTGTGCTTCGGCTAGCCGCGACGCATACTTCTAACTCGCATGAGCGAGTGCGCGGTAACTGGTGGACTCACCAAAAGGCCGGACGATGATTCTAAGTAATGAATCGCTGCAGGGAATGGTTGGATACCTTAATAATGTTCCCCGGTGCATTGCGACGCGCTTCCCAACCTCTTTCGGAAATGAATATGGCAGAACTCGTAAGAATTACCAACGACGCCCCAGGCGCCGTACAGATTTGGGGATTCCATGGGGAATGTAACGTAGGGGACGTCGCGGCGGCCCTCCACCAGATCGCTGCGGGGCTAGAGGGCGAGGGAAATACAATTCACGTGATGTCGGGCACCCACGGCTATTGCTTGGGGCAGGTCGGTGCTGTCGCAACTCGCGAGCGGAAATTCGCGGAAGAAGATCGGTCTCTCGCCCACCCTAGGACGGCAGACAACAAGACCATTGTCGTGGCTGTCCATGATTTCAATACGAACAAGCTGCCGGCTCCCGACTATGTTACCGCAGCAATGTCTAAGCTCAACAAGGACGTCCGCACGATTGTGGCAGAGACGCCCGGCATTCCCACTTTCCTGCTTGCGTATTGCTGCAGTGCAGGCACGAGGTAGCGGTAATAAGGTTCCCCGGGAGTTTTTGCCTTCGAGTGGTCTTGGTCATGCAGCCGGATCCGGTGTCCGCTGAACTCCAAGCCAGAACAGCAGGAGCGCGCGCTGCTGCGACTCGAATACCGGCAAAGCGTCGCCGAGCCTAGACCGACGGATCCTGATCATTGAATCGAATATCACTCGTTCGAACGGGTAGTCAGCAGGGCTCTGGTGCAAATAGCGCGGGGGCGAATCGGTTAAGGTGTCGGGCTGAACGAATTGAGAACGACGATGAGCAAGCTGAAGAGCCTGGGCGAACTGTTTGCAGGCCGGGCTGTGGTGCAAACAGCGATCAACGAATCGGTTAGAGTGGCGTGCTGAGCGAATTGAGGGCCCGAGATGAGCAAACTGAAAAATCTGGACAGGCTGTTTGCGGGCCGTCACTTTGACCGCGACGTGATCGTTCTTTGTGTGCGCTGGTATCTGCGCTACAAGCTCAGCCTGCGCGATCTCGTCGAGATGATGGCGCGAATCTGCTGCGATCTGGGTTGAGCGCTTACCGCGCCACATCGCAAAGCTCAAACCATTGCAGGGCATTGAATTGGACTGCGGCCGCGCCCGAATCCCTTACCGATCGACGCACATGTCGTGGCGTTGGCGCAACTATTGCTTGCGCTTTTCGCGGACCAATTAAGAGTGGATTAAATGACTGAACACGAAATCAAATATACGGCGCTGCGGTCACAGCCAGCGTTTTCGCTCGAATCGTCATGGAGCTTAGGACCAAGGGATTACGTACACGCGCGAGAAATGCCAGCCACCTCGCGTTCGAATGGATCGCCGCAATGTACATTGCGCTCATCGAACGTGGCTACTGGGGATCGTCAAATGAGCGTTCTCTACCCCAGTCACCGGTTAATGCTGGCCACTGGGAATGAGTGGCACAAGATTGCCGCGCTTTTGCTGATGAAGTTGCCTGGCGAGGAGGCGCGTATCACGGTGGTCGCGAAGGCCGCCGGCGAGGCGTCATGGAATGGCGAGGGGGGCGAGGCAGTTCTGGACGGCAATGGGCGGAGTGCATGGATTCGACTGGACTATCGCTGAGCTGCGAGGGCATGCACGTTGCGTTCTATCGGGCAACACCTACGGAGGCGGTATGACCTGCATTGTCGCGCTGACGGATGGCAAGAAGGTCTACATGGGTGCGGATTCGGCGGGCGCATCGAATGATTGGTCCATCACAGTACGCGCCGACCCTAAGATTTATCGGGTGGGGCCGTTCCTGATCGGTTTCACTTCGTCCTTCAGGATGGGCCAGCTTCTGGGCCACAGTCTGACCGTCGCGTCGCGCCCTGAAGGCACCGATGCGTTCGCCTTCATGTGCACGACCTTCGTTGAGGCGGTACGCGCATGCTTTACCCGCGGCGGATACACGCGGAAGGACGGCGAACGGGAATCGGCTGGCACTTTTCTGGTTGGGTACGAGGGGCGCATCTTCCGGATTCACAGCGATTATCAGGTTGGTGAAAACGCCGTGAACTTCAATGCCTGTGGTTGCGGCGAACAGCTGGCGCTGGGCTCGCTGCATAGCACCGTCGGCATGCCGATGCTGCCGGAGATCAAACTCGAACGCGCCCTAGATACTATGGAGGGGCCGCGGAGATAAGCCTCCTAGAGTAAAACGAGGATTCCGACACCCGTTTTCCGAGAGGAG
>NZ_JAGIPX010000116.1 GCF_017814945.1 Paraburkholderia sp. LEh10
AGGCCGAGGATCGTCAGGCCGGGGATGAGGAACTTGAAGATCGTGATCGCCGAGTTGGCGCGCGCGAACACCTTCACCCCCCAGTAGTTCAGCAGGAAGTAGATGACCACCAGCACTGCGGAGAGCAGCAATCCGGGCGTCGTCAGTTCGCTGTTGACGAACAGGTTGTGCGCCCATTCGTACGGCCACGTGCTCATGTACTGGATCGACGCCTCGGCCTCGATCGGAATCACCGACACGATCGCGATCCAGTTTGCCCATGCACTGATGAAACCCACCAGCGCGCCATGCGAGTAGCGCGCATAACGCACCATGCCGCCCGACTCGGGAAACATCGCACCGAGTTCCGCGTAAGTAAGCGCGATCGCGAGAATCACCACTGCGCCGATCACCCACGCGCACAGCGCCGCGGGACCCGCGATCTTGGCCGCTTTCCATGCGCCGAACAACCAGCCTGACCCGATGATCGAACCGAGTCCCGTCAGCATCAGCGCAAACGGGCCGATGTGCCGTTGAATTGAGCTATTCAATTGTCTTCCTCATATCTCAGGTGCACGGAAGCGCTTTGCCACCTGGCGTTGGCATCGGCGAATTCCGGCTTTCCTTGTTATTCGATAGCGAAGCGCGACGGCTGTCGTACGCCGCGCCGCGAGAGGTATCGTCGACGGTTCTGGTGCCATCGAGCGAGAGCGGGATAGTCGCGAAATGGCCCGGCTACGTCCAATGCCAATTGTGCATGACGGTCATGCACAAAAAACATAACGTCGAATGAACGCTGATGCGGCGGGCCTTTAGCGTCTATATGAAGTGATGCCTGTCGGCAAGCACGCGAGCCGGCATAACGGAGTTGCCGCGGGCCGCGCGAATCATTTCGAGTTCGGAATCGGCGTGAGTGTTTTCAGGGCTTGGGGCAATGCATCGCGCAATGTGGCAACCGCAACGGCAGCGTTCTGCTCGCGCTGCACGGACAACGCGAGCGTCAAGCGTCGGGCGCGATTCGTCAACGTGCGCACGAAATACATCATGGCGGCACTGTCACGTTAAATTGCTTACGACGCAATTGCGGAGAGGACACGCGCTTGCTCAGAAAACTGACGGAACTCGGGTGGCCTCAGTGAAACGATGCCAGTCAGCCAAGCGTGCGGCGAGCTGCTTGCGATAAAGTGAGGCGCGTAGCAGGTGTCGCTTGAGCGCGAAGTGCTGAGGATCGGACCGAAGCTCGACAAGAAGATCTGCGTGCGTTCGGGATCACGGAAGCCACGCATGCGTCGCTCACGTTCGCGCGTCGGCTGATAACTGTTTTCGCCCGGTTATTGACCCGTGCGCTGGCTTTGACGAAGACATGCTTGACGTGAGCCAGTTCGGGAATCTCGGCTTTCGCCGCTGGATAGCTGCGCAACTGGTCGGTTATGATCGATCAGCACGGTGCCGAACTCGATATCCTGTTACGGGCCACCGAGGCACGGATGCTGAAAACGTTCAGCGACGGCTACCGGCGCATCCGCGCCATCGCCGAACGCAGGCTGCTTGCCCATCCCGTCACCAAGCTCGAACTGACGCCAGACGATTTCGCGCGCCCCTGAGGGGGCCGCCCGTTGATGCAGGTCCTCACTGCGCGATCCGCACCGCACTGGCCTGGCAAAGAAACCCGCCCTCTCATCAAGACCGGCGGGCCTTGAGCGCTGATTCAGCGCGATTGACGTTGCTTCCGCTTGTCGCATACTCGCATGTGAAGGGATCGGGGGCGAACACGATCCGATGCGGCATTGCCAGTGCCGTGATGACGGGCGCAGTCGCCCCTGGCAGCTTATGTCAACGGCCCCGCGCATCCCGGTGGCGACGACGACCGATCGTGTCCCAGAGCTTTTTCGCCTGCGCCTGTGCAGACCGCAGGTGCTCATCCCGTTGCACCTGGGATTCCCCGTGGGCCGTGTCATCCGGGGCGCCCGTCACTGGACGCCGTCTGAAAATATCAGAGAACTTTCGGGTCATGGCAACCTCCGATACGGCAATGGTGCCGTACTAGCAGTGTAGGTCGTCCGTCGGGTGCCGTGAGCTCAACGATTCCACGCGCCCGCGCGTCCCCGGACCGCGCTCGATATAAAAGCCAACCAACCCCGCGTCGAATCGATACCTCGCGGCGAAGCGATCCATGAGTGTCCCGGCTCTATCTGCACGGTGCAGATTGGCACTGGCGACACCCGGATGCCAAAAACCTGCATCGGCACGGATCGTTGATGTGCCAAGCGAAGACTGTGGCGCCACGAACCGCGATCGGAGAATCCCGTGCGCATCACGCTCCCCCCGATATGCGACTGCTGCTGGTCCTCGAACGGCTTGCAACGGACAGACAAACCGGCCCCTTCGAAGGGGAATCAGACGAGGCGCTGTGGTGCGGCAGTGAATACGAAAGCGGACCGTGCGCTGCAGGACACTGGCGCGTGCAGCCCGTTGACGAGAACACTGTGCTTGCCGCGCACAGCATGTTCGCAGAGGGCGACGGTCTGAAGCGAATCCGCAGGCCGGGAGTCCGCAGGCCCGCAACCGGTACAGCATGCGCGATCTGGGACTTACGGCCGATCTGAACCGTCGGGACCCTCAGCGTTGACGGCGTCTTTGAACGATTTGCCCGCGGTGAACTTAACGGTTTTCGCGGCCGGGATGGTAATGGTTTCGCCCGTCGACGGATTGCGTCCGGCGCGCTCTGAACGGGCGCCCGTCGAGAACGAACCGAAGCCGATCAGCTACACGGTTTCGCCACGCGTGACGGCGGACGTGACCGCCTCAAGAATCGCGTCGAGGGCTTCGCCTGTGCTGGCCTTGCTTTCAGCCGTACTGGCAGCGACTGCGTCGATAAGCTCCTGCCTGTTCATATCATTTCCCTTCAGAGAGGGTCGTGAAACGGGCCGGAGCACACACCTTAGCGCAGATGGAGCGACTTCGGCCCCGGGCAGGAGCGATTCGTCGGGCTCGAGCGACAGCCTGCTCTGCTAGCCGGGGTTCTGGCGGAGCCGGGTCGAGCTTGACGTGCGCCTGACAGTTAGTTGCGCATTACCTTGACCAACATCGCCGGCGCCCCTCTATGATTCGGCTGCACCGGTACCATCTGTTCCGGGCGCCTACCAAAGGAAACGACACCATGCCCCGAACGCGACGCATCTCGGCGCGACATTCGCCCGTGCATGGCACGGGGCTGTTTGCCCTCCAGCCTGTCGAGGCAGGCGAGCGCCTCATTGAGTACAAGGGAGAAGTCACCAGTTGGCGGCGTGCGGCCGCGCGTCAGCGATCGGATGCCGGGCACACGTTTGTTTTCGGCCTCTCGGACGGACGGGTCATTGACGGCAGCCGGGGCGGCAACAGCGCGCGGTTTCTGAATCACGCGTGCGATCCCAACTGCGAGGCCATCGAGGTCGGCGATCGCGTATTCATTCATGCGCTCACCGCGATCGACATCGGAGAGGAACTGTTTATCGACTACGGCCTTGCCATTGATGGTGAGATCACCGATGAGGTTCGGGCGCAGTACGCATGTCACTGCGGCGCGTCCGACTGCCGCCGATCAATGATCGGCGGTAGTGCCAGGTCGCCGTAAGCAGCGGACTCACGCGCGGACGCGCCAACGGACCGATGCTCGCTCTCCGCCAGTCGACCGCGTGACCAGGTGTTGGCGAGCAGTCAGTGGATGCCCCATGTCGACCTATTTCGTCGAAAAACTCCCCTGAGAGTTGGATTCTTGGCTGTCTTGGAACCCATCAATCGACGGGAGTGCATCGTCATGATGGGACAGCGAAGCGGCGATCAGGAGCAGCTGTTTTACGCGTTCAACCTTGATGATCATGTTCCGAAGGGCCATCTGTTACGCGGCATAGATCACTTCTTCGATGCCGGAGTGCTCCGTAAGCACATGGCGTCGTTTTACAGTCATACAGGGCGCCCCTTCGATCGACCCAGAGCTGATGATTCGCATGCTGCTAGTCTGATACTGCTTCGGCATCCGCTCCGAACGGCGCCTGCGCGCCTTGTCATTGATCATCCAGGCAAGCATCGATGCTGTGCCGTATGCACTGTCACCGACCAGACGTTGTGGCTTGAGCCAGAAGCGCCGCTCACCCGATCAGGACCGCAAGAAGGTTGAGATCCTGTTTGCGCACCTCAAACGCGTCATGAAGCTCGTTCGTCTCCGGCTGCGCGGACCATCAGGTGCGCATGACGAGTTCTTGCTGGCTGCAACTGCACAGAATCTGAGGCGAATGGCGAAGTGGTTGATGCCAAAGCAGGACGAAATGGCGGCAGCAGCCGCTTGAAATGCATTGCGGAGCGCTGCCCAGAAGCAGCGCGATCGGACAAAGCGCTGAGCGCGTCGATTACGTGCCAAAACATGCCCGCGCCCGCGCGCGAAAACACAGTTTTCAACGAAATAGACCCACTCCTGTCGGTCGCGAGATCGGGCATCCAAGGGCAGCTAACAGAGGGGTTCGGTCATCCAGACCGCCGTCTCGGGGACGGCGGTTCGGTCAATGCCGACATTGGACCGGGTGCGTGTGGGGCTACAAGCCTCTTTTTCGTGTCGTATCCACGTGATGATCTATCGACCACCCCGCAATTGACGCCCTCGGCGGTGGAGGCAAGCACAAAGGTGCCGGCTCCGATGGATTGGGCTTTGGTCGTCCGTAACCAACGAGACCAACCACATGGTTTTGCCGGCCACGGGACGCGCCACCTGTCACTTTATTCGAGCGCCCTCATTTCTCCGCTCTCTTCCGGTTGGATGATGGGCCGCGTTGCCATGCCGCCCATCACCAGGAAATACACGAGCCCGGCAGCGATGAAGCCGATCGGCCACGCAAATGCCGCGATTGCGGAGAGCGCCGGTACCAGCGCAATAACTACGGCGACGCCTGCGGTCGGCGCAAAAACTGCCAGAGCTCTGGTGTTGAATCCGTTTCGATAAAAGTATTCACCGCGCTGGTCCGACCGATAAAGATCATTGATGTTGATCACACCACGTCGGATCAGAAAATAGTCGGCGGCCATAATCCCGAACAGCGGACCCAGGAACGCTCCAAGCCCGCCTAGAAAGTAGTTGACGACGACGGGATTCGAGTACAGGTTCCACGGCATGACCACAAGTGCAAGCACCGCGCTGATGATGCCGCCGCGACGGAAGGTAATCCGTTTAGGCCACACATTTGCAAGATCGTAGGCCGGCGAAACGAAGTTGAGCACCACGTTGACACCGATCGTCGCAACGATGAACATCAATGCACCTACGACCAGCACGAACGTGTTCGGCACTTTTGCGAGGATCAATGCTGGGTCGGTAATCGCCTTGCCAAAGACCACGACGGTGCCGATAGTCATGGTGATGCTAATCGCCGCGAACGCCGCAAAATTGATCGGAATCCCCCAGAAGTTGCCAACGACCACCGCACGCTCCGTTTTTGCGAACCGGGTGAAGTCGCAATAGTTGAGCAGCATGGTTGCATAGGTGGAAACCAACAGAAATGCCCCGGTCAGAATGCCCAGAACCGCGCTGCTGCCCGACAACGGCTTCACAGACAGACTCATCGGTATGTGCCAGTCGGCCATCTCCAAGAGCCAGACAGCCATCAGCAGCATCACAACCCACACGATCGGGCCCGCCCAGTCCTGAAACCGGCGGACCGTCTCCATGCCTCGGGTGATAACGAGCAGTTGCATCACCCACAGGAACACGAAGCAGGACCACCCCAGATACGACAGGCCGAGCAGGCTCTGATCCTGCCAGTGCTGCAACCCCGGATTCATACGTAGCAGGAGCACGACCACCGCAGTCGAAGCCAGGTATGTCTGAATTCCGTACCAGCAGATTGCTATGACTGCGCGGATCAATGCAGGTACGTTGGCACCCCAGATCCCAAAGCTGACTCGCGCCATGACGGGAAAAGGGATTCCTGTCTGCTGTCCCATTCGTCCCGCCCAGTTCATGCCGAAGAACAAGATACCTGTTCCTAGGAGAATGGCCGCCATGACCTGCCATCCTGTCAGGCCGAGTACAAACAGCCCGGCAACAAATGTATAGGTGCCGATGTTATGAATCGCCGACATCCAGACGGCAAAGAAGCTGTAGGAAGTCCACTTCCGCTCAATGGCGGGCGCAAGATCTTCATTGTACAGCCGACCTGTGGGATCCAGTTCAGCCAGATACTTGTGCTGTCTATCCACGATCACATCTCCGTAAAAGCCGGTCGGGCCTGCTGGATCAGCAAAATGACCGGCACTCTATAAATTGAACAACTCCAACTCTCGATGGTCGCGGCGGGCTTAGTCGCGGACAGGTTCAAGAGTCGCGCACGTGCTTGCTGCAACGAACATCTGGCCTTTGTACGGTGTGTAGTCGACATCATGGTGCAGGTCCGAATTGCGAAGGGCAAACTCATGCTCGTCGTAGATGACCGGATCGGCATCGCTGCCGATCCCGATCGAGCCTTTGCGCGGATGCAGCCCGTACGCCTTGGCCGTGTTGATGGCGATCAGTTTGACGAAACAGTCGAACGTCATCCTCCCCACAAGCCACGTTTCCGGATACGCTAGTAGTCCTAATTGACGTAAAAATGTCCCTCTATCCAATCCATTTTCAACATGTAATCACTGTAGTGGGTAGTCCGGCGACCCGCTGTTCAGCAGCCGTGCAAGCGGTCCAGGCAGGCCCTGGTTCGGCTTGATGGGAGGGAAGGCGAAACTGCCTTTCGTCGCTTTTTGCGGGCTCAACCGGATCAGCCCCTCGAGCTGGGCGATCGCACTCGACACGCCATCGACCACCGGCACCGACAGCTCGTTACGTATCTCTCGTGCGAGCCCTGCTAGGGGGGCGCCAGCGATGATGATGACGTCGGCTCCGTCGACCTCGACCACCTCGTTGCATAGTGCCTTCAGTCGTGCCGCGTAGTCCTGCTGCACGCTGCCGATATCACGCAACGGTTCCTCAAGCGCGCGGATGCTGGCAAGCCGGCTCGCCAGATGACTGCGTTCGACCGTCTCGCGATACCACGCCTTGATTCGCGGCGAGATCGCGATGATCGAGAAGCGCTGCCCGAGCGTCGCCGCAGTCATGAGTGAGGATTCGGTCAGGCCGACTGCCGGTACGTCGATCAGTTCCTTGATGCCCTGCAGGCCCGGGTCGCCGAACGCAGCGACCACGACGCCATCGTAAGTACCGTGGCGTTCGGCTGCCACGCACGCGGTTGCGTACGCGCCGACCAGCGCTTCGACGCGTGTCTCGATGTACGCAACGCCGAACGGCGCGGTCGCGACCGCGATTTCGGTCCCGGGCGAAGCGCTGCGTTGCGCCTCCGCCTGAATCAGCGTCGAGACACTTTCAGAGATGTTGGGGTTGATGACCAGGATCTTCATACTCCTCTCCGATATCAAAGGTCGACGTACTGCGGTTTGCCAGCAGCGAGAAACCGGCCCCGGCCCGCTTCCGGTTCGAGATAGCGGCCGCTCTCGACTAGCAGTTCGCCGCGTGACAGGCAGTGCTTCGGCCACCCCTGGACGGTTCGGCCCTCGTACGGCGTGTAGTCGACGTTGTGGTGCAGCGCGTCGTTCGCGATGGCAACCTGCCTGAGCGGGTCCCACAGCACGATGTCAGCGTCGGCACCGACCGCGATCGTTCCCTTGCGAGAATAGAGGCCGTACAGCTTCGCGGGATTCAGTGACGTCAGTTCGACGAACTTGTGCAGCGACAGCCTGCCGCGGCTCACGCCATCGAACAGCAGCGCCAGTCGCGTCTCGATACCGGGAATGCCGTTCGGAATGTGTTCAAACGAGACTTCTTTACCGCCGGGCTTCTTGCCCTGCGGATCGTCGAATGAGAACGGCGCGTGGTCGGACGAGAACACGCTGAATACGCCACGCTTCAGGGCGTTCCACACCGCCTTCTGGCTGGACGAGTCGCGCGGTGGCGGACTGCAAACGCATCTGGCGCCGTGATAGCCGTCCTCATGACCGAGATCTTCGGCGGTCAGGTAAAGGTACTGCGGGCAGGTCTCGGCGTAGATGTTGAGGCCGCGTTGCTGCGCCCATTCAATCTGCTCGATCGCATCCTGGCCCGACACATGGACGATCAGGATCGGCACATCGACGAGTTCGGAGAAGGCAATCGCACGGTGTGTCGCCTCTCGCTCGACCACGGCCGGGCGCGAAAGCGCGTGATACTTTGGCGCGTGCTTGCCGGCTTCGGTGAGCCTGTCGGTCAGCCACGCGATGCAGTCCGAATTCTCGGCATGCACCATGACCAGCGCCTGGTTGCGGCGTGCAACGTCCATCACCTCGAGGATCTCGCGGTCGCTGAGCTTGAGATCGTCGTAGGTCATGTAGATCTTGAAAGACGTGTAACCGGCCGCGATCAGTTCTGGCAGCTCGCGTTCCAGCACCTCGGGCGTCGGATCGGAAACGATCAGGTGGAACGCGTAGTCAGTGACCGCGCGACCGTCGGCGCGGCGATGGTAGTCGGCCACTGCGGCTTTAAGCGATTGCCCCTTCGACTGTGCGGCGAACGGGATCACCGTCGTGGTGCCGCCGCACACGGCGGCGCGTGTGCCGCTCAGGAAGTCATCCGCCATCTTCAGCCCGTCAGGCATGGGCTGATCCAGATGGCAGTGCGCATCGATACCACCCGGCAACGCCAGCAGCCCGGTGGCGTCGATCTCGCGCCTGCCGCCGTCAAGATCGCGGCCCAGCGCTACGACGATGCCGTCCTTCACGCCAATATCGCAGTTGAAGCGCTCGGACGCGGTGACCACGTCGGCGTTACGGATTACCAGGTCGTACACGGTTGTCATGGCAGGTCTCTCAGGCAACTTCGGAAAACAGGCGACCCCAGCCCCCGAGCCGGCTCGTATCGTAGCCGGCGAGCTTCAGTGACTTCCACACCACGGTGGAAATGGTGTCGTAGAGCGGGATGCCATGGTGCTGCTCCACTTCTGAGGCCAGATGGGCGGCATGCAGGTTGGTGCAGAAGGTGACGATCGCTTCCGGGCGTTGCATTGCGACCTCGCGGATCTGCGCGCGCAGCGTATCTTCGGTTACTTCGGAGAACTGAAAGTTCACCTTCAGGCCGAGATGGTTTTCGGAAGAGCAGTCGATGCCGCTCTCGCGGTAATTGGCGACGATCTTCTGCTGCACCTCCTTGAGGTACGGGGTCACCAGACCGAATTTCTTCACGCCGGTCTTGTCCAGAATCTCGTTCAGCGCCAGCACCGACGTGGTTGCGGGGATGCCGGTCGCGTCCTCGATTTCGCGGCACAGGCGGCGATCGGTCTCGAATCCGAGCCAGCCGGATGACGTGCCATTCCATGCGATCACATCGACCTTGGCGTCGGCCAGCAGCCGCGCGGCGTGGATGATGTTGGTTGTGTCGAACTGCCCGAGTGCCTTATCGGACAGCGAAATTTCGGTGACCGTGAAGCGCGAGAAATGGGCACTGACACCGGGCAACTGGGCCACCATCGCGCTCGTGATCGGTTCGAGTGCGGTGTTGGATGACGGGGTAAGCATGCCGAGCAGGACGCGTTTGCTCATGATGAAGTCAACAATCCGTTATTAAAGGTGGAGAAAGCCTGACTCAGACCGGCAGCTTGCGTTCGTAGTCAATGAGCGTCGAACAGACGAAGAGCCCTACGCCAGCCGCAGCGAAAAACATCAGGGCCAGAAAAAAGGAGCCGGTGGTCTGCACGATGAGGCCAACGATGATCGGAACGAGAACTCCGCCGATATTTCCGCCCAGGTTCATCAGACCGCCGAGAAAGCCGACCTTGTTGCGTGTACCGAGTATGGAAGGCAGACACCAGTAGAGACCGCACCAGCGCAGGAAGAACAACGTGGAGGCAAGCAACACCACCACCGTCACCGGATTCCCGACATAGGCGACCGAGAAGATCGAAGCTGTGGCAGCCACGGCGGCAATCCCGAACAGCGTGCGCATCACGCGATTGGGCGAACCGCCCGCAGCCTTCCACTTGTCGGCGATCCATCCGCCGACCAGCTCACCCACGAAGCCGCTGAAGAAAATCGCGAAACTGGCTCCGCCCATCTGCTGGATATTGAAGCCGTGGACCTTGTTCAGGTAGTTCGGCATCCAGGTGAGCAAGCCGTAAAACAACGAATTGAAGCACATCCAGCCGAAGAACATGCCCCACACCGAGCGATAGCGGAAAAAATCGAGGCTACGTCCGCTGGCATCGACCGGCTCGCTGCGATGTTCTTCCTGCAGGGCCGCTTCGAGATAGTCTGCTTCCGCCTGGTTGACTGCCGGATGTTCGCGCGGGTTGTTCCGGATGTAGTACCAGGCGAACAGACCGGCCAGCATGGTGCCAACACCCGCCACCACGAAGGAGGTGCGCCAGGAACCGAACTCGCTGATCAGCCCGGAGATGATCACCGCACCGAGTGCAGCCCCGAGCGGGGCGCCACCGTCGAGCAGGGTCGCGCCTCGGCCACGTTCGTGCCGCGTCATCCACATGGCGTTGAGCTTGCCGCCTGCAGGATAGATCGGTGCTTCGGCAGCGCCCAGGCCCAGACGGGTGAGAATCAGCGCAGTGGACGTCGTGCAGATGGCAGCAATGCCCTGGAAGAAGCCCCAGAACAGTGTGGCGCACGCGATCACGATACGCGGCTTGAAACGGTCGGCCAGCATGCCACCCGGAATCTGCATGAACGCATACGTCCAGAAGAACGAGCTGAGGATCAATCCCTGCACGGCAGGGGCGATATGGAACTCCTTTGCGATCAGCGGCATGGCCACGGACAACGAGGCCCGGTCCACATAGTTGATCGAAATGAGCATCAACATGATCAGAAAGACTCGCCAGCGTACGCCGGACCTGACCTCGGCCTGCACGGCCGCATTTACGGTTCGCATCATCTATGTCTCCTCCGTTCGCCTGATCATGGCCTTCGGATTTCATGTCTGTGACCGGAACCGCTTTCGGCCCGGTGCGCTGCATGCGCCATCGCAGTATATGATGCCTAATTATAAATTACAAGCGTTGTATATCTCTGATTTTTAAGCGTTTTTATTTTTGTGGCTAGTCTGCCAAACCTGTAAGACAATTAAGGAAAGGCGGAAGACACAAACGGAAACAGGCGACATGGACATGAAGTCACTACCGGCTGACACACGCAAGAGGATCAGCCTGCGCGGCACGGGTATGTACGCGGCGATCGCGGAGCGATTGCGCGAGATGATTCTTGAAGGGGAATTGCCGCCCGGCGAGCATATCGACGAGAAAGCGCTGTGCGAACAGTTCGACATCTCCAGAACGCCTTTGCGCGAAGCGCTCAAGACGCTGGTGACCGAGGGGCACGTGACCCACCGGCAGCACATGGGCTTTCAGGTCGCACCGATCAATAAGGACGAGATCGCCGCCATCTTTGAAGTGCTGCATGGACTGGAGGAAACGGCCGGACGGCTTGCCGCGCAGCGCATTGACGACAAGCAGATGAAAGTACTGCTGGAACGCCATCGCACCATGGAAACCTATCACCGCGATGGCAAACGTACGGCCTACTACCGCGCCAACCAGAAGGTGCATCAGCAGATCGTCGATGTCGCCGGGAATCCTGTGCTATCCGACATGTACTCATCTTTGATGAGCAAGATCCATCGCGCGCGAGGCGCAGCGAATGCAGATGTGCTTCGCTGGGCCGAGTCGCTTGGCGAGCACGGTGAAATCCTGGACGCGCTGTGCAGGCGCGATGGTGCATGCCTCGCGCGGTTACTGCGCGAACATTCCGAGCACACGGCAGCGGAAGTCATGAAAGTGCTGCAGACAACGAGCCATGATTAGCAAAGGCCTGCGACACTCGCATCGACGGGAACTTCAGGTTTCCACTCGTCCCCGCCCGGATCAAGCCATCTGCGATACCCGTCCCGGATAAAAGATGAAGGTCTGCCTGTCCCCGCGGTGGGCGACGTATCGAACGTGCGCGCGAGGCGACGTAAAGGTTAGGCGTAACCGATCAAGGGCTCGCTGACATCGTGGTGAAGGAACTCAAGGCGGCCGGTGTGGACGTTCTCGACCGCGAGTTCGTGTCGGACAAGACGATCGATTTTCGCGGCATCCTGACCGCGATCAAGTCCAAAGACGCGCAGGCGATTTTCTATGGCGTGAGAAGATGCAGAAGCGACAGGCGTTTGCGGAAGAGTTCAGAAGTTCGGTTCTGTTGTGCTTTTTGCGCCCTATGCATACGATGCCACCTGGGCGCTTATGAACGCGATGAAGCTCGCTGATTCTTCGCCCCCATCGGATTACCTGCCGGCCATTTCATCGGGACGGCTCGCGCCCCCGCATCGTAAGAGAACGTTTCAATACGTTCACCAGTTCTCTCAGAGTCGCTCCGTGCTGAAACAAGGCACCCGATCGCGATGACAGGTAACGCGTTCATATGGTGATGTGAATCCTTCAATTTCCAAACGAGGTGAAACCATGAACATCTGCCTGTCGAGGTCGTTCGCGGTTGCCGTCTTGCTCGGTATTGCCCTCAATGGTGACGTTTACGCGAAGACCGAAGCCTGCCACCTGCATCGGAGAAGCAGATTGCTTCATTATTTGATCGCTGGAACGATTCCTTGAAGACTGGCGACCCGGCGAAGGTTGTGGAGAACTACGCTCCGCGTTCGATCTTGCTCCGGACCGTGTCGAACAAGCCACGTTTGACCGTCGAGGAAAAGGAAGATTACTTCAGGCATTTCCTTGAACACAAACCAGTCGGTACAATCGACTTTCGCTTTGTAATGATCGAATGCAACACGGCGATAGACGCAGGGCTGTACTCGTTCAAGTACGCCGACGGCACAGTGGTCAAGGCGCGCTATACGTTTGCCTACGGGTGGAATGGAGACAACTGGCTGATCACTAGCCATGGTCAAGCCCGAGACCGCGTTGAGCGACGGTTGATGGCCGAACCCGGGCCGACCGCGAACGCTCCAATCTGACCGTCAACTGCCGTTCGGTCTACAGCTAAGGTAATGGCTGCTTTCGGAGTAGAACGGCCTACGTTATCGAAGGGTCGTTATTGACCTCTCGTCCCGGCTTCCTTCGCCACCGATGTCCGGGCGGCATGCCGAAGGAGCGACGAGGCCATGGCGGATTTCCGCGTTTGATGTGTTCGTAGACGTTAGCTGATCGCACTCACTATCTGTATTTTGGTCCAAACGCTATCGATGCGGATGAGATTGACCCGCGAAAACGGACACCTATCCTTTTGATCAGGAGGTGTCGAAATGGGCAGGCATCGTACCCCATACCCTGTGGAATTCCGGGCCCACATGGTCGAGCTGGTGAAGGCCGGAAGAACGCCTGAGGAGCT
>NZ_JAGIPX010000117.1 GCF_017814945.1 Paraburkholderia sp. LEh10
GCGGGGCGGCACTTACTTTCTTTGCCGCGGCAAAGAAAGTAAGCAAAGAAAGCCGCTCACCCCGCCAATGCTTGACCGTTAGCCACGGGCTCTCGACATCCCCATAGTTATCACGGCCACGCGCGGGTCCATGTCCGTTGCCAGCGCACTGATTGGCGCCTCAACCGCTTCGTGCCCCCGCGTCGCAAGTCATGACGTCGACTATCCCGCGTCCCTGTGCGGCAAACATGTGTAGGCATTCGCGCCATCGGAACACCTTCGCCGCGCGACGCGCCTGGACAGTGCGAGCGCTGCCTTGCGATGCGCGACAACCGACATATGTTTGCCGCACAGGGCACTGCAACATCAGCGACGGTTAGCCGTTGTACGAGCGCTCGAAATGGGTGAGGCGTTCAATCAGAGCGTGGGCAACGGGCAAGGTCAGCACGCTGCCATGCGAAGCGCGGGGACCTTGAGAGCCCGTGGACGAAGGTCAAGAGTTGGCGGTGTGAGCGGCTTTCTTTGCTTACTTTCTTTGCCGCGGCAAAGAAAGTAAGTGCCGCCCCGCACAGGGGCAACGCCCGCGCCGCGAGGCGCTATCGCGGATGCCAGCGAAAACGGATAGCGAACCGCATCGCGGATGCCAGCGAAAACGGATAGCGAACCGCATCGCGGATGCCAGCGAATACGGCAAAGCGAACCTCAATCGCGGATGCCAGCGACAGCGGCTCAGCAAACTCAAAGCAACGTCCTCACATGCCAAAGCTCGGGAAACAAAACCACATCCAGCATCTTGCGCAGATACGGCGCGCCACTCGTCCCACCCGTGCCCTGTTTGAACCCAATAATCCTCTCAACGGTCGTCACATGCCGGAACCGCCATTGGCGAAACGCATCCTCAAGATCGACGAGTTCTTCGGCCATCTCATACAGTTCCCAATGCCGCGAAGGATTGCGATACACCTCGAGCCAGGCGGCTTCCACGGACGCATCATGCTGCGTCGGCAGCGTCCAGTCGCGCTCCAGTCGTGACGCACTGATCGCAAAGCCGCGCCGGGCAAGCATACGGATCACTTCGTCATAGAACGACGGCGCTTCGAGTGCCGCTTTCACTTCGGCATACACATCAGGATGGTGCGCGTGCGGCTTGAGCATCTGCTCGTTCTTGTTGCCGAGCATGAACTCCAGCTCGCGATACTGATACGACTGAAATCCCGACGAACTGCCGAGGAACGGCCGCATCGACGTGTATTCCGAAGGCGTCATCGTCGACAGCACATTCCACGCTTGCACGAGCTGCTCGAGAATCCGCGATACGCGCGCCAGCATCTTGAACCCAGGCGGCAATTCATCGCGATGCACGCACGCAAGCGCCGCGCGCAATTCGTACAGCGCGAGCTTCATCCACAATTCGCTCGTCTGATGCTGGATGATGAACAGCATCTCGTTGTGATCGGGCGACAGCGGATGCTGCGCGCGCAGAATCGAGCCGAGCGACAGATAATCGCCGTAACTCATCGACTTCGAGAAATCGAGCTGGGCGTTGTGCCAGCCTTCGGCTTCGTCGGCGGCCATGTGCGACGCATGCGCTTCGCGCGAAGCCGGCGTGCCGCCGTGTCCGAACGGGCAGCCTTGCGCGGGCTTCTCTTCTGTCATCTTCATGTGATCGGTCATCGTGCGCTCCTCAGGTCACGGCGCCGCGCGCGGCGAATTCAGGTGCGCGCCAGGTCTCGTGCGTGAGCACATGACGCAGATGCTCGACGGCATCCCACACATCGACATAGCGCGTGTACAACGGCGTAAAGCCAAAGCGCAACACATGCGGCTCGCGATAATCGCCGATCACACCGCGCGCGATCAGCGCCTGCATCACCGCATAGCCGTGCGGATGCTCGAAGCTCGCATGCGAGCCGCGCTGCTCGTGCTCGCGCGGCGTCACCAGCTCGAGCGGAAACTCTTTGCAGCGCGTTTCGACCAGTTCGATGAAAAGATCGGTCAGCGCGAGCGACTTCTTGCGCACGGCCTGCATGTCGGTTTGCAGAAACACGTCGAGCCCGCATTCGACGAGCGCCATCGACACCATCGGCTGTGTGCCGCACAAAAAGCGGCCGATGCCGTCGTCGGCGGCGTACGCCGGGTCCATCGCGAACGGCGCGCGATGACCCCACCAGCCGGACAGCGGCTGCTCGAAGTCGCGCTGATGGCGATGCGGCACCCACGCGAAAGCAGGCGAGCCCGGACCGCCGTTCAGATACTTGTACGTGCAGCCGACCGCGCAATCCGCGCCGACACCGTTCAGATCGACGGGCACGGCCCCCGCCGAATGCGCGAGATCCCACAGCGCGAGCGCGCCTTTCTGCTGGATCAGCTTCGTGAGCGCGGCCATGTCATGCATGTAGCCGGTGCGGTAGTTCACGTGCGTAATCATCGAGACGGCGACATCGTCGGTCATCGCGGCGGGCAGTTCGGACGGATCGTCGATGAGCCGCAGTTCATAGCCGCGATCGAGTTGCTTGATGAGTCCTTGCGCGATGTACAGGTCAGTGGGAAAGTTCGAGCGTTCCGACACGATCACGCGACGTTTCGGATCGCGCCTGTCCTGCATGCGCAGCGCCGCCGACAACACCTTGAACAGGTTGATCGAAATCGTATCGGTGACGACGACCTCGTTGTGCGCCGCGCCGATCAATGGCGCGAGCTTGTCGCCCAGCCGCCGCGGCAGCGAGAACCAGCCGGCCGTGTTCCAGCTTCGGATCAGACCTTCGCCCCATTCGGCGCCGATCACCGTCTGCGCGCGCTGCGCGGCCGCGGCGGGCGGCACGCCGAGCGAGTTGCCGTCGAGATAGATCAAGTTCGGCGCGAGCGCGAACTGGCCGCGCAACGGCGCGAGCGGGTCGGCTGCGTCGAGGGCGAGTGCTTCGTCACGTTGATTCATGATGGTTCAGGTCTACCAATCTAAAGAGAGAGTGTTCAAGCGGAATGTCGTCATGCAGGCAGCGCGCGCAGCACCGCGCGCACCGGGCTCGCGTCGAGCGTCGTCAGCTTGAGCGGCAGCGCGATCAGCTCGTAATCGCCGGGCGCAACGGCGTCGAGCACGATGCCTTCGAGAATCGCCATCCCGTGCGCTCGAATGCGCTGGTGCGCGCGCATGGTCTTCGACTCCTGCGGATCGAGCGACGGCGTGTCGATGCCGATCAGCTTCACGCCGCGTGCCGCGAGCAGATCGATCGTCTCGGGCGCGACCGCGCAGAAATCGCTGTCCCATGCGGCTGCCGGCGCTTCGCGGTAGGTGCGCAGCAGCACCCGCGGCGGCGCGCCGTCGAGCGACGCGGCAATGTGCTGCGGCATCACCAGCGGCTTTGCGCCAATGCAATGAATCACGCGGCAGCGGCCCAGATACGCATCGAGCGGCACCGCGCCGATCGCCGCGCCATCGGCGTCGTAGTGAAGCGGCGCATCAGTGTGCGCGCCCGTGTGCGGCGAGATCGTCAGCCGCGCGACGTTGACGGGCGAGCCAGCCTCCATTCGCCACACCCGCTCGATGCCGACGGGCGTGTCACCCGGCCAGACGGGCGTCGCCGTATCGACGGCGGGCGTGATGTCCCAAAGCGTGTCCATGCGTGCTGTCCCCTGCAAAGCAATGTCGTTCTGCCTCCATCTCTCGATGATAGGCGGCATCAGACGAAATGTGCTTGCTAAAAAAACTGTTTATTTCGTCGCCTTTGGAACATAATTTGAGGCAAACGGGAAAGGGAGACCGAAAATGAACGCGATCTCACTGGACGCCACCGATTGCCGTATCTTGACGGTGCTGCAGCACGAAGGACGAATCAGCAATCTCGATCTGGCGGAGCGCATCTCGCTTTCTCCGTCCGCATGTCTGCGCCGCTTGCGGCTACTGGAGGAACAGGGCGTGATCGAGCGGTATCGCGCGTGTCTGAACCGCGAAGTCCTCGGGTTCGAACTGGAAGCGTTCGTGCAGGTATCGATGCGCAACGACCAGGAAAACTGGCACGAGCGCTTCGCCGAAGCGCTGCGCGACTGGCCGGAAGTGGTCGGCGCTTTCGTCGTGACGGGCGAGACGCATTATCTGCTGCGGGTGCTCGCCCACAATCTCAAGCACTATTCGGATTTCGTGCTCGGCCGGCTGTACAAGGCGCCGGGTGTGATGGACATCCGCTCGAACATCGTCCTGCAGACGCTCAAGGAGGATTCGGGGGTGCCCGTGTCGCTGGTGACGGGGGCGAAGGTGCAGCCGCAGGGGTAGGGCGAGACCGGCAAGACAACCCCGGCGGAGCGCGGCGCGCGCTCAGCCCAGCCGCTTCAATCCATGAAAGCCGCCGTTCTGAAACACGAGCGGCTCGATCCTGTCGGCATGCGGGTGGACGCCGCAGCGCTCCACTTCGCCGACGAAAATCACATGATCGCCTTCGTCGTAGCGGCTGCGGTTATGGCATTCGAACCATGCCAGCGCACCGTCGAGGACGGGCATGCCCGAGTCGCCCGCCGCGTGCGAGACTCCTTCGAAACGGTCGCCCTTGACGGTTGCAAAGCGCTTGCACAGATCTAGTTGCGACGAAGCAAGCACATTGACGACATAATGACTGTTGGCCCGGAATACGGGCATCGACGCCGAGCGCGTCGCGAGGCTCCACAGCACGAGCGGGGGCGCGAGCGACACGGAATTGAACGAGCTGGCCGTGATGCCAATCAAGGCGCCCGACGGCGCACGCGTCGTGATGACGGTGACGCCCGTCGAGAACTGGCTGAGCGCGCGGCGAAAGGCGGCGTCGTCGAAGTTGGGCGGGTTGGCGCGCTTCATCGCGTGAGTCATTCCGGCGAACGGACCGCTTGATGAAGCGACCAGGTGGAAAAATTCGGTTTGAAGGTCATGTAGAAATTCGGCGAATTGTCCCAATTTTAACTGCAATCGCAGAGGGCCTGGCGCAGCCAGGCGGTGAGACAGCGCGGCGCGGATGGTACAGATGGTGCGTGCCGCCTGCATGAATCCCCGATATCGTGGAGTATTGCGTCGGTCGGATGCGATGAGGCATCGAGGTTCAAGTGACTGCGGCCAGCCGGCGCGTTTGCTCAACAGTCGGGCGGCGCGGCGAGCCAACTCAAGGAGCGAGCATGATTCAGTCGGTCGAGACCGCCACGCTGGGCGGCGGATGTTTCTGGTGTCTGGAGGCGGTGTATCTGGGCGTCGACGGCGTGACGTCGGTGGAGTCGGGGTACGCGGGCGGGCATGCGGTGAATCCGTCGTACGAGCAGGTGTGCGACGGCGACACCGGGCACGCGGAAGTCGTCAAGGTCGAGTTCGATCCGGCGCGCATCACCTATCGCGAGATCCTCGATATTTTCTTCGCGATCCACGATCCGACGCAGCTTAACCGCCAGGGCAACGATGTCGGCACGCAATACCGGTCCGTGATCTTCACGCACTCGGACGTTCAGCGCGAGACGGCGCTGCAGGCAATCCGCGAGATTCAGGCCGAAGGCATCTACGACGGCCAGATCGTCACGCAGGTGCTGCCGCTCGACGACAATTACTATCCCGCCGAGGCGTATCACCAAAACTACTTTGCGCAGCATCCGAACCAGGGTTATTGCGCGTTCGTAGTTGCGCCGAAGGTGGCGAAGTTCCGTCAGAAGTTCGCGCATCGGATCAAGGCGGGCGCGTGAGCGAAGGTTGATCGCGACGCTTTGATCCAGCAGCTCGCGCGGCGCAGGTCCCGAGTGGCCTGCGCCGCGTTTTCATTGCGTTTTCACCGCGTTTTCATCGCGTTTTCATCGTGCGGCCCGCACCGCGCCTTCGTCAGATGGCTCGCGCCGCCTGTTCCTTTTGCGCGTCGCGAAGCCGCTCGCACACAGCCGCGATTTCCGCCGCCAGCTTCACGCACGTCAGTGGCGCGGAACCTTCAGCCTTGTTGTTCGCGGCGATCAGCACCGGCTGGCCGGCAATCGCGTAGCGCGCGGCCAGTTCGGCGAGCGCAATGCGGGTATCCGGGTCTTCGTCGACGAGCTTGTCGAACGGCTCGTATTTCGCTTTTGCCTGTTCGTACCTGAAGCCGCCGTGCAGGCTCCAGCGCACGATCAACGGCCCCGACGGCGCTTCGTCGAGCATCGCGAGCGCGGCGGCCTGACGCGACGGGTCGGGCATGCGCGCATGAATGCCGACGCAGTAGCGCACGCCCGTCGCCTTCAACGCGCGGATCAGACGCGGCGTCAGCAGACACGCGTCGCGGATTTCGACGGCATAACAGGTGTCGCCTTCGAGCGGCGGCAGCGCCGACAAGAACTCCGTCAGCCGTTCGACGAAAATCGCGGGCTGCGCGAGCATCTGGTCGGGCAACGGCGAGAACTGGAACACGAGCGCGCCCGCCTTTGCGCCGAGTCCGTCCAGACAAGGGCGCACGAATTCGCCGATGGCCAGTTGCGCGTTCAGGAAGCAGGGATTCTCAGACACCGGCTCGCCGCGCTCCGCGCGCACCGTCGCATCGGTGACGAGCGCGGGCGCCTTCACGATGAAGCGGAAGTGATCGGGGACCTGCTGTGCGTAACGCAAATAGTCCGTGAGCGTAAGCGGCGTGTAAAACGAACGATCGATGCTCACGGTGCGCAGCAGCGGATGCGCGCCATAGGCCGTCAGTCCATTGCGCGACAGCTTGCTGTTGCTGTAGTCGTCGCCATAGACGATGCCCTTCCAGCCGGGAAACGACCATGTCGATGTGCCGAGATGTACCTGCGGCGGCAACTGGCTGGCGAGCCGAACGATATCGTCGGCAGGCGGTGCGGCGACGACGTCGCGGGCGCGGCGCCTGTTCGGCGGCGCGTCGTTTTGCGCGGGAGGAGGGGTGGCCGTTGCTGCGCGCGGCGCAGCGTCATGGCCCGTGATGGAATCGACGGGATTGCCGAACATGTCGAGTTGCACGGCGCCGTCGGGCGCTTCAGGAACCGCTTGCTCTTCCATCGATCGTTCGCAAGTGACAGGAACCACCTCCGCTTCGGATCGACGCACGCGAACGCGTCGGACCGAAGCGGCTTCAGCACGCGATTCTACAGCGCCTTCTCGTACATATAGCGGCGCGACCACGGCAGCGTAGTCGCGCTGCGCCCCGCCTTGCGGCACACCACCTGGTAGATCGACACGTCGTCGTTCTCGAACGCGTACGCGCAGCCCGCGAGGTACACGCGCCAGATGCGGAACTTCTCGTCGTCGACGAGCTTCCTCGCTTCTTGCGCCTTTGCCTCGAAGTTTTCCGTCCAGATTTCCAGCGTGTGCGCGTAGTGACGGCGCAGGCTTTCGATATCGACGGCTTCGAGTCCGCCGCGCTGCATCGATTCGAGCGCGAGGCTGATATGCGGCAGCTCGCCGTCCGGGAACACGTACCTGTCGATGAATTCGCCGCCGCCGAGCGCCGTTTCGCCGCTGTTGTAGTCCGTCGACGTGATGCCGTGATTCATCGCGATGCCGTCGTCCGTCAGCAGGTCGCGGATCTTCTGGAAGTACGCGGGCAGATTCTTGCGGCCCACGTGCTCGAACATGCCGACGCTCGTGATGCGGTCGAACTGGCCTTGAACATCGCGATAGTCCTGCAGGCGAATCTCGATCTGGCTTTCGAGCCCCGCGTCCTTCACGCGCTTTGTCGCGAGATCGAACTGGTTCTGAGACAACGTCACACCCACGCACTTCGCGCCGAACTTCTGCGCCGCGCGCAGCACGAGCGCGCCCCAGCCGCAGCCGATGTCGAGCAGACGCTGGCCCGGCTTCACCTGGATTTTCGTGAGGATGTGATCGATCTTCTTGATCTGCGCGGTGGCGAGGTCTTCGTCACCGTTCTCGAAGTACGCGCACGAGTACACCATGTTCTCGTCGAGCCACAGCTTGTAGAACTCGTTCGAGACGTCGTAGTGATACTGGATCGCCTTTTTGTCCGACGTTTTTGAGTGATTGAAATAGCGCCGCACGCGCGCCAGCTTGCTCGCGCTCGTCACCGTGCTTCGCGCCAGCGAATAGCCGATGTTGATGATGTCCGACAGCTTGCCGTCGATGTCGATCTTGCCCTTCACGTACGCCTCGCCGAGATTGTCGAGGCTCGGTTCGAGCAGGAGGGGCAGCGCCGATGCGCTGTTCACTTTCAACGTGACCTGCGGCGCGGCGAACGTGCCGAAGTCGTGTTGCTGGCCATCCCACAGCACGAGCCGCGCCGGAAGATTGGCCTTTGTCTTTACTTCTTCCACCCACTGCGCCAGCTTTTTCTCCCAGAACATGTGATTTCTCCGTGTCCAATGAATCAAAGCAAAGCCTGTCGAATCGCAGTGCGCGGCGTGTGCCGTGTCGGCGCTGCGCGTTCCAATCGAAACGGCGCACGCGATCCAGCCGTCGACGCGCGTGTCATGCGATGCCGTGCAACACACATCGCGCGTGCCGGCGTATCGATGCGTCAGGGCGACAGACGGGAGATCGTCCAGCCGGCCGCGCCTGTGCGCGTGTAAAGCATCCGGTCGTGCAGACGGGACGGTCGTCCTTGCCAGAATTCGATTGCGTCGGGAATCAGGCGATAACCGCCCCAGTGTGGCGGCCGGGGCGGATTATCTCCGTATTGTGCGCTGAATTCACGTTCGCGCGCTTCCAGAAGCGCACGGCTTTCAATCACCTTGCTCTGCTCCGACGCCCACGCGCCGATACGCGAGCCGAGCGGCCGCGATGTGAAGTACGTGTCGCTTTCTGCGTCGCTCGTTTTGACGACAGTGCCCTCGATGCGTACCTGACGCTCGAGTTCGATCCAGTAGAAGAGGAGGCTTGCGTGCGGGTTGTGCGCGAGCTCGCGGCCTTTGCGGCTTTCATAGTTGGTGAAGAAGACGAAGCCGCGCTCGTCGACTCCCTTGATCAGCACGATGCGCGCCGAAGGGCGGCAGCGTTCGTCGACCGTCGCGAGTGTCATTGTGTTCGGCTCGGGAAGCTGCGCATCGACGGCCTGCCTGAACCACTTGTCGAATTGACGGAACGGATTGGGATCGACGTCGGCGACATCCAGCGAGCCGAGCGAATAGTTTTTGCGAAGGTCGGCAAGAGTGCTCATATTTTTATGCAAGCGCTACAGTGTGGCCAGTATAGCTAAGGACGAAACTTTCTGCGTCGTGGCGGGTCGGCGGGCGCAACTGACTGACTGGCTGCGCACGGCGGGCGTCCATGGACGCGATCAGGCAAAATACGGGCTTCAAGGGCAGCGGACGCCGCGCGTTGACGGTGCTTCGTCCGCTGCCCCTGCCTGAACCCGTCGTCAAGCCACACATCATGTCCACGTCTCTCGCGACCGACCAATCCGATCTTACTACCGACCACCGGGCGCACGAAACCGCCGACCGCGCCCGCCGCTTCGCAGGCGTCGCGCGGCTTTATGGCGCACCCGCGCTCGCGGCGTTCGAGCGCGCCCATGTCGCCGTGATCGGAATTGGCGGCGTCGGCTCTTGGGCGGCGGAAGCGCTCGCGCGCACGGCGATCGGCACGATCACACTGATCGATCTCGACAACGTTGCCGAGAGCAACACGAACCGGCAGATCCACGCACTCGACGGCAACTACGGCAAGCCCAAGGTCGATGCGATGGCCGAGCGCATCAGGCTGATCGATCCGCAGTGCGACGTGCGCGTCGTCGAGGACTTCATCGAGCCGGACAACTTCGAAGCGGTGCTGGGCGACCGATTCGATTACGTGATCGATGCGATCGACAGCGTGCGCACGAAGACGGCGCTGATCGCGTGGTGCGTCGAGCACGGGCAGTCGTTGATCACGGTCGGCGGCGCGGGCGGACAGCTCGACCCGACGCGCATCCGCATCGACGATCTCGCACAGACCATTCAAGACCCGCTGCTGTCGAAAGTGCGCGGCCAGTTGCGCAAGCACCATGGCTTTGCGCGCGGGCCGAAAGCGAAGTTCAAGGTGAGCGCCGTGTATTCGGACGAGCCGCTGATCTATCCGGAAGCGGCCGTCTGCGATATCGACGAAGAGGCCGAGCACGTCACGACGTCGCCCGGTCATCATGGCCCCGTGGGCCTGAACTGCGCCGGCTTCGGATCGAGCGTGTGCGTGACGGCGAGCTTCGGCTTCGCCGCTGTGTCGCATGTGCTGCGCGCGTTGGCCAGGCAGGCGGCGGCCTGACGTCTCGCACACGTATCCCTGAACGAAAAAAACGCGGCACGTGGCCGCGTTTTTCGCATGTGGCGCGAGAACGATCAGTTCAACGACGCGCTCAGCTTGCGCCGCCACTTTGATACCAGTTCCGGCTGATGCGCGGCGAGATCGAACACGGACAGCATCGTCTTGCGGCCGATGTCCTCGCGGAACGTGCGGTCGCGCTGCACGATCGCCAGCAGGTGCTCGAGCGCCGGGTCGTACTTGCGCCGCGCGATCAGGGCGCTCGCGAGGTCGAAGCGCGCTTCGAGATCGTCGGGGTTGCTGGCGACGCGGGCTTCGAGCGCATCCGTGGGCGGCAGGTCGGCAGCGGCATCCACGGCGTCCAGACGCGTCTTGATGGCGTTGTAGCGCGCGTCGATGCCCTGCGTGGTCTTTGGCGAAAGCAGGTCGTTTTCCTTCTGCGCTTCGTCGATGCGGTTGTCTTCGAGCAGCAGTTCCATCAGATCCAGCCGTGCTTCGTCGAAACCGGGGTCGTAGGCGAGCGCGGCCTTCAGCGCGTCATAGGCATCCGCACGGCGGCCTTCGGCGATCGCGACGGCGGCTTCGGCTCGCGCGGCTTCCGCGCCGTCCGGCACGAGGCGATCGAGGAACTGCCGCAACTGGCCTTCAGGCAACACGCCGATGAACTGATCGACGGGCCGTCCATCAGCGAACGCGACGACGTGCGGAATGCTGCGCACCTGGAAATGCGCGGCCAGCTCCTGGTTTTCGTCGACATTCACCTTCACGAGGCGCCATTTGCCCTGATACTCGGCTTCGAGCTTTTCGAGCATCGGGCCGAGCGTCTTGCACGGTCCGCACCACGGCGCCCAGAAGTCGACGAGTACGGGCGCGAGCGTCGATGCGCTGATGACGTCCTTTTCGAAAGTGGCGAGAGTGGTGTCCATTGCTGTGTCTTCCTTGAATCTGTACCCCGATCAAATGGGGGCGTCTTGCGCCGTTTCAATGCGGCCTCGGCTGCGCCCCCGCCGATGCCCGCCAGTCTAACGCGGCTTGCGCTCCGGCAACGGGATCCATTCGGTTTCGCCCGGCACCTGGCCCATTTCCTGATTCGTCCAGGCGAGCTTGGCGCGCTCGATCTTCTCGCGCGAACTCGCGACGAAGTTCCATTCGATGAAGCGCTCGCCTTCGAGTTTCTCGCCGCCGAGCAGCATCACCGTCGCGCCTTTCGCGCTCGCGAGCGTGACGGTTTCGCCGGGTGTGAGCACGGCCATCTGCGCGACTTCGAGCGGTTCGCCGTCGAGCGACAGATCGCCGTCGACGAGGTACACACCACGCTCGTCATGCTCCGAATCGAGCGCGAGCGCGCTGTCCACCGAAAAATGCGCGGCAGCATACAGCGTGCCCGAGAAGGTGCGGGTGGGCGCCGTCTTGCCGAACGACGTGCCCGCGATGATGCGCAACGTCACGCCGTTGCGCTCGATTTCCGGCAGTGTCGCGCCCGGATGATGCTCGAACGACGGCTCGCTGTCCTCGTCGGCGAGCGGCAGTGCGACCCACGTCTGGATGCCGTGCACGTTCGAGCCGTTCGCGCGCTCGGGCTCGGGTGTGCGCTCCGAGTGGACGATGCCGCGGCCGGCCGTCATCCAGTTGACGTCGCCGGGAACGATCTTTTGTTCGGAACCGAGGCTGTCGCGATGCATGATCGCGCCTTCGAACAGATAGGTGACGGTGGCAAGGCCGATATGCGGATGCGGGCGCACGTCGAGGCCCGTCCCTGCGGGCAGTGTAGCGGGACCCATGTGATCGAAGAAGATGAACGGGCCGACGAGACGCGCGGCCATCGCGGGCAGCACGCGCCGCACGGCCAGATTGCCGATGTCGCGCACGTGAGGCTTGAGAACCGCTTTGATCGATGAAGACATGACGGGCTCGAATTGTTGGGGACAGGACGGGTCATTCTACTGCCCGTGACGACAGCCTGCCTGACAGGGACGCGCAGGCATACAGATTGCCCGCGTGGCATGGCAGGAGATGCGCGTGCCGACGCTCCGGTAAACTCCGCTGTTCAACAACAACGAACCCTGGAGTGCAGATGTCGCCGAAAGACCTGTTGCTGGCGCTGGTGGTCGTCCTCGCGTGGGGCGTCAACTTCGTGGTGATCAAGGTCGGCCTGCATGGCGTGCCGCCGATGCTGCTCGGCGCGTTGCGCTTCACGCTGGCGGCGATCCCCGCGGTATTTTTCGTCAAGCGGCCGCAGGTGCCCTGGCGCTGGCTCATCGCTTACGGCGCGACGATCTCGCTCGGCCAGTTCGCATTCCTGTTCTCGGCGATGTATGTCGGCATGCCGGCCGGGCTCGCGTCACTCGTGCTGCAGGCGCAGGCTTTTTTCACGCTTGGCTTTGCCGCGCTGTTCCTGCATGAGCGCTTTCGCGCGCAGAACGTGCTCGGTCTCGTGATCGCAGCGATCGGCCTTGTCGTCATCGGCATGCAGGGGGGCCACGCGATGACGCTCGCCGGCTTCCTGCTGACGCTGTGCGCCGCCGTGATGTGGGCGTGCGGCAACATCGTCACGAAGAAAGTCGGCAAGGTCGATCTGGTCGGCCTCGTCGTGTGGGGGAGCCTGATTCCGCCCGTGCCGTTCTTCGTGCTGTCCTGTCTGCTCGAAGGGCCGCAGACTATCGGGGCCGCGCTGATGGGCATTGGCGCGTCGTCCGTATTCGCGATCGTTTATCTCGCGATTGTCGCGACGCTGCTCGGCTATGGGCTGTGGAGCCGGCTGCTGTCGCGCTATCCGGCGGGCCAGGTCGCGCCGTTCTCGCTGCTCGTGCCGATCGTCGGGCTTGCGTCGGCATCGCTGATGCTCGGCGAGTCGTTGTCCGCCGCGCAGATCGGCGGCGCGGCTCTGGTGATGGCGGGACTGGCCGTCAATGTGTTCGGCGGGTGGGTTGTGAGGAGGTTGGCGTTGGCGCGGTGAACCGCGATGTAGTTCGCTTTTGGTCTTGCGGTTTGTTTTTGCCGCTATCGCTGGCATCCGCGATTGCGGTTTGTTTTGCCGCTGTCGCTGGCATCCGCGATGCGGTTTGTTTTGCCGCTGTCGCTGGCATCCGCGATGCGGTCTGTTATGCCGCTGTCGCTGGCATCCGCGATGCGCCTCGCGGCGCGGGCGTTGCCCCTGTGCGGGGCGGCACCTACTTTCTTT
>NZ_JAGIPX010000118.1 GCF_017814945.1 Paraburkholderia sp. LEh10
CAGGTCTTGCAGGTTTTCTCGCTGCCGCGCGGCGCGCGGATCGTGCGGGTCGGGTCGAGACGCGGGTCGATGTGTTTTGGACGGTCCATGAGATTTTCGAATGAGGGGTCGGCGAGCCCGGTTCAGGTCAAAAAGCGCATCCTTGAATCACGCAAAGCGCAGCGTCTGACCGATATCCAATTTTTTCGCTTTTTCCAACAACGCGTGCCCGAGCGCGATATCACTCAGGCTAAGACCCCGATGCCAGAAAAGGATAGTTTCGTCATCGCGTTCACGTCCCGGCTTGAGGCCCGCAACAATCTGGCCGAGTTCGGCGTGCAGTGTCTCCTCGCTCAGTTTGTCTGCGTCGACATGCGCGCGCAGCGCACCAAACGGGAGACCTTTCCTACATTGCCCCCAGTCATCGACAATCATCTTGTCCATGATGTCTGTCAGCGAGAACTCGACCGCACTCATCGTGCCGTAGGGCACCACAAAGGCTCCTTTCTTGATCCATTCAGTCTTGAGTAGTGGCTCCGGAGCTGGCAGACGAGAGGCTTCGACAACGATATCCGCATCGCGCACACATGCTTCCCAGTTATCGACAACACGTACCGGCTTGCGAAGATCTTTCGAAAGCCTCGCAGCAAACGCATAGCGGCTTTCGGTACGCTTCGAGTGCACGCGGATCTCCTCGAAATTGAAGAAGTGATCGAGCAACCGCACGTTCCAGTATGAAGTTCCGCGCGCACCAATGTGGCCGAGCACCTTGCTGTCCTTGCGCGCAAGATACTTAGCGCCGAGCGCGGTTATTGCGCCGGTGCGCATGTCAGTAATCGAGGTCGCATCTAGGATTGCTTTCGGAATGCCGGTTTGTGGATCGAACAGATTGAGAAGAGCCAATTCCGATGGCAGGCCATGCTTATAGTTGTCAACAAAGTCGCCGACCGTCTTGACTCCAGCGAGGCCCAACGGATGGATCACACCGCGCAGCACATTGAAATGCCCCTTTTCAGAACTTTCCGGAATCAGGTGCATGCGCGGCTCGATTACGGTCTGTCCTCGGCCCTGTGCCTCCAGTCCTCTCTCCACCGCGCCGAGGATTTCCTGATCTGTCAGCGCCAAGTGCGCTACGTCGGGACCGTTGAGGTACGTTAGATGGATAGATTGCATGTAGTTATTCTCCAATCGTGGATATGGGGCTGTTACGGCGCACACGTCGCGACCAGCAGCCAGCCAATACTTAAGCGTAGCAAGGTCAAAACTAAATGTCTATACATTTACTGACGTTTCGCGTTAAGCCCTATTAAATAAGCGCATTTTGCTAGCATACCCAACCTGTATGTATATACTTTCCGCCTCATCGACCGAGCACTCAAGATGTGGTTTTCGGATGCGGTGGAGGCTGGCGACCAACTGATGCTTTTGAGTTGGCAAGCCGCCCGCGTCGAGGTTCGGTCACGCTTGTGACTTTCCGCGATCCCCAGCGTCCCACGTCAATAGGTCTTGCACGTTTCAAGCTCCGCAGCTCGAAAGCGCCAAAAGACGGCTGATCGCGTTGGACGAATTGGAACCAAATCGAGACCAAATAGAACCGAGCACTCGATATTATTTTCTCACCAACCTTTGAATACGGAGAGAATGATGATTGACATGAAGAACCTCAGTCGACTGAAGAAACTGGATGAAAACGCACCTGGAGCTGCAAAGAGCTTCTGGGCGTTTAACGACGCGGCGTTTGCTGAGGGGGCTCTTACCGTTCAGCAGAAACAGCTCATCGCAGTCGCGGTCGCATTGACAACGCAATGTCCCTACTGCATCGAACTGCATACCAAAGACGCTCGAGACGCCGGAGCAACCAGCGAGCAGCTTGCCGAAGCGGCTCTCGTTGCAGCAGCAATCCGCGCTGGCGGGGCAGTGACGCACTCTTCGCACCTGTTCAAGGAGTGATTCATTCGGGTCGCGCCTCCGGTGCGTCCTCGGCGAACAGTCAGAACTGAGTCTCGGTTGACGCTCGGAAGGCGCCCGAAGTGCTCGCGAGCGTACCTTGTCCGTCTTCCCTTAAGGCCGAGAGGAAGACGGACAGCATTCAGAGATGTCCGTCTAAAATCTGCTGTACAAGCTCGCTTCTTTTTGAGCGAGCCTGAACAGGGACACCGTTCACTGGAGCTCGCCTGCCTGAGACTCAAGTGAAGCGGCAGCTGCTGCGGGTCGCTCTGGTTCATCTGCTGGACTCCTTTGGTCTGGCCACCCTCCATGTGGTACACGGAAGGCCGCGCCCGCACGCGGTGCGTGCGCATATCGCTGAAAACGCTAGCAGACGAAGTCTCGCAAGAATGCGTCTCGCGGAGACCCACCGAATATATGCACGCGTGTTTATTGCGGTGGCCATCTAACGAGATGACCTGATAGCCGGTGCAGTGATATACGCATCGCGACGCGGCAGGAACACGCATGTTCCATCATCGCGAGATCAATGTGCTGCAGTTCATTCTCGCATCGAGACGTAGGCGTCTCACGGACGAAATCCGCGCCCTTTCTGCACCGTGCGCGGTCGCGGATGGCTGCTGGCGGAAGATTTCAACCGGAGACGACCATTCCGTGATTGATCCACGCTTGCCAGTTATGCTCAAAGTCAAAATCGCTGTCACGCGCCAGCGCAGCGTCGAGCGCATCGCCCATCGCGGCACCGTTGCGCAGGTCACGGAGCATCGCGAAGGCATTCGGCGATACCACCACCACCTCTGGTCCAGCGAGGTCGGACCACATCCATCCACTGTGGCCGTTCGCAATCGCGTGGCTCGAGGTTCTCCCGAGAGTTGCGAGCCGCGAGCCAAAGATCCGCAGCGCTCGTCGAGGTATGTAGCAGCTCAACGGCCGGATGAAGCCGGATCGAAGAATTTTCTAATGTCTCTCGCGTGCATTGAGCCCAGTGTTCCGGCGACTGCGTCAACGCGTCCGCTGCAAAATGGGCTCGGTGGACAAGCCACTCAAGACGGGCGACATCTGCCAGATAGCGATATGTGGCGGTCGGAGGCCAGGCCGCCAGCAGTTCCGCCATCCGGCTTCCGAACCGGTTGAGGTCGTCAGCCCACGCCGGATCCGCAGCGCCGTATTCGCGTGAAAGCGTCAAAAAGAAGTCGCCGCCCAACAGCTCGCGAAGCACGGGATAAGCGGATGCCAGCACCCTGTTCCACATCTGCCTGAGATTGTCCCGATAGAAAGCGACGCGCTTTCTGTTCTTCGCTTCATCACCGACAAGAGAGAGCAGCAAGCCCTGCTCGGCATTGACGTTCAGCAGTGCAGTCGCAAACTCGAGATGCACATCTTCAAGAGATTTGTCCATCCATCCCTCCCCTGTCGAATGCTTCCGCAACCCTTCTCGCCGTCGACGCTTCGTCCAGAAGAACACGGATCGGTGGAACGTCTGTATCCCACTCGATGAGCGTTGACACGGACCCGAAAAGCTCGACCGCGTAACCGTATAGCTGCCATACATCGGTTGATATCCGGTCGCCATGGTGATCCACGACAAAGTACTCTGTAGCCAGATGTCCTCCCAGATGGATCTCCGCTACAGCATCCGGTGGGATCCGCCCCAGCGCGTCGAACGCATCTTGACCGTGATTGCACTGGTTCACATAAAGGTTATTCACATCGAGGAGAATCGCGCAGCCTGTGCGGCGCACAAGTTCCCGAAGGAAGTCACTTTCCGTCATCTCGTCCTGTCGAAAGCGAACATGGTTCGAGACGTTTTCAATCAAGACGTTCCGCTTCAACACCTCCTGCATCTGGGCGACGTGCCGTGTCACCACATCAAGGGAGTCCAACGTGAAAGGCAAAGGCAGCAAGTCGTGCAGATGACGCGTCAACACAGTCGACCAGCACAGGTGCTCGGATACCAATGCTGGCTGAAATTGATTAACCAGTGATGCGACTCGATTAAGGTGCTCAAGATCTAGCGGTCCCGCCGAACCGACACCGAGCCCTACGCCATGGAAGCTTAACGGATAATCCCTCCGGACCTGCTCAAGAACGTGCAGATCGTAGCCATCATCGCCCATGTAATCTTCAGTGTGGACCTCCAGCCAATCAACCGGCTGCTTTGCAGCCAGGAAGTCAGCGTAGTGCGCATGGCGAAGACCTACGCCCACGCCAAGATGATGAGTCGGGCGTACTGCACTGGACGCGCGAACGGGCGTTGACTCGAGCAGTGAATGTCCGGTTGTTGCCATGATTACGTAACGCCTCCTTCACCGACAGAAAATCGCCGGCGGTGTCGCTGATTCAGTTAAAGGAATTGGTAAAGATGTTCAACGCGTTCGCTGGCGAGATGTTCGTCAACTGCGTTTCGGTATATCGGGTCGCCGGGCTTCACTGCGATCGAGAACCCTCAGACTGCGATGAGCCGCTACGCAGCAAGCCGATGACCGCCCACCCCCGGCCTTCGCTATGGCCGGAACCGTTTGACGCGGACCTACTCTCGGTCGAGATTTGGCTGCGGTTCCCGTATGTCGCTGTCGCCAAGAGTACGATCCTGCTCGTTGTCGGTGTGACTCAAACACGCGGATCTCGCGGCGATGAATTTGTTACAAGCTCGCCAGTTTAGAAGAACGGCCACCGCTCAATAGGTACAAGAAACGTATATTCGACTGGGACATCGGCACAGTCCTTCCTGACGTGAAGTCCCTCAATGATCATGGTCCAGGCAGCGGGCGCGACAGTGTCCCGGTAGCCCCCTGTTATCGATCACTACGGACCGCCGATGTTCTTCGTTGGACGCGAGACGACGTCGGCCACGAGTTACAGTGTCAAGGCGTTCATTCGCTACGAGCGTAGGGGATCGAGCGATTTTGGCTCTGCCAGCCCGCGGCGAGCAGGCTGATACCCTTGGTGATTTCTTGTACTGGTGTTCCGCCAAAACCGAACACCAGCATATTGGACGCACGCCCCGCGCTGGAGAATGTGCCCCCCCTGTATATGCCAACACCTTCTTCATCCGCTGCGCGGCACAGCGAGTCGATGTCGTAACCAGCATTCACTCGTGCGGAAACGTGCAGGCCGCACGTCGAGTCCAAGGGTGTGAGCCATGTGGAGAGACGGCTCCGGATCGCTTCGAGCAGAATCGCGCGCCGCTTCTTGTACTCCACACGCATACCCGCCAGATGGACAGCGAAATCGCCACTTATCATGAACTGCAGCAAGGTATTCTGGACAAGCATGGACGTTTGCCTGTCGACAATCCATTTTGCCCTCTTAAGGCTATCGAGCAGCCAAGGAGGTGCGACAATGAACCCAAGCCGGTAGGCCGGCGCCAAGGTCTTTGACAGGGAACCCAGATAAATGACGCGTTGCTCCCTGTCAGCCGACTGGAGGCATGGAACTGGCATTCTTCCATGGTAAAACTCACAGTCGTAGTCATCTTCAAGGATCACGAAATCGTCTTTCGCCGCACGTGCAAGCAGCATTTTCCGTCGCGCCGGCGTGAGCGTAACCCCCAGCGGAAACTGGTGATTGGGGGTACAGTAAAGTCCGACGAGTCCTTCAGGAATTTCCTCGACCTTGACCCCTTGCTCGTCCACTTGAAGCGGAAAAGGTTCACTCCCGGATAGCCGCACAATCTGGGCGACGACGGGAAAACCCGGATCCTCCACACCAAACGACGTCCGCGGTCCCAGCAATAGTCTCGACAGAAGATCAAGTGATTGGTGCGTGCCGGTGGTAATGACGATATCCGCGCCGGTACAACGAACCGATCGCGATTGCCGCAGATAGGCCGCAATCCGCTCGCGCAAACGTGCATCTCCTTCTGGCGGGCCATATTCTGAAAGGCGCCCCGGCTCCATATCGGACGGCCATCGGCCTAAGCGCCTGCGCCGGAAAACCTGTTCGGCTTCCTCGGAAACTTTTCCGGGTCGAAAATCTACTTCAACGTCCTTGTCCTTCAGCACGAATGTCTTCACTGGAAGACGCTCAGACCATTCGGCTAGACGTAATCGTGACCCGGAACTAATAGCTGGAGAATTACTCTGTTGTGGACTCGTGCGTACGTATAAACCCGAGCCGACGCGGGCCTCGAGCCAGCCCTCCGCTATCAATGCCGCAGTGGCCTCTCTTATCGTGTTGCGAGACACCCCAAGCTGGATCGCCCAAGTTCGGGACGCAGGCAGGCGCTGGCCCGCTTCCAGTCGCCCGTCTGCCAATGCAGAGTAGATGCCTTCGTACACTTGCTGCTGGATCGGACCCACGCCGTCTAGCCGGATTAAAAGGTCGTCCACGCGGCCTCCCTTCAATTTCACATTTCCGTCGACCGTTCGTCTTCCCTGACGAATGTCTTTCTACGGCCCAATTCACGCGGGCAACTTCGGCCCACATCCCCAATTGCAAAATCTTAGAATCGTTAAGCGTCATCTACGCGGCATATCTCCGCGCCTGCGCGCGGTGAAACACTCGGAACCACGACTATGAACTCTACGATTGCTCGAGCTGATCGGACCTCCTCACTTTACTGGCACTTCGCGCCGACCGTGCTAGCGCTGGGCTATCCGTGGTATCTCACGAGATTCTACGAAGCGACCGGCAACCACAGCACCGCTGGCGCATTGTTCGCTATGGCATTGGTATATGCGGTGCCTGCTAGTGCGTTTGTCAGCCTATTGACGCTCGGCCGGCTCGATGTAAGTGGAAGGCAAACCGTCATTTTGCGTCGTCTTTCGCACCTAACATTTGCCTCACCGCCGCTGTATGTCATCGTAGGGGTTTTGCTTTACCTCATGAAAATAAACGGGGCAGACGGAAAGGTATGGCTCGGTTTGTGGGCTGCTGTGATTGCCGGAAGCCTATTGACACTTTCCGCCGAGCGAAGTGATACCGTCCTCTCGCGACCGACCGTGAACACGAGTCGTGTCCGCGTGCTCCATGGTGTAGCATCCGTCGCCATTATCGCAGTGTACCTGTTTCCCCATCTGAGTAACCACGCTGTCGGCATCTTCGGCACCGACGTCCATAAGTCCGTCATGCTTGTGCTGCGCCACGTTTATCGGGCAGGATGGCTTGAACCTATTCTGATCGCACTTTTCTTCTTTCAAATCGTAAGCGGACTCGTACTGTTGGCGCCGAAGTTTAATCTCAAACAGGACTTTCTCGGGGCAGTCCAGACAGCAACCGGCGCTTATCTTGTAATTTTCATTGCCTCGCATATTAATTCTGTATTCATCCTCGCTCGTTACTTCGGGACAGATACCGACTATGCATGGGCAACTTATGAACCGACAGGTCTGATTCGTGACGCATGGTCGGAACGCCTGATTCCTCACTATTCGCTCGGCGTATTGTTTGTTCTTTCGCATATCGCCTGTGGTCTCCGGACCGTTATGCTCGCGCACGGTGTAAGTATCCAAAAGGCAAACCGAATCTGCTGGACCCTTATTGCCGCTAGCTCGGTTTGGACTGTAATCATCGTGGCGGGCATGCTTGGGGTTCGTATCTAAACTATCGGTCTCGCGGGACCACGGCCCGCGAGAGCAAACCTTCCATGCAGCAAACAGCCAATCGGCGAAAAGGTGGACGTTAGCCGCTCGCAACCATTGGCGAGATTTGCTTGCGGCATGTGCGTGCCTCGACGGGATTTCCCGTCAGCTGCATTTCCTCCAACATCACGGCGTCAAATACGGACAGTTGAACGCCTCGAAGCGTCATCCGTGAAATCCCAGAGGCCATAGTGTTTCCCGTTTCGCCCGGAGTCGCAGTTGACTCCGCCACGGGGCTTGTCGCGGCTCCTCATTTCGGAAGAAAGAAGGCGTGTACGGGCACCCCACGCAAAGATCAAGAACCGCCGGCAAAACCAGCTGCACAAGCTCTTCAAGGCGCTAATTGAGCGCCCCCGGCGCAATCTTCATCGGCAACGTGAACGCTCCGGCGCTTGTCACGGCACGGACGGGGAAATGCTTGCTCGACGCCGTCTGGAGCCTGTTCCGGATCACGCTGCAGTACAAGGACGACCACGTCGGCGTGCGATTCGAAGGGCTGGAAAGGACTCGAAATAACAGAATGAGCCCGTCCGGCATGTGGCGCGTATCATCAACGCGACATTAAGGCGGCAGCACCCATTCTCGCGTCGGGACATCGCCGTCTTGAACAAGATGGTCCCGTCCTCACCGCGCATATCACGGCAACCAGGAGCTGAGCCCAAGGTCACTTCAACTCGCGATTCGCTCTGCAAGCCTGCGAATGAACGGGGCCGCAGTCACGACCACGGGGAGCATGGTCAGCCACGATATTCCCCATGACGTCAGCCAATGCGGTACAAACATGCCGCCTTTGAGAAACGAAATGCTCGCAATCGCGGCAGCGATGGCACTAGTTAGCCCCGCTTGAAGAACGCCAAAAACGAAGTGACTATAACGAGACGAGATCTTCAGCATACGGATCACCTTTCGCATATTTCGACGCAGCGCGTTCGCGCGTCGTATCAGGAGTCTTCATTGTATGCGCAGTCGATGCCTCTCACCAGTCTGTCCCGGAGCAAAAGAATGCTCATTCGTATCATCACATCATGCAGAGCTTACTGAGCCGAACATTCCGTATTCCCCGTCCCCCCGATGCTCGCCTTTGCGACGAAGCCGATGGGCAGCGACGGCACCGCGCTGCCTGTGGCTTCCCAAACGGGTTCAAGGTCTAAGGTTACTTCAAAACCTTTGTAGGGGTACGTTCTTTGCGTGTGATGCGGCCAATAACGTTTCGGCGGTCCAGTGTGTAAGTGATGTTCGTCTCTCGTGCCGAAGAGGCTATTAAGAACGCCAACGGTGCTTGCTATCCGGTCTCCGGTGTCAGCAAACCGGCCAGACGGCCGGTGTTTCGCCGGCGGTGCCTCGCAGTCGTCCGAACGGTCTTGCCTACTACAGCGCACTTTGATCCTGTTTCTGGACACCGTATTTCGTCATATATGCTTCTCGAAGCGATTCTTCTGAAGCTCCCTCTCCAAAGCGGTAGGCGGGTGACAACAGTGGTAACGCCTCGCGCACGTCGATCCGGACGACGTGATCAACGGGATAATCCGAGCCGTTCGTCCGCCAAACCCATTCCGCGACGAACTTCCGATCAACATCCCCAACGGGCAGCACAGTTGCCCTCCCGTTGAAGCGGTACCCTCGCCGGGCAAAGACATCGACTGCATTGATAGAGATTTCCGGATTACGTCCGATATTTTTGATGGTTTGAGGCGAGGCGATATCCGCGAAAAACAGTGTGTCATTGCGTGCGATAAGCGACGCTTTCGGCGAAAGATTCGGCGATCCGTCTTTGTTTACTGTCGCGACGAACGAAAGGATCGTGCGCTTGATTATGTCGAGCATGTCGGCGGTAAGAATCGGCATCATAGGCTCCTAAGTACCAGCGGCGGAGTGCCACCAAGGCTTATACTATGAACTCGATGGCATATCGCATAGAGCCAAGATTCGGCGCGCTCACCAGGCCATGATTCGCACACAAACAGGCACTCTATCTCCACTGGACCCGGCTTCTAAGGAGCCCTTCTACCGGCAAGTTTATGTCCGGTTTCGCAATGCGATCGCCGATGGCCGTCTTGCTCCCGGCGACCGAGTGCCGTCGGCTCGCGCGTTGGCCACGGAGTTGGGCTTGTCCAGGGGAACCATTGAGGCGGCCTACTCTACCTTGATTGCGGAGGGCTACTTCCAGCCTCGCGGCCAGGCGGGCACTTTTGTTGCGCCTGGCCTAAAGCCGCCGTTGTCGGCGCCAGCAACTGCCGAAGAGCCCCTCGCTTACGCCCCCGGTACGTTGAACATGCGCCCGGTTTCGCTGCTACCGCTGCAGATGGGACTCCCGGCATTAGACGCCTTTCCCCGAAGGCTGTGGACCCGCTTGGGCGCGCGTTGCATACGGGCCGCGCAGATAGCTGACATGGTCTATCCCGCCGCACATGGTCTGGCCGCGTTGCGCGGTGCGATCGCCACGTACCTTCAGCTCGCCCGTGGCATCGACTGTTCCCCCTCACAAATATTCGTCACGTCTGGGTATCGCAACACATTGGAGTTGATCGTCCATGCGCTCCTCGAACCAGGCGATCATGTCTGGGTCGAAGATCCCGGCTTCCCACCTACTCAATTGTTGTTGCAACACACAAACATTTCGGTCACCCCGGTCCCGGTCGATGAGGAAGGGCTGATCGTCGCGCATGGAATTGCCACTGCATCACGTGCGCGTGCCGCCATTGTTACGCCTGCACATCAGAGTCCCCTTTGCATGTCGTTGTCTTTACCGCGCCGCCTGTCACTGCTCGAATGGGCATCAAAAAACAAGGCATGGATTGTGGAAGACGATTACGACGGCGAATACCGATACGTCGGCCGTCCGCTACCCGCTCTCAAGAGCCTCGATCGACACGGGCGTGTGCTCTATGCAGGCACGTTCAGTAAGGTTCTGTTTCCGGGTATTCGACTGGCATATCTTGTCGTACCCGAAGCACAAATCGAACGTTTCGAGCGCATCAGCCAGATCTTTTCAGGCGGCGGTCCGCAACTGACGCAGGCCATAGTTACCGAATTCTTGACGGAAGGTCATTTTGCCCGCCACATCCAGCGTATGCGTAAGCTATACGGCGAGCGCAGGAAAGCGGCGGCGACCGGCCTGGAGCGAATCCTCGGCGCGCACATGCGGATCGAACCGCAGCCAGGAGGAATGCACCTAGTACTTCGGATGCGGCGCGGCGGTTCTGATCGTTCCCTCGCCGAGCGAATACGCGGTCACGGTATGTATGCGCAAGCGCTGAGCGACTGGAGCATCGGTAGACAGGTAGAACCGGCCCTGCTACTCGGCTTTACTAATATCGACTCCGAGAGCACTGCCGAAAAACTCGGACGGCGCATACTGAAACTGATGTGAGCGCTCTATATGGCCTATAAAATGACGCGATTTTTGGCTCTGTGCTTCTGGGCCATCGCCCCGCAAGATACAAACTGCGTAGCCGTCTATCCTTAGAAACGGCTCGCGAAGCGCGGTACGCCGCCGACCATGCGACCGCAACACATAGCGATCCATCCTCGCATAAACACTGCTCTTTTGGGCGAGTCCACCGATGAACGATCTTTCCGCCTTCCCCATCACACGCAAATGGCCCGCACAGCATCCCGAGCGCATCCAACTGTATTCGCTACCCACGCCAAACGGTGTCAAGGTCTCGGTGATGCTTGAGGAGACCGGGCTACCGTACGAACCGCATCTAGTGCGCTTCGATACGAATGATCAGATATCGCCCGAATTTCTCTCGCTCAATCCCAACAACAAGATTCCGGCAATCCTCGATCCGGCAGGGCCGGATGGCAAGCCGCTCGCCCTCTTCGAATCAGGCGCCATCTTGATCTACCTCGCCGACAAGGCCAGGCAGTTCATCCCGGATGACGCGGCAGGACGTTACGAAACGATTCAATGGTTGATGTTCCAGATGGGCGGAATCGGCCCGATGTTCGGTCAGATCGGATTCTTCAACAAGTTCGCCGGGAAGGACTATGAGGACAAACGCCCGCGCGACCGCTACGTTGCCGAGTCGCGGCGCTTGCTAAACGTGCTCAATCGGCGCCTCGCCGAGCGCTCCTGGATCATGGGAGACGCGTACACGATCGCCGACATGGCGACGTTTCCGTGGGTGCGCAATCTCGTCGGCTTTTACGAAGCTGGAGACCTGGTCGGTATCACCGATTTCCCGCATGTGACGCGTGCATTCCAGGCGTTCCTCGCGCGCCCAGCCGTTGCAAAGGCTATCGATATCCCAAGCCGCTCATAGAACACACCTTTCTAGCAGTAACGATCGCCGCATATGAGCAGCGGACGGTTTCCTACGAAGACACACGGACTGGTCAGCAGCGAATTGGCGTCTCGGTGCCGGCTTGCAGCTTAAAGTCTGTCACCGAGCTCATTCGGTGACCATTAGCTCGATGGTGCAAGTCTGTACGCAGGAGTAACAGTGGTCCCGCTGACGGGCAACGGTGTTTCCGCCGTTGCCGATGGTGCCTTCCCGATGCAATACGACCGGCCACGCCGGTTGGCGTGTCAACTCTCGGAAGGAGCCTGAGACACTGCAGCCCTCGCGTCCGGGCAGAAAAGCGTCTTCAATGCGATCGTCGGCTCCCCGTTCCGCGATCACGCACGACAATCGCATTGCGTAACGTGTCGTGCAAAACCAGCGATGGTGCACACTACAGACTGCGGAATTCTCGTGAGAAGGTTCTAGCTGGGCTGTGAGCGCTCACCCATTCATGGAGAACGCTCAAAGCATCATGAACCGGTCTCAGAGGTCGCCTGTGTACTCGCCGCGTGCCGGGTAATCATGCTGAATCGCGAAATCGAGAGCCTGCAGTAGCTCCTTAAAATTGGGGCGCACGAACGGCATAGACTGGACGGAAAGATAGTAAATGGTCCGGTCTGGATGCAGCAGGTACAAGCCAGGTTCGGAGAACATTTCAGGCTCATCGACCCCGATAGATGATTTGCCACGAGATGTGGAGATATAAAGTCCCCATTTTCGGGCTTCTGTTAGCGGTATTCCATAACCGATGCGCAAGCTGTTAGCAGCAACCTTTTTCTGCATCTCTCGCGCGCGAGGTTCGCTATCGGAACTGATGGCAATCGTCGTAATGCCTCGCTCAGCGAATTCTGGAGTGAGTCGTTCCAGCTCTCTTAGATACATTGCACAGGTGGGACAATGAAGCCCGCGATAAAAACAAATCAGCGTCATTCGCCCAGGCACTTCCGAGGCGAGGTCGAACGGACCGTGGTCCAGAGTATCAACGACAAGTGCAGGTGCCGTCTGACGAGGGAAAAGCATCGCGCAACTCCTTTCAAGATCGATGATTCGCGCCGGCTGACGCGAGCGCTCTACTTTCGCATATTTTTTAGAACAAGGAATCCGAAGACATGACCGAGAGTCCGGCGTTATGCGCCGTGCTACAACTCTTTAGCATCTAGTGCCGCACCGCCGTCGTCGTTGGTCTCCGACTCGATCTGAGGTATGTTCTTAGACGGTGTTATGAACTTTGAAGTACTGGCACTGCATGCACGAGCATAAGCATGGCGAAGACCACGAAATGAAGCCCGGCAA
>NZ_JAGIPX010000119.1 GCF_017814945.1 Paraburkholderia sp. LEh10
ATTCGCGCACCGGCTGGATCTCGAACTCCGTCTCGCAGCTGAACGCCTGACCGGAGCCGCTGGCCTGATCGGTTTCCGTGATCTTCAGCCGGGTCGAGACGACCAGATATTCCTCGTTGGCCTGCTCATACGGATGCTCAACCAGCCTGAACGTGAAGCCGGTCGTGAGCCCGCGCAGGTTGCCGTGGCCCTTTGCGCGCAGGCCCCTGCAGCGCAGCGCCTGCATCCGCACCAGCGCGACGAACTGCGCTTCTCCGTCCACGTCGTTCGGCTCGCCGCCCAGGCCATGCGCGCCCTGGCGCGGCTGGCTCACGTTCGCGCAGGTGTAGAACGCCTGGTCCGCTTCGACCGTGTCGCGGGGCTGCTCGTTGTCCTCGCGCAGCGGCAGGTTGTGGCGCGCCAGGCACGGTCGCGTGTAGTCGTGGTCCACGACCGTGACCTTGCCAACCGTCTGCCGGCTCGCCAGTGACAGCCGGTCGATGTGCTCCTCATCAATGCGGTCTCCGTTCGAAAAGCGGATGGTTTCGTAGGCTTCACCGTGCGGATGGAAGGCGCCCATCGTGTCCGCAATCACGATCCGGTGATAGCCGTTGCTGTGTTCAAACCAGTAAAACAGCCCGTTCACCTCGCACAGACGATGAAAAAACGTGTAGTCCGATTCGAAGTGCTGCCGTATCAGGTCCCTCACCGGGTAGTGGTCGATGACCTGGGGTCCGGCGATGCGCCAGTCGATGGACATCGGATAGGGCCAGGATCGCCTCGATGACCTCGATGACCGTGCGGTTCTGGAAGATGCGGTAGTTCTGCCCCTTGCGCGCCTTCGCGAGCGCCGGTTTCACCACGAACCTGTAGACCATCGACCGGTCGTCGCGCCGTACGAACTCCGCCTTCGTGACCATGCCGGAAATCTCGCGCACCCCGAAACCGACGTTGCCCCGGCCCGTGTCGCCCGGCAGGCCGGAAATGAATGTGCCCTTGCCCGGGATGTCAATCGAGATCGTGACGGGCGTGCCGGTGATGCGGTCCAGGTCGAGCGTGGTGCGGTCGGGATATGACGGCAGCTCGATATCCGTCCTGTAAAGCACGACGTAGCGGTACGGCCTGCCGATCTTTTCACGTCCCGCCAGGGTGATGGGGACCAGCACGGGCCGGGTATCCTCACCCTCGGCCAGCATGTCGGTGTAGGGCGGCGTCCAGCGCGGCAGCGCGGGTCCGTCAATCTCCAGCGTGCGCGCGGGCGCCGCGTAGACATCGGGGCTGTAGCGTGAATGGTTTTTCATGCTGTGTCTCTCATGCCTGCTTTCATTGTTTGTCAGTAATGCTAATGACCAGATGCCAACCTGAACTCACACCGTGGCCATCGCGCACTAGACCGGAAAACCAGGCCATGCACGATCAGAAAAGTATGAAAGCTGAAGCGGACGCGCAAAACAATGCTGCGGGCATAAAGAGCGGCCCGTACGCGGCGGGCCTTCACGGCGGGGTCTTCGGCCTTGCAGCAGAACGCGACGAGCGCACCGGCCATCACCCTGCGTTCGGCTTCGGGCACCTCACCGTAGGCCAGCGCTTGAGGCCATTGCGCGGATGCGTCCGCGATACGCGGCGTACCGCATGACGGTTTCGAACCCGAGCCCCCGAAGTCTTCGAGCACGGCGTTCTCCCCACGAGGGGGATTCGCCTGATTCGGTCTGTCGCGGTTTCGTACGCAGCCGCTTTCTGGCTTAAAAGAGCAATTATTCGGGCGGATCACGCAAGGGATGGAGGGCGCCACGCAGCCATAGCCATCGTCACGGATGTAGCCGTCTATTTATGAACGCCTGCAGAGATCACGCCGCTTCCGCCAGTGAACCGCGCATCGACGGTCGGAACTTTATGAGTGGGCGCACGCATGCCGTCGATATCCGCGTCGTGGGACTGCGTGCACGCGGCGGCCCAGAAGGCGAGGGCGACGATTGGGCATAAGACATACGCGAGCCTTTTCATTTCGACTCCGTCGCGTATTGCATGTCCACGCATCCCGCCACGCGCCCGGTACCTTCTATTCGCCACAACTTGTGCTGGCGGAACGAACGATTATCAGGCATGCACTGTGCGCACGCGATGCTATTTGTTATTGCCCGACCCAGTACCGTACAGTCCATTGTCGAAGCCGCCCGCGCCTTCCGTTTTATGACCGGACGTCGCGGATGAAGCACGCTGGCCACTCTTCGCATCCGACGATTGCGGCACGTTCGATTCGAGTGGTTGAGACGCCGGCGTGGCGGGCTGCGAGCCCATCGACGAAGTGCGGCTTTCCTGGGAGGACGAGCCGTTGGGCGAAGTGATTTGGGCAAACACAGGCAGCGACGTTGACAACATGGCGCACAGCACGGCGCAAGCCGCAAGCGCGTGCGATTTCACGGACGCGGTGGAAGTCGGGTACATGGCGTCGCTCCTCACGGAAGATCCTGTAGATAGCAGGCCACATGCCCGGCCGCAGGAATGCCGATGCTGGTTTGAACCCGCAGCAGGTCATGGCCAACAACATGAGCGCCGCGCGGCAAACTGCTTAAGTGAGGGAGGGAACATACATGAACGTGACGCGACGGGTCGTGTCGTTTCTCGGTTCGCGCGGCCTCAAGCTCGCGACGGCCGAATCGTGCCGGCTGGCAGATCGCATCGTGCCTGGCTGAAGGGCCGGGAAGCGGGGTGTGCCTCGAAGTAGGTGTCGTCCCTTACTCGCCGTCGGGCAAGGCGGGCTTCCTCGGCGTCCAGCAGGCCACCATGCAGGCGCACGGGCTGACGAGCGAAGCCGTCGCGCGTGAGATGGCGGAACTCGCATTGCAGCAGCAGGGGTTGCGCCGACGTTGCCGTCGCCGACACGGGCATCGCCGATCCGCTGCCGTCGAACGGGCCGCCGCCCGGCACGCAATGCTTCGCATGGGCGTACCCCATGCGCGGCGGCCGCATCGTTACGTTTTCGGAAACGCGTCAGGTTTCCGGTAACCGCAACGAAATCCGTCATCTTGCTGCGCGCTATGCGTTGTCTCGCATCGAGCACTATTTGGATGCGCTCGGCAGTTTCCGGTAGTACGGGCCATGATGAGGCGACGATAGCAGACTCGCGGTAATGGCCAACCGCATGACTTCGGGAACGGCGATTGCGGCGGCGCAATATGAAGTCCGCAGCATTGGATCTTCTAGGGAATGTCATGTCACCAATCGATGAAGGAGCCATCACATGAGCCAAAGTGCCATTGCCCTGCCCGACGACGTAAAAGCCAGATTGCCTGAACGCGCCGCGTGGGCGGCTGCCGAAATGAATGATCTGGCAGGACTGTGCATTGAAACCGCAGAGCGGATCGCCGAACTCAACGTCCGCGCGTTTCATACGACAATTGATGAACAACGTGCAATCGCGCTCGAAGCTGCAAGCGAGTGTTCTCCTTTCGGTGCGTGGCGCTTGCAGGCGAGCTATGCGATGGCGGGGACCGCGAAAGCGGTCGCCTACTGGCGGCATGTCAATGAAATCGTGCTGGGCGCAGTAGTCGATGCAGTCAATGGCGCCGAAAGCCGTTTGAACAGCAACTTCATGGCGCTGAACAGAGCCTTGGAGGATTCGGCGTCCGGAGTCGGCTCATCAATACTGACGGGTGATCCGGCTCATGCTGTGCAGGGTGTGAGGGAAGCGGTGCGGATCGTCGGGACAGACCCAAAGGTCGTATCGCCGCCACGGTCGTAGTAGAAGAGCGTGAACCGGTATCGGGCGCAACCGGATTCTTGTAGTATCCCCGATGATGGTCTATTAGGATAAGCAAGCCGTATCTGATCCGCAGAAAGCAAGCGCTTGCTGATTTAATGTGTCGTTCGGATGTTGCCGAAGGCGATTCACTGCGCCGTAGGCGGGGTCGAGGAAGAAGTTCGGTGCCCACTCTTCGACCCCATACTATCAGCGCTGACACCGTACTATGTGCTGCGACGTTGGCCCCAAAGCTTAAATTCGGTCGGCCAGACTCGAACGACGGACTACAATGAGTGGTGCAATAGAAGCCACGAAGCGATCTATCGGGAAATGGCGGTCAGTAGTGTGACGTTTCAATTCCTTCATTGGAGGCATGCCCATGACGTGCCTGAGAGAAAGGATTGTCGGCGCAATATTTTTTCTGCTGAGCGGATTCGCGTACGGCGATGGTGTTGCCGGCGTGTCCGAAGAGATGACGGTTGCGAACATTGCGCGCTTGCCCATGGAGATTGTTCCGCCCATTCCGGAACCGCAACGTTATTTGTACCGGTATGAAATGGAATCTCAGTCGACTCAGGGCGCGCCATTCTACGCGCAAGTCAAAGATTTCTATAGCGCACCGCTAACGCACGACTTTCGATTCGGTGGCGGTGAAGCCGCGCTAACGCCTGACCCGGCACCGCGGCAAGCCGCCAATGTTCTACCCATAGGCCCGTCGACGGCGCCGCAACTCTCGATCGTCCAGTTGCCAAACACGACTTTAACGCTCCGTGCACAACCGCAGCGAAGGCTGTCATTAATCGTCGATGATTGGGTCTTCTCCGCGACAGCGCGTTTGGCGGTTCTCCGTTCGCACGACACGGGCGCGACGTTTTCTGTTCGGCACGGTTTCTAATCGCGCATGCAGACCTCTGCGAAGCCGGAGCGCTTATGCGGCATATTCGTTGCTAAGAAGGCGCGACTGAATCAATGGAGAGCGTCATAAGTGTTTCATCCCCGGAAATTCGCGATCGAATCAAGGGCGCGTGGAAATTGGCGGAATGGTACGAGCTGCGTACTGACGGATCGAAAGTCTATCCACTCGGCGATGACGCCACGGGTCAGATCCTCTACACGCCCGATGGACATGTCGCCGCCCAAGTGTCACGCCGCGCGCGACAGAGATTCGCGTCCCGAAGACTGGCGCAAAGCCGGAGCCGAAGATGCAGCCCGAGCATTTAAAGTACTTCGGTTATTTCGGCACCTCTTCAATCGACGTGGACCGCCAGATCGTCACACACCATGTCGAAGGCTCATGTTTCCAAACCACGCGGCGAGCGATCACGAACGGCACTATCGTTTCGAGGATGAGAAACTCGTGCTGGATGCCGACACCGCATGGGGTAAAGTGCGAATCGTATGGCAACGCCCATGATGAGCCAGAGTGCGGAGGCAGTGCTCTGACGCTCCGATTTCCCAGCATTCAGCACACGCCGCGCGGCGTCCGTGCGCTCGGTCAGGAGTTCATCGACGCAATCTGATCGCGCAACACGCGAATGCGATCGCGATTCTGCGCCACACCCACGTAGAGCCGCTGGACGACCGCGCTCACATCAGCGGGCAGATCCTTTTCAAGTGCATCGTGAAACCGCTTCTCCGCGGCATCTTCGTCCTTTTCGCAATCGGTAAGGATTCTTTGGTCGGTGCGGCCGCCGACCGCGGATTTCACATCGAGCCAGCCGCGATGCAACGCGCCCGCGACGCTGCCGCCACTCGCCGGCTTGCCACCGAGCCTTGATACGAGGTCCTGCAATTCGCGCGCTCCACGCGAGCAGTGTGAGGCTAATTCGAGCAGTGCATCGTTTACGCTCGCATGCTGCGCCTCTTCGGCAGCTTTCATGAATCCGCGCTCGCCGTCTTCCGACGTCCCGATCAACTCGTTCAGCACGGCGATCACATTGGTCCCCATAGATTCACTCCCATCGAGCAGACGCTGAAATGCAATCGCTGTTGCACTCGTCATGCCCGTGCCGCCGGCCCGTGGAATGCATGGCGGCTGAGTGTCGTTTGCTAACTTTTTCCAATGGATCGAGTAAAGGATGCCGGCCTCTGTCAGGTGGCGCGAGTATGTGTCGGCGACCTCGCTCGAACGGAAGCCGGTCCGGGCGCGACGAGTTCACTTCCCAAGCATTCCCATAACAAGTCGCGCGACGTCGTCGGTGGCGGTGGACCGTGGGATCCATCCATCCCAGCGGGTCCACTCGACACGGGTGTCGTCGATCGACCGGGCCATCATGATCGGGCGACGGCTGGCGTCCGCGCATTCGTGCAAAGCGTCCAGCATGTCCGCAGCGCTGGGGACGCCGAGCGGACTGGAAGCGACGATCACCTGGGGGCAAAGCCGGCGTGATGCATCGAGCGCGTTGTCACCCGTGGTCATATGCATTGCAACCACGCCACGCGATCTCAGTGCGTCACATAGCGAGGCGAGCCGGTTCGCGTTGCATTCAACCAAAGGACATCGAGGCGGCCTAGCGCACACGGCATGATGCTGACTGGGCCGGTCCGTCGTCAGCGGCAAGGTTGACTGTATGACTTTCGACGCCATCCCTTGGCCGCGGCGAAAAATCGCCGTGTCTGACATGGTCTCCTCCGCTTGCCTTCCATGCTGGCCTCAAATAATCGGTCATGCTGCACCAGCAGGACCGGGCGCGCTAGCCAAACGCCTGTCGATATCCGTCGTAGAAGTAGAAAATACATCACAGTACAAAACACAGACCGATACGTGATCGTATTGCCTTTCCATATCGCGGATAACGGAGCTTTGCGGTATTTATTCCACCAATCGCCCGGCAAATAAGCTGGCTGGTTCGCATCGTTGCTCCGATAGGGACGTCCGTAATCATTACGTTGGGGATATTGTTCTGTTTCAAATCTCTGAACAGGATATGACCAACTGAAGGCCCCCAAGCGAGATGAAAGGCGTAAAGGACTTAAATATCAGCGGTCTCATTCCCGCGTCACGGAGTTACCGGGCCGGTGCAGCCCGGGAGATGGTTGCATGACCGGATCGGGCGCGGTTCGGTATGTCGATTGCTACGCTGATACAGGCCGCACCCGTTGAGGGATGGAAGCACAAATCCGCGATCTGTCCGTCCGTAATTCACACGCGCGGCGCTATCTCGGCCAAATAACACGCCCAGTCCGAAGTCGCGGTTTGGTCTGTGCCGAAGACGTCAATACTGATGCCAAACGCCGTGGCTGGCCGACCTTCCGGTCCAGGCCGGTTCGCGTTATCCCTCATCGCATTGTTCGACGTTTTGCAGGGAGAAGAGTCATGCCTGGTCAACCTTGTGCGCCGTATCGCGGCTGCACTATTGATGTCCACGTCACTCCGGCCAAATCGCATGCGCTCGGCGGCACATATCGGCGCTATCGAGTGTTATGGACGGTATCTTCACCTGGTAATCCGGACCAGAAGGTTGCGAGCTTTCCAGAGCCATTCGACTTTCTCACGGAGAAAGAGGCATTCAGGTATGGGGAAAAACGCGCGCACACATTCATTGACTGCATGTTGTCGAGTCCATCGCTACGAGACACATCATCCGCATCATATATGCCAATGGCGAGGGGGATTGAATGAATCTTCCGGACTTCATTGAAGCGAATCTTCAGGGGATCGTAGACGACTGGGCAGCGTACGCGCTCGTTCTCAGCCAGAAAGACAGCGGGCTCACGGAACGCCAGTTGCGCGACGCGGCCCGCGAAATACTCATGCAGATTGCGGCCGACATGCGCATGACACAAAGTGCAGCGCAGCAGGAAGCCAAGTCGCACGGCGCGACGTACGACGCACAGCGCGGGTTCGATGCCGCTTCCTCGCTACACGCCGATGATCGTCTGGAGCATGGTTTTGCCATCAGCGATGTGGTTGCGGAATTCCGCGCGCTGCGCGCCAGTGTACTGCGTCGCTGGCAGCAGACTTCCCCGGGCGGCACCAAGTCGTTCCAGGAGATGATCCGCTTTAACGAGGCGATTGATCAGGCGCTGACTGAATCCATACGTCGATATGCTCAACGGACGGAGCGCATCAGGGACCTTTTTGCTGGCGTGCTTGCGCACGACCTGCGGGCTCCGTTGGGCGCCATCCTGAACTCGGCGGAACTGCTGCTGCGTGACGAGGGGCTTTCGCCAATGAGCGTAAGGGCCGGCTCAAACGTGCAAAGAGGTGCCATGCGCATGAAGCGGATGATTGACGATCTTCTCATTTTCACGCGCACCCGGCTGGGGGACGCGCTGCCCGTCAGTTTTGCGATGCAGGACATGGGGCGAATTTGCAGCGGCGCAGTCGAGGAGATTCGTGCGCTGTATCCGGACTCGCAGATCGCGCTGCACTGCACCGGCGAACTCGCCGGTATGTGGGACCGTGATCGTATCACCCAGCTGCTCGTGAACCTGTTGTCAAACGCGGTTCGCTACGGGGCTGGGCCAATCAGCGTGGAAGCCGTCGGCGACGATGAACAGGTCGTGCTTGCCGTGTCGAATGAGGGCAATCCGATACCGGAGAATGCGCTGCCGACGTTATTTGATCCATTGACGCGCGCGAACCCGTTGCGCGAGCGAGGAGGCATTGCCGCCGGCATGGGCCTGGGGCTTTATATCTGCCGCTGCATTGCACAGGCACACAATGGAACGATCCAGGCTGCCTCAACAGAACACGGCATGACCTTTACGGTGCGACTGCCACGCTTGCGGCCGGCTTCTGTCCAATCTTGACGGCTGGTGATTGCAACAGCGCAAACATACGCGAGAAACGAAAAGTGGCACGGCCGCGCATCCGGAAACTTTCTGCCCCCCAACGACCGTCAGGTTGTTGCGTCAATTCCACGAGCAGCGACGATGCGCTTTATGCTAAAGCCCAAGCGCATGTTGCATCACCAAAGCGTTGCCCGGTCAAATGCGATATCACCGCGTACGAGCGTTCGTTACGGGAGCGCAGCGAGCATTGCCGTCTGCATCGAAGACGAGACGATTGCGCGGCCATGCGTCGCGCAATCGGCAGTGACATAGATTGCTGCTCGCGTTCAGGCAACCGCCTGCATCGAGAGTTCTGCGCTTTTGATGCTCGCGAGCGGTTGAAGAATCGAACTATCGAATGGCCTGGGTTCGCGTTTGCTCTCCAACACTTTTGGCAGGTCGGGGTTAGCCAAAGCACCGCGTCCTACTGTCACCAGGTCGGCACCGTCTTCCAGCGCATTGGCGATACGCTCCGCTGTATGCAAGCCGCCGTTCGCAACGATCGTGACGCTCGGTGCGTAGCGACGCGCCAGAGCCACGAGGCTTTCCGTCACCCCCTCGAATGCAGGCTGCCAGGCTTCGTATTCAGTGACATGAATGAAGTCCGCGCCCGCGGCGGCCAGCGTGCCGAAGATCACTTCAGCGTCGGCCCGTGCACCCGGCCACTTCGCTGTGAAGTCGTTGACTTTGCCTTGCGAAATTCGAATGCCGACGGGCACTGTGTTACCGATGCCGAGCTTCACTTCCTTCACGATGTCGGCGAGCAACTGGACGCGCGCCTTCGTGTCTCCGCCCCAACGGTCCGTTCTGCGATTGGTCTCTGCCGTCAGAAACTGGTCGAGCAGATAGCCATTGGCGCCATGGATCTCAACGGCATTGAACCCGGCAATGTTCACGGCCCGTCGCGCGGCGCTCACAAAGCCCTGCACGGCGTCATCGATCTCGATCGCCGTCATCTGTCGCGGCTCGGCGTAGAGGCCCTGGCCAAAGTAGAACTCCATCTGTTTGCCTTTGGGGCGGACAGCCGATGGCCCCACAGTGCCGGTTCGGTGGAAGTTGCCTTGACTCAGCGCGCCCGCATGCATGAGTTGCGCGACGACATAGGCTCCTTGCGCGTGCATTTCCCCAGTGAACGCAGTCCAGCCCCGTGCCTGATCGTCATCCGCCAAACCAGGCTGAAACCGGTATCCTTGTGAGAACGCCTTGTCGGTATAGATTCCTTCCGTTGTCACCAGACCGAAGCCGCCTTTCGCAAAGCGCATGTAGTAGTCGAACATGATTTGCGTCGGACGTCCGTTCTCGGTGGCTGTGATGCGCGTCATCGGCGCGACTGCAACCCGGTTTCGTACTGCGATGCCGTTGCGTTCGTACGGGGACAGGATCAGGGAAGTTCTGTCAGTCATTTTGCTGCTCGCGTCGAAGTGAAGGTGAATGCATGATAGGCGCCGCGAGAGGCGGAAAACAGACATTGGAACGTGAAGCCGCTCTAACACTTTTGGATATAAACGATGCTTCTTCCAGACATTCGAACATTTTTGGCCGTCGCGTCGGCGGGCAGCTTGTCAGCCGCGGCGCGACAGCTCGATGTCATTCCGATGCAGGTGTCTCGGCGGATAGCTGCGCTGGAAGAAGATCTTGGTGTGCGTCTTTTTCATCGGACGACGCGATCGGTCACCCTGACAGCGGAAGGCGAAGCTTTCATCCCGTATGCCAGATCGATGGCAGACGCTGAAGCGGGTGCACGGGCCGAACTCAACCCGTCGCCGGGAAAAGCCTCAGGCGTGCTGCGCATGACCGCGCCAAGCGGTTTCGGACAGTCAGTCGTGCTCCCGATGCTTCCCGCTCTGCTGGAAGCGAATCCCGACCTTCGCATCGACCTCGATCTTTCCGATCGTCAGGTCGATATCGTGGGACAGGGGCTCGACGTGGCGTTGCGGATTGCTCCGTTGGAAGACTCCGAACTGGTCGCGAAGAAGATCGCGCCAAACCCTCGCCTTATCTGCGCTGCGCCAGCCTATTTGAAGAAGCATGGGCGTCCCACATTGGTTTCCGAACTGGACCATCACGCCTGCATCAGATTGGGCGCGGTGAAGCAGTGGCCGCTCGTTGTCGACGGAGCGTTGATACGCAAACGCGTGGATGCTTACGTCACCACAACCAGTGTCGAAGCGGCACGTACTGCTGCCGTGCAAGGCCTGGGACTCGCGCAGTTAACCTACTGGGACGTATTCAGGCAGTTAGCCGACAACTCGCTGGTTGAGGTTCATCTGCAGGACGCATCGATGGAGGACCTGTCGGTCTGGGCCGTCACGCCGAGCAGGCGCTATGTGCCGAACCGGGTGAACGTTTTTCTTGGTGCGCTTCAAGGTCAGATCGCCGAGCTTGGGCAAAGCTACGGCCGTCCATCTTGACGATGTTCCGGGCCTTCAAAAAAAACGTCGCCCGAATGACGACGCCGTAAAGGGCTGATGGATTCTAGACTTCTCGCCTGCAGGGCGGCTAGATGGTATCGAGGCGCAGTTCGACCGTCGTGCATGGCTTGCGCAGATATCGCCGAAAGTCCTTGATGATGATGCCCGGCGCCACCAGCTTGCGCCGCACGCTGCCGTCCGGCGATTTGAGTTCATAGATGGACTCGAGCCTTAGATTGACCGCGAGTCGACGGATTGAGCGAATCCGGCGTCAACAGGCTGCGCGGCTGGTCCTGATAGTCACGAATGGACCCGAGCGTGTCGAGTATCTGCGCCTTCAGGGATGCGCGCACGTCCGCACTGGCGATGACCTTGTTCAGCAGCGCATCGATTTCTCGCACGGGCACGGACAGGTTCATCGAGGGGTCCGTATTTCGAAACGCGATCGATGCGTCCACGAGGCAGAGCAGCGAAATGGTTTCTTCCTTGAGTTGGAACACGCCGATATTGACGGGATTTGGCGTATCGTTGCGAGTCTTTTTCTCGCTTCTGGTCTCGGTGGAACTTGTCGTCTGGGTACTTTGTGTGCCCGACACCGCTTGTTGTTTCCGGAACTGGTTAGTCGACGAGATCTGCGAATCGATCGCCGATTCAGCCGATTTCGCCAATTCCTGCCGCACGTCCCTGCGAGCCGCCCTTGACGTTGAGGGAAGCATCGGCGCTGCCGCTACCTAAGCCAACCTCCGCTTCGCCGTGGAAGTTTGCGTCGAGCTGGTAATTCGAACTGTCTTTGCCGTATTTCGAATCGGCGGAATCCTTCATGCTGTTGTTGAATTGGCTCGCCGCGGTCGAGTCCTGACTCTCCATGACGGTGGTGGTCAATTCGCTGCTGGTCGTTGTCGCCGTCTTCGTGATCAGCGTGTACGTAAACTCTGAATTGGGCGAGATCGAGAAACTATTGATCATGTCGTCGCGCGCGAGATCACCTTTGAACGAGACGAGCTTGTATTGCTCGACGAGGAAGATTTGCGGGCGCAGCTTGACGGGAGGCGCAATGGTGGCGTCGCCGACCCTGGCAAACTGCTTGATGAGTTCTGGGCGAATCACCAACGGCGTGACGCCCTGCACCTTTTGAAGGGTAATGGTCATGTCCGGCTCCTGACGAAATGTGAGACGTATGTCCTCGAGACAAGAAGCAGAATGTGTCAGGCCGTCCCTCCGATCTCCTTGACGAAAAGCTCCGGTGCAAGGCCGAGCGAAATATAGGCGGGCTGCAGGACGAGTCCCACCGTGTCCTCCGGGTTGACGATGACGGCGAGCGTGGGAGCGGCGGCCGCGGTCGGTGCGGCGGCGGGCGGCGTTGGCCCGGTCTGGGTTTCAGTATCCGGCATGATGACTCCTGGGTCGAAAATCACTGCGCTGCGATCAGCGTCATCGGGCCACGCGAGCATGCCCGATGTCGTCGCTAGCGCAAGATATACGGAGGCGCCTGTCGGTCGTTATAACGATCCTGCCATTCACTATGACAATGCTTCCATGCGATGCCGTTTCACGAACCCATCGCCGCGCGAAGATCACGTCGCTTTCAAATGGAGGTAATTGAGTCTGTCCGCCGAGCCAGATCGAAATACACACAGTGCAAAGTGCATTTGGACGCTGGGCAGCTATGCCGGAAAGTCTCCGCCGACCACATGGAGATGATCGCGACGACCATCCCGATTCGGCGATGATGCCGGTCGCTTGAGCGACGACTACATCGTCTGGCTGTTTGCACGAGGCGTCGGAATGTACGGTGTATCTACTTTCACGTCTGCTCGGTTTGTCGGTATTCGACATCGGCTGCAAGCAAGATCGTCATATCGGCTGACAAGATTGTCCTAGCGGCACTCGGCACGCCGCAAGCTGAACGACAATTGGATCGCTCGCAGCATGGAGCGCAGTTGAACTGATCGGACCCTTGATGGCGCCGATGCACATCGACTCATCGGGAAATCGCGGCGACAACGATTCATTTCTTTGCTCGCGCGCGATGTGTTGCCTCTCACCATAAGTCGCCCTGGCGAGAAGTCTCGATGGCCCAAAAAATATTTTCCAATTTCCCTTGACGCCGCGTGTCTGGTGGCTCAAAATTCGCCTCCCTCGTTGCTGAGGACGCA